>NZ_JBIAHY010000005.1:0-73205 GCF_042870975.1 Streptomyces sp. NPDC006259 | reverse complement strand
GACCCGCTCCCGCCGGCCCGCCGGACCCACCGAGCTGCGGGGCGACGGCGCGCGGCGGTGGTCTGTCATACGTCCCATCAGTCATACGTGCGGCCCGTCAGTCATACGTCCGGTCCGTCACTCGATGGGGTATCCAGCGATCTTCTCCCCCTGCGGCCCGCCATGCTCGGAGGTGCCTTCACGGCGACGGCACTCGGACATGGGGGAAGCGGCATGACGCATCCGGCACCTCGCGGACCCGGGCGGGAGGAGCAGGCCCTGCTCCTGGCCGCCGGTCTGGCGGACCTCGCGGCGCACGCGGTCGGTTCGGCCTTCGGCAGGCTGCGGGGGCTGCTGCGCCGGTCCGACACGGCCGAGCTGGCCCAGGCCGCCCAGCAGGAACTCCAGGCCCGCGGCAGACTCGCCCTGGACCGGTACACGAACGTGCCTGAGGCCCACCTGGAGGTGCTCGCCCGGCACCGGCTCGCCCGCGAGAAGGCCGACTCCGGCGGTGTCTGACGCCTGGGACGCCGCGGCCTTCCGGACCCGCGTCGACACGGTCATGCGCGGCCGGCTCGCGGAGGAGGCCGACCTGCTGGTGGCGGTCGACGACGACCTGCGGCCGGTGGCCGAGCGGCTGCGGGAAGCCGCCGGGCACGGCAAACGCCTGCGCGCCGCGTTCTGCTACTGGGGCTGGCGGGCGTCCGGACAGCCCGACAGCGACGCCCTGGTACGAGCCGCCGCCTCCATGGAACTCGTGCACGCCGCCGCGATCGTCCACGACGACCTCATCGACGACAGCCCCCTGCGCCACGGCGCGCCCACCGCCCACGTCGCCTTCGCCACCGCCCTGCGCGAACGCCCCGACGCCCGCCCGGCCGGCCGGGCACTGGCCATGCTGGTGGGCGACCTCCTGATGTCCCTGGCCGGCCAGTTGTTCGTCACCAGCGGACTGCCCGCCGCCTACCTCGGCCGATCCCGCGAACTGTGGGCCGCGCTCGCCCGCGACCTCGTCGCGGGCGAATGCCTGGAGATCCTGCGTACGGGCGGCCGGCCGGACACCGCCGCCTCCCTCCAGGTGGTCCGCCACAAGACCGCCAAGTACACGGTGGAACAGCCCCTGTTGATCGGCGGGCTGCTCGCCGGTGCCTCACCCGCGCTGCGCGAGCGCCTCTCCGCCTACGGGCTGCCGCTGGGCGAGGCCTTCCAGCTCCGCGACGACCTGCTGGGCCTGTTCGGCGACCCGGAACGCACCGGCAAGGCCGGTCTGGACGACCTGCGGACGCACCGGCCCACCGCCCTGCTCGCCGAGACCTGGAACGCCGCCGACCCGGCGCAACGCGGACGCCTGCGCGAGGTGTTGGGGCGGCGCGACCTGAACGACGGTCACCTGGACGACGTACGGGAGCTGATGCGTGAGGTGGGGGCGCCGCGGCGGATCGAACGGATGATCCACACGCGGGTGGAGCAGGCCACGCGCGCCCTGGACGACGTCGCCGTCCCCTCGCAGGCGCGGCGGGCGCTCGGTGACCTCGCGCACCGGGCCACCGACCGTCTCCACTGACGCCGATCCCCCTTCCCGTCCCGCGAACCGGACACGCCGGCCCACGGACACCGCCCGTCGAGGAGAACCGATGCCCTACACCGAGACGTCGATGGACGCCCTGCGCCGCGGCGGCGACGAACTGGCCGACGCGGTCGTCGCCACCCTGTTCGAGCGGGGGGAGGTCGGCACGTTCAACACCCTGATGCGCTATGTCTCCACCGTCGGCCAGGAGTTGCCCGACGGGCTGCCCGAGGTGGCCCGCGAGTACCTCCACGCGACGAGCACGCCGCCGCACTGGGTGGACTGGACAGTGATGGAGAAGGCCCGGCTGTTCTTCATCGACAACAACGTGCACATCTCCACCGCGCTGTCCTTCGCCTCCATGCCCGCCTGCTACCTCGTCCCGCACGTGGCCCGGCTGCTGTCGGCCACGCACGGACTGAGCTATCCGTCCAGGCGCATGGCGGAGACCGGCCAGTTCACCGTGCTGCTGATGCGGCCGGACGCCTTCGAGGCGGGCAGCCGGTTCATCCCCGCCGCGCAGAAGGTGCGGCTGCTGCACGCCTCCATCCGGCACCATCTCGTGCGCGAGAACCGCTGGGACGTGCCGGCCCTGGGGGTGCCGATCTGCCAGGAGGACATGATCGGCGGGCAGATGTTCTTCTCCCTGCTCGTCCTGGACTCCCTGCACCGTCTGGGCATCCACCTCTCCCAGGAGGGCGCGGAGGCGTACTTCTACGCCTGGCGTGTCGTCGGGGCCATGCTCGGCGTGGACCAGGACGCGGTGCCCGGGACCCTGCCGGAGGCCCGGCGGTTCCTGGACCTGTACATGCTGCGCCACATGGGTCCGTCCGCCGAGGGCGCCCATCTCACCAGGCAGCTCATCGACCTGTACGAGGACGTCGTCCCCGGCACCTTCTTCGATCCGATCGTGTCCGCCCTGATCCGCTACCTCGTCGGCGACACCTGCGCGGACTGGCTCGACGTCCCCCGCACCCCGTGGGACACGCTCGTCCAGGCCGTCCCCCACCTCCTCGGGGTCCTGGAGTCGATCGAGGACCGCTCACCGATGGGCGGCTGGGCCCTGGACCGCCTGGGCCACCTGACCACCGTCCTGGAGCTGTCCTCCCTCACCCGCGGCCGTGTCATGCACTACGCCATCCCCGAGCAGCTGAGGAAGGAGTACGGAGTCCCGGAGGGGCCGGCGAGGACCGGCCGTTGGACGCCGCCGCCGGCCACCGTCTCCTGACCGCCGCGCCCCCGGACGGCCGGACAAGGGGGCGGGGCGGCGCAGACCTCCCCAGGTGCACCGCCCCACCTCACACGGAACACGTGTGCCCAGGAATCACAGCCGCACACCCCCTGTTTTTCCGCCGCTTCGGACGGGGCACGCCGCCGTGGGAGCGGCGGCCGCGGTCGGGGCCGCCGTCGACCTCCTCGGGCGGACGGCCGCGCCCGGCGGCCGCCGTCCCCGCTCCCGCCGCCCACCGCTCCCCGGCGCGTTCGCGGCCCACGAGAACCCGGAGCGCCGGAACCGGCCGGCCTGTCGCAGGTCGGCGGGGAGGCACGGTCCGCGCACCGGCCGCGCGGCGCAGTCCGCCCTGCTGCCGACGGTGGCCGGCCGCCGCACCCCGGCGGGGTCTCCCGGCGGTTCGCGGTCTTCCGGCGTGGCGCCGGGCACGGGGCGGGTGGGCGCGCCGGCCTGCTCGTTGCGCGCCCTGGAGTCGACCCGCCGCCTCGGCGGCAGGCGGCGCGACGGCGGGCGGCGCGACGGCGGGCGGCGCGACGGCGGGCGGCGCGACGGCGGGCGGCGTACCGTCGGGCCGTTGGGGGCCGTCGCCGTTCGGCTCCGCCGAGGACGTCGACCGGCTTCCGCAGGCGCTCGCCCCGCACGGGGTCCGCCGGGGACGTGCCGAGCGTGCCGCATCGGCGTAGCGTCCTTCCATGGGAAGAGGCACGGCATGTCCCGCGCGGGAGGGCCGCGTCGCGCGAGCAGCCGACAGCCGCCCGCGGCCGTCCGGAGGACTCCCCTGTGACGCTGGAGGTGCCTCGTGACCGACACCGGTGATCCGGCCGTCGACGGCCTGGACGCCGCGTTCGCCGAGACCGTACGCCGTACCGGCGCGTCCGTCGGCGCCCTCTACCTGCTCTCCCGCGACGAGCAGGTGCTCCGCCTGGACGTCCTGTGCGGGGCCCCGGCCGAGCTGGCGGAACCGTGGGCGCGGGTGCCCGTGTCGGCTCCGGCGCCGGTGGCCGACGCGGTCCGTGAGGAGCGCATGGTGTGGGTGGGCACCCAGAGCGACCTGGCCCGGTCCTATCCGCGCACGGCGGTGGCGCTCCCCTATCCGCTGGCACTGGCCGCCACACCGGTCACCGGCGTACGCCGCTGGGGAGCCCTGCTGCTGATGTGGCCGGCCACCCGGCCGCCGTACATGACCGGACGGGAGCAGGGGAACATCATGTCGAGCTGCCGGCGGCTGGCGCGGCTGCTCGAGGAGGCCGCCGAGTCCGGCAGGCGGCCGGCCGACGCCGGCCGGCCGCGGGTCCTGCCCGTCGGGAGCGGCCGCCGGGACGCCGGACCGGCGATGGCGGCGGCCGACTTCGTCGAACGGCTGCCAGGCGGCAGTTGCGGCCTGGACCTGGAGGGGCGCTTCACCTATCTCAGCTCCGGAGCCTGCGCCCTGCTCGGCCGCGAGGCCGGCGAGCTGCTGGGCATGCTCCCGTGGCAGTCGCTGCGCTGGCTCGACGAGCCCACCTACGAGGACCGCTACCGCGCCGCCGTGCTCAGCCGCGAGCCCGTGTCCTTCACCGCCTGCCGGCCGCCCGGCCAGTGGCTGGAATTCCACCTGTACCCGGACGCCAGCGGCATCAGCGTCCGGATCGTCCCCAGCGGTGCGCAGGACCTGCCCGTGTCGGCGCCCCGCCAGGTCGTGAGCGCGGCCGCGCCGTCCCGGATGGGGCAGCTGTACCAGCTCACGCATCTGGCCGCCGCCCTCACCGAGGTCGTCGGCGTGCAGGACGTGATCGATCTGGTCGCCGACCAGATCATGCCGGCCTTCGGCGCCCAGGGGCTGGTGCTGTCCACCGCGGACGCCGGCCGGCTGCGGATCACCGGGTACCGCGGCTACTCGCCCCGGACCATCGAACGCCTCGACGGACTGCCGCTGGACACCCGCTTCACCCCGGCGGGACGCGCCCTGAGCAGCGGCATCCCCGCGTTCTTCGCGGACCCGGAGGACATGCGGCGCATCTACCCCGAGGCACCGCACATCAGCGGCAAACAGGCCTGGGCCTTCCTCCCGCTGATCATCTCGGGCCGCCCGGTCGGCATCTGCGTCCTGTCGTACGAGCAACCGCACGACTTCCCGGCCGCGGAACGAGCCGTCCTCACCTCGCTCGCCGGGCTGATCGCCCAGGCGCTGGACCGTGCCCGGCTGTACGACATGAAGCACGACCTCGCGCACGGCCTCCAGCAGGCGCTGCTGCCGCGCACGCTGCCCGCGATCACCGGTCTGCGGGTCGCCGCACGCTATCTGCCCGCCACCCGCGGCATGGACATCGGCGGGGACTTCTACGACCTGATCCGCCTCGACGACGTCGCCGCGGCGGCCGTCATCGGCGACGTCCAGGGGCACAACGTGGCCGCCGCCGCGCTGATGGGACAGGTCCGCATCGGGGTGCACGCGCACGCGACCCTCGGCGCTCCCCCCGACCGGGTCCTCGCCGAGACCAACCGGCTCCTCACCGACCTCGGCCCGGACCTGTTCACCAGCTGCCTCTACGCCCGTCTCGACTTCGCGGACCGGCACGTCAAGCTGGCCAGTGCCGGCCATCCGCCGCCGCTGCTGCGACTGCCGGGCAGTGCGGCGCGGCCCCTCGACCTGCCGCCCGGCCCCCTCCTGGGGATCGATCCCGACGCCGACTTCCCGGTCACACGGATCCCCCTGGTGCCGGGCATGATGCTCGCCTTCTACACGGACGGACTGATCGAGTCACCGGGCGTCGATCTGGAGGACTCGATGAACCAGCTGGCCGGGGAGCTGGGCCGCGCCGACGACAGCGACCTGGACGCGCTCGTCGACACCCTGCTGCGCACCTCCGGCACGGCCGGCAAGCGCACCGACGACGTGGCCCTCCTGGTGCTCCAGTACACGGGAGGCCGCTGACCGGCCCCGCGCCGGGCGGGCGGCCGTCAGAACAGGCGCTCCTGCTCGTGCGGCGGGGCATCCCGTCGGCGCGGCCGGGCCGGGGGACGCCGGGCCGCCGGCGCCTCGTCGCCGAAGAGGGGCGCCGTCCCGCACTCGTCCGGCTCGGCGGGGACGGCGCCGCCGCCGGTGCGGACGTTCAGCCGCAGCGGTTCGTCCCGGTCGAAGTCCCCCGGTGTCATGGCCGTCCACGCGCGGCCCGGCTGCTCACCCACGCACCGCTCCCCTCCCCGGCTCCGCCTACCGGACGCCCCGGTACCCATCCTGCCCGACGGGTTGGGCGTCGAGGTGCGCCCGAGCCCGGCCCGGTGGAGTCTGGGAGGCGTGCCGCGCAAGGACGTACGGGGAAAGCGGGGAGCCGGGGACGAGCTGGAGGCGGCGCTCGACGAGCTGTACGCGTCCCCGCCCGCCGGATTCGTCTCCCGGCGTGAGGAACTGGCCCTGCGCGCCCGCACGGACGGGCGCGCCGAGGACGCCCGCCGGCTGCACGCCGCCCGCCGGCCCTCGCTCGCCGCCTGGGCGGCGAACCTGCTGCGGCGGTCCAGGCCGCAGGAGAGCCTCCGGTTCCTGGAACTGGGCGAGGCCCTGCGCGAGGCGTACGGCACCCTGGACCGCGCCGGGATCAAGGAGCTGTCCGTACGGCGCCGCGGTGTCGTCGCGGCGCTGTCCGCGCAGGCCGCGCAGCTCGCCGCGGAGGCGGGACACCGGTTGTCGGCCTCGGTGCGGCAGGAGGTCGAGGCGACGCTCCAGGCGGTGCTGGCCGACCCGGCCGCCGCCGAGCAGTGGGCCGCCGGCCGGCTGGAGAGCGCCCTCACGCCGCCGTCGGACCTTTTGCCCGGCAGCGGCCCACCGGCCGAAGCGGCCCGTACGGCGGCCGCGCGGGCCGCGACCGGCAGCACCCCGGCGAAGGACGAGATCGGCGAGCGGCGCCGCGAGCGCGAGCGACGACTCGCGCGGGCCAGGCAGGCGGCGGAGGCGGCCGAGGAGCGGCTGCGCGAGCGCCGTACCGAACTGACGGAGGCCGACACCGGGCTGCGGCGGGCGGGCGAGGGTCATGAGCGGGCGGAGGAGGAGGTGGCCGCCGCCGAACGGCACCTGCACGCCGTACGGGAGGAACTCCAGCTCTCCCGGCAGGAGCGGCGGGAGGCCGAGGAGCGGCGGCGGACGGCCGCCGACGCGCTCGCCCGTGCGGAGCGGGAGGCGCGCGAGGCCGCCCAGGAGGCCGAGCGGGCCGAGCGGGCCGAGCGGGCCGAGCGACGCACCGGCCGCTGAGCGGGGGCTTGCGTGTCGTCACCCGCCGCGCCGGGGTCGGCGGGTGTCGGTACGGGCGCCCCCCGCCGCGGTCCGGATCCGTGCGGGGTTGCCCGTGCGGGGTTGCCCGTGCGGGGTTGCCCGGCGCCTCGTAGTCGGCCGTCGGCCGCGCGGGTTGTCCGGTACCTCGTAGTCGGCCGTCGGCCCTGCTCGGATCGGCAGTCGGCCGCGCCGAGGGCCGGGAGACCGCGCGTTGTCCGGGGAAGGCTGGAAGGGCTGGGAGGTACCGCGACGAACGGTCCGACGGGACTCCGGGGCGGCGGGGTGGTCGGGGCGCCTCGCCGGTGCGGCGTGCGGTCGAGCTGCGCGGACGCGGGCCTACCGGACGATGTCGGCGAGGTTCGGGACCACGCGGGTGAGCCGGAACACGCCCCACAGGATCAGCAGTGCCCCCGCGGCCTCGGGGACGAGCCACCATCCGGTGCGGATGTGCTCGTCGAACAGGGTGACGCCGAGCAGCAGGCTCACCGTGGCGTCGCCGACGGTCAGCGCGGGCTGCGAGGCGACGAGCGGACCGGCCTGGAGCGCGTTCTCCAGCAGCAGGAGCGCGCAGACGCCGACCAGGGCGAAGCCGTACGTCTGCCAGACGGTCAGGAAGGCGCCGAGGCCGTCGTCGGCGAGGCGGCCGGTGGCGGACTTCATCAACGCGGCGGTCAGGGCGTTGCCGATGGCGGCGGCGCTCGCCAGTGCCGCCGCCCGGAACAGGGGTGAGCGGGTGGGGCGGGCGAGGACGACGGCGGCGGCCATCGCGCCCAGGCAGAGCGTCAGCACCGGGATCCAGTGCGTCATGGGCGCCTGGTCGCGGGCGCCGGAGGGGGCCGCCGACAGCAGGACCAGGGCGAGGCCGGCCACCAGTGCCGCGACCGCCCGCCAGCCGTCGGCGGACAGGCGGCGGTGCAGCAGCGGCACGGCCAGCAGCAGGGCGAAGGGCAGTTCGAGGATGAAGAGGGGCTGGACGAGGGCCAGGGGTCCGTTGACCAGGGCGAGCGCCTGGAAGAGGGCGGCACCCACGACCCCGGCGACGCCGACCACCCAGGCGGGCCGGCGGACGAGGGCGCGCAGCAGCCGGAGTCCGCCGCCGCGCGGCACCCCGGCGGCGGCCTTGCGTTGGAACGCCGTGCCCACGGCGTTGCTGGCGGCACCGAGAACGGCGAACAGGACGGCGAGCACGGTCATACGATCACCATGCCGCGATCGGCGGGCTCGGCGCGGGAGGCGGATATTGAGAGGGAAGGGTGTTCCCGTCCCGATTCCCGGCGGGTCGCCGAAGACCGGGGCAGGGAGCGGGAGAGACGGTGAACACCTCCGGAGAGCCGAACGGGTCGTCCGCGGCAGGCGGGAAGGACCGTAGGCCGCCGCCGTTGCGGTGGTGGGTGGTGCTGTTCTGGCTCGTCGCGGTGACGGTGCTCCTCGCGGTCGTCGGCATCTTCCTGGGCCGTGAGACCAGGCTCGCGCCCTTCCTCGTGGTGCTGCCCGCGCTGATCGCCGGACGCGGCAGCGTGCGTCAGACCGCCGTCGCCTCCTCCTGGGTGACGGTGATGATCGCCGGAGCCCTGTTCGACACCGCGGAGGACACCATCGGCGCCGCGACGGCCACCGTCGTCTTCGCCCTCGTGTTCAACGCGCTGAGCGTCGCCCGGGCGGCCCAGCGGGTCCGCGGCGAGCGGGAGATCGCCCGGCTGCGGTCCGCCGCGGCCGCCCTCCAGCGGCAGCTGCTGCGGCCGTTCCCGCTCATGACGGACCAGCTGATCGTGCACGGTCTCTACCAGCCGGTGGAGGAGGACAGCCGGGTCGGCGGCGACGTGTACGAGGTCGTGTCCTCGCCGTACGGCAGCCGGGTCTTCATCGCCGATGTCCAGGGCAAGGGGCTGCCCGCCATCAGCGCGGCGTTCTCGGTGCTCAGCGCGTTCCGTGAGGCGGCCGTCTCCGAGCCCACGCTGACCGCCGTGGTCGACGCCCTGGAGGACGCGGTGCTGCGCCACAACTCCTTCGCGGCGCAGGCCGGGGAGAGCGAGCGGTTCGTGACGGCGCTGGTCCTCGGCATCGGCCCGGACCCGGACCCGGAGGTCCAGGTGATCAACTGCGGTCATGTCGCGCCGCTCATGCTGCACGCCGACCGGGACGGTCCGGTGCTGCGGGGTGAGCCGTGCGTCCCGCTGGGTCTCGACGCCCTCTCCCCGGAGCCCCGTACGGTTGAGTGGTTCACCTTCCCGCGGGGCGGCACGCTGCTGCTGTGCACCGACGGGGTCACCGAGGCACGTGATCCGTCGGGAAGGTTCTATCCGCTGGACGAGCGGGCGGCGGCGTGGGACGAGGTACGCGCGGCGGACCTGCCGGCGACCGTCTACCGCGACCTGCGCCGCCACGCGGCGGGGGCTCTGGGCGACGACACGGCCCTGATGGTGCTGCGCCGGCGGCCGACGCCGGAGGCCGACTGACGGGCCGGCCCACGTGCCGGACCGACGTGCGGAGACCGACGGCCGTACAGCCGCCGGCGGACGTGCGGGACCAGCGGACCTGAGGGACCGATCCACGTGCGGAACCAGCGGACCCGCGGGACCCACCGACATGCGGAACCACCGGACCCGCGCAACCCACCGACATGCGGAACCAGCGGATCCACGCAACCCACCCACATGCATGACCGACGCGCCGCTGCCGCCCCCGACGACGCACCGGGAGTGCCGTCGCCGCCCGACGGTGCGGGGCCGTCCCCGCACCGGCGACGGCCACGCGTCCGGTATGCGTAGAGTGGTATGTCCCGTTCCGCCCCCGCACCCCTTTCCGGAGCCCCCATGCCCGCCCCGTCGGCCGGCCCGGACGACGGGGACGACGCACTGTTCGGCCTCGACGCCCTCGAGCCGGCCTCGTCCACCGCCGGTCCGTCGTTCCGCCACTCCCGCACGGCCCGCCGTCTGCTGCCCGTGCGGGAGATCCACGCCGAACCGGCCGCCGCGGCCTCGGCGCGCGGCCGCCAGATCATCGCCCGCTTCCCCGACGCCCGGCTGATCGAGATCGACTCCCATTGGCGCGTACCCGGGCTGCACGGCAACGAGGGGAACGTCGAACGGTGGGTGCGCGTCAAGGGCGAGACGCTCGTGCTGGGCGAGAGGAAGACACTCAGCACACGCCCCAACGGACGTTCGGCGGACTGGATCGCCCCCGGCCCCTCCAACGGCTGCGCCCTGGCGTGTGCCTACTGCTACGTGCCGCGCCGCAAGGGCTACGCCAACCCCATCACCGTGTACACCAACATCGAGCGGATCATCGCCCACCTCGGCCGGCACATCGCCCGGCAGGGCCCCAAGCAGGAGCCCAACCAGTGCGACCCCACGGCATGGGTGTACGACATCGGGGAGAACGGCGACTGCTCGGTGGACGCCCTCGTCTGCGACAACACCGCCGATCTGGTCCGCGCGTTCCGCCACTGGCCCACGGCCAAGGCGTCCTTCGCGACCAAGTTCGTCAATCCCGACCTGCTCGCGCTGGAGCCGCGGGGCCGGACCCGGATCCGCTTCTCCCTGATGCCCGAGGCCGACGCCCGTCTCCTGGACGTGCGCACCTCACCGGTCGCCGACCGTGTGGCCGCCGCCGCCGACTTCCTGGACGCCGGGTACGAGGTGCACTTCAACCTCTCCCCCGTGGTCCTGCGGCCCGGCTGGCGCGAGGCCTGGGGCGACCTGCTGCGACAGCTGGACGACGTACTGCCCGAGCGGGTCAAGCGGCAGGCGGCCGCCGAGGTGATCATGCTCACCCACAACCGGGACCTGCACGAGGTGAATTTGGGCTGGCATCCCCGTGCCGAGCAGGTGCTGTGGCAGCCGGAACTCCAGCAGGACAAGCGCTCCGAGAACGGCGCGCTGAACGTCCGGTACCGCAACGCGATCAAGTCCGAGGCACTGGGCGCCCTGCGCGACCTGATCGGCGCCCACGCCCCGTGGCTGCGCGTCCGCTACGCCTTCTGAGCCGTCCGCGGCCCGACGGACCCGCCGCGACCGTGCGGCGAGGCGCGGTCACGGGTCGGGCGAGGCGTCCACGTCGGCCCGTCCTCCGGCCCCGAGCAGCCCCGTGGGGCGGAAGGGCTCCTCTGCCTCGATGCGGGGCAGTTCCCGACGGGACACGCGCAGTACCAGCGGCGGGAGCGCGGCCCGTGCGATCTGCGCGAGGCGCAGCCACGAGGGCACGTAGACGGCGGTGCTGCGGCGTTCGACGGCGCGTGCCAGGCGCTCCGCGACGGTCTCGACGGGATGGACGCGCCGGGCGGGCGCCGGCATGTGGGCGCGCAGTTCCCGCAGGACGGCGTGCTGGTCGGCGTCCCGGATCATGTCGGTATCGGTCCAGTTCAGGTAGGCGATACCGACCGCCACGCCGTGGTGCGCCTCCTCGGCGCGCAGCGCGTGCGTGAAGGCCTCGGCACCGGCCTTGGAGGCGCAGTAGGCACTCATCAGCGGCGAGGCGCCGATGGAGGCGAGCGAGGCGATCTGGAGGTAGTAGCCCGCCGTCTCCCGCAGGTCGGGAAGGAACGCGTGCGCCGTGAGGGCGCTGCCGATGAGGTTCACGTCGACGATGCGGCGCCAGGAGGCCATGTCGGCCTGGGCGAAGGGGCCGCCCTCGGCGACGCCCGCGTTGGCGACGACGGCCGAGGGCGGGCCGAGCCGGGCGCGGACGGTCCCGGCGGCGTCCCGCAGTGCCTGTTCGTCGGTGATGTCGGCCTCGACGGCGAGGGCCGGGGTGGGCAGCGAGGCGGCGACCGCCTCCAGGGCCGGCCGCTCGTGGCCGAGCAGGGCCAGCCGGGCGCCGCGCCGGGCCAGGGCACGCGCCTGGGCGGCGCCCAGGCCCCGTGCGGCGCCGGTGACGACGACCGTGCGGTCCTTCAGGGGGCCACGCTCCGAGCCCCCCAGCGGGGTGTGCGCCACTGCTCGCTCCGTTCGTCGGTGATCCTCATCCGGGTCGTGGGTCTCCCGCGCGGTCGCGGCGGGTGAGGGCGCGCTGGAACCCGGTCAGTCCCGGTGACCGGTGCCGCCGCAGCGCAGCGCGGGCCGCGTTGGCGCCCGGCGCTCCGTGCACGCCGCCGCCCGGGTGAGCGCCCGCGGAGGCGAGGAAGAGGCCGCGTACCGGTGTCTCCGGCCGTCCGGTGCCGGGCATCGGACGGAAGACGAGCTGCTGGTGGATGCCCGCGGTGCCGCCGTTGATGGCGCCGCCGAGGAGGTTGCCGTCGAGTGCCTGGAGGGTGGGCGGGGCGAGGACGCGGCGGGCCCGGATCAGGGTGCGGAAGCCGGGCGCGAACCGTTCGACCTGGCGTTCCACCCGGTCGGCCATCAGCTCCTGCTCCTTGGGGGACCAGGCGCCGGTGAGGCCCTCGTCCCCCGCGTCGGAGGCGACCTCGTGCGGCACGTGGGTGTAGGCCCAGGCGGACTCGGTGCCCTGCGGGGAGCGGGACGCGTCGGCCGTCGTCATCTGGCCGAACAGACAGAACGGGCGGTCCGGGATCTGCCGCATCGCGATCTGGGCGGCGAAGCGGGTGAGTTCGTCGAGGCCGTCGGCCAGGTGGACGGTGCCGGCCCGCGCGGCCTGCTCGGCCCGCCAGGGCACGGGTCCGTCGAGGGCCCAGTCGACCTTGAAGGTGGCGAAGTCCCACTCGAACCGCTTCAGGTCGGCCAGCACCTGACTCGGGAGGTTCTCGGGTTCGACCAGCTCGCCGTAGAGGGCGGGGACGGACACGTCCGCGAGGACGGCACGGCGGGCGGTCAGCGTCCCGCCGTCGGCGGTGCGTACGCCCACGGCGCGTCCGTCGCGGACGACGACCCGGTCCGCCCGCAGCCCGCAGCGCAGGGTGCCGCCGCGGGCGCGCAGCCGGCGGACCAGCGCGTCGGTGAGGGCGCCGGCGCCGCCGGCCGGCACGGGGAAGCCGTACGTCTGGCCCAGCATCGACATCAGCCAGCCGAAGCCGCCGCTGCCGGCGGCCTCCGGGGCGAGGTCGGCGTGCAGGGCGTTCCCTGCGAGGAGGAGGCGGCCGCCCTCGCCGCCGAACTCCTCGGCGCCCATGCGCCGCACCGGCAGCAGGAGGGTGCGGGCCAGCCGCAGGCCGCCCGCCGCGCGCAGCCGGACGGCGAGCCGCCCGGTGGCCTTCAGCGGCGGGAAGGGGGTGAACAGGGCGTCGACGATGTCGGGGCGCAGCCGTTCCCAGATCTCGTGCAGCCGGCGCCAGGCGGCGCCGTCCCCGTCGTGGAAGGCGTCCAGGGAGGCGGCGGTGACGTCGAGCCGCCGGTCCAGGACCGCGCACCTGTCGTCGCTCAGCGGGTGCGCCAGGACGTGCGGAGCGTGACTCCACCGCAGGCCGTGGTCCTCCAGGCGCAGTGCCGACACCACCGGGGAGGCGGCGGCCAGCGGGTAGAAGGAGCTGAACAGGTCGTTGACGAAGTCCGGGTCCACTCCCCTGTCGTGACGCACCGCTCCGCCGGGCTGGGGCTGCTCCTCCAGTACCTCCACGCTCCAGCCGGCGTCGGCCAGCAGATTGGCGGCCACCAGGCCGTTCGGGCCGGCCCCGATCACCACGGCGTCAGGCATCGCCACCGCCGTGCGCGGGCACCGCCACCGGGCCGGGTCCGGTGTCGGTGCCGGCGGATCCGTCCTCGCACACGGTGGCCAGCCGGGCGAGCATCGCGCGGTGACGGAGCTGGATCAGCGCCTCCACGCCCGCGTTGTGCAGGGCTCCGCCCGCCCCTTGCAGGGGGTGCTCGTCCACGATCACCAGGCAGTGCTCGCCCCAAGGACGCAGCTCGATGGCGATCCTCGCGGTGCCGAGCACGCCCGCCCGCGCCTCCAGTTCCAGGGCGGCACCCTCATGGCAGCGCCGTACGACGGTCCGGTTGGTGAGCCGGACGGGGCCGAACCTGACCTCGTAGCCGATCTCCGCGCCGACCTGGGGCCACAGGCCCCGCACCGGGTGGGTCTCCGCCGTGCCCACCACCCAGTCCGCGTACCGCTCACCGTCCGCGAGGACGGCCCACACCCGCCGCGGGGATGTCTTGATCAGCCGATGCCGGACCGCCACGACGACCTCCTGTGCTTGGCCTCTTCCGCTCACCGCCAAGTTCCCCTGTCGACGAAGGCGAACCGGGCTGACGGCGGTGAATTCGCGACCCGGCCGTGAGGGCCCGCGTCATCACGCGGCGGGCAGCTCCCACGGGCGGGGCCCCGCGCCGGAGTGCCAGGCGCGCAGCAGCTCGGCGTCCACACACACGATCGCGCACTGCCGCGCGTACTCGGCGGCGGGCGCGGTGAAGTCCTGGGTGGTGACGACGACGGCGACGTCGGCCTCGTGGACGGTGAAGCAGGTGCCGCCGAAGCGCTGCAGATCCTGGGAGCCGACCTTGTGGCCCTCGCCGTAGCGCTTGCACTGGACGACGAGCCGGCGTCCGTCCGGCGCGAACGCCGTGACGTCGGCGCCCAAGTCGCCCGCGCCGCCCACCACTTCGACGTCCGTGCAGCCGTCGCGGGCGCACAGGCCGGCTATCGCCTGCTCGAACTCGTCCGGGTCCAGGGCCTCGTAGTAATCCATGACGTCCGTGGCGTCCGTGGCGTCCACGGTGTTCATGACGTCCACGGTGTCCATGACGTTCACGGTGTCCATGACGTCCGTGGTGGAGGCCGTGCCGATGACGAGTGTCCGCTGGAGGCCGTCGGCGAGGGGCGTCGGGGCCGGGTCGGCGACTCCTGCCGGGACGGCCCGGACGGTCTGGACGGGTGGATCGCCGAGTGCGTCGACGGCTGTCTCGGCCGCCTCCTCAAGGGCCTCGGCGGCGCGCCGTACCACTCTGCGCGCCGACCAGCGCCGTCGGCCGCGATCGCAGGCGACCATGGCGGCGGAGCCGAGGACGAGCAGGGTAACGGCCCACACGGGCCGGCGTTCCGCCGCGGCCGCGGCGGTGCGGGCGGCGAGTCCCACGAGCGTCAGGAGGAGGGCGAGGAGAACGAAGAAAAGGGCCGTCGTGCGCAGGTCGAAGCGACGGCGGCGCACGGGGCGTATCGGGCGGGTGGGTGCGGTCACGGTGGTGGTTCCTCCCAAGCGGCCTTCGACGAAGATCACTTGGGGCGTGTGCCCCGGCTGGGGCGGTTCATCGTGACCGACCGCCCCGGGCTTCCCCGGGGTCGGCCCGCGGCGTTCCTCCCCGCCTCCGCGCGGTGGGCCCGGTCCTGCCGGGGTGCGTCCCACCGCGCGTGCGGGGCGTCAGATGCGGCCGCCGGTGAGCCGGGTGATCGGGCCGTGGGTGTGGCGGCCGGAGCGGCGGCCCGCCGCGTACGACACGGCCGTCAGCGCGGTCACGCCGGCGCCGACACCGGCGGCGATCAGCTTGCGGTGGGCGATGACCGTCCAGGCGGTCCTGGCCGTCGCCGTGACCTGGCCGGTGGCCGTCTTCGCGGTGGCCGCGACCTGCTCGGTGGCGGACTTGGCCGTGGCCGCGACCTGCCCGGTCCTCTCGGCGAGCGCCTGGCGGCCCGCTTCGACGCCGCGGGCCGCGCCGTGGGCCGCGCCGCCGATCCCCTCGGCGGCCCGACCGGCCTTGGAACCGGCGGTCGACGCGGCGTCATCCACCTTGTCCGCGGCGCCCTTTGCGGCCTGTGCGGCGGGGGCGGTCGCCTTGTCCGCCGTGCGTCGGGCCTTGGATGCGGTGGCGCGCTTGGTGGCGCGCTCTTCGTTCGTCTCCGTGTTCGGTTCAGTCATGGACTTCGCGTTGCCGCTCCCTCGGGCCGCAAACCCGCCACGGCGCACGCGTGCCACCTGCCGTGGCCGACAACGGCGTTGGGGCGGAAGGGCGCACGGGTAGGGACCGTTCATGCGCCTCGCCCTCTTCGATCTGGACGGCCCGCTGGTGGACCGTACCTCCGCCTTCGCCGACGCCGTGGCCGACCTCTGCCACGACCACGCGTACGGACCCGAGATCGAGCGGTGGCCGCCGGCCGAACTCGCCGAGCGCGCCGAGCGGTCGGACGTCGCGCGGTTGCGTGCCGCGTTCGGGCTGGGCGAGTCGGCCGGTCATCCGTGGCGGGTGTACGTCGACCGGACGGCCGCCGCCGTCGCCTGCCGACCCACGGTGCTGGACGGTCTGGCCCGGCTGAGGGAGCGCGGCGGGAGCATCGGGGCCGCCACGAACGGGTCCCCGGACGTCCAGCGCGCCATGTGCGGGCCACGGGGCTCGCCGATCTCGTCGACGGGATCGCCGCCTGCGGAGCCGCTCGGCAGCGGTCCGGGGCGCGCGCGGGCAGCGGCTCCGGTCGTGTGCGGCAGCTGTTCCCCTCGTAGGCGCCCGCCCTTCACCCGTAAGCCGCCCCAGCGTTCGCCCTCACGACCAAGATCACCACTGCTTTCGTCCTGCCCCCAACCGAAGGAAGGTCGACGTGGCCAGAACGCTTCCGAGGACTTTCGCCGTGTCCGTCCTCACGGCGTCGCTCGCTCTGACCGCCGCACTTCCCGCCTCCGCCGACGAGGCCGACGCCCTGCCCGTCGTCCTCCCGCGCGTCGAGACACCCGCCCTGTACGACGACGAGGCGGGCGGCAACTCGGACGCGGACGACCCCGCGATCTGGCGCAACGACGCCGACCCGGACGCCAGCCTGGTCGTCGCCACCGCGAAGGAGGGCGGTCTGCGGGTGTACGACCTCGGCACCCGGCTCGTGCAGTCGGTGGCCGCGCCCGCCGGGCCGGGCGCCGGGGACGCGCCCGGCCGCTACAACAACGTGGACGTGGTGCGGGGCTTGCGGCTGTCCACCGGGCGCGCGGATCTCGCGGTCACCACGGACCGCGGCAACGACCGGCTGCGCTTCTACCGCATCGACCCCGCGTCGCCCGGCCGCCCCCTCTCGGACGTCACGGACCCGGCGGTGGCGCCGGTCTTCTCCGCCGACCAGGCGGAGATCAACGAGCAGCGCACCGCGTACGGTCTCGCCACCTGGACCGACAGGGCGAGCGGCCGCACCTACGCGTTGGTCAGCCGGCGCGAGCGCACCACCGTCGCCCTGCTCGAACTGACGCCGACGGCCGACGGCAAGGTCGGCTACCGCACGGTCCGTACCCTGACCCTGCCGTCCTCCTTCCGCCTGCCGAACGGCACTTCGTGGTCGCCGTGCGCGGAGCCCGGTGAACAGCCCCAGGTCGAGGGCATGGTCGTCGACCCGGCGAACGGCACCCTGTACGCCGGTCAGGAGGACGTCGGCATCTGGCGCGTGCCCGCCACTCTGAAGGGGACGCCCCAACTTGTCGACACCGTCCGGGAGTACGGCGTGCCCGGCACCTACGACGAGGCCACCGAGGAGTGCGTGAGCGGTACCGACCCCGGTTACGGCGGCACCCGGGTCACCGCGGACGTCGAGGGGCTGACGCTGGTCACGGAGGCGGACGGCGACGGCCATCTGCTGGCCTCCAGCCAGGGCGACGACACCTTCGCCGCCTACGACCGCGAGCGGAGCGACAACAACGAGTACGAGGGCGGCTTCCGGGTCGCCGCCACCGCGACGGGCCCCGACGGGTCGGAGGAGTGCGACGGCGCCGCGGCCCTCAACGCGCCTCTGGGCCGCAGGTTCCCGGGTGGTCTGCTCGTCGTGCAGGACGGGCACGACGACGCCGGAGAGGCCGGGGACCGTACGGCGACGAACTTCAAGTTCGTCGACCTCCGCGAGGTCCTGTCGGCGCTCGACGACTGAGGCGGCCGCGGGTGCGGCGGTGCTCCGGTCCCGCCGCGCCCAGGGCGGCTCACGCCGTGCCGGGTTCCCCGGGCCGCTCGGTCCGGCGCAGATCGGCGATCAGCCGGGCGCCGGTCACCGTCCCGTCGTCCTTGTGCGCCTCCCAGCGTCCGAACGTCTCCGCGGCGGCCTCGGCGAAGCCGGTCGGCAGGCCGACCTGGGCGCAGGCTCGGGCGATCTCCCCCATCTCCGGCTCCCAGCGCCAGGCCTTGCGGCCCGCGCCGGCCAGTCGCTCGAGGCCGGCCAGCGGCGTGCCGGGCAGTGCCCCGGCCGCGAGGTCGATCAGCTCGTCCAGGACGCCGTGTCCGTCGGCCAGCGCACAGGCCTGGGCTGCGAGGGCGTAGGCGATCTTGTTGTAGGAGGCGAAGGAGAGTTTCAGCGCGGACGCCCGGCCGATCGGGCCCTCCAGTGGGAAGGGTGCGAGGGCGGTGGCCTGGAAGAGGCCGGCGACCCGGGCGACGGCGGGGGCGTCTCCGGAGAGGTACAGCCGGCTCGTACCGGCCTCGCGGGGCGGCGGACCGGTGATCCCGCCGTCCACGACCGAGGCACCGCCGGCCGTGAGCACCTCGGCGATGTCCGCCATCCGTTCGGGGCTGACCGCGTTGGCGTCGACGTAGACGCCGCGGAAGCCGGCCCGTGCCACCTCCCGGGCGACGTCGAGGGCGGCGGCCGGCGGGCACACGCTCAGGATCACCTGGCAGCTCTCCACCAGCTCCCCCAGGTCGGCGGCGGCTCGCAGACCGATGCCGTCCGCCCGCCGCCGCGTCGCCGCCGACCGCCCGCGGGGCAGCCACCGGACCTCGGCACCTCCCGCCACGGCCTGCGCCGCCACGCTCGCGCCCATGGAGCCGGGGTGCAGGACGCCCACGCTTCGATCCACGTCTCGATGAACCATGAGCGGACCCTACCGACCCGGCGGGGCGTCGTGCCGTGGCCGGCCATGTGATCCCCGCCGGCAGCCACGCGACACGCGGGGAGCGACTGCGGCGCCGCCGGTGCCGTCCCGCGCGATGCACCGCCGGTCCTCACCACGCGACGCACCGCCACCGCTCCCCGTCACCACGCCCCGGCCGCCCCGGCAGGGGCATGCATGCCCCCGACGGCGCCGGTGGGGCGGTCTCAGCCGCCCGGTGGCGCCGCTCCGTCGCCCTTGAGGCGTTCGAGGTCGGAGGGGCGGACCTGGATCACCAGGAGGGCGATCAGCGCGGCGACCAGCGTGAAGACCGCAGCCGCCACGAAGGCCGCGGACACGCCCGCCGTGAGGATCTCGTCGCTCCAGGGCGACGGGAGTTCGCCGGTGCGCTGGAAACGCAGGCGTTCCGACGGGGTCGCCCGGGACAGGAACGCCGGGACCTGTTCGTCCGCCTCGTTGTTGCTCGCCGTGCCGAACATGGTGACCAGGATGGACAGGCCGAGTGAACCACCCACCTGCTGAGTGGCGTTGAGCAGCCCGGAGGCCGCGCCGGTCTCCCGGGTGGGCACGTTGGACAGTGCCATCAGGGTGAGGGAGACGAACTCCATGCCCATCCCCAGGCTGAAGACGAGCATCGGGCCGAGCACGCTGCCGGCGTAGGTGGAGTGGACGTCCGTCAGGGTCAGCCAGCCCAGTCCCGCGGCGGCCAGAACGGCGCCGACCACCATGAAGGGTTTCGGGCCGTACGTCGGCAGGAACCGGGAGGCCAGGCCCGCGCCGAGGGCGATGACGGCGCTCACCGGGAGGAACGCCAGTCCGGCCTGGAGGGGACTGAAGTCCAGCACGTTCTGCACGAACAGGGTGAGGAAGAAGAACATGCCGAACATGCCGGCGGCCAGGCAGAGCATGATGCCGTAGGTGCCCGCGCGGTTGCGGTCGGCGAACATGTGCAGGGGTGTGATCGGCTGCCGGGAGCGCCGCTCCACCAGGATGAACACCACGAGGAGGACGACGGCCCCGGCGAAGGAGGCCAGGGTGAGCGCGTCGCGCCAGCCGTCCTGGGCGGCCCGGATGAAGCCGTAGACCAACAGGACCATGCCCGCGGTGGAGGTCGCCGCGCCGGCGATGTCGAAGCGGCCGGGGTGGCGTTCGGACTCCTTGATCCAGCGGGGCGCCGCGAGGGCGATCAGCAGGCCGATGGGGACGTTCACGAAGAGGACCCAGCGCCAGTTCAGCCACTCGACGAGGATGCCTCCGGCGAGGAGTCCGATGGCGCCGCCGCCCGCCGAGACCGCGGCGAACACGCCGAACGCCCGGTTGCGCTCGGGTCCTTCGCGGAAGGTGGTGCTGATCAGGGCGAGGGAGGTCGGGGAGGCGATGGCCCCTCCGACGCCCTGGAGGGCGCGTGCGGCCAGGAGTTGGCCGGGGCCCTGGGCGAGTCCGCCGAGCAGCGAGGCCAGGACGAACAGCAGCACGCCGAAGACGAACACGCGCCGCCGCCCGAGGATGTCCCCGGCCCGGCCGCCGAGCAGCAGCAGACCGCCGAAGGTGAGCGTGTAGGCGTTGACCACCCAGGACAGGTTCTCGGTGGAGAAGTCCAGGGAGCGCTGGATCTCGGGGAGCGCGATGTTCACGATGGTGATGTCGAGGACCACCATCAGCTGGCACGAGGCGATGACGAACAACGCCATCGCGTGTCCGCCGCCGCCCGGGGGCCGGACGGAGGTCTGCGACGCGGAAGTGGGCTGCGGAGATGTGCTCATAGCGTGTCACCCGCGCGAGAGGCGGTCCCCTCGGAGTTCAGTAAACGATTGCGTCCACTGTCGTGTTTCCCGTTCGACCGTACGCCGCGACCCGCACCGTCACCACTCGATCATCGCGGGCGGTCGGCGGGAACGGCAGCGCTGCCGTTCCCGGCGCCCGTCGGCGGGTCCGTCGCCGCCCGGTTCCCGGCGTCTGTCGCCCGGACCACCCGCCGCACCGCCGTCCGCCCGGCCGTCACGACCGCCCACCGGGCATCGGCGTACCAGGACTCCCCCGTGGTCCTGGCACGCCGCCCGGACTCCGGCGACGGTCCGCCGCCGTGTGGTCACCAGGATGCGCCGGAACGGGGGGCCTTGTCGTTGGCGTGGCGTCCACGGTCGGTTGGCGGAGCGTCTCCGGGCACGCCGGGCTCCGGGTGGTCACGGGCGCGCAGTTCGCTGGGCGGGTGGCCGTAGGCGGTGCGGAAGGCGCGGGTGAACTCGGCGGCCCGCGGGAAGCCCCAGCGGGCGCCGACGGCGTGGATCGGGGTCGTGCTCCGGGCGGGGTCGAGAAGGTCGCGGCGAGCGTGTTCCAGCCGCTGGTCGCGGATGTACGAGGCCACGGTGAGGCCTTCGGCCTGGAAGAGGCGGTACAGGTGGCTGCGGGAGATGTGGTGGGCGGCGGCGATGGCCGCGGGGGTCAGTTCGGGGTCGGCGAGGTGGTGGCGGACGAACGCCTTGACGCGCAGGATGAGGGTCCGGTCGCGGCTTTCCGGCGACAGGCACGCGTCGGCGTCGAGGGCGTGCGCGAAGGCCGCCGAGACCAGGTCGGCGACGACGGTGGCGAGGCGGGGTCCGTCGGCGGGCCGGTAGACGGAGGTGTCGGCGGCGAGCTGGCGGAGGAACTGCGCCAGCAGGGCGCCGATGCCGTCCGTGGCCGAGATGCGGCCTCCGACGACCTGGTCGGCGTGCCGGCCGGGCAACGGCACCTGGGCCCGCGGGATCTCCACCCCGACGATGGTGACCGGGTCGGCTCCGGTGTGGATCTCGAAGGGGCGCGAGGAGCTGCTGATGTGGAAGTCGTTCATCGTGTAGACCGCCTGCCGGCTGCTGCCCCAACTGGCCGCCCCCTCCCCCTTGAGGAGCAGGGAGAGGTGGTGGACCTCGGGGTCGGAGGCGCGGATGAGTTCGGGGGTCCGGCGGAAGACCAGGGGGTCGAAGGTGGCGGGCCACACGGTCACGTCGCCGAGGACGATCGCCCGCTGGCAGCCGTCGTAGTCCGCCGCGCGGTCGCTGCTGAGCCGCATCGGCGCGTGGGTGCGGCCCATGCGCTCGACCCAGGCGTCGAACCGGTCGGCCGCCGGGACGTCCCTGGTCCGGAAGATCGACTCGTGCACCACACAAGCAGTCAATCACACCGGTGACCGCGGCGAGTTGGGCGCGGGGACGGGTCCGTGACCGGCGCACGGGACCGGTTCGGGCCACGACCGCCATATTACTGAACCGTAACCTACCGACCGCTACCCCGGGTAACCCCACCACCGCTACCGTCCTGACAGTTCGTCTAAGAGCGTTTCCCGTACGGCATGCGGCGGTGGTGGGACGGCCGCCGCCGCGTGCCGGGCGGTCCGTCCTCACCGGATCGCGCGTCACCCGAGCCGCAGAAGAAGCTCGGCCTGCCTTCTCTCCCCCCGGAGGTCTGCCATGCCCGCACCCACCCGCCTGCTCGCCGCGGCCGTCACGGCCGCCGCCTGCCTCGGCACGACGGCCGTTCCGGCCACCGCCGCCGCACCCACGGAACCCGTGGTCTCGCGCGGGGTCACCATCCCCGCCTTCTACAACCCGCCCGCCTCGCTGCCGGCCGCCGACGGCGCGCTGATCCGCACCGAGAGGCTGCCCCTCGCCCTGAGCCTGCCCGGCATCGACGGTCCGCTGCCCGGCCGGGCGACCCGCCTGATGTACAGGTCCACGGACTCGGCGGGCCGGCCGATGGCCGTCACGGGCGCCTACATCGAACCGACGGCCGCCTGGAGGGGCACCGGGCCACGGCCGCTGGTCGTGGTGGCGCCCGGGACCATGGGACAGGGCGACCAGTGCGCCGCGTCCCTCGGCCTGGAACGCCCGCTCGTGCTCAACGGGCAGACGGTGTCGGTCGGTTACGAGGATTTGGGCATCTACCGCCTGCTCGCCCGCGGTGTCGCCGTCGCGGTCACCGACTACACCGGCCTGGGCAGCACGGACCGGCTGCACACCTACGTCAACCGGGTCGACGAGGCGCACGCCGTGCTGGACGCCGTCCGCGCGGTCCGCTCCCTCGACGGGACGTCGCTCACGGACGGCTCACGGGTGGCGCTGTTCGGCTACAGCCAGGGCGGCGGGGCCACCGCGGCCGCCGCCGAACTCCAGCCCACGTACGCCCCCGACGTACCGCTCGCCGGCACCTACAGCGGAGCGCCGCCCGCCGACCTGGTCGCCGTCACCGCGGCCATCGACGGCAGCGACCTCGCCGGGGCGCTCGGCTGGTCGGTCAACGGCTTCCTGGAGTCCGACCCCGAGCTGAAGCCGGTGGCGGACGCGCACCTCAACGCGGCCGGCAAGGCGGCCCTGAAGGATCTGTCCACCATGTGCGTGGGGGACGCCCTCCTCGCCTACAACTCGGCGCGCAGCACCGCCTGGACCACCGACGGGCGCTCGCTCGGCGCCATCATCGAGGACGAGCCGGCGCTCAAGGCGTTCCTGGCCGACCAGCGCATCGGCAGGCTCAGGCCCGCGTCCCCGGTACGGGTGGCGACCGGCACCGCCGACAACCTCGTGCCGCACGGACAGGCACGCGACCTCGCGGTCGACTGGTGCGCGAAGGGAGCGAACGTCACCTACAAGCCGGTCGTCCTGCTGCCGCTGGGCAACGCCCTGCTCAACCACTTCGCCCCGCTGCTCGCCGACCAGGGCGACGCCATCTCCTGGCTGACCGACCGGCTCGACGGCAGGCCCGCCGGCTCGAACTGCGCGGCGCTCCCGTACAAGCCCTGACACCGGGGCGACGACGGCCGCCGTCCGTCCCGCGCGGGACGCTGGCCAGGGTGGACGGCGGGGCCGAGGTGGAGATCGTGCAGTTGCCTGTGTCGCCCGCGCACGGTGACCGCCCCCTGATCCCGTGGTCGCCTTCCCGTCGTCCGTCCACCCGAGAGCGGGCCGGGCGGCGCCCGGTGCGCACTCCCGGCGTGCCGGTCGGGAGTGCTCGTCCTGGATGGAGGACGTACGCGGGCCGTCGCCCGGTGCGGCAGGAGTGCGTGCCGGGCGCCGGACCGCGGTGCGGTCCCCGGCCGGTCCCGCTCACCGGTACGGACCGGGGCCGGACCGGGCGCGGGACCGGAGGTGACGACAGGGCTCAGATGCCGTCGAGCAGCCCGAGCCGGGCGACGATCCGCTTGCCGACCGGCTCCCGTACGACGTCGACCTCCTGGGCCACGGCCATGACGATCTCCAGGCCGTGCTGGCCCACCCTCGTCGGATCCGCCGCGCGCGGCGTCGGCAGCGCCGGGGCGCTGTCCCAGACCGCGATCTCGACGGCGGCACCGACGATCCGCAGATGCAGCAGCACCGGGCCGGGCGCGTGGCGCAGGGCGTTGGTGACGAGTTCACTCACCACGAGCTGCGACAGGTCCATGGTGCGGGCCGACACCGGCACGCCGTGATCGCGCTGCACACTCGCGAGGAATTCACCCGTCAACTCCCGCGCCCCGGCGATGCAGCCGGTCTCTCCGTCGAGGGCCACCGTTGTCTCGATCCGGACCCGCTCGGGACCCGGGAAGCCCTCGTCGGGAGGGACAGGTTCCATGCGGACCGCCTTCATTACCCCGTTCATGACCGCGCGCATACCCCCGAATCCGACTCCTACGCCCCAGCCGCACCACTCCCCGAAGGCGCCGGGGCGGACACCCGCTCGCGGCGGCCGCCCCCGACGCCTCACCGCGCCCACCGCACCCACCTCGCCACGGCCGCCGGGCTGCCATGCTGCCGCCCCAGGCGCCGTGCTGTCGGCCCGACTGCTGGCCTCAGGCCTCAGGCCTCAGGCAGGACGGTCGCCCCGGCGGGGCGGGCACCGGCCTTCGGTCCGGGCCGGATCGGCCTCGCGCGGCCTCGCGCACGGAGGGCCGCACGGTTCCGGCGGCATCGAGTGGAGGCGGACGGCGCCGGCCGACCTCGCGGCGGACCGGCGCGGCAGGCGCACGCCCGGGTTCGGGCCGCGTCCGGACAGGGCGATGGCGACGGCGACCAGCCGGATCGAGGAACGCGAGCGACGGACGGGACGGGGCCGGCGTACAGGGCGGCGACTCGGAGCGGGGCCGGCGCGGCGGGACGTCGCCTTCCGTCGCCGGCGTCGGGGCGGCGACGCGGATCCGCCGAACCTTGCCACCGCGCGCACCCCGTGGCTGTGACGTGGGCCGGCCCCGATCCGCGTCACAGCCACGCCGCGACGCGTCAGCCGATGTGGTAGCTGTCGCCGTACACCTTCCAGTCCAGGGGCGGTTGCAGGTCGAGGTTGCCCTTGCGGAGGAAGACGCGCTGGGCGGTGTCGACGCGGCTGGTGTCGCTGTGCGCCTCCTCCTGCTTCATGGCCCATACGCGCGCGTCGAGGAAGGCGTGGAGGTACGCCGTCTCGTCGCCGCCCTGGGCCGGGGGCTTGGCCTTGGCCAGGGCGCGTCGGCGGATGCTGCCGAAGCTGGTGGCGTCGCCCCCGTCGCCGTGCATGACGATGGCGTCGTAGTACGCGAACTGGCCCAGGACGCGCAGGCCGTCGGCCTTGGCGCGGCGGACGGCCGGGCCGAAGTAGACCCGGTCGCGTTCGTCGTTCTGCGCCTGCTGGAACACCGCGTCCTGGGCCGCCGTGCGCCAGTCCCGCGGGTAGTTCGGGTCGAGGCCGTCGTGGGAGTCGGTGCCGTCGACGGCGCGCAGGGCGGGCAGGTACTTGGCGAGGACGTTGCCGGGTTTGCGGTCGGCGTACAGCTCGACGAGGTCCAGCATGTCGCTGGTGCCGGAGCAGAAGCCGATGATGCCGGCGGTGTAGCCGCGGCCGTCGCCGATGTCCTCGATGTACTTGTACTGGGCCTTCCAGTCGAGCGAGGAGTTCTCCGCGCTCGACACCAGTTTCATGGCTATCTCCTTCTTCGCCGGGTCGTCGAGCCCGGCCGCCGCGCGGGGCCCGGGGGCCGCGGACGCCTGCGGAGCGGCGAGGAGCGGAGCCGCCGTCATCGCGGTGAGGAGGGCGAGAACGGTGCGGCGGGACGCGGTGGTCCGCTCGTGTGCGCCGGGGGAGTTGTGCACCACAGTGACTCCAGTCGGGGAGTGGGGGGTGGGTGGAGGTGGATCTGCGCTGCAACTGACAGGAAGGTTTCCTATCAAGTCTCGACGCAAGAGGTAACCCTCACGAACCCAGGTTCGTACGATCGAACAAACTCCCGGACCGTCGGCTCCCCTTCCGACCGCCGGGCGTCAGGGAGCGCCGGGCGCGTCCCCCCGCCAGTCGAAGCGGCGGGCGTCGCCGGGCCGCTCCATGTACAGGGCCCAGCCGCCGGCGCCGTAGCGGCCTATCTCGGTCGTCAGCGCCACCTCGCGCAGGTCGCCTCCGGGGCGCTCCGTGACGTCCAGCAGCAGCCCGTCCAGCGGGCCGCCCACCAGTTCCGCGTACTCGCGGTCCGGGCGGGGCGCCGCGTCCTCGTGGTCGGCGCCGTAGACCCGGCCCCGCATGAAGTCAGCCTCGTCCATGACCAGCAGCTTCGCACCCGCCACTGACAACGGCCCGTCGGGCGGCCGCCGGACGGGGGGCACCCTTCGGTCAGCACGGCGACCGAAGGGTGCCCAGTGCGGGCATATCGTCACACCCCGGTACGCATCCACTCCCGTCGCTGCGGGCGGGCGGGGCACCGCCGACCGGGATCGCCGGCATCGGCTCTCCCGTGCCACGCCGCCGAACCTGAGCCGGTCGTGCGTCCGTCCGTCCGGACCGTGCGCGGGCGCGCGCCGAGCGGGGCGGCCGCCGCCGGGTCGCGGGGACTCCGCACGAGGTCGACGTGGTCGAGGACGACGATCGGGCGGCCGCCGCCGGCGGAGGCGCCGCCCGGCGGGGCGCGGACGGCCGCCCGGCGGGGCACGGGACAGGAGAGAGTCCCTCGCCTGCCCCCGCTCACACCCTGACGGTCTTCGCAGTCGCCCATGCGACCACCCCTGCACGTGGTCGGCGCACCTCGAAGTGAGCCGAGGTGATCGCCTTCGCGAATACTTGGCTAGCCACACGATTGCTGTTACCTTGAATATGTGGCCAGCCACCCTTTTGGTGGCCGACGGGAATGGAGTCATCATGCGGGCAATCGTTTTCGACCGGTTCGGCGGCCCGGACGTGCTGCACGAGGCGGACATCGAGGTGCCGCAGCCCGGCCCCGGCCAGGTCCGGGTCCGTGTGAAGGCCGCCGGGCTGAACGCGCTGGACGGCAAGATCCGCTCCGGGATGCTGGAGGCCGTCCGCCCGACGGCCCTCCCCGCCGTCCCCGGCGGCGAACTCGCCGGCGTGGTCGACGCCCTGGGTGAGGGCGTGAGCGACGTGCGGGTCGGCGACGAGGTGCTGGGCTGGTCGGACACCGGCTCGTACGCCCAGTACGCGCTGGCCACCACCGTGGCCCCCAAGCCCGCGGACCTCGACTGGCAGCGTGCGGCCGCGCTGCCGGTCGCCGGTGAGACGGCCGAGCGGGTTCTGGACCTGCTCGGGGTCGCCGCCGGGGAGACCGTGCTGATGCACGGCGCGTCCGGGGCGGTCGGCACCGTGGCGGTCCAGCTCGCCACGGCCCGCGGCGCCCGCGTGATCGCCACCGCGGGCGCCTCCAACCAGGACTACCTCACCTCGCTCGGCGCCACCGCGACCGTGTACGGCGAGGGCCTGGTGGAGCGCGTGCGGGCCTTGGCACCCGACGGCGTGGACGCGGTGTTCGACCTGGCAGGGAAGGGCGCCCTGGAGGACTCCATCACCCTGCGCGGCGGCACCGACCGCATCGTCACCATCGCCGACTTCGGCGCACGGCAGCTGGGCGTCACCTTCTCCCAAGGGTCCCCGCAACGCTCGACCGCCCGGCTGGCCGCCCTGGCCCAGGACGCCGCGGCCGGCAAGCTCGTCACCACCGTCACCGCCTACCCGCTCGACCAGGCCGCCACGGCCCAGCAGGTCAGCGACGCCGGGCACGTGCGGGGCAAGCTCGTCCTGACCGTCGACTGAGCACCCCCACCCACCGCCTCCCCACGACCACACCACCTTTACGGTGACCCACCGGTCACCGCCCTACCGAAGGACCCTCATGCTGACTTCCCTGTGGACGCCGACCACTCTCGGCGGCATATCCCTGCCGCACCGCCTGGTCATGGCCCCCATGACCCGCGACCGCTCCACGCCCGAAGGCGTACCGACCGAGCTGAACGCCGAGTACTACGCCCAGCGGGCCTCGCACGCGCTCATCATCACCGAGGGCACCCAGCCCTCCGCCGACGGCCAGGGTTACCTCCTGACCCCCGGCATCCACAACGACGAGCAGATCGCCGGGTGGCGCAAGGTCACCGACGCCGTGCACGAGGCCGACGGCCGGATCGTCATCCAGCTGATGCACACCGGACGCATCGCCCACCCCGACAACACCCCGCACGGGCGCCGGCCGGTCGCCCCTTCAGCAGTCCGGCCGCAGGGCACGATGTTCACCGCGTCCGGGCCCCAGGAGATGCCGACCCCGCGTGCCCTGTCGACGCAGGAGGTCGCGGCGACCGTCGACGACTTCCGCCGCGCCGCGGCGGCCGCCGTCGCGGCCGGCGCCGACGGCGTCGAGATCCACGGCGCCAACGGCTACCTGGTGCACCAGTTCCTGTCCGACAACACCAATCAGCGCACCGATGGCTACGGCGGTTCGATCGAGGGCCGCATCCGCTTCGCCGTCGAGGTCGCCGCCGCGGTGGCCGACGAGATCGGCGCCGAGCGCACCGGCATCCGCGTCTCCCCCGGCAACCCCTACAACGACATCGCCGAGTCCGACACCGCCGAGCTGTATCCGGCGCTCCTGGACGCCCTGCGCCCCCTGGGCCTGGCCTACCTCCACGTGATGCACGCGGGCGACGAGGAGCTGCTGGGCACCCTGCGGGCGCTGTGGCCGACCACGCTGATCCTCAACCGGGGCGGCGCCGACCTGCCCGCCCGTGCCAAGGACGTCGACAACGGCACGGCCGACCTCGTCTCCGTCGGCGCCCTCGCGCTCGCCAACCCGGACCTGGTCGAGCGGCTCCGCGCCGGCGCGCCGCTGAACACCCCCGACCCGGCGACCTTCTACGGCGGTGGAGTGGCCGGCTACACCGACTACCCCACCCACACCATCTGAGGGAGGCGACCATGCCCACCCCCGAAGCCCGTGTCCCCACGACGGCCGGCGCAGGACCCATGAGCTACGCGATCTTCCAGCTCGCCCGCGCCCACCGGGCCTATGCCGCCGCCATGCTCCGCGAGATGGACCTGCATCCCGGACAGGAGTTGGTGCTGATGCACCTCCTCGACCGGGACGGCCAGTCCCAGTCCGAGTTGCTCGACAGCGTCGGCGTGGACCACTCCACCCTCTCCAAGGCGCTGCGCCGCATGCAGGACGCCGGCCTGATCGTCCGTGAACCGGCCGCACATGACCGGCGCGTCATGGTGGTCCACCTCACCGACAAGGGCCGGGCGATGCGCGAACCCCTGGCAGCCCTGTGGCAGGCCCTGGAGGAGACCTCCGCCCGGAATCTGACGGAGCAGCAGGCGGAATCCTTCGTCGCGACCGCGTACGCCATCACCGAGGCGATCAGCAGCCGCGCGCTGCCGGAAGAGGAGTCCGCGTGACTCCCCGGTGTGCACCCCACGCCCGCCCACGACACCACAGGTGAAAAGCGGCACGCGGCCCGGGGTGCACACCGTCCCGCATCCGGCGCGACCACCGTCGGTCGGCCCTGTCGCCCATCCCGTCGCGGGTGCCGTCGGACCCGGCACGTGCCGGCGGTGACGCGCACAGCGGATCCGCCCCCACGGGCCGCCTCCATCAGCCCTCCCCCGGCACGCAGGCTCCCACGTCGGCAACCGCAACCCGCCCCGCCCACCTAACCCCTCCTCGCCGATGACCTGACGGAAAGTGAGACCCTCATAGCCGCCACCGACTCAACCACCCTCCCCGTCCTCGTCGTCGGGGCGACCGGCTCCCTCGGGAGCAAGGTCGTCGACGAACTCCTGGCGCGCGGCAAGAACGTCCGCGCCCTGGTGAGGCCCACCAGCGACGCCGGCCGGCTCGAAAGCCGGGGCGTTCGGATCGTCCGCGGCGACATGCTCGACGTCGACTCGCTCGTTGCCGCCATGAACGGCGCCGACGCCGTCATCACCACCGCCGCCGGCTACACCCGCGGCGGCAGGAACGCCAACGACATCGACACCATCGGCAACGCCAACCTCGCGGAGGCCGCCCACCGCACCGGCATCCGGCGGTTCGTCCTGACCAGCATCCTCACCAGTGACCAGACGCCCCAAGTCCCGCACTTCTGGCACAAGAAGCTCGCCGAGGACAAGCTCGAACAGCTCGGCGTCCCGTTCGTCGCCCTGCGTCCGGGGGCGTTCCTCGACCAGGTCGCGAGCATGGCGGGCGACCCGGTCGACAAGGGCCGCATGGTGTGGATCGGCAAGGCCACCGTCCCGCTGACCTTCGTCCACACCTCCGATCTCGCGGCGTACCTGGCAGCAGCTGTCGACGCCGAGGTCGAGGCAGGTGAGCGGATCGACATCGGTTGGGACCGTCCGGTCAGCATGCGGGAGGTGGCCGACGTGATGGGCGGCCGGGCCGGCAAGAAGATCAAGGTGTGGGCCGTCCCGTCCGCCGTCACCCGCGCCGCGGGAGCCGTCGCCGGCCGCTTCATGCCCTTGATCGCGGACATGGCCGCGATGTTCCGCTGGTTCGAGACCGGACGCTACGTCGCCGACCCCCGCCGCCAGGAGCAGCTGTTCGGCCCCGCCCCCACGGCCGAGGAAGCCCTCGCCCGATACACCGACGAGCTGCGCACCGCGCAGAACCGGTGACAGACCCCTCGCCCCATGCCCGCCGTCCGGCGCTCTGACCCGGATGCCTCGGACCCCTCGCCCCATGCCCGCCGTCCGGCGCTCTGACCCGGATAGCTCGGACCCCTCGCCCCATGCCCGCCGCCCGGCGGTCCGACCGACCCGGATGCCCCGGCCCCATCCCTTTCGGCCGAACCCCTCCATAACGGTTCCGGCCGGACCGAACAGGTGACGGAGCGGGTGATCAGCGCTTCCTGAGGCGCGTGCTCAGCGCTTCCCCAGCCGGGATGACGGGCCCAGTGGACTCCTGTGATCGGGGGGGCTTCGGCCGGTGTCCTCCATCGACCACCAGATGTCCGCGACCGACTGGGCGCTTCGCCGGATGTCGACAGAGGATCGAGAGGTGCCGCGGCGACCAACGGCGGCTCAGGGCCCCGGTCGCGAAGGCCCGCCACGGCCTGGAGCAGGTTCGCGATGCCCAGGCCGGCGTCGGGGCCGGCACGGCGCCGGGCAAGCACGTGGTGCGGCTCGACGACCGAGAGACACACCCGTCCGCCGCCGGTCGGAGCCGACCGGCGGCGGCATCCACGAAGAGGAGACCGTCATGGGCGTCGACAGGGAAAAGATCAGCAAGACCATCCTGGAACGGGAGAAGTCCTTCAACGAGCGGTGGAGCGTCGGCGACAACCGCGGCTACCTCGACAACTACGCCCAGGAGATCAGCTACTTCGACCCGGTCGGGAAGGACCTGGTCGTCGGCCGTGACGCGACCGTCGCCCACATCGAGGCGATCTACTCCGATCCGCACATCGTGCGCAACGAGTACCTCAACCCCGTCGTGCACGTCAGCGACGGCGGTGACTTCGCCGTCCTGGCCTACAACCTGAACACCTACGTGCTCGACGACAACGGCGACGAACGGCAGTTGCGCGCCTGGAACGCCACCGAGGCGTACCGGCTGATCGACGACGAATGGCGCATCGTGCACTCCAACTGGGCCTTCGCCCAGACCGCGACAGGCGCGATCGCGTCCTGACCGGGGATCCGGAGATCCGGGGATCCGGAGATCCGGGAATCCGGAGATCCGGGAATCCGGAGATCCGGGGCTTCACGGTGACGCACACGGCCGGTGAGCAAGCTGGTCCGGGGAGGCGGCCGCCCCCGGCCGGCCCCACTCGTGCTCAAGGCCGTGGCGATGCGGGCTCGTGCCGCGCCCGCCTCACCTGCCGGTCCCGGCTTCGCCGGCCGCGAAGGCGGCCGGGGTCAGACCGGTGTGGCCACGGAAGAAGCGGCCGAAGTTCGCGGGATCGGTGAACCCGAGATGGACGGCCACCGCCCGGGCGTCCCAACCGCCGCCTCCCAGCAGGCGCCGGGCTTCGAGCAGCCGCCGCTCGTCGATGACCTCACGCACCCCCCTGCCGGTGGCGTCCCGGGCCGCGCGGCTGAGGGTACGGACCGAACAGCCGAGCAGCCCCGCGTAGTCCGCGGCCCGGTGCAGTTCCCGGAAGTGCAGCTCCAGGGCGTCCACGAACCGTGCGTACGTGCCCTGACGGCCCGTGCCGCCCGGCGACGCGCCGGTGGAGGTGACGTCCGGGGAGTTGGCGAGGCGCAGCAGCAGCGATTCGAGCAGGCTGCGCCGCAGGGCGTGGTGGACATCGAGCGGGCGGCGCCCCAGCGCACGGTGTTCGTCCAGGAGCTGGAGCGCCGTCTGCCTCAGCCAGTCCGCGTCGTCGGGGTCCGGGCTGAGAACGGCGGGGGCCTCGTGCGCGGTGAGCGGGGCCAGCAGGCGGGCGGCGTCGGACGTCAGCACGTCCGGCTCGAACAGGATGAACAAGCCGCGCGCGGCACCCGGTGGATGCCAGCACTGCGCGTGCCCGGGACGCACCCACAGCCACTGGCCGCAGGCCACGGTTCGCGTGACGTGGTCGACATCGTGGAGCAGCTCACCCTCGGTGACGAGGATCAGGTAGTGGAAGGTGGCGCGGCCCGGACGGGGCGGATTCCACGGCCAGTCGTCGTGCTCGGCGAAGAAGTCCTCGACGGTGCTCACCTCGAGGCCGTACGGAGTGCCGACCGGGGGCTGAAAACCGTACAGCGGAACCGCGGCCTGCCCGCGGGGTCCGGCAGAACGCCCGAGGTGTCGCTTGTCGACCATCACGTGTCCGCACCTTACCGCCGTTTCGCCCGTTTCAGGGAAAAGGATGGTGCGTGCCGTCCGTGGCCGACGCCCGGCCCGCCGCCAGCTGAGAAAGGAAACACGCATGAACGGATCGACCCTGCAGAAGTTCGCCGCCGAGTGCGCGGAGGAACTTCCCGGAGCGCGGCTGGAGCATCCCTTCGGCCCGGACTGGGAGGTCTTCAAGGTGCGAGGCAAGGTGTTCATGCTGATGACCGAGGTCCCCGGGCGCCCCGTCGTGATCCTCAAGGCGGACCCCGCCGAGGCCCGCGCTCTCCGGGAGAGCAACAGCCACATCACCCCCGGCTACCACATGAACAAGAAGCACTGGATCACGCTGGAGGGCGGGACAGGCGTCGACAAGCAGCTCGCCAGGGAACTCGTCACCGACTCCTACCTGCTCGTCGTCTCCCATCTGCCCAAGGCCGAGCAGCCCGTCGACCCGCACACCTACGGCACCGGCACGCGGGCGGGTCGATGAGCGCGGCCGGTGACCGCCTCCAGGACACCGCCCGCAAGGCGGCCCTCGCTCTCCCCGACGTCGGCCACGGCCGCCCCTTCACCCCGGAACTCGACGTGTACAAGGTCAGGGGCAAGGTGTTCCTGATCGTCACCGACGACCCGGACGAGCAGATCATCACGGTCAAGTGCGAGCCCGAGCACGCGCGGGCGCTGGAGCGCGGCCACGCCTCGATCGTCCCGGGCCGTTATCTCGACAAGCGGCACTGGATCACGCTGGGGCCCGGACGGGGCATCACGAAACGGCTGATCGACGAAGCGGTCGCGCACTCCTACGACCTGGTCGTCGACGGTCTGCCACGGAGCGAGCGCCCGCCGCGAGCCCCTGGCCCGGACGCCGGGTGAACGTCGGCCGCGCCCGCTGGGACACCGGCTCGCCTCAGGTCGGCGGCCGGGCGGTTCCGGGAGCCGGGCGATGACGTCGCCACAGGGCGTCCCCGTGGCCGGCCGGTCGGCGATCGCCCGGGATCTCGCGGCGCTGGCGGGAGCCGGCGAGGTGGCTGGCGGGCGCTGGACGACGTCACGTTCGACGTTGCCGGCCGGGTCGGCATCGGAGCGACGTCGCTGTGGGCCGTTCGAGTGGTCGCGGTCGGCCCGTCGTCGTACCGTCGGTACGGAACCTTCACGGGGCGCGCGGAACGGCCCGGGTCCCGAGACGGGCGGGAGCGGTCATGCGCGGACACAGGACGACGAGGACGGCGGCGCTGCTCTGTGCGGCGCTGGGACTCACCGCGGCGGTCGGGACGGCCTCGGCCGCACCCGCCGCGGCACCACCCGCGGACCGGGCCGTCGCGCGTGCGAGCGCGCCGCCCGTCCTGGTCGACTGCCTCTGGCACCCGAAGGTGCGGCCCCACGACTTCCTTCTGGCCTGCGGCGACGGCAACAGCCGCCTGGTCTCGCTGAAGTGGGACCACTGGGACGCCAGGTCCGCGAGGGCCACGGGCGTCAACGTCGTCAACGACTGCAAGCCGTACTGCGCGGTGGGCACCTTCCACTCGTACCGGGTGGTCGTACGGCTCGACAAGGCGCGGCCCTGGAAGAAGGCCCCCCAGACGCAGCGCTACGACCGGATCAGCCTCGCATACCCGGCCCAGCGGCCCGAGCGGTTCGCGAAGGTGATGACCTACCCGCTGTGGGACTGAACGGGTACCGGGCGGGGTGACGGCCTTCCGGCGGAAGGCCGCACGACGCCGGGCGGATGTCCGGGTACCGCCCGGCGCGGTGGCGTCCGCTCATGACCCGGTCGTCGCTTCGAGGGCGGGGCGGCCGGCGCGCACGGGGGGGGCGGGACGCGCGGGGCGGTCGGGGCCGTCGTCACTCCATGAGGCCTACGGCGGTCGGGGCCGTCGTCACTCCGTGAGGCCCGCGGCGGTCGTCGCGCCGAGTTCCCAGCAGGCCTCCACGTCCGCCTTGCCGGGTTCCCCGGTGACGGTCACGGGTTCGGCCGCGCGCCGCCAGCCGAGACCGGTCGTGATGGCCTCGATGCCGCGTACGGCACCGGTGACGTCGTTGCCGCCGTGCACGTAGTAGGCGAAGGGTCGGCCGCGGGTGCTGTCGAGGCACGGGTAGTACACCTGGTCGAAGAAGTGCTTGAGGGCGCCGGACATGTAGCCGAGGTTCGCGGGGGTGCCCAGCAGGTAGCCGTCGGCGGCCAGGACGTCGGAGGCGGTGGCGGCGAGGGCGGCCCGACGGACGACGCGGACGCCTTCGATCTCCGGCGCCGTCGCGCCCTGGACGACCGCTTCGAGCATCGCCTGGCAGTTCGGGGAGGGTGTGTGATGAACGATCAGCAAGGTGGCCACGGCATCGAACCCTGCCCGCTCGGGCGGCCCGCCGCAAGCGTCGCCGGCGGCGGGCCGCCGTCGCGGTCGTCCGGCGCCGAGCCGCTCAGCCGCCGGCCGCCCGCCCGGCCGGTGACTCGACCGTGCACGAGGCGTCGACCGGCCCGTACACCGGCGGGAACCAGATGATCGCGCCTGCGGCGCGTCCTGACGCGCTCGTCGCCGACTGCGCCGACCCGGAGGGGTCCGGGCAGCTCCCTTGTCCTGGTGTCGCCGACGTGGTCGGCGCCCCAGCCGCGGTCGATCGCCGGGCGGACCGGGGCGTCGGCCGAACCGCGACTGCCTCGGATGCCGTCGGCGGCCCCGCTGCCCTGCCCGCCGCGGGGCGGCCCGCACCCGCTCGGTCAGCCGGCCGAAAAGCACCCGCCGAGGGCCCGGCCGAAGACACACGCCGGAGGCCCGGCCGGAAGCACCCGCCGGAGGCCCGGGCGAAAGCACCCGCCGGAGGCTCGGCCGGAAGGCACACCCCGAGGGCCCGGCCGCCGCGACCTTCGTCCTACGGCGTCCGGGCCCCGGGCACTGCGCGGTCAGCCGCCGCTCAGGCGGGCCCGCAGGAGGTCCTTGCCGATCTCCGCACCCTTGCGGCTGTCCGCCTGGGCCTTGCGGAACAGGTCCGCGACCTCGGTGTCCTTCGCGCGTTCGGCGTCCTGGATAAAGGTCTCCAGCCGCAACGCGTTGTCCAGGCAGGCCTCGACGTACCAGATGAGGTTGTAGTCCTTGTCCCGCGTACCGGTCACCTCGCCGGTCTCCGAGCCAGTGGCCATGTGGGCCTCCTCCCAGCGTGCTGTCGACATGATGGGGTTCCGCTGCCGGGTACCCATGGCATCCCGGCACACACCGGAGCCGCGGGCGGAAGCGGTACGCCGTCCAGGACCCACCGCTGCCGGTCCGCGGAACGACCGCTACCCCCCCGTCCTCGCGGCCGAGGAAGTCACGCGGGGGGCCGAACGGGCTGCGCCAGGGACGGCGGACGGGCGCCGAACGGCTGGGCCAGGGACGGCCCACGGTGGTCGAACAGGCGGGCCAGGGACAGGAGACCGGGGTCGAACAGCGGCACGGGACTCGAACGAACCAGACCCAAACGCCACCGTCCGCCACCCCTTCCGCCACTTAGAAATATCTACCAGCATGCATATGCCGAGTCGGCCCGTGGCCGACGGACCGGACTCCGGGACCGGCGGCGCCCTCGTGCGCCCGCCCGTTCCGGACGGACCTGACGACGGAGCCGGACGATGAGCCATGTGATGTGGGCGGGCGCCGTGGAGTGGCTCGCCGCCGCCTCGACGAACCCGCGGACCTGCAAGCGGGAGTGGGACCACGGCCACGGCGTCACGCTGCTGGAGGCGGGCCGCTACTGGGACGTGCTGAGCGTGCCCGACCGCCTGGGCCTGCTCGCCCTGGACCTCCTCTGGCAGCCGACGCTGCCCGTGCCCGGTCCCACCCTCGTGGACACGGCGGCCCACCGGGTGGGCTTCCTCCTGCCGCCCGATCCGGCGAGCCGCTGGATCGGTGACGGGCTGCGGCACGCGAGCCGGGGTTCCTGGGTGGCGGTGCCCCCGCCCTACCGCCCGGCCCGTTTCCTGGAATGGCTGATCCCGCCGGACGGTTCGGGCGGGCTGCACTCCCCGGCCACGCTGGAACTGGCGCTGCGCCAGGCCAACGGCACGCTGGCCGTTCTCACGCCTCCGCGCGGCGCCTGAGGGCCGTCCCGCGATCCCCGGCGGGTGCGCCGCGACAGCCGCGGCACCTGCCACGTCGTCGGAACGCCCGAATACATCCGGTCCGCATCGCGCCGCCCTCGGGCCCGGCGCGTGCGGAGACTCCGACGAGCAGCCGCCGCGGTGGCGATGACGACGTCGTCCAGGGCAAGGTCCAGGCCGCCGAAGGCGTCGCGCCGAACCGCGGGGCCGCCTGCACGGACTCCCGCGAGGGACGTCCGGTGCGACCCCGGCGGTGGGGAGACCCTCGGCCGTCGTCTCGACGGCGTGTCCGCCACCGGGCAGCCGGAGCGGGCCGTCGGAGGCGCTCGCGCCGCCGGCACGGAAACGGTGTCGGCGCACACCGGGCGCTCTCCCCCGACGAGGCGCCGCATGCCGGGGGGATCGACGGGCGCGCCGTGATCCTACCCACGCGCCGAACGGGCGGAAGGCCGCATTCGGCCACTCGGTGGCGGCGTCAACTCGCTTGCGGGACACGGCAATTCCGACAGTCGACGCAGAAGCGAACAGATAGCGGGCACTTTCGGAGCGAAGTCTCGCTCGACCGTGCGAGACCGGTCGATGACGGTGTGTACTGTGCTGCGAGCGCCCGGTCCGCACCTCTCGGGCTCACCCCTGCGCCGCCTTCCCCGAACGCCGACCTCCCCTGGAACCGAATCGATGATCGAACTACCGGACCTGGTGGCCGGTGGCCTCGCCGCCGGCACACTGTCCGCGCTCGCCCTCGGCGGCGGGCTGCTGCGGTTACGACGGCAACAGACCAGGCAGCGCGCGGAGATATCCGCGCTGCGTACCCAACTGGACGGTTCTTCGAGGGCGTTCACGGCCGAGGTCGAGCATCTCGCGGCGCGACGGGTGCCCGCGGCCGCCCAGCAGGTGGCCCATCCGCACCTGGCGGTGCCCGGCCCCCTCCAGCCGCTGACGGCCGGCACCCCGCTCGGCATCGCCCTGGAGAGCGTCCTCCTGGCGCTCCAGTCCGAGGTGGCCGCCCAGCGCACCCGGGTGGACGCGGCCGCGCAGGCCGGCATGCGCGGCGCCACCCGGGAGATCCAGGCGGCCCTGTACCGGCTCCAGGACGCCCTGCGACAGCTCCAACAACGTTATGACGAGCCTGAGTTGGCGCAGATCCTGTTCCAGCTCGACCACGAGAACGAGCAGTCCCTGCGGCGCGCCCAGGTCGCCGCGGTGGTGTGCGGCGCCTGGGTGGGGCTCGCGCGCGAGGAGTCGCACCTGGTGGACGCGGTCACCGGCGGCCAGGCGCGGCTCGCCGGCTATCAGCGGGTCAAGGTCCACAACCACCTGGAACCGGGCACGGCCCTGGTCTCGCACGCCGTGGAGCCCGTCGCCATCATCGTCGCCGAACTCCTCGACAACGCGCTGCGGCACTCCGCGCCCGACACCGAGGTCGTGGTGAGCCTGGAGCACGTCCACCACGGGGTGTGCGTCACCGTCGACGACGCGGGCCTCGGCATGACCCGCGACGAACGCGACCGCGCCCAGCGGCTGGTGGCCGGCGACGCGCCCATCCTCCTGACCGACCTGGGCGATCCGCCGCGCATGGGACTGGCCGCGATCGGACGCCTGACCCGCCAGTTCGACCTGGGCGTCGACGTCTCCTCGGCCTCGCCCTACGGCGGGGTGCGCGCGGTGCTGCGGGTGGACAGCCACCTGCTGAGCCGCCTCGACCCGGCCGACCGGCCGCCGGCCCCGAGCGCGCCGCGCACCACCCGCAGGTCCGATCCCGCCGCGCCGGCCCCGTCCCACGCCTACGGCACGGAGAACGCCGTACCGGACGCCCCCGGGCACCACGCGCCCGCGGACGAGGACGGGCTGCCGCAGCGTCGCCGCCGTGGCCGCCCCGCCCCCGTACCCGAAGCGCGGGCCGCGTCCGGACCGGCGCGCCCGGCCCGGCGTCCCGAGGAGGCCGCGGCGGCGCTCGGCGCACTGCAGTCCGGCACCGCGGCGGCCCGCACCGGCGCCGAGGCCGCGCCCGCGGGCGCCGGCCCGTCGGCGACCCACGACACCGAACACAGCGACCGCAGCGACCAGAGCGACCAGAGCGACCAGAGTGACGACGAAGGGGGAGCGGCCCGATGACCAGCCGCAACACGGGCGACACGGCATGGGTGCTGGAGCCGATTCTCCAGGTGCCGCACGTGGTGGCCGCCGTCATGCTGACCCGCGACGGACTCGTGACGGGGTACACCGACGCGCTGTCGCAGCCGTCGGCGGAGCGGGTGGCCGCGATCACCAGCACCGTGCAGGGCGCATGCCGGACGGCCGCCGCGGCCTTCGCGGACCAGGACGGGGCCGAGGTGCGCCAGGTCGTCATCGAGTCCGACCACGGCTATGTGCTGATCGTGCCGACGGACCACGGCACCTGCGTCGCCGCGTACGGCGACGGCGAGGTGCGCCTGGATCTGCTGGCGCACCGGGTGCACTCCCAGGTGGCGCGACTGGGCGAGAAGGCCATGGCGGCCGCGCCCCGAGGAGCCGACGACAACGCTCCGGCATGACCGCTCGCCCGGCCGGCCGTCCCCTGGTTCCCGCGTACCTGTCGACCGGCGGGGTGGCCCGGCCGAGCCGTCCGCACCTGGAGCGCCTCTCGGTACTCGCCCGCACCGAGGCCGGTGTGCCTCCCGGACTGCCCGCCGCGGAACTCGCCCTGCTGGACGCCCTGGAGGGCGGCTCGCTGGCGGTGGTGGAGGCGGCGGCGCTGCTCGGACTGCCGGTCTCCGCGGTGTGTGTGCTGGCGGCCGGGCTCGCCGACCGGGAACTGCTCCACACCCGCGCGCCGATCCCGCCCGCCGGCCGCTTCGATCCCGACCTGCTGAAGAGAGTGGCCGATGGCCTCCGCGCCCTCAAACACGCCTAGCGCCGGCGCACCCGGTGCGATCCACCAGCCCGACACCGCCCGCGACCTGGTGAAGATCCTGGTCGCGGGACCGTTCGGGGTGGGCAAGACGACCTTGATCGACTCGGTGTCCGAGATCCGGCCGCTGCACACCGAGGAGCACCTCAGCGAGGCGTCCGCGCAGGTGGACGACCTGGCCGGGGTACGGGACAAGACGACGACGACCGTCGCCATCGACTTCGGCCGGATCAGCCTGTCCGGCGGGGTGGTGCTGTACCTGTTCGGCACTCCGGGACAGGAGCGGTTCCGGTCGCTGTGGGACGACATCGCCTACGGGGCGCTCGGCGCGCTCGTCCTGGTCGACAGCCGCCGGCTCGACGCCTCGTTCGACGTGCTGGGGTTGGTGGAGGAGAGCGGACTGCCGTACGCGGTCGCCTTCAACGCCTTCCCGGACGCGCCCCGGCACCACGGTGAGGATCGGCTGCGGCGCGCCCTGGACCTGGAGCCGTCCACACCGTTGGTGACCTGCGACGCGCGTGACGCGAACTCGTCCATCGACGCGTTGCTGGCGCTGGTCGACCATCTGATCACCCGCGACCCGGCGGAGGCCCGGTGACCACCTATCCCCCGGACCGGCACGACTTCTCGCGCTCGGCTCCCGTCCGGCTGTGGGAGGACGGCTTCGCTTCCGACCCACAGCGCTACTACGCCGCCCTGAGCGCCCAGGGCCCCATCGGCTGGGCCGAGTTGGCGCCCGGCGTGCCGGCGTACCTGGTCACGGACCGGCGGGCGGCGCTGGACGTGCTGCACGACGAGGACACGTTCTCCCACGACCCGCGCGCCTGGGAGGAGACCGTCCCGGCCGACTCCCCGGTGCTCGGCATGATGCGGTGGCGGCCCAACGCCCTGTTCGCCGACGGCGCCGCCCACGTCCGCTACCGCACCACCCTCATCGACGTGTTCGACCTGGTGGAGCCGCACGACCTGCGGGCGCGGGTGCACCGCGCGGTACGGCTGCTGGTGGACCGGATCGGGCGGCACGGCGAGGCCGATCTCGTCGCCGACTTCTCGCGGCCGCTGATGGCGCTGGTGTTCAACGACCTGTTCGGGCTGCCGGACAGCGCCGGCGACCGGCTCGACGCCGGCCTGGGCAAGATGATGGAGGGCGGTGCGCAGGCCGCCGAGGGCGAGGCCGACTACGCCCGGTACGTCCTCGAACTGATCGCGGCCAAGGCCGAGCGGCCCGGCGACGACCTGCCCAGCCGGCTCCTCGGCCATCCCGCCGGGCTGACCGGCGAGGAGGTCACCTGGCAGGTCTTCCTCACCCTCGGCGCCGGCTACGAGCCGACCGCCAACCTGCTGTCCAACACCCTGTCGCGGATCCTCGGCAACCCGCTCTACTACTCCACCCTGACCAGCGGCGCCCGCCCGGTCATGGACGCGGTGGTCGAGGTGCTGCACCACGAGACGCCGCTGTCCAACTACGGCATCTACTACGCCCGCCGGCCCGTCTCCTTCCACGGGGTGTGGCTGCGGGACGCGGTGCCCGTGGTGGTGTCGTACGGGGCGCTCGGCCTCTTCGCCGAGCGGGAGGCGACGGCGGGCCGGCATCCGAACGACGCCTCGCACCTGTCGTGGGGTGCCGGAGCGCACGCCTGCCCGGTGAAACAGCACACGCTGCTGATCGTCACCGAGGCGATCGAACGGCTCACCCAGTGGCTGCCCGACCTCGACCCGGTGCTGCCCCGCGAACGGCTCACCTGGCGGCCGGGGCCCTTCCACCGCTCCCTGACCGCGCTGCCCGTCCGTTTCAGCCCCCGTGCCGCCGACCACCCAGGAGTCCCCTCGTGACCGTGACCGACCGCATCGCCCTCGACCCGTTCGGTTCCGACCTGCACGCCGAGAGCACCCGGCTGCGCGCGCTGGGCCCCGTCGTGCCCATCGAGCTGCCCGGCGGCATCCCCGCCTGGGCGCCCACCGGGTACGACACCCTCAAGGAGCTGATCCTCGACCCGCAGGTCAGCAAGGACCCGCGCAAGCACTGGCGGCTGTGGCCGGAACTGGGCGACCACCCCTCCTGGGGCTGGATCCTCGGCTGGGTCGGTGTGGTCAACATGCTCTCCACGTACGGCGCCGACCATGCCCGGCTGCGGCGCCTGGTCGCGCCGAGCTTCACGCACCGTCGCACCGAGTCGCTGCGGCGGCGGGTGGAGGCGATCACGGCGGAGCTGCTGGACTCCCTCGACGGGGGCGGGGACTCGGTCGACCTGAAGGCGACGTTCGCCCATCCCCTGCCGATGCGGATCATCTGCGAACTGTTCGGGGTCCCCGAGGACATGCGGGAGGACCACGTCTCGCTGGTCGCCTCCATCATGGACACCACCGACCCGAGCCCGGAGCACGCGGCGCGCGTCCAGGAGCGGATCGGCTCGGTCCTCGGCGGGCTCATCGCGTACAAGAGCGAGCACCCCGGCGACGACATGACCACCGAACTGATCCGGGTGCGCGACGAGGAGGGCGACCGGCTCAGCGGCGAGGAACTGCTGTACACACTGCTGCTGGTGATCGGCGCCGGGTTCGAGACCACGGTGAACCTCATCGGCAACGCCGTGGTGGCGCTGCTGGGCGCGCCCGGGCAGCTGGCGGCCGTGCGGCGCGGGGACATCGGCTGGGAGGCGGTGGTCGACGAGACGCTGCGGCTGCACCCGTCGATCGCCACGCTGCCGCTGCGGTTCGCCGTCAGCGACCTGAAGGTGGGCGACGTGACGATCCCGGCCGGGGACGCCATCGTCACGACGTACGCGGCGGCGGGCGTGGACCCGGCGCACTACGGCGCGGACGCGGAGGTCTTCGACGCGGCGCGCCGGGCGGACGACCATCTGTCCTTCGGGATCGGCGTGCACCGGTGCATCGGCGCCCCGCTGGCCCGCATGGAGGCGCTCACCGCCCTGCCCGCGCTGTTCGACCGCTTCCCGGAGCTGCGGCTGGACGTCGATGCCGGGGCGCTGGAGCAGGTGCCGTCGTTCATCGCGAGCGGCTGGCAGGAGATTCCGGTCCGGCTGCGCGGCTGACCGCGGTCGCGAGGGCGGACACGACCCGGGCCGGGAGCGCGGAGGCCGGAAGCGCGGAGGCCGGGAGCGCGGAGGCGGGGAGCCCGGAGGCCGGGAACGCGGAGGCCGGAAGCCCGAAGGCCGGGAACCCGAAGGCCGGGAACGCGGAGGCCGGAAGCCCGAAGGCCGGGAACCCGAAGGCCGGAAGCCCGAAGGCCGGGAACCCGAAGGCCGGAAGCCCGAAGGCCGGGAACGCGGAGGCCGGAAGCGGGGAAAAGGCCAGGGCGCGGGGGTGCGACCGGTCCCCCGTTCCGGTCGAACCCCCGCGGCCAGTCGAACCTACGTGCAGAGTCCGCCGGCTGTGAATCGTGCCGGTGCCCGCTCCCGGCCCCGGAGGGCTCACCTGTGCACAGGTGCGTCCGGATGGCCCTATTACGCCTGGTGGACGTCGGGGTGCGGGTCGGGGCGCAGGTCGGGCGGGTCGAGGGCACCGGTCGCGAGGTGGGCCAGGACGACCTCGTAGAGGTCGCTCCCGGCGGCGAGAAGCCGGCGTTCGAGGACGGGCTCGGCGCCGCGGACGTGCTCGCGGACGGTCTGGGCGTGCATGCCGAGAAGCTGGGCGGCCCGTTCGGCGTTGCCGCCGGCGGCGATCCACGCCCGCAGGGTGCCGCGCAGGTCACGGCCGTCGGTGTCCAGGCGGTCGAGCAGGTCGTGCGCCCAGGCGCGCAGCGCCGGCCCGGTGAGCAGGTCGCCGAGGCGGACGGGCGCGGCGGCGGGGAGCGGGCGGTCCTCGGCGAGGGCGGCCTCCGTGTTGAGCGCGAGATGAACGGCGGCGCGGGCGGCGAGGTCGGAGAAGTCCGCTCCGAGGAGGTGCTCGACGCGTTCCATGCGGGCGCGGACGGTGTTGCGGCTGACGCCGAGGACCTTGGCCGCGCTGACGGCGGTGAACTCCAGGCCGAGCCGGGTGGTGGCGAGGAGTTCGGCGCGGGTGTGGTGGGCGAGGGTGTCGAGGGGGCGCAGCAGGCGGGTCGTCCAGGCGCCCAGGACGACGGGGTCCATCAGCCGCTCGGGGTGGGTGCGTTCGGCGTGGACGGCCGTCTTGTCGGGACGGAAGCGGGCGACGGCGAGGGCGCTGACGGCCTGTCCGTAGGCGGCGGCGGTGTGGGCGAGGCTCTGCCGGGCGCTGCCGCCGAGGAAGGTGTCGGGCTGCCGCTCGCACAGGGCCCGCAGACGGGTGCCCGCCGTGTCGCGCGGGGTCACCACGATGACGTGGGCGTCCACGGCCGGACAGCGCACGACCAGGCTCTGCTCACGGGTGGCCTCGATGCAGGCCTCGGCGAGCCGGTCGCGGTCCTCGGGGGTGCTCTCGACGACGTAGACGCAGGCGGTGTCGGTGTCGAGGAGGCCGGGCCACAGGCCGGCCGCGACCCGGCGGGCCGCGCTGATGTCCTCCACCATGAGCAGTTGGAGGATGGCCAGGCGCAGGTCGGAGGTGGCGCGAGCGAGCCGGTGTCCGGTGGCGGCGGTGTGCTGGGCGCGCAGCAGGAGTTCGAGCGCCGCGGCCGTGTGGGTCACGATCCCGGCGGCGCGCCGGTCGAAGGGGGCGGTCCGGGCGACGGCGAGCACTCCGGCCGCGGCGGGCGGCGGCAGCTCGACGCGGATCAGCCGCAGGTGACGGCCGTCGCCCTCCCAGGAGGCGGAGGCGAGACGGCCGGTGACGATGTCCGTCACCAGGCCGTCGTCGAGGGGTGTGGGCGCTCCCGCGAGGAGGGTGCCGTCCTCGTCACGCAGTGAGACGGCCGCGTCGACGGTGGCACCGAGCCAGTCGACGATCCTGGCGATGTCGCGCCCGGCGGGCCGCAGATGGCCGAGCAGTTCCCGCGCCCACGTCGCATCGGCGTGCCCGGTCGCCGCCACGCCCGTGTGACGGTAGTCGTCGTCCCGGCGGGTCATGTCGGCGCCCACTCCTCGTCCCTCGGGCCCTCCACGGGCCGAACCAGTCATATCGGTCAGGGACGTTACCTCACCGGCCACGACGGGGGGCCGATCGGCGTGCGCTTCGCGTCCGGCTGATGCCCGGCTTCCGGAGGCGCGTCCGGCTTCCGGCTCCTGTCCCGCTTCCGGTGGCGCATCCAGCGAACGCAGTTGGTCTCCGGCTACCGGCTTCCGGTAGCACGTCCGGCGTCCGGCTCCACGTTCACCTACCCGCCCGGCGTCCGGCTCCACGTCCGGCTCCGCCCGGCGGGATGCGCGGACGGCGCCCGGGCGGTGCCGGCCTGCCCGCGGCGGCTCCGTCGGCGTGGGACCGGCGAGCCGACGCACGGGGCGGCGACGTGCCGCGGGTGGGGTGGGGGCGGAACCGTCGGCCGTCGGCTCGGTGTGCCGGGGCACGCCGCCGAGGCCGACGGCCGCCCGCGCCGCGTCCCACCGGGCCCGGCAGACCCAGGACCACGCCAGCCCTGAGCAGGCCCCTTCACGAGGACCTGACCACTCCCCCGCCCGCAGCCGCACGGCAACCGAAACCGCAACCGCCCGCAACTGCTCGGGCATGCCGGCGAAGACGGGCGTGACGCCATGGGCACCGCGTCATCGGCCTCTCCGGCCCGGCCGCGCTCGTCGCCGCTGCCCGCGGGCGTGGGTCGGTCCGCCGCCGACCACGAGCCGCTTCCCGCGCCGCGCGAGAGGACGACGACGGGTATCCGGTCACACCCATGCCGGAAAGCCGGTCGCCGGTCGCACGGCATAAGCTCCTCCAATGGCGAAGTACTACGACGTTCACCCCGACAACCCGCAGCCGCGCACCATCGCCCAGGTCGCGGCGGCCATCCGGGCGGACGCGCTGATCGCGTACCCGACGGACTCCTGCTACGCGCTGGGCTGCCGGATCGGCAGCCGGGACGGCGTCGACCGGATCCGGGCCGTCCGCGAGCTGGACGACAAGCACCACTTCACGCTCGTCTGCCAGGACTTCGCGCAGCTCGGGCAGTTCGTACACGTCGACAACGACGTGTTCCGCGCGATCAAGGCCTCCACCCCCGGCAGCTACACCTTCATCCTCCCGGCGACGAAGGAGGTGCCGCGCATGCTCCAGCACCCGAAGAAGAAGACGGTGGGCGTGCGCATCCCCGACCACGTCGTCACCCAGGCGCTGCTCACCGAACTCGGTGAGCCCCTGCTGTCCAGCACGCTGCTGCTGCCGGGCGAGGAGGAGCCGATGACCCAGGGCTGGGAGATCAAGGACCGGCTCGACCACGCCGTGGACGGGGTGCTGGACTCCGGGGACTGCGGCACCGAGCCGACGACGGTCATCGACTTCTCGGGCGGCGAGGCGGAGGTCATCCGGTACGGAGCGGGCGACGCCTCACGCTTCGAGTAGGCCGGGCCGGGGGGCGACGGGCTCGGCGGAACCCGTCGAGGCCAGTTCGATGGCTCATGCAACGATATTGGCGGTCCGGCACGGTCTCCGTCCGGCGCGGTCCGGCACGGCCCCCACCGCCGGGCCGGTCCACCGCCGGGCCGGTCCACCGCCCGTCCCGTGAACGAGCAGAGAGGTACCCCCGCATGACCTCCGTACAGGGAACAGCCGTTGACATCCCCACCGAGGACGGCGTCGCCGACGCCTATCTCTCCCGACCCTCCGACGGCGCACCCCGTCCGGGCGTGCTGCTCTACCAGGACGCGTTCGGGCTCCGTCCGCATCTGCGCGCGATGGCCGACCGGCTCGCCGGAGCCGGCCACACCGTGCTGGTGCCGAACGTCTTCTACCGTCACGGACGCAGCCCCGTCGTGGAGATGCCCGAGTTCATCGACCCGGCGGCCCGCCCGGACATCTTCGAGAAGCTCGGTCCGGTGATGCGGTCCCTGACCAACGACCTGGCGATCCGGGACGCGGGCGCGTACCTGCGCTGGATGGCGGAGAGCCCGCTGGTCGCGGACGGTCCGGTGGCGGTGACCGGATACTGCATGGGCGCCCGCCTCTCCCTGCTGACCGCGGGCGCGCATCCCGAGCGGGTCGCGGCGGCGGCCGGCTTCCACGGCGGGCGGCTGGCGACCGAGACGCCGGACAGCCCTCACCTGGTGGCCGGCCGGGTCACCGCCGAGCTGTACTTCGGCCACGCCGACGACGATCCCTCACTCCCGCCCGAGCAGCGGGAACGGCTGGAGAAGGCCCTGACGGAGGCCGGCGTGCGGCACCGCTGCGAGGTCTACGAGGGCGCCGGCCACGGCTTCACCCAGGCCGACACCGCCGCCTACCACGAGGCGGCCTCCGAGCGGCACTGGGCAACCCTCCTGGACCTGCTTGAGCGCACCTTCTGATCCGGCACGTCCTCGGATTCGGGCGCACCTTCCGGTTCCGGCACGTTCTCCGATTCGGGCGCACCCTCCGGTTCCGGCGCCCACCTCCGGTTCCGGCGCGCACACCGGCGCGCGTCCGCCCGGACGACGGCCCGGCCACTGGCGCGCACCCGACGGCTCACGGCGCCCGCGGGGAACGGACCGCGGGCGCCTCTTCGTGCACGCACATTGACATGCCCACACTCTGGTGCGACGTTGAGAGCGCTCTCAAACAGGTATGGACCAACCCCACAGGCCTACCCGCACGGAGGTGGAGAGTGTTGCGCACACTCAGGTCCCGGCTGACGGCAGCGGCGGGAGCCGCCGCACTCGTCGGCACATTGCTCACCCTGGGGCCACCGGCCCAGGCCGCCGTCCCCGCCACCATCCCCCTCAAGATCACCAACAACTCGGGGCGGGGCGAACCCGTCTACCTCTACAACCTCGGCACCAATCTGGCGACGGGTCAGCAGGGCTGGGCCGACGCCGGCGGCACCTTCCACCCGTGGCCCGCCGGCGGCAACCCGCCCACGCCGGCGCCGGACGCCGCGATCACGGGCCCGGCGGCCGGCCAGTCGGCGACCATCCGGATCCCGAAGTTCTCCGGCCGCGTCTACTTCTCGTACGGCCAGAAGCTGGTGTTCAGGCTGACCACGGGCGGGCTCGTGCAGCCTGCCGTGCAGAATCCCAGCGACCCCAACCGCAACATCCTGTTCAACTGGTCCGAGTACACGCTCAACGACTCGGGCCTGTGGCTCAACAGCACCCAGGTCGACATGTTCTCCGCGCCGTACGCGGTCGGTGTGCAGCGCTCCGACGGCACCACGGTGAGCACCGGCCGGCTCAGGGCGGGCGGCTACAGCGGCTTCTTCAACGCCCTGCGCGGGCAGCCCGGCGGCTGGGCGAACCTGATCCAGACCCGTTCCGACGGCACCGTCCTGAGGGCGCTGTCCCCGCTGTACGGCGTGGAGACCGGGGCGTTGCCCCGTACCGTGCTGGACGACTACATCAACCGCGTCTGGCAGAAGTACGCCACCTCGACGCTGACCGTGACACCCTTCGCGGACCAGCCGGGCACGAGGTACTACGGGCGGGTCTCCGGCGGTGTCATGAACTTCACCAACGGTTCGGGCACCGTGGTCACCAGCTTCCAGAAACCGGACGCGGACAGCGTGTTCGGCTGCCACCGGCTGCTGGACGCCCCCAACGACGCCGTACGCGGGCCGATCTCCCGCACGCTGTGCGCCGGGTTCAACCGCTCCACCCTCCTGGTCAACCCCAACCAGCCGGACACCACCTCGGCCGGCTTCTACCAGGACACGGTGACCAACCACTACGCCCGCAAGATCCACGCGCAGACGGTCGACGGGAAGGCCTACGCGTTCGCCTTCGACGACGTCGGCCACCACGAGTCGCTCGTGCACGACGGGTCGCCGCTCCAGGCGTACCTGACGCTCGACCCGCTGAGCTGAGCGCGGTGACGTCCGCACGCGGGGGTCCTCCGCGTGCGGACGTCACCGCTCGGCGAAGGCGTCGGCCGTCCCGGTGCGGCCCGTGCGGCGGCAGCCGTTTCCGCGCACCTTCCCCCGCACATTGCGGGCTCGTGAAATCCGGGGTCCCGTGCCCCGGATCCGGATGGGACGCGGGGCCTCGGTGGTTGCACCTGGCGTTCGTCAGTCCGTCAGGGACACCGTCCGTCCGAGGGAGCGCGCATGACCGTCCAGGACATCGACCGCACCGGCTTCGTCCGGGAGTGGGAGCAGTGGCACCGGCGGAAGGAGGAGGTCCTCGCCGGCCCGCACGGCTTCCTCGCGATCACCGGGCTGCACTGGCTGAGCCCCGAGCCGGCCCGCTTCGACGACGCTCCGGGCGCCTGGTCGAGTACGGCCGAGGGGGTCGTCGTCGACCTCGCCGAGGGGGAGGAACTGACCGTCGACGGCGCGGTGGTGCGGGGCAGGCACGCGTTCGGCGTGATCGCCGAGCGAGACAGCCTGTACGCCGCCACCGGGGACGCGCTGATCGAGGTCGCCAAGCGCGGCGGCCACGACATCCTGCGCCCGCGTCACCCCGACAACGCCCTGCGCGCCGCCTTCTCCCACACGCCCGCCTACGCTCCGGACCCCCACTGGGTGCGCGAGGGCCGCTTCCTGCCCCATCCGCGGCCCCGGCCGGTGACCGTCGGCGCCGCCGTCGAGGGCCTGGAGCACGTCTACGACTCCCCCGGGCAGGTCGAGTTCGAGCTGGACGGCACCGCCTACCGTCTCACCGCGTTCAACGGCGGTGCGCCGGGCAGCCTGACCGTGCTGTTCACGGACGCGACCTCGGGGGTGACGACGTACGCCGCCAACCGCTCCCTCCAGCTCGGCGCGCCGGACGGCGAGGGCCGGGTGACGCTGGACTTCAACCGGGCCGGCAACCTGCCCTGCGCCTACACCGATCTGGCGACCTGCCCGCTCCCCCCGGCGGAGAACCGGCTGCCGGTGGCGATCGAGGCGGGCGAGCGGATCCCGCTGGAACGGGGCGGGCGGCACTGACCCGGGACCAAGTCACCCCGCCCGACCCTCCCGTCCCGCACCGTTGTTACGGTGCACCGGTGCCCGACTCCTCACGCGATACCGCCGAAGGCGCCGGCTGGGGCGCCGACGACCCCGGCACCTACGGGCGGTTGATGCCCGCCGAGGTCGAGAAGATCTCGTGGCTGGACCCCCGGATGCTGTGGGCCGCGCGCAACGGCGTGCTGGCGTCCTGGTTCGGGGACCCCACCGGCCGTACGCGCGGCCGGTGGGTGGCCCAGCGGGAGGCGGCCGGGGCGCCGGCGGACAAGGTGATCCGGCGCTCCGACCCCGACCGCTTCTCCTTCATGGTGATCGGCGACACGGGTGAGGGCGACGACCCCCAGTACGCCGTCGTGCCGGGCTTCCTGAAGGTCGGTCAGGACACCAGCTTCGCCGTCCTGGCGAGCGACGTCATCTATCCGGTGGGCGGTGCGGACGGCTACGACGGCAAGTTCTTCCGTCCGTACCGCGACTACCGGGCGCCCATCTACGCGATACCGGGCAACCACGACTGGTACGAGGACCTCGGCGCCTTCATGCGGGTCTTCTGCGACGACGCCCCGCCGCTGCCCGCCGAGCCCGCACCCCGGCCGTTCGGCCGGGACTGGCTGCGCTCCCGGCTGTGGCACCGGCCGCGCCCCGGCGACGGCGAACGACTCGACCGGGCACGGGCGGCGCGGGCCCACCCGTCCCAACGGGCCGTGCAGCCGGGCCCGTACTGGGCGATCGACTCCGGTCCGGTGCGGATCATCGGCATAGACACCGGCCTGCTCGGCACCCTGGACGCCGAACAGGGCGCGTGGCTGCGCGAGGTGGCGCGTGGGCCGCGTCCGAAGATACTGATCACCGGCTCGCCGCTGTACGTGGACGGCGAGCACCACCCCTGCCCGATCGAGGGCGGCGGCACGGTGGACGAGATCGTGCGCGATCCCGGGCACCGTTTCGTCGCGGCGATCGGCGGCGACATCCACAACTACCAGCGGTATCCGGTGACCCTGGCGGACGGCCGCATCCTCCAGTACGTCGTCGCGGGCGGCGGCGGCGCGTTCATGCACGCCACGCACACCATCCCGCGCGTCTCCGTGGGCGGGGTGACGGAGGCCGACTTCCGCTGCTATCCGCTGCGCGGCGACTCCCTCGCCTTCTACAGCCGCCTGTACGGCCGGCGGCTGCGGCTGCGGCGGTTCTTCACGCTCACCGAGGCCGAGGCGGCGGCGGTGATCGCCGAGCGGCTGGGCATCGGGCCGACCCGCGGCCCGGGCGGTCCGGTGCGGATCACCCGGCGCGTGCGGCTGGTCGCCACCCTGCTCGGCGCCGCCCGCCGGCCCGGCCGCGGGGCGCGGTTCCGGCTGCCCGTGCGGAAGATCTACACGTCGCTGTTCTCGCCGAGTTCGGCGACGTACAGTCCGCCGTTCTTCAAGTGCTTCCTGCGTCTGGACGTGAGCCCGGACGGCGTGCGGCTGCGCTGTCACGCGGCCACCGGCAACCGCGCGCAGGAGCTGGACCCGCCGGTCGAGGACGAGGTCGTCATCCCGCTGACCTGACCGTCCCCCTGCGACCATCACGGAAGTACCGGTGTACGGCGGTGTCCGCCGTCGACGAGGGAGAAACCCATGCCGTCCACCCCACGCCCGCTGCGCAAGCTGGGCTTCCTCACCATCGGCCTGTTCGACGAGGCCGACCCGCGCCGCGGGCACGAGACCACGCTGGAGATCATCGAGCTGGGCGAGCGGCTGGGCCTGGACAGCGCCTGGCTGCGCCACCGGCACCTCCAGTACGGCATCTCCTCCCCCGTCGCCGTCCTGGCGGCCGCCTCGCAGCGCACGAGCCGTATCGAGCTGGGGACCGCGGTGATCCCGCTGGGCTGGGAGAACCCGCTGCGGCTGGCGGAGGACCTGGCGACCGTCGACGTCCTGTCGGGAGGCCGGCTCAATCCCGGCGTCAGCGTCGGCCCGCCGATGCACTACGACCGGGTCCGGCACGCCCTGTACCCGGACACCGCCGACGCGGAGGACTTCGGGTACGGGAGGGCGCGGCGGCTGCTGGACCTGGTGCGCGGCGAGCCGGCCACCGGCTTCAGCGGCGTCGAGGGCTTCGAGGTGTTCTCCGACCGTGTGCAGCCGCACTCCCCCGGTCTGGGCAGCCGTCTGTGGTACGGCGGCGGCAGCCTGGGATCGGCGCGATGGGCCGGGGAGAACGGCGTGAACTTCCTCACCAGCAGCGTCGTGAAGGCCGAGGGACCTGACGACGCACGGGACTTCGCCGACCGCCAGCTCGCCCTGGTGCGCGCCTTCCGCGCCGCGCACCCCGACGGCGACGCGGCTCGCGTCTCGCAAGGTCTCGTCGTCATCCCCACCGACTCCGCCACACCCGAACAGCGCGCGAAGTACGAGGAGTTCGCCGCCCGGCGCCTGCCCCGTACGACGTCCCCGCAGGGCCCGGCCCGCCTGCTGTTCGCCCCGGACCTGGTGGGCACCTCCGCCGAACTCGCCGAACGCCTCCACGCCCACGCGGCGTTCCGCGAGATCGACGAGGTCGCCTTCGCCCTCCCGTTCACCTTCGCCCCCGAGGACTACGTACAGATCCTCACCGACATGGCGACGCGGCTGGGACCGGCGCTGGGGTGGCAGCCGGGAGCCTGAGCGGGGCCGGCGTGCCGGCAGGACGGCCATGGCTGCCACGGGAGCCCCATGCCTGCCATGCCTGGGACGTCTGCCAGGCATGGGACGTCCGGGACAGCGGCGGGTGACCGGGTCACGGGCCGGGCGTCAGCCGCGGGGCGGCATCACCAGCGGCCGGGCTCGGTTCCGGTGACCGGCTCCGACGGCCTGCCGTCCACGCCGACCGGGACGTCTCCCGCGAGCATGACGCGGTGCATGGTGCGGGGGAAGCCGAGGTGGGCGTTGTCACCGGGGGCGAGGTGAATGGTGGCGCGGTTGTCCCAGAAGGCCACGCTGCCGGGTTCCCAGCGGAAGCGGACCGTGTACTCGGGGCGGGTCGCCTCCGCCAGCAGCAGCTCCAGGAGCGCCGTGCTCTCCGCGCGGGAGAGGTCGGTGATCTGCTCGACGTAGTAACCGTTGACGTACAGGACCCGCTCGCCCGTCTCGGGGTGCACCCGCACCAGCGGGTGGACGGACGCCACCTGGTGGTCGAGGAGGTGACGGACGTAGGCGTCGTCACCGGGACGGGGCTGGTAGCCGACGCCGAGGCGGTGTTCGGCGCGCAGTCCGTCGACGAACCGCCGCAGGGGGGCGGACAGGCCGGCGTAGGCGGCCGCCAGGTTCGACCAGGTGGTGTCGCCGCCGTACGGGGGGACGGTCTCGGCGCGCAGGATCGTCGCGGCGGGCGGGTCGACGCGCGCGCCGTGATCGCAGTGCCAGCCGCGCAGCAGGGTGTGCCGACGGCGCCGGAGCCACTCGTCGTGGTCCATGCCGAACCTGCCGCCGAGTTCCAGCCGGTCGGCGGTGGTCTCGATCTCGGGAAAGTCCGCCGGGGAGGCGCTGCCGCGCCTGCGCGGGACGACCGGTTCCCCGAACCGGCGGGCGAACGCCACCTGACCGGCGTGGTCGAGGCGCTGCCCGCGGAAGAAGACCACCTTCCAGCGCAGCACCGCCGCCCTGATCGCGGCGGTCTGCGTGTCGTCGAGGCCGTCGGCCAGGTCGACGCCCTCGATGTCGGCGCCGATGTGCCCGGCGGCCGGCCGCAGCGTCAGACCGGCGGCCCGCACGCTTTCCGCCAACGCCTCGTCCGTCGCCGTGCCCTCCGCCATGTGCCCCGCCCCGCTGTCGAACCCGGCCTGGTCCCCGGCCCCGCTGTCGAACCCGGCCCTGTCCCCGGCCCCGCTGTCGAACTCGTTCGTCATGCGCGCTCCGCTCGTCGTCGTCGCCGGTACGGCTCCCCTGAGATCGTGACAGCGAAGCCACGACATGCCGACAGCGCCCCCGGCCTCGCCCCCGCTCCTCCGGTTGATCGATCCCCGGCCTGTCGGTGAGGGTGGAGGGACGACACAGTCGAGGAAAGGCCCGATGGTGAACCACATCCCCGCCCACGCGCTCAACGACGGAACGACGCTCCCGGCGGTCGGTCTCGGCACCTGGCCGATGGACGACGCGCAGGCGGAGGAGGCGGTCGCCGGGGCGCTCGGCCTCGGCTACCGCCTGATCGACACGGCGACGAACTACCGCAACGAGGCCGGCGTGGGCCGCGGCATCGCCCGCGCGGGTGTGCCGCGCGAGGAGATCGTGGTGACCACGAAGCTCCCGGGCCGCCACCACGGCCACGACGAGACCCTGGCCGCCTTCGAGGAGTCCCGCCGACGGCTCGGCGTCGACCGGGTCGACCTGTACCTGATCCACTGGCCGCTGCCCCGCGTCGACCAGTACGTCGACTCCTGGCGAGCCATGATCAAGCTGCGGGAGGACGGGCTGGTGCGCTCGATCGGCGTCTCCAACTTCACCGCCGATCACATCGAGCGGCTGGAGCGTGAGACAGGCGTGCTGCCCGCCGTCAACCAGATCGAGCTGCACCCGCTGTTCCCGCAGGACGCCCTGCGCGCCTTCCACCGGTCCAAGGGCATCGTCACCCAGAGCTGGAGCCCGCTCGGCCGCGGCTCGGCCCTGCTGGAGGACCCGGCCGTGGCCGCCGTCGCCGAGGCCCACGGCGTCACCCCCGGCCAGGCCGTCCTGCGCTGGCACCTCCAGCTCGGCGCGGTACCCGTGCCGAAGTCCGCGGACCCCGAACGACAGCGGGCCAACCTGGACGTGTTCGGCTTCGAACTGGACGCGGCACAGATGGCGGCGATCGCGGACCGGGTGCCGCGGCGGCTGGGCGGGGATCCGGAGGCGCACGAGGAGTTCTGAGGCGGGCCGGGTTCCGTGCCGGGGCCGCGGGTACCCGGCCGGTCCGGGAAGGAGGCACCGATGGGCGAGCGGGAACGGCTCGGTGACCACCGAGGGAGGCGAGACGCCGACCGCACCGGCCGGCCGTCCGGGGACCGGAGGGCCGTCGCGGACGGGAAGCCCCGGTTCGTCGTGCAGATCCATGACGCGAGGACGCTGCACTTCGACTTCCGCCTCCAGGTGGGCGACGTCCTGAAGTCGTGGTCGGTGCCGAAGGGCCCGTCCGCCCGGCCGAAGGACAAGCGGCTCGCCGTGCCGACGGAGGACCATCCCCTGGAGTACGAGGAGTTCGAGGGAGTGCTGGCGCGGGGCGAGGACGGGGGCGGGACCGTCATCGTGTGGGACCGCGGGACGTACGAGCCGCTCGGCCCGGACACCGGCGTCGAGGAGGGGCTGCGCCGCGGGCATGTGTCGTTCCGGCTGCACGGCGCGAAACTGCGGGGCACGTACGCCCTCACCCGGTTCAAGGGCGAGGACGACTGGCTGCTGGTGAAGGCGGGCGGAGGCCACGGGCACGGGCACGGCACCCCGGATCCTCGCCGCGCCCGGTCGGTGCGCACCGGACGCACCCTCGCCCAGGTGGCCGCCGGCGTGTGAGCGGGACTTCTTGAGGCAGCCCTGCGCACGCCTGCCGGCAGCCCCACGCACGACTGTCGGCGGCTCCCGCGCGCCCAAGGACGGGCTCGCGCACGCCCGAGGCCGGGCCCGCGTCCGCCGCCGACAGGCACGCGCCCGCCGTCGGCTCACGTCGACGGGGGCAGCGTCTGCTCGCACCAGATGGTCTTGCCGCGGGCCGTCTGCCGGCTGCCCCAGCGCTGGGTGAGCTGCGCGACCAGGAGGAGGCCGCGTCCGCCCTCGTCGAAGGCGTGGGCGCGGCGCAGGTGCGGGGAGGTGGAGCTGCCGTCGGACACCTCGCAGATGAGGGTGCGGTCGCGGATCAGCCGGAGCTGGATGGGAGCTTCGCCGTACCGGATGGCGTTGGTGACGAGTTCGCTCACCACGAGTTCGGTGACGAAGGCGGTCTCCTCCAGCCCCCACGCGGTGAGCTGCTCGGTGGCGGCCCGGCGGGTGGCGGCCACCCGGGCGGGGTCGGGGTCCACGTCCCAGGTGGCGACCTGGGCGGCGCCGAGCGCGCGGGTACGGGCCATCAGCAGGGCGACGTCGTCGCTGGGCTCCTCCGGCAGGACCGCCTTGAGCACCGTGTCGCAGAGGGCGTCGAGGGAGGTGGCGGGGGCGGTCAGCGCGTTGCACAGCTCGGCGGTGGCGCGGTCGAGGTCGCGGTCGCGGTCCTCGATCAGGCCGTCGGTGTAGAGCGCGAGGACGGTGCCCTCGGGCAGCTCCAGCTCGACCGCCTCGAAGGGCAGCCCGCCGACGCCGAGCGGCGGACCGGGGGACATCGGCACCAGGGCGGCCGTGCCGTCGGGCCGCACGACGGCGGGGGCGGGGTGGCCGGCGGAGGCCAGGCTGAGGCGGCGGGTGACCGGGTCGTAGACGGCGTACAGACAGGTGGCGCCCAGTTCCGCGACGTCGTCGGCGCCGCCGTCGTAGGCCGCGAGGTGGGTGACGAGGTCGTCGAGGTGGGTGATGAGTTCGTCGGGCGGGAGGTCGACGTCGGCGAGCGTGCGGACGGCCGTGCAGAGGCGGCCCATGGTCGCGGCGGACGGGATGCCGTGTCCCACGACGTCGCCGACGACGAGGGCGACGCGGCTGCCGGAGAGCGGGATGACGTCGAACCAGTCGCCCCCGATGCCCGCGGTGGAACCGCTGGGCAGATAGCGGTGGGCGACCTCGACGGCCACCTGGCCGGGCAGTCCGCGCGGTAGCAGGCTGTGCTGGAGGGCGAGGGCGGTGGTGCGTTCGCGGGCGAAGCGGCGGGCGTTGTCGACGCACACGGCGGCACGGCTGGCGAGTTCCTCGGCGAAGACGGCGTCGTCGGCCGCGTAGTCGTCGGGCTGCGCCACGCGTACGCCGACGGCGACGCCCAGGGTGGTGCCGCGGGCCCGCAGCGGCACCGCCATCATCGAGTGGACGCCCTCACGATGGGGGCGTCCCTTCGGTGCCCGGGCGTTGCGCTCCTCGACCCACCGCATGAAAGGCGGCTCGCCGGCCTGGCTGATGACCGCCCGGCCCTCCCGCAGGGCCCGCGCGACCGGGGAGAACGCGGGGTAGAGGTCCGCCTCGCCCAGATGCACCGCCGCTTCGGGGGTGCCCGCGGTGACGGAGCCGTGGGCGACGCGCCGCAGCTCCAGGTCGCCGCCGGGCACGGACGGCGGTGGTTCGTCGGCGTCGAGGACCCAGTCGAAGAGGTCGACGCTGGCGAAGTCGGCGAACCGGGGCACCACGACGCCGATCAGTTCCTCGGCCGTGCGCACCACGTCCAGGGTGGTGCCGATGGCCGCCGCTGCCTCGTTCAGGAGCGCCAGCCGCTCCCGCGCCCAGTACTGCTCGGTGCTGTCGAGCGCGGCCAGGGCGGTGCCGAGGATGGTGCCGTCCGCGTCGCGGACCGGCCACATCTCGATGCTCCAGGCGTGTTCCCGGTTCAGGGCCGGGGCGCCGGTGAAGCTCTCGTAGCGGACCGGGCGGCCCGTCTCGCAGACATGACGCAGGTGCCAGTTGAAGCCGCGGCTGTGCTCGGCGTCCTCCACGGTCTCCGGGAAGGGCCGGCCGAGCAGGGCCTCCTCCGACACGCCCATCACATGGCAGGCGGCGTCGTTGATCCGCAGATAGCGCTGGCCGGGGTCGAACACCGACATCGACACGGAGGCCTGCTGGAAGGCGCGCTCGGCGACGGTCGGTCCGAGGCCGGGATCCGGGTCGGGACCGGGATCCGGGTCGGGGTCCGGGGACGGCGGTACGGCGGTGAGGGCGAGCCCCGCGGCCTCGCCGCCGGGGCCGAGTACCGGGCAGGCGGCCACGGTCACGGTGACCGGGTGGCCGTCGCGGTGCCGGACGACGACGGAGCCGGTCCAGGCTCCGTTCCCGCGCGCCGACAGGGGTTCGGCGAGCAGCTCGGCCGCCGGCCGGCCCACCGCGTCCTGGGCCGTGCGGCCGGTCAGCAGACGGGCGCCCTCGCTCCAGCCCGTCACGATGCCCTGTGCGTCGACGACAGCCGCAGCGGCGACTTGCTCCATGTCGTCCAGAATGGTCCCTTTGTCCCGCCGCATCAACCGCGGCGGGACGAGTCCGGGGCGGTTCCTCAGGCTCCGCGGCCGCGCAGCACCTCCAGGGCACGGTCGGCGTGGGTGTTCATGCGCAGCTCGCTGCGCACGACCGCCAGGACGGTACGGTCCTGTCCGATGACGAAGGTGACGCGCTTGGTGGGAGCCAGCGAGAAGCCGCGCTTCACGCCGAACCGTTCCCGCACGGCGCCGTCGGCGTCGGACAGCAGCGGCATCCCGAGGGTGTGACGGCCGGCGAACTCCTGCTGCCGGTCGACGGAGTCCCCGCTGATGCCGACGGGGCGCGAGCCGACGGCGGCGAACTCGGCGGCCAGGTCGCGGAAGTGACAGGCCTCCGCGGTGCAGCCGGCAGTGAGGGCGGCGGGGTAGAAGAAGAGGACGACGGGTCCTTCGGCGAGCAGCTCGGTGAGCTTGCGGACCGTCCCCGTCTCGTCCGGCAGCGCGAAGTCCTCGACCAGGTCACCGGTCTCCGGTGCCTTGCTCACGAGGCCTCCTCCGTCTTCCGCGCGACATCGCGGGCCCACAGCACGAGGGGTACCTGGAGGGGCAGCCGGCCGATGGCGGCGGCCTTGAACGGGGCCGGGCGCCGACGCCAGTCGACGGCCATCTTGACGTTGGCGGGGAAGACTCCGACGAAGAACGCGGCCGTCGCCAGCGCGGTCCTCCTGCGGGTCGCCGGGAGGGCGATACCGGCGGCCAGGGCCAGCTCGACGGCACCGCTGGCGTACGTCCAGGTCCGGGGGGAGCCCGGCAGGGCGCGCGGGACGATCGCGTCGAAGGTGCGCGGCGCGGCGAAGTGGGCGATGCCCGCGGAGGCCAGCAGGCCCGCGAGCAACAGGGGTGAACGGTGGGACCGGGACACGGCTCTCTCCTCTGACGGCCTGGCGCGCGATATTACGGGAGAGTAGGAAACGCCCCGTCGGCGGGGTCCCGGCCACCCGGCGGCCCGGCGGGCCCGCGCCACGCCGCGCATCGGTCCGTGCCAGACACCGCGTCGGTCCGTGCCAGACACCGCACCGGTCCATGCCAGACACCGCACCGGTCCATGCCAGACACCGCACCGGTCCATGCCAGACACCGCACCGGTCCGTGCCAGACACCGGACCGGTCCGTGCCGACGCCCCGGATCGGTCCGCGCCGGCACCCCGCCCGCGCCCGCGTCAGGCTCCGCGTCTGCCCTGACACGGCCCGGCAGTCCCTTCCGGATCAGGCGCGACCCCCTGCCCGCGTCAGGCGCCGTCCGCCCGTGCTGCGGCCGACTGCTGTCCGCCGCCGTCCTCGCCGACGGCGTGGTCAGGAAGTCGTCGACCATGCGGTGGAAGGGGGTGGCGAGCTGCCGCAGCTCCGCCGGGGACCACTCGGCCAGGGCCGGCCGCATGCCGCGGGCGCCGGCGTCACGGACCCGTCGATCGTCCGGCGGGCACCATGCGGATGACCGTCCGGTCGGCGGTCCGACGGTCGTCGAGGTGGGCCTGCCCCGCACGTGGTGAGCCGGCCGGGTCCCCCTCGCGGCGGACGGATGCGACGGACCGTACTGCGAGACGAGTACGCCCGATGTGCGACAGCGGCACGACGACACGGGGACGTGCGTCCGGGAACCTGGAGCGGTACCCGCGTCCGCCGAGGGAGGCACCTTCCGTTCCCTGGCCGTATACCGTCGGCGCCCCGGCCCTGCGTGTCACCACCCGCGTCGGCACGGGAGGGTTCTCCCCCGCCGCCGTCCCGCCGTCCGTCACCATGGAACCGCGCCGGCCGTCCCGGGTCGGCCGGCGGCACGGCCCGGCCCGGCCGGAGACGCCGACACGCGTCCCCGGCGGCGGTACCCCACGGTGCCGGCCGTGCCGCCGCGCGTCGTCCGGCCCCTCGGCACCCGCGCGCGCCCGTTGCCTGGGCGGCGCCCCGCGGGCCGGACACCGCCTGCCTTCCTCCGCCGCACACACCCCGAGAACGGACGCCATGACCATCCGCGTACTGCTCGCCGACGACCAGGCCCTGCTGCGGGCCACCTTCCGGATCCTCATCGACTCCTGCGACGACATGGAGGTCGTCGCCGAGGCCGCCGACGGCGCCGAGGCGGTGGAGTCGACCCGCCGGTACCGGCCGGACGTGGTCCTCATGGACATCCGCATGCCCGGCACCGACGGCCTCACCGCCACCTCCGCCGTCTGCGCCGACCCCGCTCTGTCCGACACGCGCGTGCTGATCCTGACGACCTTCGAGATCGACGAGTACGTCGCCGCCGCGCTGCGCTCCGGTGCCAGCGGCTTCCTCGGCAAGGACGTCACCGCCGACGTCCTCCTCGACGGCATCCGCGTCGTGGCCTCCGGCGAGTCCCTGCTGTCCCCGCTCGCCACCCGCGCCCTCATCACCCGCTTCCTCACCTCCCCCGCCGAGGGCGCCCGGCTGGCCGCGCCCGACGACCTGACCCGGCTCACCGCGCGCGAACGGGAGGTGATGGCCTGGGTGGCCGAGGGCCACTCCAACGACGAGATCGCCGAGAAGCTGTTCGTGAGCCCGCTGACCGTACGCACCCACGTGCACCGCGCCATGACCAAACTGGGCGCCCGCGACCGCGCCCAACTGGTCGTCATCGCCTACCAGACGGGCCTGGTCCAGGCCCCGCCACTGCCGCCCGGCGACCACCTCTGACCGACGGGCGGCACCACCCGGTCGGCCCCGGCCGCGTGGGCGGACGGACCCGCTGCCGCCGATCAGGGGAACCGGACCGACGGCGGGCGTGCCGTGGCGCGGGCCCGGCGACAAGTCACCCGTGACCCTGCCGCTGATCGCCCCCATGCTCGCCACCCCCGGCACCCTGCCGCCCCCGGCCCAGGACGCACGCTGGGCGTACGAGACCAAGCAGGACGGGCAGCGGGCCGTGGTCTGCCTCCCCGGCGACGGCACCCTCGTGCTGCGCGCCCGCTCCGGCGAGAGCATCACCGCGGCCTACCCCGAACTGCACGCGCTGGGCGGCGCGCTCGGCAGCACGCCCGCCGTGCTGGACGGAGAGATCCTCGCCCTGGACCGACAGGGCCGCGCCGACTTCCAGTTGCTCCAGTCCCGGATGGGCCTCGCCCAGGCTCCGGCGAAGGCGGCACGGCTCGCGGCGACCACCCCCGTCCACCTGGTGCTGTTCGACGTGATGCATCTGGGCGAGAACTCCCTGCTGCGGCTCCCGTACTCGCGGCGCCGGGCCCGCCTGGAGGAGCTGGCCCTGGAGGGGCCCACCTGGTCGACGCCGGGGGCGCTCGTCGGGCACGGCCGGGAGGCGCTGGAGGCGACCCGCGCCCACGGCCTGGAGGGGCTGGTCTGCAAGCGGCTGGACTCGCCGTACGAGCCCGGGGTGCGCTCGCGGGCCTGGATCAAGATCCGCAACATGCGCACGGCGGACGTCCTGGTCGGCGGCTGGCTGCCCGGCAAGGGCCGGCTCACCGGCCTGCCCGGCGCGGTCCTGGTCGGCCAGCGGGCCGCCACGGGACTGCGGTACGTCGGAAGCGTGGGCACCGGCTGGAGCGAGGCCGAGCGCGCCGAGCTGGCCGCGTTGCTGCGGGCCGCCGCGGCCGAGGCGTGCCCCTTCGACGCGGTACCGGCGGCGCCGGGCGCCCACTGGGTGCGGCCCCTGCTGGTCGGCGAGGTCCGCTACAGCACCCGGACGCGGGCGGGGATGCTGCGCCAGCCGTCCTGGCTCCGGCTGCGCGGCGATCTGACGCCCGAGGAGTCGGCCGCCGACCTTCCGGGCGGCCCTCCCACGCCCTGACATGGTGCCAGATGCCCTTTATTGGGTTGTGGTTCACCACAGAGACGCCTGCGACCCCTTGGCGCGGAACTGGAGATCGGGGAAGCTGAACCCCCCTTTCCCCCACAGCCGTTCGGCTGCGCCCGGTCCTGAGGAGGACGCAGTGTCGTCACCCACGTTCAAGAAGCACCGCAGGAGATGGCTCACCGGGCTCGCCGGTGCGGCCGCACTCGTCGTGGCCGTCCCCACGGTCGCGTTCGCCGCCCCGCCCGCGGCCCTCCCGGCCAACGCCGAAGCCGGCGAGCGCGCCTACCTCCCCGCGTTCGACTACGACACGGACGGGTGCTACTCCACCCCCGCGATCGGCCCCGACGGCACGGTCAACGGCGGCCTCAACCCGACCGGCGCCCTCAACGGCAACTGCCGTGACGCCTCGGACCTCGACAACACCAACAGCTACTCCCGCTACAAGTGCAACAACGGCTGGTGCGCCTACCTGTACGGCCTGTACTTCGAGAAGGACCAGGCGATAGCGGGCAGCAGCATCGGCGGGCACCGCAACGACTGGGAGCACGTCGTGGTGTGGGTCCAGGACAACGCGGTGAAGTACGTGTCGACGTCCAACCACGGCTCGTTCACCGTCACCGCCGCCTCCGGCGTCCGCTTCGACGGCACCCACGCCAAGGTCGTCTACCACAAGGACGGCATCAGCACGCACTGCTTCCGGCTGGCGAACTCCAACGACGAGCCGCCGGAGAACCACAAGGGCACCTGGCAGTACCCGCCGCTGGTCGGCTGGAACGGCTACCCGGCGGGCCTGCGCGACAAGTTGAGCGCCTACAACTTCGGCAGCGCCAACTTCGGTCTGAAGGACGCCAACTTCGGCAACCACCTCAACTCGGCGAAGCCGTCCGGGATCACCTTCGACGCCTACGCGTGAGCCGGTGACCGGGGCCGGCCCCGGGCGCAGGACCCCATCCGGTCGGGGTCCCGCCCCGGCGGCCGACCCCGTGGCCGTCATCTCGTCCCCCGACAGCGCGGTCAGGGACCCGGCGGGCTGCCGACCGGAGGCGGACGCACCTCGCTCCGACCGTCGAACGGACCGTCCCGAGGGTCTATCGTGTCCCGCATGTCCGTTCCGGAACTGATCCGCATCGTCTCCCGTGACTCGCCCATGGCCCTGGCCCAGGTGGAGCGCGTCCGCGCGGAGTTGGCCGCCCTGCATCCCGGGGTGCGCACCGAGGTCGTCCCCGTGAAGACGACCGGCGACAAGTGGATGGGGGACCTGTCCCAGGTCGAGGGGAAGGGCGCGTTCACCAAGGAGGTCGACGCGGCGCTGCTGTCCGGCGAGGCCGATCTGGCGGTGCACTGCGTCAAGGACGTCCCGGCGGACCGGCCCCTGCCGGCCGGCACGGTGTTCGCGGCCTTCCTGAAGCGGGACGACATCCGCGACGCCCTCGTGCACCCCGGGGGCCTGACCCTCGACGAACTCCCGGAGGGAACCCGGATCGGCACCTCCTCGGTGCGCCGGGTCGCCCAACTGGCCGCCACGCACCCGCATCTGACGTGCGTGCCGTTCCGCGGCAACGCCAACCGGCGGCTGGCGAAGCTCGCGGCGGGCGAGGCGGACGCGCTGCTCCTCGCGGTGTCGGGCCTGGAGCGCATCGGCCGTCCGGACGTGATCAGCGAGGTGCTCTCGCCGGAGACGATGATGCCGCCGATCGGCGCGGGCATCCTCGCCCTCCAGTGCCGCGAGGACGACGGTGACCTGATCGACGCGGTCAGTGGGCTCGGCGATCCGGTCACCCATCGGGAGGCCGGCGCCGAGCGGATGTTCCTGCACGTCCTGCAGGGCCACTGCAACAGCCCCATCGCCGGGTTCGCCCAGGTGGACCGCGGCGGCGAACTCTCGCTGCGCGCCTGCGTGTTCACCGCGGACGGCAAGACCCGGCTGAACGCCCACGAGTGGGCGGGCCGCCTCGACCCGGCCACGCTCGGCACCTCGGTGGCCGTGGCGCTGCTGCGTCAGGGCGCCCGCGAGATCATCGACGGCATCCCGCACTGAGCGCGGCGCGGCGTCGCGAAGGACGTCAGGCGGTGCCCTCTTCGGCCTGGTCGCGCAGGAACTTGCTCACCTGGCGGGCCAGGCTGTCACGGACCGCGGCAGGGGCTCCGGCGGGCCCCTCCTCCAGGCCGACACCGCCCACCCACATCCGCCGGCCGGCCCACTCCTCGTCGACGCGCAGCTGGATCTGCACGTCGACCTGTCCCAACGCGGCCTCGGGACCGGCGGCGTACAGCACGGCGGTGGCGCGGCGCAGCGGGTAGACGTCGAAGCCCTCGATGAACTGCGAGTTGCGCCAGTCGATGAAGGCGCTCTCGCCGTCGGGCCCGATGCGCACGTCGATCTGCCCGTCCTCCAGGTGGACGCCGAGGCTCTGCTCGCCACGGTTCTCGACGGTCACCCGCAGGGTGAAGTACGTCAGCCCCTCGGCGGCGTCGTCGCGTCCCCGGGGCGGCTCCGCCTGCTCCAGACTGTGGACGCGGACGCGCAGGCCGGCATGCTCGTCGTACTCGTGCCAGTCCCCGACCACGTTCGGCTCGTACACAGTCCACCTCTCGACTTCTACGGGCTGCTTCCTATCCGTGGGCTCAGCGCACTGTCAAATGAGCGGAATGCGCTGTGGCCAGGGGCTTCACCCCTTTTGATCGGTGATCAAGCCGTGCGCAGGGAGAATCGCGTCCCCGTCCACCGGGCCGGTACGGCGGGCGTGCCGCACATCACGTCGCCGACGGGACGGACCGCCGTCAGCGGGCGAGCCGGCCGAGCGGTGCGGGGCGGCGTTGACGTCGAGCCCGTCGGCCAGGACGACCACCTCGCCCGCCACGGAGGCGGAACCCTGGCGACGGGGCCCCCTGATTCGCCCCACATACACCCGAGCAGCTCAAATAGGATTTACTGTTTTAGAACACCACAGAGCGGGCATGAGTGGGGAAGTGCTTCGGACAGGAGGCACCTCCGTGGGGGCCCGCCGAGGGCCGGCTCCAGGTGGTCCCGTCAAGGTCCGAGCGCGCTTCCCACGGTGTCCGTCCATCCACCGGCACCTGCCTGAGGGAGGCGCGCGCGATGCGTACCACCGTCAGAACGAAGCGGCACCCCCACGACGACGCCCCGGACACGGCCGACTCCTTCGCCCGGCTCGCCGGGCTGTCCGACAGCCCCGAGCGCCAGGCGCTGCGCGACGAACTGGTCCGGCTCTGGCTGCCCATGGCCGAACGCATAGCCGTCCGCTTCCGCGGCCGCGGCGAGTCCCTCGAAGACCTGTACCAGGTGGCGGCCCTCGGACTGGTGAAGGCCGTCGACCACTACGACCCGGACCGGGGCCGCGCCTTCGAGGCGTACGCGGTACCGACGATCACGGGCGAGATCAAGCGCCACTTCCGCGACCACATGTGGACGCTGCACGTCCCGCGCCGGGTCCAGGACCTGCGCAACCGGGTACGACGCGCTACCAAGGAACTCTCCCAGACCACGTCGGGGCGCGCCCCGACGCTGGCCGAGATCGCCGCGTACGCGCAGCTGACCGAGGACGAGGTCCGCACCGGCATGGAAGCACTGGAGTGCTTCTCGGCGCTGTCGCTGGAGGCCGAGATGCCCGGCACCGACGGCTACGCGCTGGAGGACGCCCTGGGCGACCCCGACCCCGGATACGACACGGTCGTCGACCGGGTGGCCGTCGCGCCCTGCCTGCGGGCCCTCCCGGAACGCGAACGGACCATCCTTTACCTGCGCTTCTTCGGCGGTATGACGCAGAGCAGCATCGCCGAACAGCTCGGCATCTCGCAGATGCACGTCTCCCGGCTGCTGAGCGCCTGCTTCGAGCGGCTGCGCGAGGAGATCGCCACCGAGACGCACTGACACGGCACCGCCGCGGCGACGTCCACCACGGGGAACGCCCTCGGGGTGGACGTCACCGCGGCGGTGGCTTCGGCGGCGGTGCCCCGTGAGGCGAAGGGTCACTCGAGCGGCGGTGCGCCGGGAGTCGGTCCCACTCCGGCGGCGGTGCGCCGAGAGTCGGGCCGTGCCCACGAGACGGTCCGTGAGGCGGTCACCCGAGCGGCGGTGCGCCGGGAATCCGTGCGGGGCCGTGGCGGTCCACCGCGTTCTCCAGCGCGGCGCGGATCTTCCCGGGGATCCGGCCGGCCCCGGCGCAGGATCAGCTCCGCGAGGCTGCGCAGTTCGACGTCGGTGTGCCGGGAGACCTCTCGCGGCACCGTGCGTCCCCGGTCCGGCGTCATCCGCCCCAGGGCGACGATCACCCCGATCGCCCGGTCCACCACGGCGTGCGCGGCCACGGCCTTCCTGAGCCGGCCGACCTCCCGCTGGAGTTCGGCGGTCCGGTCCGTTTCGTCGCGGGATCCGCGCGGTACTCGTGGCACCTCCGTCGCGCCACCGGTCTCCTCGGCAGGCGCCGTGGGACGGTCCGGCCGGACACTGGTGCCAGAGCCGCCGGCCGCCGATCAGGAACGCGAGTGCCATGAACGATCACCGCTCTTATGCCGCCTCCGGTGCGAAGGAGGTCCTCTCCACCCACTCCGTGTTCGGGGCGCCCTGCTGGGTGAGTCTGACCAGCCGGGACCTGGAGGCCACCCAGAGGTTCTACGGCGCCGTCCTCGGCTGGGAGTGGCGTCGGGGCAGTCTCGGCGACCACTTCCGCACGGCTCTGGTGAACGACGTCCCCGTGGCCGGCATCGCCGCCGTCGCCTCGGTGTGGCAGATGGCCGTCGCCTGGACGCCGTACTTCGCCGTGCCCAGCGCCGACGTGGCGGCCTCGCGCGCGAGGGAGCGCGGCGGCACGGTCGCCGTCGGGCCGATCTCGCTGCCGCCCGGCCGGGCGGCACTGCTGGCCGACCGGGACGGCGCCACCTTCGGTGTCTGGGAGGGCGCGCTGATCGGCAACTGGGAGGCCTGGCGGCAGGCCGCCCCCGCCTTCGTCCGACTCCACACCCGCGACGCCTTCGACTCCGCCATCTTCTACGGCGAGATCCTCGACTGGGCCACCGACCGGCCCGGCTGCTGCGAGGTGCACTACGAGGGCGGCGAGGTCGTGCTGCGCAGCCGGGGCGATGCCGTGGCCAGGATCGAGTCGGGCGCTCTGGAAGCGGCGCCGGACCCGACGATCCGGCCGCACTGGCAGGTCCACTTCGCGGTGCCGGACGTGGCGGCCTGCGCCCGGGACGCCGAGCGGCACGGCGGCAGCGTACTGGTGAAGGGCGCCGACGAGGCCGTGCTGCGTGACCCCGACGGCGCCCAGTTCACGGTGACCTCGCACCGCGCCCGCTGAGCGACCTGTCCGCGGCGCTATGCGGAGCGTCGGGGCGGGCGCGAGAGCACGATGAGGCTGCGGGCCTCCACGGTCACCTCGGCGCCCGCCTTGTGCTCCGTCTCGTCCGGTCCGCCGTCCGGCTCCACGGTGTCGACGCAGACCGCCCAGCGCTCCCCGTACTCGGCGCCGGGCAGCCGGAACACGACGGGCTCCCAGTAGCTGTTGAGCAGCAGCAGGAACGAGTCGTCGACGACGGGCCGGCCGCGCGGGTCGGGTTCGGCGATGGCGTCGCCGTTGAGGAACACGCCCACGCAGTGCGCGTCGGAGCGCTGCCAGTTGCGGTCGGTCATCTCCCGGGCGTCCGGCAGCAGCCACACCAGGTCGGGAAGCGGCTGGCCGGCGTGGGTGACGGTCTCGCCGCGGAAGAAGCGGCGCCGCCGCAGCACCGGGTGGGCCGAGCGCAGCGCGATGAGCCGCCGGGTGAAGCCGACGAGGTCGCTCCGCTCCCGGGTCGGGCGCCAGTCGATCCAGGAGACCTCGTTGTCCTGGCAGTAGGCGTTGTTGTTGCCGCGCTGGGTGCGGCCGAGTTCGTCGCCGTGGCAGATCATCGGGATGCCCTGTGACAGCAGCAGGGTCGCGAGGAGGTTGCGCTGCTGGCGGGCGCGCAGTTCCAGCACGGCCGGGTCGTCGGTGTCGCCCTCGGCCCCGCAGTTCCAGGACCGGTTGCTGCTCTCGCCGTCCCGGTTGCCCTCTCCGTTGGCCTCGTTGTGCTTGTCGTTGTAGGAGACGAGGTCGCGCAGGGTGAAACCGTCGTGCGCGGTGACGAAGTTGACGCTGGCGCGGGGGCGCCGCCGGCTGTGGGCGTACAGGTCGGAGGAGCCGGTCAGGCGGGAGGCGAACTCGCCGAGCGAGCCGGGTTCGGTCCGCCAGAAGTCCCGCACGGTGTCGCGGTAGCGCCCGTTCCACTCCGACCACAGGGGCGGGAAGTTGCCCACCTGGTAGCCGCCCTCGCCGACGTCCCACGGCTCGGCGATCAGCTTCACCCGGCTGATCACCGGGTCCTGCTGGATCAGGTCGAAGAACGCCGACAGCCGGTCGACCTCGTGGAACTGGCGGGCCAGGGTGGCGGCGAGGTCGAAGCGGAAGCCGTCGACGTGCATCTCGGTGACCCAGTACCGCAGCGAGTCCATGATCAGCTGGAGGACGTACGGGTGCCGCATCAGCAGGCTGTTGCCGGTGCCGGTGGTGTCGTAGTAGTGCGCGTAGTCCCCGTCGACCAGACGGTAGTACGAGGAGTTGTCGATGCCGCGGAAGGAGAGGGTGGGGCCCTTCTCGTTGCCCTCGGCGGTGTGGTTGTAGACGACGTCGAGGATGACCTCGAGGCCGGCCGCGTGCAGCTCCTTCACCATCGCCTTGAACTCGCTGACCTGCTGGCCGCGGGTGCCGTGGGCGGCGTAGGCGTTGTGCGGGGCGAAGAAGCCGATGGTGTTGTAGCCCCAGTAGTTGGACAGCCCCCGGTCCGTGAGGACGCCGTCCTGCACGAACTGGTGTACGGGCATCAGCTCGATCGCGGTCACGCCCAGCGCGGTCAGGTGCCCGGTCACCGCCGGATGGGCGAGGCCGGCATAGGTGCCGCGCAGTTCCGGTGGGACGTCGGGGTGGGTGCGGGTCAGGCCCCGCACGTGGGCCTCGTAGATCACCGTGTCGGCGTAGGAGCGCTGCGGCGGCCGGTCCCCACCCCAGTCGAAGGCCGAGTCGGTGACCACGCCGAGCAGGGTGTGTCCGGCGCTGTCCGCGGGGTCGGGGCGCTCCCCGGCCCGCTCGAACAGCGAGGCGTGGTTGTCGATCTGACCGTCGACGGCGCGGGCGTAGGGATCGAGGAGCAGCTTGGCCGGGTTGCAGCGGTGGCCGGCGGCCGGGTCCCAGGGGCCGTGCACCCGGTAGCCGTAGCGCTGCCCGGGGCCGACGCCCGGCAGGTAGGCGTGCCAGACGAAGCCGTCGACCTCGGTCAGGGGCACACCGCGGCTGCCGCCGTCGTCGTCGAAGAGGACGAGGTCGACGCGGTGCGCGACCTCGCTGAACAGGGCGAAGTTGGTGCCGTCCCCGTCGAAGTCGGCGCCCAACGGGTAGGGGCGCCCGCTCCAGGCGGGCACCCCTGCGTTCCGGTACGGCCGGGAGGTCACCGGGCGCCCTCCAGGACGCCGTGCGTCTGTTCCTCGGCGGCGGCCAGGGCCGCGACCGGCAGTGCGCGCGGCACCTGGAGCATCTCGCGCAGGTCCCGCTCCGGGAGGGTCGGCACGAGCGGGACGCGCTCGCCGGCGCGGGCGCGCTGCGAGAACCAGATGACCTTGCTGCCGGTGTCGGTGGCGCAGCAGCCCCAGCCGTCGCTCATGGCGGCGATGCGCTCCAGACAGCCGCGCAGCTCCTGGTCCGGGCGCAGATCCCGGTCGTCGCCGCCGACTGCCGTGATCAGGTGCTGGCCGTTCCACCACAGCTCGAGGGAGATGCGCTTGTTCGTGGCGTGCTCGTCGATGGCCATGAGCAGCATCTCGGTTCCGCCGCAGACGGGCTCGACGAGCGTTTCGAGGTCCCAGTACTTCAGGTGTGCGGCCAGTATGCGCCTGACCTGTCCGACCCGGTCCGGGCTCACGTCCACGTCGAGGTGGTAGTAGCAGGGCACTGCGGTCTTCATTTCGTTCGTCTCCTCACCGGCGAGGCTCCGCCCCTTCTCGGCCCGACGGACCGAGCCCCGAACACGAAGCGTGAGCGTTGATCGCTCCTGAGTCACAACCACAGTGAGGCTGATACGCCATTCGTGCAACACGAGCACACCACAATCAAGATCCAACAGGACGTTGGGTGGTGGGCCGTGCACCATAAGTGAAGGCCTCGGGAGGTTTGACGGTTTCGCACCTCTGCTTACATGGCCGACCCGCTCGCCGCGGGGCGACGTACCTCTCCCGGAAGGTGAACAGCGCCATGCTGCTACCAGCGAAGACCGAAGTCGCCAGACGTCTGCGCAGTTACCGCGCCTGGGAACGCGTGATGCTCGCGCGTCCGGGCGACCGCGCGGTGCGGGCCACCTTCGAGGACTGCGGATACACCCTGTGTGTGCTGATGGGCAAGCGTTGCGCGCGGGAGGCCGCGGACGCCGCCGAGCAGTACCTGCGCGCGGGCTCGGACACCCGTCTGCTGCGCGGTGGGGCGACGCGCGGGAAGGGCGTCGCGCGGCTCGCGGCGACCCGGCCGACGCTGCGTCTGGCGGCGGAGCGGTAGCACTCCGGGCGCTTCGTCCGGGACGACCGACAGCAGGCGACAGAAACCTTTTTCAGTACTGCGGAGGTGCAGCGTGAGGTCCACCAGAGCGATCGGCCGTATCCCGGTGCGGGACGTCCATCCGCGCGTGGAGTGCGGTCGGCGGCCGGCCAAGTCCGTGCGCGGTGAGACGTTCGAGATCACCGCGACGGTGTTTCGCGAGGGCCATGACGCCATCGGCGCCAACGTGGTCCTCAAGAGCCCGGACGGCCGGCGTGGACCTTGGACGCCGATGCGGGAACTCGCACCCGGCACCGACCGCTGGGGTGCCGAGGTGACGCTCGACGAGGTGGGCCGCTGGTCGTACACCGTGGAGGCCTGGAGCGATCCCGTCACGACCTGGCGCCGGCACGCGGAGATCAAGATTCCCGCGGACATGGACACGGGGCTGGTCCTGGAGGAGGGCGGGCACCTCTACGCGCGGGCGGCGGCCCGTGTGCCGCGCGGTCCGGCGCGGACCGTGGTGCGGGAGGCCGCGCGACGGCTGCTGGACGACTCGCTGCCGGTGGCCGAGCGGTACGCGGCGGCGCTGGCCCCCGACGTGGACGAGGTCCTGACCCGCCACCCCTTCCGGGAGTTCGTCTCGGCCAGTGCCACCATGCCCCTCCAGGTGGAGCGGGAGCGGGCGCTGTACGGCTCCTGGTACGAGTTCTTCCCCCGTTCGGAGGGGACGCCGCAGCGGCCGCACGGCACGTTCCGCACGGCCGCGCGGCGGCTGCCCGCGATCGCCGCGATGGGCTTCGACGTCGTCTACCTCCCGCCGATCCATCCGATCGGCACGACCTTCCGCAAGGGCCGCAACAACAGCCTCACCCCCGACCGGGACGACGTCGGTGTGCCGTGGGCGATCGGCTCGTCCGAGGGCGGCCACGACGCCGTGCATCCGGAGCTGGGCACCCTGGAGGACTTCGCCTGGTTCGTGGAGCGGGCCCGGGAGGAGGGGCTGGAGGTCGCGCTGGACTTCGCGCTCCAGTGCTCCCCGGACCACCCCTGGGTGCACAAGCACCCCGAGTGGTTCCACCACCGGCCGGACGGGACGATCGCGTACGCGGAGAACCCGCCGAAGAAGTACCAGGACATCTACCCGATCGCCTTCGACGCCGACATGAACGGCATCGTCAAGGAGACGGTCCGGGTGCTGCGGCACTGGATGTCGTACGGGGTGCGGATCTTCCGGGTGGACAATCCGCACACCAAGCCGGTCGTGTTCTGGGAGCGGGTCATCGGGGAGATCAACCGGACCGACCCGGACGTGATCTTCCTGGCGGAGGCGTTCACCCGGCCCGCGATGATGCACACCCTCGCGCAGATCGGCTTCCAGCAGTCGTACACGTACTTCACCTGGCGCAACACCAAGGAGGAACTCACCGAGTACCTGACCGAGCTGTCGGGCGAGGCGGCCTCCTACATGCGGCCGAACTTCTTCCCCAACACCCCCGACATCCTGCACGCCTACCTCCAGCACGGCGGCCGGCCCGCCTTCGAGGCCCGCGCGGTCCTCGCCGCGACCCTGTCCCCCTCCTGGGGTATCTACAGCGGCTACGAACTGTGTGAGAACACCCCGGCCGAGGAGGGTGCCGAGGAGTACCTCGACTCGGAGAAGTACCAGCTCAGGCCGCGCGACTGGGAGGCAGCCGACCGTGAGGGCCGCACCATCGCCCCGCTCATCACCCGCCTCAACGAGATCCGGCGGGCCCACCCCGCGCTGCACCGGCTCAGGAACCTCCGCTTCCACAGCACGGACAACGACTCCGTCATCGCCTACAGCAAGCGCACGGGTGAGGACACGGTGCTCGTCGTGGTCAACCTCGACCCGCACCACGTGCAGGAGGCCACCGTCTCCCTGCACATGCCGCACCTCGGCCGGCACCACGGCGCGGCGCTGACCGTGGACGACGAACTGACAGGCCGCACCTACGCCTGGAGCAGCGACAACTACGTGCGCCTGGAGCCCGGCCGGTCGCCGGCCCACGTGTTCCACGTCCGGTGACCCACCGCGCAGATCGGAGACTCCCCAGCGCCATGACCGTCAACTCCCCCGTCCCGGACACCTTCGAGGACACCCCGGCCAAGGACCGCGATCCCGACTGGTTCAAGCGAGCCGTCTTCTACGAGGTCCTCGTCCGTTCCTTCCAGGACAGCGACGGCGACGGCGTCGGCGACCTCAAGGGCCTCACCGCCAAGCTCGACTACCTCCAGTGGCTGGGCGTCGACTGCCTGTGGCTGCCGCCCTTCTTCAAGTCACCGCTGAAGGACGGCGGCTACGACGTCTCCGACTACACGGCCGTCCTGCCCGAGTTCGGCGACCTCGCCGACTTCGTGGAGTTCGTCGACGCCGCCCACCAGCGCGGCATGCGCGTGATCATCGACTTCGTCATGAACCACACCAGCGACCAGCACCCGTGGTTCCAGGAGTCGAGGAAGGACCCCGACGGGCCCTACGGCGACTACTACATGTGGGCCGACGACGACAAGCAGTACGCGGACGCCCGGATCATCTTCGTCGACACCGAGGTCTCGAACTGGACCTTCGACCCGGTGCGGGGGCAGTACTTCTTCCACCGCTTCTTCTCCCACCAGCCCGACCTCAACTACGAGAACCCGGCCGTGCAGGAGGAGATCCTGGCCGCGCTGCGGTTCTGGCTGGACCTGGGAATCGACGGCTTCCGTCTCGACGCCGTGCCGTATCTCTACGCGGCCGAGGGCACCAACTGCGAGAACCTTCCGGCGACCCACACCTTCCTCAAACGGGTCCGGAAAGAGATCGACGTGATGTATCCGGACACGGTGATCCTGGCGGAGGCCAACCAGTGGCCCGAGGACGTCGTGGACTACTTCGGCGACTACGCCTCCGGCGGCGACGAATGCCACATGGCGTTCCATTTCCCCGTCATGCCCCGCATCTTCATGGCCGTCCGCCGCGAGTCCCGCTACCCGGTCTCCGAGATCCTCGCCAAGACCCCCGCCATCCCGAAGAACTGCCAGTGGGGCATCTTCCTGCGCAACCACGACGAGCTGACCCTGGAAATGGTCACCGACGAGGAACGCGACTACATGTACGCGGAGTACGCCAAGGACCCGCGCATGCGCGCCAACATCGGCATCCGCCGCCGCCTCGCCCCCCTCCTCGACAACGACCGCAACCAGATCGAACTCTTCACCGCCCTGCTGCT
>NZ_JBIAHY010000004.1:660678-910888 GCF_042870975.1 Streptomyces sp. NPDC006259 | reverse complement strand
CGGCCGTCCTCGCCTTCCTGCGCGAGTACGAGGACGACCTCGTCCTGTGCGTCCACAACTTCTCCCGCTTCGCCCAGCCCACCGAACTGGACCTGAGCCGGTTCGGCGGCCGCCATCCCGTGGAGCTGTTCGGCGGAGTCCGTTTTCCCGCCGTGGGTGAACTGCCATATCTGCTCACTCTCGGGGGACACGGCTTCTACTGGTTCCGCTTGCGCAAGGAGACCGTCTAGAACCCCCGCGGCGGGGCGGTTTCTCCCGCCCCGCCCGGGGCACGCATCAGTAACACCCCGACCCCCGCGGGGAAAGGACGTGACGCCATGGCGGAAACGGTCACACTCTCCGGCACGACCACCAGCCCCGGGCTCCTCGCGTCACTGGCCCCCCTGCTGCGGGAGTGGCTGCCGCGGCAGCGCTGGTTCGCCGGCAAGGGGAGTCCGGTCACGGGTTTCTCGCTGGTCGCGGGCACCGAGCTGGTGCCGGCCACCTCCAGGCTGGGCCTCTACCACCTGCTGGTCCGCGCCCACCAGGGCGCCGCGCCCGGCGACTGCTACCAGCTGCTGATCGGCGCGCGCGAGGCGCTGCCGCCCCGGCTGGCGCCCGCGATGATCGGGCATGTGCCGGACGGACCGCTCGGCGGCCGGACCGTGTACGACGCCCTGTACGACACCCGGCCCGCCGAGATCCTCCTGGAGGCGCTGCGCACCGAGGCCCGGATCGGCGTGCTGCGCTGCGAGCGGGACCCCGCACAGGAGATACGCGCCGGTCTCGTGCCCCGCCGGCTGACCGCCGAGCAGTCGAATTCGTCGGTCGTCTTTGGAGATACGTTCATTCTCAAGCTGTTGCGCCGGGTGGTGCCCGGCGTCAACCCCGATCTGGAACTGCCGCTGGCCCTGGCCCGCGAAGGCTCCTCGCGGGTGCCCGCGCCGACCGCGTGGCTCCACGCGGACCTGGAGGACGGCCCCGGCGAGTCGTACGTCCTCGGCGTTCTCCAGCCGTACGTGCAGGGCGCGACGGACGGCTGGGAGCTGGCGCTGCGGGAACTGGCCAAGGGCGAGGACTTCGGCGCCGAGGCACGGGCGCTGGGCCGGGCCACCGCAGAGGTGCACACGGCACTGGCCCGCGCGCTGCCCACCGCCACCCTCGGCCACGCCCAGCTCGGCCCCCTGGTGGACGGCATGATCGAGCGGCTCGACGCGGCCGCCCAGGCCGTACCCGCGCTGCGCCCCCACGCACCCGGTCTGCGCACCGCCTTCTCGGCACTGGCCGACCTCGCCGCCGAGGGCCGGACCTGGACCGCCCAGCGCGTCCACGGCGACCTGCACCTCGGGCAGTGCCTGCGCGCGCCGTCCGGGGAGTGGTCGCTGATCGACTTCGAGGGCGAGCCGGCCCGCCCGCTGGCCGAGCGCAGGATGCCCCAGCCGGCCGTCCGGGACGTGGCGGGCATGCTGCGCTCCTTCGACTACGCCGCCCTGTCCGCCGACCCCGCGGCCCCCGGCTGGGCCGAGGTGTGCCGGGCCGCGTACTGCACCGGCTACGCCGAGGTGTCCGGTGCCGACCCCCGCACCGATCCCGTACTGCTACGGGCCTACGAGACGGACAAGGCGGTCTACGAGGTCGTCTACGAGGCCCGGCACCGCCCCGACTGGCTTTCCGTCCCGCTGTCCGCGATACGTCGGCTCGCCGCATCCGACCCGTCCTGAGGAGGCTTGCCCCGTGACTCCCAGCCCCCCGTCCCCCCACGGTTCCGACCCGAAGAACCCGAAGGTCCCGAAGAAGGCCCCGGTCGAGAAGGCCCCGGTCGAGAAGACGGTGGCCAGGACGGCGACGGCCAAGAAGGCGGCGGGCAGGAAGGCGGCGGCCGGGAAGGCCCCCGCGGAGAAGGTCACCGCCGCCGAGACCTCGACGCAGCAGGCCGCCACCGAGAAGGCCGTGGCCAAGAAGGCCGTCACCAAGAAGGCGGTCGCCCAGAAGGCCGTCACGGCGAAGGCCTCGACGAAGAAGACCCCGCCGAAGCGGAAGACCGGGGCGAGGAGGACCGCTCCACGCGAAGGCGCCGTCGGCAAGGGTCCCGTCGGCCCCCCGGCCGGGCCGGTCGACATAGCCGTCCCGCCGGCGCTGGACGCCGGTGACCGTGAACGGTTGTCGCACGGCACGCATCACGACCCGCACGCCGTGCTCGGCGCGCACCCGGCGCCCGGCGGGATCGCCGTCCGCGTCTTCCGCCCCCACGCGCTCTCGGTCACCGTCGTCACGGACGAACTGCGCGCCGACCTGCACGACGAGGGTGACGGCTTCTTCTCCGGCCTGCTGCCTCTGCCGGAGGTCCCCGCCTACCGTCTGGTCGTCGCGTACGAGGAGACGGTCCAGGAGACCGAGGACCCGTACCGCTTCCTGCCCACCCTGGGCGACCTGGACCTGTATCTGATCGGCGAGGGACGGCACGAGGAACTGTGGACGGTGCTCGGCGCGCACCCGATGGTCCACGAGGGCGTGAGCGGAACCCGCTTCTCCGTGTGGGCGCCCAACGCACGCGCGGTGCGGCTCGTGGGCACCTTCAACTTCTGGGACGGCATCGCCCATCCGATGCGTTCGCTCGGCTCCTCCGGGGTGTGGGAGCTGTTCGTGCCGGGGATCGGCGAAGGTGAGCTGTACAAGTTCGACATCACCCGGCCCGACGGTTCCCGCACCCAGCGCGCCGACCCGATGGCCCGCCGTACGGAGACCCCGCCGGCCACCTCGTCGGTGGTGGAGGCCTCGCACTACGAGTGGGGCGACGCCGAGTGGATGGCGAGTCGGGGGGACCGCCCGGCCCACGAGGCGCCGTTGTCGATCTACGAGGTCCACCTCGCGTCCTGGCGCCCCGGACTGACCTACCGCCGGCTGGCCGAGGAACTTCCCGCGTACGTCAAGGAGCTGGGCTTCACGCACGTCGAGCTGATGCCGATCGCCGAGCATCCCTTCGGCGGCTCCTGGGGCTACCAGGTCACCGGCTTCTACGCGCCCACGGCCCGCCTCGGCACACCCGACGACTTCCGGTTCCTCGTGGACGCGCTGCACCGGGCGGGCATCGGCGTCCTCATGGACTGGGTGCCGGCGCACTTCCCGCGCGACGACTGGGCACTGGCCGAGTTCGACGGGCGGCCCCTGTACGAGCCCGCGGACCCGCTGCGGGCCGCGCACCCCGACTGGGGGACGCTGGAGTTCGACTACGGGCGGCGCGAGGTGCGCAACTTCCTCGTCGCCAACGCCGTGTACTGGTGCGAGGAGTTCCACATCGACGGGCTCCGGGTGGACGCCGTCGCCTCCATGCTCTACCTCGACTACTCGCGCGAACCGGGCCAGTGGACACCGAACGAGCACGGCGGCCGGGAGAACCTCGACGCGGTGGCCTTCCTCCAGGAGATGAACGCCACCGTGTACCGGCGGGTCCCCGGCGTCGTGACCATCGCGGAGGAGTCCACGGCCTGGGACGGCGTCACCCGCGCCACCCACCACCGGGGGCCGAGCGGCTTCGGCGGGCTCGGCTTCGGGCTGAAGTGGAACATGGGGTGGATGCACGACTCGCTCCAGTACATGAGCCACGAGCCCGTGTACCGCAAGTACCACCACGGCGAGATGACCTTCTCCATGGTGTACGCCTACAGCGAGAACTACGTGCTGCCCATCTCGCACGACGAGGTCGTGCACGGCAAGAAGTCGCTCGTGTCGAAGATGCCGGGCGACTGGTGGCAGCAGCGCGCGAACCTGCGGGCGTACCTGGCGTACATGTGGGCCCACCCGGGCAAGCAACTCCTCTTCATGGGGCAGGAGTTCGCCCAGGGCGCGGAGTGGTCGGAGGAGCGCGGACCCGACTGGTGGCTGCTCGACCCCGCCTACGGGGCGGAGGCCGACCATCGTGGTGTGCGGGAACTGGTCGGCGATCTGAACGCCGTCTACCGGTCGACGCCGGCGCTGTGGGAGCGGGACACCGCCGCGGACGGTTTCCAGTGGGTGGTGGGGGACGCCGCCGACGACAACGTCCTCGCCTTCCTGCGCCTGGACGCGGACGGCACGCCGCTGCTGGCGGTGTCCCACTTCTCGCCCGTCGTCCGCCACGACTACCGGCTGGGGGTGCCGGACGACATACCCGCGTGGTACGAGGTGCTCAACACGGACGCCGGGCGGTACGGGGGCAGTGACGTGTTCCACCCCGACCCGGTGAAGCCGGAGCCTCAGCCGTGGCACGGCCACCCGGCGTCCGTCCGCCTGACGCTGCCCCCGCTGTCGACGGTGTGGCTGCGCCCGGCGTAGCCGTTACCCGAGGGCCTCCGCCAGCGGCTTCGGCAAGGGGCCCGTGTGCAGGACTCCCAGCCGCTGGGTGGCCCGGGTCAGGGCGACGTACAGGTCGCTCGTGCCGTAGCGGGACGGTTCCACGACCAGCACCGAGTCGAATTCCAGGCCCTTGGACTGGCGGGGGTCCAGGAGGACGACCTTGTGGGTGAGGTCCGGGTCGGCGTCCGCGGTGACCCCGTCGAGGCGGGCCGCCAGCCGGCGGTGCAGGTCCCGGGGGGCGATCACCGCGAGCCGCCCCTCCGCGGGGGTCAGCTCGGCCACCGCCCCGGCGACCGCGTCGGGCAGGTCGTCGGTGGCGCGCGCCCAGGGCCGTACGCCGGTGGACCGGACCGAACTCGGCGGTACGAAGTCCGGCTGCTCGGCGCGGACGACGGCCGCCGCCACGTCCATGATCTCCGCGGGGGTGCGGTAGTTGACGCCCAGCCGGGTGTGGTCCCAGCGGTCCCCGACGTACGGTTCGAGGATGCCGGACCAGGAGCCGACGCCGGCCGCCTCGGCGGTCTGCGCCGGATCGCCGACCAGGGTCATGGAGCGGGTCGGGACGCGCCGCATCAGCAGCCGCCACGCCATCGGGGACAGCTCCTGCGCCTCGTCGACGATGATGTGCCCGAACGCCCAGGTGCGGTCGGCCGCCGCGCGCTCGGCGGCGCTGCGGTGGTCGTCCTCCTCGTGGCGTTCGGCGAAGCGTTCGGCGTCGATGATGTCGTGGGCCGACAGGACCTCGCTGTCCTCGTCCTCCTTGTCGTCGAACTCGTAGGTCCGGGAGGCGTAGGAGACGTCGAGCACGCCCTGCGCGTAGGCGACCTGCCGTTGCCGCTCGCGTTCGGCGCGCTCGCGTGCCGAACGGTCGTCCTCGCCGAGGAGTTCGGCGGCCTCGTCGAGCAGTGGGACGTCCGCGACGGTCCAGGCCCGGGTGACCGGGCGGCGGACGGCGGCGGCGTCCTCGTCGGGGAGGTACCCCTCCGGGTGGGCGAGGAGGTCGGCCACCACCCGCCGGGGGGTGAGCACCGGCCACAACTGGTCGACGGCGGCCCACACCTCGGGGTTCTCCGCCAGTTCGTCACGGATCTGGGTGACGTCGCTGGGGTCGAGGAGGCTGGAGCCGTCGTAGGGGTCGGTGCCGACGCGTTCGGCGTACAGCTCGGTGAGGGTGTTGAGGATGTGGCCCTCGAAGTGCTCGCGGGCGGCGTTGTGCGGCAGTTTCGCGGCCCGGGCGCGCTCGCGGGCGACGCCCACCAGCCCCTCGTCGAGCATCAGCACCTCGCGGTCGTGCTGGATCGCGATCACCGGGTCGGGCAGCGCCTGACGGTCGCGTACGACGGCGGCCAGCACGTCGGCCATGTCCGCGCGCCCCTTCACGGCAGCCGCCTCGGGGGTGTCGGTGGCCGTCGCCCGCACGCCCGGGTACAGCTCACCGACCGTCGCCAGGAGTACGCCGGTCTCGCCGAGGGAGGGGAGCACCTCGCCGATGTAGCCGAGGAAGGCGGGGTTGGGGCCGACGATGAGGACGGCCCGCTTGGCCAGCAGTTCGCGGTGCTCGTAGAGGAGGTAGGCGGCGCGGTGCAGGGCGACGGCCGTCTTGCCGGTGCCGGGGCCGCCCTCGACGACCAGCACCCCGCGGTGGGGTGCGCGGATGATCTCGTCCTGCTCGGCCTGGATGGTCTGCACGATGTCGTGCATGCGGCCGGTGCGGGCGGAGTTGAGCGCGGCGAGCAGCACGGCGTCGCCGGCGGGGTCCTCGTGGCCGGTGCGGGTGGCGTCGCCGAGGTCGAGGAACTCGTCGTGCAGGGCGGTGACCCGGCGGCCGTCGGTGGAGATGTGCCGGCGGCGGCGCAGGCCCATCGGGGTGTGGCCGGTGGCCAGGTAGAAGGGGCGGGCGACGTCGGCCCGCCAGTCGACGAGGACCGGGGTGCGCTCGGGGTCGTCCCGGCGCAGGCCGATCCGGCCGATGTGGTGGCTGGTGCCGGAGGACAGGTCGATCCGGCCGAAGCAGAGGGAGCCGTCCACGGCGTTCAGCGCGGCGAGGAGCCCGGAGCGTTCGGCGACGAGGATGTCCCGCTCCAGGCGGGCCTGCATGGGGGTGTTGCCCTGGGCGAGGGCGTCGGTGACGGCGGTCTCGGTGACACCGCGCAGCGCGTCCACGCGCGCGTACAGACCGTCGATGAATTCCTGTTCGTCGCGCATTTCACGGTCGGTGAATTCGGAGTTCGATTCCGCGCTTACCTCGGTGTTCACCTCGGTACTCACCTCGTTGTTCACATCGGTGCCTGCGTCGGTGTTTGACAATGCCGCTCCCGCCCGGATATACTCTGCTCAATGAACTCGTCCGCGATTCGGTTCTCCGAAATCGCGAATCACTGAATATACGCCGAGAAAACCCCCGAGCGCAATTGCTCGGGGGTTTTCCGCGTGAGGGCGCAGGGCGCTCAGAGGACGTCCGACAACTCCTCCAGCAGGCGTCGCTTCGGCCGCGCGCCCACCATCGCCTTCAGCGGCTCACCGCCTCTGAACACCATGAACGTCGGCATCGACAGCACCTTGTACCGGTTGGTCGTCTCCGGATTCTGGTCCACGTTCAGCTGCACCACCTTCAGCCGCTCGCCCTCCTCCTCGGCGAGCGCCCTGAGCACCGGCGCCATCTGCCGGCACGGCGGGCACCAGTCGGCGGTGAACTCCACCAGCACCGGCAGATCCGCCGCGAGCACCTCCGACCCGAATTCCGCGTCGGTCACCTCGTCCACTCCGGCCACCTTGGTCACCGCTCCAGCCCTCCCAGTTCGCACACGGGCTCCGGGCCCCCCGGAGCCAGCGAATCGGCGGCCAGCTCGTCGCGCGCCCGCTCGGCCCGCGTGAGCTGCCCGGCGACCTTCTCGCGGACCGCCGTCAGCTCCCCGATGAGCGCGTCCAGCTCGTCCAGCTTGCGCCGGTACACCGCGAGCGAGGCCGGGCACGAGTCGCCCTCCGGGTGTCCGGCCCGCAGACACTCCACGAAGGGCCGCGTCTCCTCCAGTTCGAACCCGAAGTCGCGCAACGTCCTGATCTGCCGCAACGCCCGCAGGTCACCCTCGTCGTAGGCCCGGTGACCCAGCTCGTCGCGCCGCGCGGGCAGCAGCCCCCGCGACTCGTAGTACCGCAGCGTCCGCGTCGTGGTTCCGGCCCGTGCGGCCAGCTCGCCGATTCGCATGCCTACGAACGTACGGCTTGACGCCGACGTCAAGGCAAGGGGCGGCGGCTCCACGGCCTCACGCCGGCGGCAGGAGCGGCTTCCCGCGCACCGGGGAGGACAGCACGATCGACGTGGTGGTCCGCCCGAGCGCCGAGGCCTGTTCCAGGACCTCCTCCAGATGGACCGTGTCCGTGACGGCGACCTTGAGCAGCCAGCAGTCCTCGCCGATCACGTGGTGGGCCTCGGTGATCTCGGGGCGGTCGAGCAGCTCCAGGGTGCGGGGGTGCCCGAGGGTGTAGCCGCCGTGCGGGTTGACCCGGACGAACGCCTGGATGCCGTAGCCGAGGCGGGCCGGGGCGACCTGGGCGCCGTATCCCGTGACCGCGCCCGCGGCCTCCAGGCGCCGCACCCGCTCGGTCACCGCGGCCGGGCTCAGCCGGACCCGGCGTCCCAGCTCGCTCAGCTTGATCCGGCCGTCCGTCTGGAGGAGGTGCAGGATCTGCCGGTCCAGCGCGTCGAAGGCGACCGATGTTTCGTCGGCGACGGCGCGCGGACGCCGTGGTTCTTTCGGTGCGGTGGCCTGATCTCCCATGTCTTCCCCTTCATACCAGGCGGGTACGCCGGGAGAATTATGGTCATGGAGAAGGCGCGAGAGGTTCTGGTCATCGGCGGGAACCGGTACGTCGGCAAGCGGCTGGTGGACAGGCTGCTGGCGGCCGGCGACCGGGTCACGGTCCTCAACCGCGGGTCCTCGCGGCCGCCCGCGGAGGCGGTGCATCTCGTCGCCGACCGCGACGACGAGGAGGCGCTGCGCGCGGCGCTCGGCCCGCGCCGGTTCGACGTCGTCGTCGACCAGGTCTGCTACACCCCGCGCCAGGCGGCCGTCGCGGTGCGGGTCCTGGCCGGCCGCACCCGCCGCTACGTGCTGACGTCCACCGTCGAGGTCTACGAGTACGAGGACTCCATCGCCCCCGTGCGCGAGACGGACGTCGATCCGCCGGCCACCACCGTGGATCTCGGACTCCCCTGGAGTGACCCGGACTTCCTCGACGCCCACTACGGCGAGGGCAAGCGGCAGGCGGAGGCGGTGTTCGCGTCGGCCGCCACGTTCCCCTGGACCGCGGTACGGGTCGCGCACGTGCTGGGCGGCGCCGACGACTTCACCGGGCGGCTGGCCCACTACGCGGACCGCGTCCGCACCGGCGAGCCGATCTCCGTACCGGTCTCCAACCACCCGGCGACGTACATCCACGTCGACGAGATCGCCGACTTCCTGTTCTGGGCGGCGGGCGAGGAGTTCACCGGGCCCGTCAACGCCGCCTCCCACCAGCCGCTGACCACCGAGGACCTGTGCGGGGCGCTGGCCGGTCACTTCCCCGATGGCAGGACCGTCTTCCACGAGGTCGAGGTCGGCGAGATCTCGCCCCTCGCCTTCCGGCGCTCCTATCCCCTGGACAACTCCCGCGCGGTCCGGCTGGGCTTCACCTTCGGCAACGCCCGGCAGTGGCTCGGACGAGCGGTCGCGGAGACCCTGGGGGCGGGCGGCTGAGCCGCGGTTACGGCGACCACCGCTTGGGGGCGTCGATCCGGCCGCGGCAAGGTGACCCTGCGGACGGTTTCGGCCGACGGCAAGATGAACCTGCAGGCGGTTCCGGCCCGCCGCGGCAACATGCCCCCGCGGACAGCTCGGGCCCGACCGGGGCACGGGGCGGGCGGCGGACGGGCGGGTACCGCGACCGCCGCAGGGGGCGTCGATCCGGCCGCGGCAAGGTGACCCTGCGGACGGTTTCGGCCGACGGCAAGATGAACCCGCGGGCGGTTTCGGCCCGCCGCGGCAACATGCCCCCGCGGACAGCTCGGGCCCGACCGGGGCACGGGGCGGGCGGCAGACGGGCGGGCACGGCGACCGCCGCAGGGCCTCGATCCGCCCGTGGCGGCACGGCCCCACGGGCGACTTCGGCCCCGACCGGGGCACGGGGGCGGGCGGCAGACGTACGGGCACCGCGACAACCGCAGGGGGCCTCGATCCGCCCGCGGCGGCATGGCCCCGCGGACGGCTCGGGGCGAGCGGGGGGGGCGAGCGGGGCAAGGGGGCGGGGGCCGACGTACAGGTAGCGCGACCCCCGCGAGCGCTACAAGCCCCCCAGAGCGAACGCGCCTCCGCCGCGAGCGGCATCCTCCCGTCCGGGCGACCCTGCCTCCCCGCGCGCGGGTTCAGCCCGTCCCGGGCAGTCGTGCCTGCGCCGCGGCCCGCCGGCCCGTCAGCAGGAGCAGCAGGGCCGCGATCGGGCCGCGGATCTCCGTGCCCTCGCCGTGGCTCCACTCGATGTCCGTGGCGACCAGCCGGGCCCGTGGGAGGGGCCAGGGCCGGGGTGGGACGCGCATCGTGCAGACCCGGTCCGCGGCGTCGCGGGCCGCCTCGCGGGGCATCTCACGGTCCCGGCCGAGGGCGAGGGCGATGTCCTGGCCGTGCACGAGGATGTCGATGAGGGGCTCGCGGCGGCTGGTGGTGGGGGCGAGGCGACGGGAGCCGATGGTCGAGCGGAGCAGGGCGACGATCTCGGCGGTCGGGCGCCGCGCCTCACGGACGGCGCTGTCATGGATCATGCGGTTCCAGTCGCCGCGGGCGCGGACCATCTCGCCCAGCACCTGGCCGTAGGAGAAGCGGGCCGCCACCGTCAGATGCGCGGCCACGTCGCGCACCCGCCAGTCCCCGCACTGTGTGGGCCTCTCCCACTCATCGGGACCCAGCCCCTCCAACAGGTCGGCCAGGCTCGTCCGTTCACGGTCGATGACCTGCCAGCACGTGTCCTCGTCCAGCACCGCACCCACGGGAATCACCCACTCAAGTGGTAAGCTTCTCTAACCAAATTAGTCAGACACACTGACCAAAGTCAAGGTGTGCCGAAGCGGGGCGAGGAGGTGTCGGCGGTGACGACGGACGGCGGCCCCGGCGAGGCGGAGCCGGAGATCAACACGGGCGTCCTGCTGTTCCTCCCGTACCGGGCCCTGGAGAACCGCGTCTTCGCCGCCCTCGCCGAAGCGGGCTTCGACGACTTCACCCCCGCCCAGGCCCGGGTCCTCCAGCGCGTCGGCCCGCACGGCACCCGGCTGACGGACCTCGCCGAGCAGGCCCAGGTCACCAAGCAGACCGCCGGGTTCCTGGTCGACCAGCTGGAGAAGGCGGGGTACGTGCGGCGCGTGCCGGACCCGACCGACCGGCGGGCCCGGCTGGTGTGCGGCGCGGAGAAGGCGTGGGCGGCGAAGGCGGTCGCCGACGGCGTGGTCGCGGAGGTGGAGAAGGAGTGGGAGGAGCACCTCGGCAAGCGCCGGATGCGACAGTTGCGGGAGGCGCTGACGTCGCTGCGGGAGATCACCGACCCTTGGGCGTGATCGACGGCAGCGGTCGACCGACGGCATAGGTGGACGACGGCAGGTGCCGCCGACGTGGCCGGCACGTCGGCGGCACCGCACGAGGTTCAGCGCACCCCGCTGAGGCCCCGCTCCCCCGCCGTGTCCTTCTCCGCGTCCTCCGCCTCGGCCGACGCCGGCTTGCCCCGGCCCGGCAGCAGCACCGCCACCAGTACGGTTCCGACGCCGAGGACCACGGCGCCGACCAGGCTGGTGTGGGCCACCGCGTCCGCGAAGGAGGAGGAGACCGAGTCGGCCATGTGCCGCGCGTTCTCGGCGAGCCGGGCGGCCTGCTCCTTGAGCTGCGCGGCCTGCCCCGGGTCGGTCGACCCGGTCGCCTGCTCACCGAGCCGGCGCGCCTTGTCGGCGACGCCCTGCGCGACGGCGTACCCGGCGCCGACCGAGTCCTGGGCGGTGGCGAGGGTGCCGGCTGGGAGGCCGCTGCCGGACGCGGCGTCCCGGAGGTGGTCGGAGTACGACGTGCCCAGCAGCGAGCCGAGGATCGCGATGCCGAGGGAGCCGCCCAGCTCCAGCGAGGTGTCGTTCACGGCGCCGCCGACGCCCAGTTCGGACTCGGGGAAGGCCCCCATGATCGCGTCCGTGCAGGGCGACAGGGCGAGTCCGATCGCCACCCCGAGGACGACGAGGGGCGCCACGAAGTCGCCGTACGAGGAGGCGGCGTCGACCTGGGTGAGGAGGGCGAGGGCCGCCGTGCCGCCGACCATGCCCGCGGTGACCGTCCACTTCATGCCGACGCGCGGGGTGAGGTAGGCGGTCAGGGCCGAGCCGACGAACACCGCGCCGGCCAGGGGCAGCATGCGCAGGCCGGTGTCGAGGGCGTCGTAGCCGAGGACGAACTGGAGGTGCTGGGTGAGGTAGTAGAAGGCGCCGAAGACGGCCAGGAAGAACAGGGCGACGGCGAGGTTGGACCCGGCGAAGCGGCGGTCGGTGAAGCGGCGGACGTCCAGCACCGGGCGCGGGTGGCGCAGCTCCCACAGGACGAAGGCGAGCAGGGCCGCGGCGGCGACGACCGCCGCGCCGATCGCCTTGGGGCCCCAGCCGAAGTGCGGCCCTTCGATGATCATGTAGACGAGCGCGCCGATCCAGACCACCGACAGCAGTCCGCCGACGTAGTCGATGCGGTCGTGGTGCCCGGCCTTGGACGGCGGAACGAGGACGAGGGCGCCGACGATCGCGACGACGGCGACGGGCACGTTGATCAGGAACGTCAACGACCAGCCGTGGTTCTCCAGCAGCGCGCCGGCGACGAGCGGACCGGCCGCGATGGCGAGGCCCGCGGTCGCGGTCCACAGGGTGATGGCCTTGGCGCGTTCGGCGCGCGGGAAGGTGGCGGCGAGCAGCGACAGCGTCGCGGGCATGATGAGCGCGGCACCCACGCCCATCACGGCGCGGGCCGCTATCACGGCGGTGGAGCTGTCGGCGAGGTAGCCGGAGACCGCGCCGCCGGCGAACACCACGAGTCCGAGGACGAGCGCCCCACGCCGGCTGTACTTGTCACCGATCGCGCCGAGCAGCAGCATCAGCGCCGCGTACGGCACGGTGTAGCCGTCGATGACCCACTGGAGGTCGGCGCTGGAGAGGCCCAGGTCCTCGGTCATGGCGGGCGCGGCGACCGTGAGGGCGGTGTTCGCCATCACGATGATCAACAGGCTCAGACAGAGGACGAGAAGCGCCCACCAGCGTCGGCGGTAGGGGCCCTCCATCTCTTCGACCGGTTCGTTCATGACGAGTCGCATGGCAGGGATCGCCTTCCTCGGGACGTACGCGGCTACATTTGCACAACACTGTGCAATATACGGCTACTGCACAGCACTGTGCAAATCCAGGGTGCGGAACGAGCCATCCCCGGAAGGCAGGCACAATGGCCGCCATGACCACGGGTAACAGCAGTCGCGCCGAGGCAAACCGACGCCGCATCCTCGATGTGGCCCTCGCCGAACTGTTGCGCGACCCGGATGCCTCGATGGACCAGATCGCCCGCGCCGCCGGGGTCGTACGGCGCACGGTGTACGGCCACTTCCCCAGCCGGGAGGCGCTGATCAGCACGCTGGTCGACGAGGCGGTGGCGGCGCTGGCGGCCGCCCACGAGCCGGAGCGGGAGGCCGCCGGAGACCCGGCGGAGGAACTGGCCCGGTCCGTGCTGGCCGTGTGGCGGATCGCCGACCGCTACCGCCTGCTGGTCGCGCTGGCCCAGCGCACGGTCACCATGCAGGGCATCCGGGAGCGGCTCGCCCCGGTCCGCCGGTCCACGGTCCGGCTGCTCCAGCGCGGCCTGGACGAGGGGACCTTCGTCTCACCGCTGCCGGCGCCGGCGCTGGCGTACGTGCACGAGCAGATCGTGTTCGCGCTGATGGAGGCCGTCAACGACGAGCTGCTGAGCACCCACGAGGCGGGCCACTCGGCCGCCGTCACGACGCTGACCGCCGCGGGCGTGCCCGCCACCCTGGCCACCGCACTGGTGACGAAGGTCGACGGGACCCGCTGACCGACCGCGGCCGCACGGAAAACGCCGCGGGCCCCCGGTGGCGAACACCGGGGGCCTGCGGGAGAAGAAGCTGAACCGGGCGGCTGAGCTACGGGGGAGTACTCAGCCGCCCGGCGTGCACCGGGTGTCCGGCCCCGGTTCAGGCGGGGCCGGACACCCGGAGTGGGAGGAGACGCGCCACTCAGGGGGCGTCAGGCCTTGGCGAGTTCCTTCTCGCCCTCCTCGCGCTGCTCGGGCACCTCCGCCACCGGGGCGTCGTGGCCGCCGTGGGCGTCGTCGAGCAGGGTCTTCTCGTCGAAGGGCAGCTCGCCCGCGAGCACCCGCCCCACGCGCTCCTTGTCGATCTCCTTGGTCCAGGTGCCGATCAGGACCGTGGCGACGGCGTTGCCCGCGAAGTTCGTCAGGGCGCGGGCCTCGCTCATGAAGCGGTCGATGCCGACGATGAGGCCGATGCCGTCCACCAGGGCCGGCTTGTGCGACTGGAGGCCGCCGGCCAGGGTCGCCAGGCCGGCGCCGGTGACACCGGCGGCACCCTTGGAGGCGACCAGCAGGAACAGCAGCAGCGGGATCTGCTCACCGACCGACATCGGCGTGCCCATCGCGTCGGCGATGTACAGCGAGGCCATGGTCATGTAGATCATGGTGCCGTCGAGGTTGAAGGAGTAGCCGGTCGGGACGGTGATGCCGACGACGGGCTTGCTGACGCCCAGGTGCTCCATCTTCGCGATGAGGCGCGGCAGCGCCGACTCGGAGGACGAGGTGGACAGGATCAGCAGGAACTCGCGGAACAGGTACTTGAACAGGACGAAGATGTTCAGCCCCGAGACGATCCGCAGCAGTGTGCCGAGCACGATGAAGACGAAGAGGAAACAGGTGGCGTAGAAGCCGAGCATCAGGACGGCGAGGCTCTTGAGGGCGTCGACGCCGGCCGAGCCGGTGACGGCGGCGATCGCGCCGAAGGCACCGATCGGGGCGGCCCACATCACCATGCCGAGGATGCGGAAGACGAGCCGCTGGATGTGCTCGACCCCGCGCAGGACCGGCTGGCCGGCCTCGCCCATGGCCTGGAGGGCGAAGCCCGCGAGCAGCGCGACGAGCAGCGTCTGGAGCACCTCCCCGCCGGTGAAGGCGGAGACGACCGTGGTCGGGATGATGCCGAGCAGGAACTCGGTGGTGTCCTTGGCCTCCGCCGACACCTGCGCCTGACCGGTCTCCTTGACCGCGTCGGTGAGCGCGAGGCCGGTGCCCGGCTCCAGGATGTTGCCGACGACGAGGCCGATGCCGAGGGCCACCAGCGACATGACCATGAAGTAGCCGAGCGCGATACCGCCCACGGCGCCGACCTTGGCGGCCTTGCGGACCGATCCGATGCCGAGCACGATCGTGCAGAAGATGATCGGCGAGATCATCATCTTGATCAGGTTCACGAAGCCGGTACCGATGGGCTTCAGCTCGACCGCGAAGTCCGGAGCGATCAGGCCCACGGCGATACCGATGGCGACCGCGACGATCACCGCGATGTACAGATAGTGCGTGCGGTCCCGCTTGGCGGCGGGTACGGCGGATGCCGTATCGGGGGTGCTGGCGGCCACGGCTGCCCTCCTTGACGTCTTCGTCGGCATCACCGGCGTGCGGCTCACGTCCGGGGGTATGGGGGATGCCGTGACTATCCCCCCGCCCTGTGAGCGCGGTCACCCTTCCGTTCATTTAGTTCACGCCTGACGCCGGGGGCACACTGACGGCATGCGCATCCCCGTCCCGAGACCCCGCAGCCTGGCCGGCCAGCTGTTCGCCATGCAGGCCGTCCTGATCGCGGTCGTCGTCGCGGGTTACGCGCTGTTCACCTATGTCAGCGACCGCGGCCAGGCCGAGGAGGCCGCGAGCCGGCAGGCCTCGGCGGTGGCCCGCTCGGTCGCCGACTCCCCCTCCGTGCGGGAGGCGATCGGCACCCCGGACCCGACGGCCGAACTCCAGCCGTACGCGCTGCGGATCATGCACGACACCGAGGTCGACTTCGTCACGATCATGAATCCGGCGGGGATCCGCTGGACCCACCCGGACGAGAGGCAGATCGGCCTGCACTTCCGGGGCAACACCGCGCCCGCCCTGAAGGGCGACACCTTCACCGAGACCTACACCGGCACCCTCGGCCCGTCCGTCCGCGCCGTCACCCCCGTCGAGGACGACGACGGCCGGATCATCGGCCTGGTCAGCGCGGGCATCAAGGTGGAGGCGATCACCAAACGGGTGCAGGACCAGGTGACGGCGCTGTTCGGCGTCGCGGCCGGCGCCCTCGCGCTGGGCGCGGTCGGCACGTACGTCGTCAACGCCCGGCTGCGCCGCCACACCCACGGCATGAACGCGGCCGAGCTGAGCCGGATGCACGACTACCACCAGGCGGCGCTGCACGCGGTGCGCGAGGGACTGCTGATGCTGGACGGCCAGTACCGGGTGGCCCTGATCAACGACGGCGGCCGTGAACTGCTCGGCGTCTCGGGAGAGGTGGTGGGCCGGTCGGTCGCCGAACTCGGTCTGCCCGCCCCGCTGACCGGCGCCCTGCTGTCCTCCGAACCGCGGGTCGACGAGGTGCATCTGACGGCGGACCGGGTGGTGGCGGTGAACACCTCGCCGGTGTCCGGCGGAGAGCGCCGGGGCACGGTGGTGACACTCCGCGACGTCACCGAACTCCAGTCGCTGATGGGCGAGTTGGACTCGGAGCGCGGCTTCACGCAGGCCCTGCGCTCGCAGGCCCACGAGGCGGCGAACCGGCTGCACACCGTCGTCTCGCTCATCGAACTGGGCCGCGCCGACGAGGCCGTGGACTTCGCGACCGCCGAACTGGAACTCGCCCAGGCGCTCACCGACCAGGTGGTGGCCGCGGTGAGCGAGCCGGTGCTGGCGGCGCTGCTGCTGGGCAAGACCGCGCAGGCGAACGAGCGGGGCGTGGAGCTGGTGGTGTCGCGCGGCAGCGGCCTCGACGACGGGCTGCTCCCGGAGTCGCTGCCCGCCCGGGACCTGGTCACCATCCTCGGCAACCTCATCGACAACGCCGTGGACGCGGCGCAGGGCAGCGTGCGGGCGCGGGTCGGGGTGACCGCGTGCACCGAGCACCGCGCCGGGGGCGGCGGCGAGCTGGTGCTGCGGGTGGCGGACACCGGCGCCGGGGTCGACCCGGCCCACGCCGAGCAGGTCTTCGAACGGGGCTTCTCCACGAAACAGTCCGGACCCGGGGGCCGCGGCCTCGGTCTGGCGCTCGTACGGCAGGCTGTGCACCGCCACGACGGCACACTGTCGGTGGCGGAGGCCGAGGGCGGCGGAGCGGAGTTCGAGGTACGGCTGCCCCTGCGCACGACGGTCGCCGCCGTGCCGGCGTCGGGAGGCGAGCGATGACAGGCGTTCCGGGAGTTCCGGGCGAAGGGCCGATCCGGGTGCTGGTGGTCGAGGACGACCCCGTCGCCGCCGACGCGCATGTCCTGTACGTCGGCCGGGTGCCGGGGTTCGTGGCGGTGGGCAAGGCGCACACCGGTGCGGAGGCGCGGCGCCTGCTGGACCGTACGCCGGTGGACCTGCTCCTGCTCGACCTGCATCTGCCGGACGGGCACGGACTCCAGCTCGCGCGCTCGCTGCGGGCGGCGGGCTATCACGCGGACGTGATAGCGGTCACCTCGGCGCGCGATCTGACGGTGGTCCGGGAGGGCGTCTCGCTCGGCGTCGTCCAGTACGTGCTGAAACCGTTCACCTTCGCCACCCTGCGGGACCGTCTCGTGCGGTACGCGCAGTTCCGGGGCGCGGCCGGCGAGGCGAGCGGCCAGGACGAGGTCGACCGCGCCCTGGCCACCCTGCGCGCACCGGGCCCCGCGGCACTGCCCAAGGGCCTGAGCGGCCCGACCCTGGAACGGGTGACGGGCGCCGTGCGGGAGGCGGCGGAGGGACTCACCGCGGCGCGGGTGGCCGAGGCGGTGGGGATCTCCCGCATCACCGCCCGCCGCTACCTGGAGCACCTGGTGGAGGCGGGAAGGGCGGAACGCAAACCGCTGTACGGCCAGGTGGGAAGGCCGGAACTGGTGTATCGGTGGGTCCCGGCCGGCCGGTGAGAGGCCGCGGGCGGGCCGAGTAGCGCCCCGGCACCGGCCGCAAGGGGAGGAACCGACGGAATCTCCTCACCGTAGGTTCCCACAACCGGTGACTATGGCCGAACGGCCCGTAGTCACAGCAGCTTGCGACGCCTACGGTGTGCCCCGTGCCCCGACCCCTGCCCCACACCCACCAGCCCGGTCCCCCCTTCGACGCCCTCGCCGCCCGTCGGCTGCGCGCCGCGCTGGGGATGACCCCGGACCACGTCGCCCACGGCCTGCGCGTCTCGTTCGGGCTCCCCTACGCCACTCCCGAACTCGTCGTCTCCTGGGAGCGCGCCGCCACGTCCCCCAGCAGCCCGGAGCTGACCGCCCTCGCCGGCGTCCTGTGGTGCTCCCCCGCCGAACTGACCGGCCGCCCGCGCACGCTCCGTGAGTTCCGCATCGCCCGGGGCGTGGCCCCGGAGGACGTCGCCCGCGCGGTCGGCCAGGAGCTGCCCGCCTATCTGCGCATGGAGGAGAGCGGGCAGTGGCGCGGCACCGACCGCCAGTCCGCCGTGCTCACGCAGCTGCTCGGTCTGACCCTGCCCGACCTGGTCGCCGTCACGGACCGGGAGGCCGAACTCGCCGAACTCCTGCGCGGCGCGGTCGGCTCCCGCTGGCAGGCCTACACCAAGCAGATCGGCAGGATCGTGCCGCTGGACCGGCGCCTGCTGGAGGCCACCCTCCAGCAGCTGCACCACAGCTACCAGGGGCAGATGACGGCCACGCTGAGCTGGGGCGACGGCGGCGCGGCCGGCGCCGCGAGCGACACCGGCCGGGACTTCCTCGACCGGATCACCGAACACTTCTGGACGGCGGTCGAGAGCAACTCCGGCTGAGGGGGGCCCGGGGACCAGGGGTCCGGAAGACGGGGTCTAGAAGACCGACTCCGCCTCGTCGATCCGGTCCCTGGGCACCGTCTTCAGCTCGGTGACCGCCTCCGCGAGCGGCACCATCTTCACGTCGGTGCCGCGCAGCGCGGTCATCATGCCGAACTCTCCCCGGTGCGCCGCCTCGACCGCGTGCCAGCCGAAGCGGGTCGCGAGGACCCGGTCGTAGGCCGTCGGCACACCGCCGCGCTGGACGTGGCCGAGGATGACCGGCCGGGCCTCCTTGCCGAGCCGCTTCTCCAGCTCGTACGCCAGCGCCGTGCCGATGCCCTGGAAGCGCTCGTGGCCGAACTGGTCGATCGCGCCCTTGCTGTAGTCCATGGTGCCGTCGGCGGGGTGGGCGCCCTCGGCGACGCAGATCACCGCGAACTTCTTGCCGCGCGCGAACCGCTCCTCGACCAGCTTCACCAGGTCGGCCGGGTCGAAGGGGCGCTCGGGCAGGCAGATGCCGTGGGCACCGGCCGCCATGCCGGACTCCAGGGCGATCCAGCCCGCGTGCCGGCCCATGACCTCGACGACCATCACGCGCTGGTGGGACTCCGCCGTGGTCTTCAGGCGGTCCATGGCCTCGGTGGCGACGCCCACGGCCGTGTCGAACCCGAAGGTGCGGTCCGTGGAGGAGATGTCGTTGTCGATGGTCTTCGGGACGCCGACGACCGGCAGACCCGCGTCGGACAGCATCCGGGCCGCCGTCAGCGTGCCCTCGCCGCCGATCGGGATCAGCGCGTCGATGCCGAACTCGTGGATCATGTCCGAGGCGTTGTCGCAGGCCTCGCGGAGGCGGTCGCGCTCCAGCCGGGAGGAGCCGAGGATCGTGCCGCCGCGGGCCAGGATGCCGCTCACGGCGTTCAGGTCGAGCGTGCGGTAGTGGCCGTCGAGCAGACCGGCGTATCCGTCCTCGAAGCCGATCACCTCGTCGCCGTAGTTGTCGACCGCGCGGTGCACGACCGACCGGATCACTGCGTTCAGGCCGGGGCAGTCGCCGCCTGCGGTGAGGACTCCGATGCGCATCCTGCTGTGTCTCCTGCTCGCTGTGGGTACCGGTGAGCCAGCTCCGATTCTTTCATGCCCCCGGAGAGACTGTCGCTTGACGGGCGCCTTATCCGCGGTCAGGGGTATTGTCAAGAGGGTTCTGCTCACCTCGGTGGGCGATTTTTATGAGCCAGGCGGAAGCCACCCAGACGGAACGGAGAGCACGCGTGACGCGCAGCGTGTACGTGACCGGGATCGACCGCGGCGACGGCCGCCAGGTCGTCGAGTTGGGGGTCATGGAACTCCTGACCCGCCAGGTCGACCGGGTGGGCGTCTTCCGCCCCCTCGTCCACGACGGGCCCGACCGCCTGTTCGACCTGCTGCGTGCCCGTTACCGGCTGTCGCAGGACCCCGCGACCGTCTACGGCATGGACTACCACCAGGCGTCCGCCCTCCAGGCCGAGCGGGGCGCCGACGAACTGGTCTCCACGCTCGTCGACCGCTTCCACCGGGTGGCCCGCGAGTACGACGTCGTCCTGGTCCTGGGCACCGACTACGCCGACACGCAGTTCCCGGACGAGCTGTCCCTGAACGCCCGCCTGGCCAACGAGTTCGGCGCCTCCGTGATCCCCGTCGTCGGCGGCCGCCGGCAGACCGCCGAGTCGGTGCTCGCCGAGACGCGCAACGCCTACCGCGCCTACGACGGCCTGGGCTGCGACGTCATCGCCATGATCGCCAACCGGGTCGCCCGCGAGGACCGCGAGGAGATCGCCGGACAGCTCGTCTCCCGGCTGCCGGTGCCCTGTTACGTGCTGCCCGACGAGCCCGCCCTGTCGGCGCCGACGGTCGCGCAGGTCAGCACGGCCCTGGGGGCGAAGGTGCTGCTCGGCGACGACTCGGGCCTGGCCCGCGACGCCCTCGGCTTCGTCTTCGGCGGCGCGATGCTGCCGAACTTCCTCAACGCCCTGACGCCCGGCGCCCTCGTCGTCACCCCCGGCGACCGGGCCGACCTGGTCGTCGGCTCACTGGCCGCGCACAGCGCCGGCACCCCGCCGATCGCCGGCGTCCTGCTGACCCTGGGCGAGGTGCCGAGCCAGGAGATCCTCACGCTCGCCGCCCGCCTGGCGCCCGGAACGCCCGTGCTGTCCGTGGCCGGCAACAGCTTCCCCACCGCCGAGCAGCTGTTCTCCCTGGAGGGCAAGCTGAACGCGGCCACCCCGCGCAAGGCGGAGACCGCGCTCGGCCTCTTCGAGCGGCACGTCGACACCGCCGACCTGCTGAAGCGGGTGTCCGCGCCGAGCAGCGACCGCGTCACGCCGATGATGTTCGAGCACAAGCTGCTGGAGCAGGCCCGCTCCGACCGCCGCCGGGTCGTCCTCCCCGAGGGGACCGAGGAGCGGGTGCTGCACGCGGCCGAGGTCCTGCTGCGCCGCGGGGTCTGCGACCTGACCCTGCTCGGCCCGGCCGACCAGATCCGCAAGAAGGCCGCCGACCTCGGCATCGACCTGGGCGACTGCCAGTTGATCGACCCGGCCACCAGCGAACTGCGCGACTCCTTCGCCGAGAAGTACGCGCGGCTGCGCGCCCACAAGGGCGTCACGGTGGAGCTGGCGTACGACGTCGTCTCCGACGTGAACTACTTCGGCACGCTGATGGTGCAGGAGGGTCTGGCCGACGGCATGGTGTCGGGCTCCGTCCACTCCACGGCCGCCACGATCCGGCCCGCCTTCGAGATCATCAAGACCAAGCCGGACGCCGACATCGTCTCGTCCGTCTTCTTCATGTGCCTCGCCGACAAGGTCCTCGTCTACGGCGACTGCGCGGTGAACCCCGACCCGGACGCCGAGCAGCTCGCCGACATCGCCATCCAGTCGGCCGCCACCGCCGCCCAGTTCGGTGTGGAGCCGCGGATCGCGATGCTGTCGTACTCGACGGGCACGTCCGGTTCGGGCGCCGACGTCGACAAGGTGCGCGAGGCGACCGGGCTGGTCCGGCAGCGGCGAGGCGACCTGCGGATCGAGGGGCCGATCCAGTACGACGCGGCCGTGGAGCCGAGCGTCGCGGCGACCAAGCTGCCGGGCTCCGAGGTCGCGGGACAGGCCAGTGTGCTGATCTTCCCCGACCTCAACACCGGTAACAACACCTACAAGGCCGTGCAGCGTTCGGCCGGCGCGATCGCGGTCGGACCGGTGCTCCAGGGGCTGCGCAAGCCGGTCAACGACCTGTCCCGCGGCGCGCTCGTGCAGGACATCGTCACCACCGTCGCCATCACGGCGATCCAGGCCCAGACCCTCGACCAGAAGGTTCCCCAGCAGTGACTTCCCACCCGTCGCCCCGCGCCGCCCTGCCCGACGAGCCGCGTCCGGCCCCCTCCTCGCGGGTCCTCGTCCTGAACTCCGGCTCGTCCTCGGTGAAGTACCAGCTGCTCGACATGCGCGACGGCAGCCGTCCGGCGCAGGGGCTCGTCGAGCGCATCGGCGAGCGGACCTCGCGGCTCAGGCACACGCCGCTCGCGACGGGCGAGTCCCGCGAGTGGACCGGGCCCATCCCCGACCACCAGGCGGCCCTGAAGTCCGTCGCCGAAGAACTCGCCAAGGACGGACTGGGCCTGGATTCACCGGAGTTGGCGGCGATCGGGCACCGGGTGGTGCACGGCGGCAAGCACTTCACCGAACCGACCCTGATCGACGCGACGGTGCTCGCGGAGATCGAGCGGCTGATCCCGGTGGCCCCGCTGCACAACCCGGCCAACCTGACCGGGATCCGTACGGCGCGGGCGCTGCGCCCGGACCTGCCGCAGGTCGCCGTCTTCGACACCGCCTTCCACACCACGATGCCGGAGTCGGCGGCGCGCTACGCGATCGACGTGCGGACCGCCGACGAGCACCGCGTCCGGCGCTACGGCTTCCACGGCACCTCGCACGCCTACGTCTCCCGGGCGACCGCGAAGCTGCTGGGCAAGGCCCCCGAGGAGGTGAACGTCATCGTGCTGCACCTGGGCAACGGGGCGTCCGCCTCCGCCGTACGCGGCGGGAAGTGCGTCGACACCTCGATGGGACTCACGCCTCTCGAAGGCCTGGTCATGGGTACCCGGTCCGGGGACGCCGACCCGGCCGTCATCTTCCATTTGGCACGTGTTGGTGGAATGTCCATCGACGAAATCGACACTCTTCTCAACAAGAAGAGCGGGCTGATCGGCCTCTGCGGCGACAACGACATGCGGGAGATCGGGCGGCGGATCGGCGAGGGTGACGAGCGGGCGAAGCTCGCCTTCGACATCTACATTCACCGTCTGAAGAAGTACATCGGCGCCTATTACGCCGTGCTCGGCCGGGTGGACGCGGTCGCGTTCACCGCCGGGGTCGGCGAGAACTCGGCGCCGGTGCGCGAGGCGGCCGTCGCGGGCCTGGATTCCCTGGGCCTGGCGGTGGACGACGAGCTGAACGCCGTACGCAGTGACGAGCCGCGGCTGATCTCGCCCGCGGGCGCGCGGGTGCGGGTCGCCGTGGTGCCCACCGACGAGGAACTGGAGATCGCCACGCAGACCTACGCGCTGGTCGAGCGGAATCGATATGCGGCTCCGGCGCGTGGCAACTGAGCGGGAAAGCAACTGAGCGCCTTCCCGCCCATTTGTATCTTCCACCAGACGGAATATTCCGCAGCGAAACAAACCGATAGGATCGCCCCATGCGCCGTTCGAAAATCGTCTGTACTCTCGGCCCCGCGGTCGACTCCCACGAAATGCTCGTGTCGCTGATCGAAGCCGGCATGAACGTGGCCCGCTTCAACTTCAGCCACGGCTCGCACGCCGAGCACCAGGGCCGGTACGACCGCGTCCGGGCCGCCGCCAAGGAGACCGGCCGGGCCATCGGTGTCCTCGCCGACCTCCAGGGCCCGAAGATCCGCCTCGAGACCTTCGCCGAGGGTCCGGTCGAGCTGGTGCGCGGTGACGAGTTCACCATCACCACCGAGGACGTGCCCGGCGACAAGACGATCTGCGGCACCACCTACAAGGGTCTGCCCGGCGACGTCTCCCGCGGCGACCAGGTCCTGATCAACGACGGCAACGTCGAGCTGAAGGTCCTGGACGTCGAGGGCCCGCGGGTGAAGACGATCGTCATCGAGGGCGGCGTCATCTCCGACCACAAGGGCATCAACCTGCCCGGCACGGCCGTCAACGTGCCCGCGCTGAGCGAGAAGGACATCGAGGACCTGCGGTTCGCGCTGCGCATGGGCGCCGACCTGGTCGCGCTGTCCTTCGTCCGCGACGCCAAGGACGTCCAGGACGTGCACCGCGTCATGGACGAGGAGGGCCGCCGCGTCCCCGTCATCGCCAAGGTGGAGAAGCCGCAGGCGGTGGAGAACATGGAGGACGTCGTGATGGCGTTCGACGGTGTGATGGTCGCCCGTGGGGACCTGGCTGTCGAGTACCCGCTCGAGAAGGTCCCCATGGTGCAGAAGCGGCTCATCGAGCTGTGCCGCCGCAACGCCAAGCCGGTGATCGTGGCGACCCAGATGATGGAGTCGATGATCACCAACTCCCGTCCCACCCGCGCCGAGGCCTCCGACGTGGCCAACGCGATCCTGGACGGCGCGGACGCGGTCATGCTGTCCGCCGAGTCGAGCGTGGGCGCGTACCCGATCGAGACCGTGAAGACGATGTCGAAGATCGTCACCGCGGCCGAGACGGAGCTGCTCTCCAAGGGCCTCCAGCCGCTCGTGCCGGGCAAGAAGCCGCGTACCCAGGGCGGTTCGATCGCCCGTGCCGCGTGTGAGATCGCCGACTTCCTCGGCGGCCGGGGCCTGGTGGCCTTCACCCAGTCCGGCGACACCGCCCGCCGTCTTTCGCGCTACCGCGCGACCCAGCCGATCATCGCCTTCACCACCGACGAGGGCACCCGCAACCAGCTGACGCTCAGCTGGGGCGTCGAGTCGCACGTCGTGCCGTTCGTGAACAGCACCGACGAGATGGTCGACCTGGTGGACCAGGAGATCATCAAGCTCAACCGCTTCAACCCGGGGGAGATCGTGGTCATCACCGCCGGCTCGCCCCCCGGCGTCCCCGGCACCACCAACATGGTCCGCGTCCACCACCTGGGCGAGGACGTCCGCGGCTGACCCGCGGCGGCGGACACCGTACGGCACTGAGGGCGCCCCCTGGGAAGGGGGCGCCCTCAGTGCCTTGGTGCGGCTCCCGGACGGGACTGCGGGGGATGCCTACTTGGTGTTGTAGAGGTGCATCCCCGGTATGTGGAGGTCGCCGCCGAACTGGCCGGCCTGCACGACCTTCGCCTTGGTGAAGTAGATCAGCGGGATGTTCAGCGGAGGCGGGTTCTCCGGGTCGAACGTCACCGGTATCAGGCCGAACAGGTTCCCCGAGATGCTCTCGGTGTACATGATCGTGTCGCCGTTGCGGATCGTCGACGTCGTGCCCGAGCCGGCCTGGACGTGGTACGTCACGCCCGCCTGCTTGTCGTCGACCGTCTGGTGCAGGTCCCCTATGTCGGTGCCCTCGGAGATGACGTACTTCAGGACCTTCTTCTTGGTGCCGTTGGCCGTCTTCACCTCGACGATGCCCTGGTAGTCGGCGCCCTTGAGGAGCAGCGAGCTGGCGTTGAGGTACCACGGGTCGTCCGGCAGCGGCGTCTTGTTGTCGATGCCGCTCTCGTCCTCGGTGGCGACCGGGCAGTCGTCGACGTCCGTCGTGGCGCTCTCGGACGGGCTCGGCGAGGCGGTGGCGTCCGCGGCCGTCTCCGCCGCCTTGTCGCCGGTGTCCTGGGCCGTGTCGTCCGCCTTGTCGGCGGTGTCCTTCACGGCGTCGGTGAGGGCGTCCGTGGTGTCCTTCCCCGTGGCGCCCTTGCCGGAGTCGTCCTTGGCGGCGTCGTCCTCGGCGGAGCCGGACGAGCCGGAACCCGTGTCCGTGGAGCCGCCGGTGCCCGTCGAGGCGGACTCGGAGGCCGACGGGGTCGGGCTCGCGGTGGCCGTCTCCGCGGCGTCCTTGCCGTCGAACAGATCGGTGATCGTGTCGCCGATCGTCTCCAGCAGGTTCTTGTCGGTCTCGGACGGCGAGGGACCGGCCGTCGCGGTGCCGGTGTCGGACTTCTGCGGCTCGGACACCGCCGACGAGGCCGCGGGGGCGGGCTCGTCCGCTTCGCCGGAACCTGAATCCGGCGACGTGGAGTCACCCGAGCCGCTCGTGCCGCCGGAGGAACCCGAAGCGCCGCCGGTCTGCTCGTCCTGGGAATCGTCCCCGGACCCGGAACCGGACCCGGACCCGGCGTCCGAGTCGTCCTTCGCGTCGTCCGCGGACTCGCTCGCGCTTGCCGAGGCGGACGGCGTGGGCGACGCGGAGGGGCTCTCCGAGTCCTCCAGGGCCGCGACGCAGTCCTTGTACTCGTCGATGGTGAGGCTCTTGGACGCCGGCTGGTCCTCGGCGTTGGCGAGGGTCGGTGTGAACCCCATGCCCATGAGGACCGCCGTCGGCATGGCCGCCAGGGCTATCGCCTTGCCGGCCGGCATGTGGAGCCTGGTGAGCAGCGGCTTCTTGGGTGCCGCGTGGCGCGGCCCGGTTCTCACGCGGGCAGCGTCCACATCGCTCCCGGTGGTCACCTCGTCAGCCGGCACTGTGCCTCCCGTTCGCCCCGTTCGCCGGGCTCGTTCCTGACAGTTCGTTCGGCTCGTCCGTGCCGCCGACGTCGTCCTTGGTGAAGGCCGGACCCGTGCTGTACGGGTTCGCGGTGGGCCCGCCCGCCGGGGCGGCTCCGAGGCCCTCCGGATAGCCGGCCGCGGGCGTGGTGCCCGTGCCCGGCCCGTGCTCCGGCGCCTGCTCCGCGGGCGGCGGTCCCGGCGCCCAGGACACGGCCATCGCTCCGCCGATCAGGGCGAGGAAGAAGCCGATGAGGAAACCGCCGAGGTTGGACACCGGGATCGAGACGAGTCCCAGCAGGATCGCCGCGACGCCCGCGAAGACCCGTACGTGCTTCTGGAACCACAGGCTGATGCCCAGCACCACCAGCAGCACACCGATGATGAGCGAGCCGGCGCCGGCGGTGGTCGCCATCGCCAGCGTCAGATGACCGATCTGGAGATGCGCGTACGGGAAGTAGGCGATGGGGAGCCCGCTGATCAGAACGAACAGGCCGGCCCAGAACGGCCTCGTGCCCCGCCAGGCGCGGAACTGCTGCCTCCGGCGGTCGAACTGGCCGGGGTCGGCAGGGGTCTCGGCGCTCATGGAAAACAGCTCCCTGGTGCGGCGTTGCTGTGGTGGTGGTCCTGCTTGCGGGGACCGGCGCTCACCGCGGGGCGGGAGCTGCGGTCCGGACGGGTGAGACTGGACGGGCGGGGGCGCCACCGGCCCCCCCGCCCGTCAGGGAGTGCTTAGTAGCACTCCTTGACACCCGTCGACAGCGACATCTTCAGGCCGCTGAGCTTGAAGGTTCCGGCCGTGGTGGCCCACGCCGTCTGCTTCACGCCGACCAGCGTGGCCGATTCGGCCTCCTGCGCGAACCCGAACGGGTTCGCGGTGTCGCCGTCCTTGATGCCCGGACCCTTCTTCAGGTCCTTGGCGGCCACACCGATGTCGATGTTCTTGAACGTCGCATCGGCCTCGAGGTTCTCGACGTCGATGAAGAGGTTCTCGGCCTGGACCGGGGTGTCGCCACCGCCGGCCTTCAGCGTGAGGCTGACCGAGCCGAGCAGCGGGATGTTCGGCGTGACCACGGACTGGCACATGTTCGTGATCGACGCGCTCTTGAACCCGGAGACGGCGACGGGGTGAGCCGTCTTCTTGCCGTCGAGGGTGTAGCCCGAGTCGATCGCGCCGTACTGCGAGAAGCCCGTACCGACGAGCTTGTCCGCGGTGACCTTGAACGACTGACCCGAAACGCTGAACGACGCGGCGAGGGCACCCTGCGCGAGGGCGACACCTATACACGCCGTGGCGGCGACGCTGGGCACCATGACCACAGCGAACCGCTTCCATCTGGTCCCGCCACGCACCTGGGACTCCATATTTCCTCCTTCTCGGACGTACATCTCCTGGCCCTGACTAGCCCCCGGAACGGCGGCTCAGCCGGGCAGGGATGGGAGAAGTGCTACGTCCTCGGGAAGGGGAGCGCCCGTACTCGGAGGCGCGAACCGCGCCCGAATCACCGGCGATCACCCCCGAGCGACAACCACTGGTCGCACCTGACACGCATCACGCACAACCTTGCTGGACAGGCTTCGCCGTGGCGAAGACCCCCCTGCCCAAGAGCCGACGCCACTGGCGTCGTCCCTGCTCGGTGGGGACCCAGGAAAATCCGTTGACCCAACCGGCTGTCGGGGTACGGGAATGGACCGAGCGTGGCCGATCGTGGTGCATTCTCGGCGCCCGCACAAGGGGGTTCGTTACTCGCTAGTAACGGCCGGATAACCGAACAACGACCCACAGGTCTCGGCCGACGACGCTCGGTGGCAACCATGCCCAGGACAAAACTATTGATCGCTGGACAGAAACCGACAGAACAACGGTTCTGGCTTACTACCAGTAACAGCGGCCGCGATTACCAAGATTTGGTAAAACGCGGCCGCAACGGAACCGTGCCGGCAGAACTTCCCCTCGAGCACCACCGGCTCCGACGTTTAGCGACTGGTCAGAACCGGGGCTCTCGCCCCGTCAGAACAGGGCGCGCGCCAGCGCCCTGCGCGCCGCGGTCACCCGCGGATCGTCGGGCCCGACCACCTCGAAGAGTTCGAGCAGCCGCAGCCGTGCGGCGTCCCGCTCGTCGCCGGCCGTGCGGGCCACCGTGTCGATGAGCCGCCCGAAGGCGTCCTCGACGTGCCCGCCCACCAGATCGAGGTCGGCGGCGGCGATCTGCGCCCGCGCGTCCCCCGGCTTCTCGGCGGCGTCCTTGCGCACCTGCTGCGGGTCCATGTCCTGCACCCGGTGCAGCAACTCGGCCTGCGCGAGGCCCAGTTTGGCCTCCGTGTTGCCGGGGTCGTCGGCCAGCACGTTCTGGTACGCGCGCACCGCCCCGCCGAAGTCACCCGCGTCCAGCGCTCCTACGGCGGCCTCCAACAGGGCGTCGTACGGGCCGACCGACGGCTCGACGACCTCGGCGCGCTCGCCGGGGTCGGCCTGGGGATCGACGGTGAGACCGGTCAGACCGAAGCGCTGCTCGGCGACCTGCACCAGTTGGTCGAGGGTCTGGCGGATCTGCGTCTCGCCGGCGGCTCCCTGGAAGAGGGGCAGCGCCTGCCCCGCGACGACGGCGAAGACGGCCGGGATGCCCTGCACCCCGAACTGCTGCATCAGCATCTGGTTGGCGTCGACGTCGATCTTGGCGAGCAGGAAGCGCCCGTCGTACTCGACGGCGAGCCGCTCCAGCACCGGGCTGAGCTGCTTGCACGGCTCGCACCACTCGGCCCAGAAGTCGATGACGACCGGCACCTCGGCGGACCGCTGGATGACGTCCCGCTCGAACCCGGCCTCATCGACGTCGATGACGAGGTCCGCGGGCGACACCGCCCCCACCCCGCCCTGCCGGGCGGCTTCGGCCCGAGCCTGCTCCGCCTTCGCCTTGGCCTCCTGGGCCGCCTTCACCGCGGCGAGGTCGACGACTCCGCTCATGGACATGTTCCGTGGCTGCATGCGTCTATCCTCCCCCGTCGGCGCGTGTGCGTGAAAAGCGATCCGAAAACAGCGCCGGGTCCCCACCCCACGCCGTCCGGCCGCGACTCGTGTACGTCCGTTCACGAGCTTTCGCTACGAGTCGTAGCGTAATACCGCGGGGGCCCTTCCCGCCGCCCCACCCCGGTGATCTCCCTCACGACCGATCAGAACCGGCCGGTTATGGTCGAAGGATGCAGAGCCGCACCCCCGCCGGCCGTGGCGGACGTCCGCGCAGCGCCGCCGCCGACGCGGCGATCCTGGCCGCGACCCGCCAGGCGCTGGTGGAACTGGGCTGGTCCAAGCTGACGCTGGGGGACGTGGCGACCAGGGCGGGCGTGGCCAAGACGACGCTCTACCGCCGCTGGTCGGGCAAGAACGAACTGGTCGTGGACGCGGTCGCGGAACTCTTCGACGAACTCGAACTCCCCGACCGGGGCAGCCTGGCCGCCGACATCGAGGGCGTCGTCCTCCAGTTCGCGGCGATCCTCGCCCGCCCGGAGGCCAAAAGTGGCCTGATGGCGGTGGTCGCGGAGTCCATCCGGGACGACGCCCTGCGGGCGCGTATCCGCGCGTCCATCGTCGATCCCCAGAAGGAACTGGTCCTGGAGGGCCGGGCCCGCGCGCAGACGCGAGGCGAACTCCCCCCGGAGACGGACCCGACGGAGGCGGCCCGCACGGTCGACCTGATCTTCGACATGGTCGCGGGCGCCGTGGTCCACCGCACCCTGGTCAGCGCGGAACCGGCGGACGAGGAATGGGTACGAGACCTCACCCGGGTGCTGCTCAACGGCCTGGCGGCAGCAGCCACCGGCCCGTCCGGGGGTCAGCCTCAGGGGCAGTTCGAGGACAAGGCCTCCCGGGCCGAAGCGGGGGCGTAGGGCGGCGCGGACGTAGGGCGGCGCGCGGACGTAGGGCGGCGCGCGAACGTAAGGCGGCGCGCGAACGTAGGGCGGCAGCGAGGGACGGGAGACGGAGCCGTCGGACGGGGCACGGGGACGTCGGACGGGGACGGGGCACGCGGGCCCGGAGGGGAAGCGGAACGGAAAGGGGCGGCAGGGAGAGGAAACACCCCGGCCGCCCACCACCCGGACCCGCCCCCACCTGGAACCGACCCAACCAACCCTGGAACCCGACCTGGAGGCCCGCCCGGAAAGCGCCCCTAGAAGCCCGCCGGTTCCGTATACACCCCCCACTCCTCCCGCAGCACTCCGCAGATCTCCCCGAGCGTCGCCTCCGCCCGCACCGCCTCCACCATCGGCCCGATCATGTTGGACCCGTCCCGGGCGGCGGCCAGCATGGCGTCGAGGGCGGCGCGAACGGCCGCGTCGTCCCGTGCCGTCCGCCGCTCGCCCAGCTCCCTGACCTGATCCCGCTCCACCTCGTGGGAGACCCGCAGGATCTCCAGGTCCCCGGTCACCGACCCGGTGTGCGCATTGACGCCGACGACCCGCTTCTCGCCCTTCTCCAGCGACTGCTGGTACCGGAACGCGGACTCGGCGATCTCCCCGGTGAACCACCCGTCCTCGATCCCGCGCAGGATCCCGGACGTGACGGGCCCGATGGGGTGGCGTCCGTCGGGGTGCGCGCGCAGCCCCCGCTCCTTGATCTGCTCGAAGATCTTCTCGGCGTCGGCCTCGATCCGGTCGGTCAGCTGCTCGACGTACCAGGAACCGCCCAGCGGGTCGGCGACGTTGGCGACCCCGGTCTCCTCCATCAGCACCTGCTGCGTGCGCAACGCGATCTCGGCGGCCCGCTCGGAGGGCAGCGCGAGGGTTTCGTCCAGCGCGTTGGTGTGCAGCGAGTTGGTCCCGCCGAGGACGGCGGCGAGCGCCTCCACGGCCGTACGCACCACGTTGTTGTACGGCTGCTGGGCGGTCAGGGAGACGCCGGCGGTCTGCGTGTGGAACCGCAGCCACTGGGCCTTCTCGGACCTGGCCCCGTACACGTCCCGCATCCACCGGGCCCAGATCCGGCGCGCGGCACGGAACTTGGCGATCTCCTCGAAGAAGTCGAGGTGCGCGTCGAAGAAGAAGGAGAGGCCGGGGGCGAACACGTCCACGTCCAGTCCGCGGCTCAGCCCCAGCTCCACGTACCCGAAGCCGTCCGCCAGTGTGTACGCCAGCTCCTGCGCGGCCGTCGAGCCGGCCTCGCGGATGTGGTAGCCGGAGACGGAGAGCGGCTTGTAGTCGGGGATCCCGGCGGCGCAGTACTCCATGAGGTCGCCGATGAGGCGCAGATGGGGCTCGGGCTGGAACAGCCACTCCTTCTGCGCGATGTACTCCTTGAAGATGTCGGTCTGGAGGGTGCCGTTGAGGACGGCCGGGTCCACGCCCTGCCGTTCGGCGGCGACCAGGTACATGCAGAAGACCGGTACGGCCGGTCCGCTGATGGTCATCGAGGTCGTCACGGAGCCGAGGGGGATGTCCTTGAAGAGGACCTCCATGTCGGCGGCGGAGTCGATGGCGACCCCGCAGTGCCCGACCTCGCCGAGCGAACGCGGGTCGTCGGAGTCGCGGCCCATCAGCGTCGGCATGTCGAAGGCGACGGAGAGGCCCCCGCCGCCGTTGGCGAGGATCATCTTGTAGCGCTCGTTGGTCTGCTCGGCGTTCCCGAACCCGGCGAACTGCCGGATGGTCCAGGTGCGCCCGCGGTAACCGGTCGGGTACAGCCCTCGGGTGTAGGGGTACTCACCGGGCCAGCCGATCCGCTCGAAACCCTCGTAGGTGTCGCCGGGCCGGGGCCCGTACACCGGCTCCACGGGATCGCCGGAGAGCGTGGTGAAGTCTGCGTCGCGCTTGCGCGCGGCGTCGTACCGGGCCTGCCAGCGACGGCGGCCTTCCTCGATGGCGTCAGCGTCCATACCCACGAATTTACTTGGACGTCCTAGTAAATGACTAGTGATGCAGGTCAGGACACGCGCGTAGGACACCTGGGAGCACCCGTTACGCTCGACGCCATGAAGAAGAACGTCCTGACCCGGTACCGGGTGATGGCTTATGTCACCGCCGTCCTGCTGATCCTGCTGACGGTGGGCGTGATCGGCAAGCGCCTGCTGAACCTGGACGGGTTCGACGCCTTCGTCACCGGGGTCGGCATCGCCCACGGCTGGCTGTACGTGCTCTACCTCGTCTTCGCCTTCGATCTCGGCAACAAGGCGAAGATGCCGGTCGGGCGGCTCCTGTGGGTCCTGCTCGCCGGCACCGTCCCGACCGCGGCCTTCTTCGTGGAGCGCCGGGTGACCCGCGAGGTCCAGCCCATGATCGAGAAGGACACCACTCCGACACCCGCCACGGCCTGACCCCAGGGGGGCCGGAGCCGGCCGCGGAAGCGGCTCTCACCTCGTGATGTAGTGGCACTGCACGGCGCGGAGCTTGCCGTTCACGAAGAACTTGGCGCACGCCTTGCCATAGGCCGGCAGCGTCTGCGGCCGGGCGCGCCGCAGCGGGTCCCCCTTGCACTCCGGGTGGGTGGACCCGCGCGAGGTTCGGTACGACCTGTTGTCGGTGTCGGCGTAGGAGAAGTCGATCCTCCAGTTGCAGAACCTGGTGAAGGTGGCCGCGAGCCCCGCGCAGTCGACTCCCGCGAACTCGCTCGTGACGCGTCTGCCCGAGCCCTTGATCGTGTGGGTCAGGAAGCAGCCGACGGGCACTCGGACGCCCACCCCGCGCACGTCGTGGTCGAAGGTGCCGATGGGGCTGGATCCCGTGGCACTGGCGTGCGCCGTCCCGGTCGTCCCCAGCGTCACGGCGGCGGCCAGAACCACCGCGCTCGCGACGGTCAGGCCGCCACGGACCCACTGGCGAAAAGGTGACACAACAGGATTCCTCGCTGCCGGCGGAGCCGGAGTCCCGGCGTCCGAACGATGATCGGCCGACAGCATCGCAGCAGGAAGGTCCGGTCCGGCCGGTCTAAGCGAGTCACCCGCCGGGCGACCACCGCCAAGGGGGAGCCACCGGCCGGTTCGTTGACGGTCGGGGAACCCGGTGGCCTCACTCCTCGTCGAAGTCCTGTGCCGCCACCCGCAGCGGGCGCAGCATCGCGAAGATCTCCGAGCATTCCTCCGCGTCGTACACGCCGAGGCCGAAGTCCATGGCCATCAGGTCGCGGGTGGCCGCCTCGACGACCTCGCGGCCCTTGTCGGTGATGGTGGCGAGGGTGCCGCGGCCGTCGTTGGGGTTGGGGCGCTTGGCGACCAGGCCCGACTTCACCAGGCGGTCGACGGTGTTGGTCACGGAGGTGGGGTGCACCTGGAGCCGCTCGCCGATCTTCGACATGGTCAGTTCCCCCTCCTTGGAGAAGGTGAGCAGCACCAGGGCCTCGTAGCGCGCGAAGGTCAGCCCGTACGGCTTGACCACCGCGTCCACCTCGGCGAGGAGGATCTGGTGGGCGCGCATGATCGAGGTGATCGCGGCCATGGAGGGCACGCTTCCCCAGCGGCGCTTCCAGAGTTCGTCGGCGCGGGCGATGGGGTCGAAGGGAAGGCTGGGCGGCTTCGGCACGGCACCAGACCCTACCCGTCGGTCATATCGCGGTCAGCCTCGTCTCGACCCTCGGTCGGCCCAGGCCCTTCCGTCCGCCCGGTGGCGCCTTCAGTACAGGGCGCGCAGGCCGAGGACGTCACCGCGGCCCAGGGTGCGGGCGGCGGTGGAGCAGGCGAAGGAGTTGGTGAACATGGTCTGGCTCTCGTGGCCCTGGCCCACGTGGGCCAGGCCGAAGACGTGGCCGGCCTCATGGGTGGCGACGCTGCGGAGGTCGTAGGTGTGGGAGCAGGTGTCGGTGGGGCGGTCGGTGAAGGCGTGGTCGTGGGTGTTGAAGCGGACGTCCGCCTCGCGCAGTTCGTCGGGCCCGCCGGACACGGCCCGGCTCCAGGAGCAGGTCGTGGCGACGACCCCGCCGCTGAGGTCCCCGGCGTCCCAGACGCTCATGCCGTCGCGCGCCATGCAGCGGGCGTCGCGGTCGATGTCGGCCTCGTTGCCGGTCCGGGACAGGAACCGGGCCTTCGCGGTGACCGTGTCGTCGAAGCCGCAGTCGTTGCGGCTGGCCGTGATGGTGCCGATGGCGTCCTCGAAGGCGCGACGGGCGTCCCCGGCGGCGAGGTCCGCGGGCAGGGTGCCGTCGCCGAGGAACCACTCGTAGGTGTCGTACTCCTTGTGACCGGCGGTGGCATACGCCCCGTCGACACACGCGGCACGGGCCCGGCCGGGGGCGGAGCCCGACGCGGGGGCGCGCTCCGGGGCGGAGCCCGACACAGGGGCGTGCTCCGGGGCGGAGCCCGGCACGTGGCCATCGCTCGCGGCGGAGTCCGGCGCACGGACCGAACGCGGGGCGGAGCCCGGCACGTGGCCGTGGCTCGCGGCCGTCGTGTGCGGGGTCGTGTCGGTCAGGTCGTAGGAGACCGTGCCGTCGGCGGCGACCGCCAGGGTGAAGCCGTGCAGGGAGCCGTCCACCGTGAGGGCGTCGACGCTCACCTTCATGCCGGGGTCGGGGACGGTGACACCGGCTCCGGCATGGGTGACCAGGCGGCCGACGGCCGCGCAGTCGAGCACGGAGGACCCGGCCGGCAGGTCGTCGAGGGTCAGCGCACCCGGGGCGAGCGCGCAGTCGCCGGCCCCCGCGCGCGGAGGCGCCGTCGCGCCGCCCGAGGCGGCCAGCGAGAGGACCGTCACCGCGACCGCGACCACCTTCCCCACGGCCGCCGCCGTCGCCCTGCCGCCCACCCGTACCGGCCCGCGCCGCGCTGCCACTTCGCCTCCGTGTGAATGCCCGTCCGCCGGACGGGACTTGATCGACCCCCGGAAGAGGTTAGCCATCCGGTACGGCCCGTAACCCCGTCCGGGGTCACCCGATTGAGCGATCGCTCAAACGCGTGTACCTTTCCCCCCTGGAGTGCTTGAGCGATCGCTCAAACACCCGTCCGATCCGGGGGGATTCACCTGCGCATCTGTGTCGAGGCGCGCATCCGCGCCGATCTGGACGACCTGTGGACCCGCACCCAGGACCCCGCCCAGCAGCAGCGCTGGGACCTGCGCTTCAGCGAGATCGCCCACCTCCCGCGCGCGGAGGGCGAGCCGCAGCGCTTGCGGTACGCCACGCGCGTGCTGCCGTTCCTGACGGTCACCGGCACCGGCGTTCCGACGGGCGAACGCCGGCCCCCCGACGGCACCCGCACCTCCGCCCTGCGCTACACCTCCGCGCACAGGCTCTCGCTGCCGGCCGAGGGCAGCCGCCACTGGCGTTACGTCCCCGACGGCGACGGCGTCCGCTTCCTCGCCGGCTGCGACTACCGGCCCCGCTGGGGCGTCTTCGGCGCGCTCGCCGACCGGCTGGTGTTCCGCCCGCTCACGGGCTGGGCCACGGCCTGGTCCCTCGACCGGCTGCGGCTGTGGCTGGAGCGGGGCATCACGCCGGAGCGGGCGCTGCGCAACTGGCTCGCGGAGGTGACCGTCCGCGTCGTCGCCGCCACCGTCGCCTGCGCGGGCCTCGGCTGGGAGTCGTTCCTGCGCCTCCTGGGGCCGTTCGCGGCGTCGACGGCCTACCTGCTCCCGCTGCTGCTGAGTCTCGTGGTGTGCCTGGCGCTGCTGGTGCCGCCCCTCGCCCGCACCCCGGCCGCCCGCCGCTGCCTGCGCACCCCACCGGTCCGCGCGTGCGCGTCCCCGCTCCCCCGGACCCTGGAGGATCCGCGATGACCTCGACCGAGACCGCGAAGTCCCAGGAGACGAAGGCGAAGCTGCTGGACGGCGCCCTGCGCACGCTCACCGAGCAGGGCATCGCCAAGACGTCCGCCCGCACGGTCGCGGCGGCCGCCGGGGTCAACCAGGCCCTGGTCTTCTACCACTTCGGCTCGGTGGACGAACTGCTCGCGGCGGCCTGCCGGTACGGCGCGGAGCGGTCGGTGTCGCGCTACCGGGACCGCTTCGCGACGGTCGCCTCGCTGTCGGAACTGCTCGCCCTCGGGCGGGAGATCCACGAGCGGGAACGGGCCGGGGGCCAGGTCATGCTGCTGAGCCAGCTGCTGGCCGGCGCCCGGACCCACGCGACGCTCGGCCCCGCCACCGCGGCGGGGCTCGACCTGTGGATCGTGGAGGTCGAGCAGGTGCTCGACCGGGTGCTCGCGGACACGCCGTTCGGCGAGTTCACGGATCCCGCCGGACTGGCCCGCGCCGTCGCCGCCTCGTTCGTCGGCATCGAGCTGTACGAGGGGGTCGACGGCGCGGGCGCCGCGTCGGCGCTGGACGCGCTGGAACAGCTCGGCCTGTTGGTGGGCGCGCTGGAGGAGCTGGGACCGGTGGCCCGGCGGGCCGTGCAGCAGTACCTGCGGCGGGCGTCGGGGAAACGCTGAGGGACCCCGTCCTCCCGGCCGCTCCCCTCGCTCAGTCCTCCCGCGGCGCCAGATGCCGCTCCACCGTCTCCACCTTGGAGGTCAGGCCGTCCGTCACGCCGGGGCGGAGGTCGGCCTTGAGGACCAGGGAGACGCGCGGCGCCCGGGCCTCCACGGCGGCGACGGCCCGCTTGACGACGTCCATGACCTCGTCCCAGTCGCCCTCGACGGACGTGAACATGGCGTCGGTGCGGTTCGGCAGGCCGGACTCGCGGACCACGCGGACCGCGTCGGCGACGTACTCCCCGACGTCCTCGCCGACGCCGAGCGGTGTGACGGAGAAGGCGACGATCACGACGCCTTCACCACGCCCTCGCGCCGGGCGCGGGAGGCGATGACCGCGTCCTCGGCCTCACGGCGGAGCCTGCGCTCGGCGAAGAAGCCGCCGGTGGGCAGGACCGAGAGGACGAAGTAGAGGACGGCGGTCCCCAGGGACCACCTGGCGCGGTTCCAGGCGTCCGCCCAGAAGATCACGTACAGCACGAACAGCACGCCGTGGACCATGCCCATCACCGGCACCGCGTTGAAGTCCGTGGTGCGCTTGAGCACCGAGCAGACGAGCAGCAGCAGGAACGACACCGCCTCGGGGGCGGAGACCAGGCGCAGGCGGCGGAGGGCGGAGGCTGTCTTGAGGTCCACGGGTCACCTTCGGTGGGAGATACGTTGCTGATCCGGTCCGTTTGTGAACGCACGCACAAGCGTTCGTCCATTGTGGCAAACGGGCCGAGCGGGCAGCGGGTCGGGGGGTGTGCGGGCCGGGCGGGGCGGGGGTGTGCGGGCGCGGCGCGGGCGGCACCCGGCGGCACACCGCGGCACCGGGCAGGCCCAGCCGCGGCCGGCGGTCCCCTACGGGACCGTTCAGGGGTGATCTCCACCCGAGAGCCCTGTCGGCGCGGCGCCCCAAAGGTTACCTTCGCAGCGTGGCGATGTTTCGACTCCAAGGCAGCAAGGTGCTCGCCGTCGACATGACCGGAGACGCCGTCAAGGCGAAGAACGGCTCGATGGTCGCGTACGACGGGCAGATGGCCTTCAAGAAGATGAGCGGCGGCGGCGAGGGACTGCGGGGCATGGTGACCCGGCGACTCACCGGCGAGCAGATGACCGTGATGGAGGTGAGGGGGCAGGGGATCTGCTGGTTCGCGGACCGTGCCTCCGAGATCAACCTCGTGAATCTCCAGGGGGACACGCTGTACGTGGAGTCGAGCAATCTGCTCGCGACCGACGCGGGGCTGCGGACGGGCACGTCGTTCACCGGGCTGCGCGGCGCCTCCCAGGGCAACGGGCTGTTCACCACGACCGTCGAGGGACACGGCCAGGCGGCCATCACCTCGGACGGGCCGGCGGTGGTGCTCCGGGTGAGCCCGCAGTTCCCGCTGACCGTGGACCCGGGGGCGTACGTCGCCCACCAGGGCAACGTCCGGCAGTCCTTCCAGTCCGGTGTGACGTTCCGCACGCTGATGGGCGAGGGCGGCGGCGAGGCCTTCCAGATCCGCTTCGAGGGGGACGGCCTGGTGTACGTCCAGCCCAGCGAGCGGAACACGATCGCGGGGGACGTCTGACATGCCCTTCCGTGAGATCAACTCCAAGATGGTCGAGGCGACCGTGCTGCCCGGCCAGCGCCTGTTCAGTCAGCGCGGCGCGATGCTCGCCTACAAGGGCGAGGTCTCCTTCACCCCGAACATGCAGGGCGGCCAGGGTGGTGTGATGTCGATGATCGGCCGCCGCATGGCGAACGAGGACACGCCCCTGATGTCCGTCGAGGGCAGCGGCACGGTCCTGTTCGGACACGGCGGCCACCACGTCCAGATCATCAGCCTCACCGGCGAGACGCTCCACGTCGAGGCGGACCGCCTCCTCGCCTTCGACGGCACCCTCCAGCAGGGCACCATGTTCATGGGCTCCCAGGGCGGCGTCATGGGCATGGTGCGCGGCCAGATCAGCGGCCAGGGCCTGTTCACCACGACGCTCAAGGGCCACGGCTCGGTCGCCGTGATGGCCCACGGCGGCGTCTTCGAGGTCCCGATCACCCCGCAGCGCCCGGTCCACGTCGACCCGCAGGCCTACGTCGCCCACCACGGCGAGGTCCGCAACAAACTGTCGACCGCGCTGGGCTGGCGGGACATGGTGGGGCGGGGCTCCGGCGAGGCGTTCCAGCTGGAGCTGAGCGGCAACGGCACGGTGTACGTCCAGGCGTCGGAGGAGAAGCTGTGACCACCTACCCGGGCACCGGCCCCACCGTGTTCGACCCGACCACCCTGCCGGTCGACGACAACGTGAACGCGTACACCTTCTGCGTGGAGTTGAAGGGGAGCCAGTGGTTCCTGCAGAAGGGGAAGATGATCGCCTACTACGGATCGATCGACTTCAACGGCATCGGACACGGCCGACTGGACCGTCTGGTGCGCACGTCGTTCCATTCGCCTCTGCACGCGAGCGACTGGGTCGTGGCGGAGGGTTCGGGCAGGATGCTCCTCGCCGACCGGGCCTTCGACGTGAATTCGTACGACCTGGAAGACGGCAACCTGACCATTCGCTCGGGCAATCTGCTCGCTTTTCAGCCAACCCTGGCACTGAAGCAGTCGATCGTTCCGGGTTTTCTGACACTGATCGGAACCGGGAAGTTCGTCGCCGCATCTAACGGCCCGGTGGTGTTCATGGAACCCCCCATCCGGGTGGACCCGCAGGCGCTCGTCGGCTGGGCCGACTGCCCGTCCCCGTGCCATCACTACGACCACGGGTACATGACAGGTCTGATGGGCGGTCTACGTGCGCTGACAGGCCTGGGCGGGGCTTCCGGGGAGGAGCACCAGTTCGAGTTCGTGGGCGCCGGCACGGTGCTGCTCCAGTCCACCGAGACCCTCATGGCCGAGCAGGCCACGGGGGCGGTTCCGCAGGAGCCGGGGGTGCCCGGCGGCGGCGGGGCGGGCGGGTTCGGAGGCCAGGCGGGCGCACCGCGCCTTCCCGGACAGCTGGGAGACCTCCAGCGTCGCTTCGGGCTGTGAGCGGTAGTCTGCGGAGTGTGACGTCGAACGCGTGCGCACTGTCACACCACCCTTACTAGTTCGCCTTTCAACATTTTAGGTAGACTTCATTTATGGAGACCGAAACGGCCACGCGCTGGCTGACCGAAGCGGAGCAGTGCGCCTGGCGCACCCACCTGGAGGTCAACAGGCTGTTGACGTACCAGCTCGAGAAGGATCTCCAGCCGTTCGGGCTGACCATGAACGACTACGAGATCCTGGTGAACCTCTCCGAGTCGGAGGACGTCCGGATGCGGATGAGCGACCTCGCGTCCGCCACCCTGCAGTCCAAGAGCCGCCTCTCGCACCAGATCACCCGCATGGAGAACGCCCACCTGGTGCGCCGTGAGAACTGCGAGTCCGACCGCCGCGGTCTGTACGCGGTCCTCACCGAGCACGGCATGGAGACGATGCGGAAGGTCGCGCCCCATCATGTGGCGTCCGTGCGTCGGCACTTCATCGACCTCCTCTCCCCCGAGGCCTTGGCGGAACTCGACAAGGCCCTGACCCCGATCGCGGACCACCTCCGCGAACAGCGGGGACGCCCGTAAGCGGTCCCGACCCGAGCGGCCGAACCGAAGCCGCCGGACCGAAGGCCGGACCCGAGCGGCCGAAGCGGTCGGAGCGGTCGGAGCGAGCAGAAACGATCAGAGCGCCGGAAGGCGGAGCCGGAACACGGCTCCGCCTTCCGGCGTCCCACCGACCGTGAGGGTGCCGCCGTGGCGTACGGCCACGTCGCGGGCGATGGCCAGGCCGAGCCCCGCCCCGCCGTCGTCGCGGCTGCGGGCCGCGTCCAGCCGGACGAACCGCTCGAAGACCCGTTCCCGGTCCGCCTCGGGCACGCCGTCCCCGTCGTCGGCGACCGCGACGACGGCCCACCGCCCCTCCCTCCGCACGGTCACCGCGACCGTCTCGCGGGCGTGCCGCTCCGCGTTGTCGAGCAGGTTGGCCAACACCCGTCGCAACTGCCCCCCGGATCCGGACACCTCCGCCGGCTCCGCGTCCACGGTCACCCGGCTCCGGCCGCCCGACTCCTCCCGCGCCAGCGCCGCCAGGTCGACCCGCGCGTCCGCGGGCCGCTCCCCCGCGTCGAGCCGGGCCAGCAGCAACAGGTCGGCGGCCAGCCGCTGGAGCCGTACGGTGTCCTCGACGGCGCCCGGGACGTCCAGCAGCTCCGGATGCGCGGCGCCCACCTCCAGCTGGGTGCGCAGCGAGGCGATGGGGCTGCGCAGTTCGTGGGAGGCGTCGGCGACGAACCGGCGCTGCCGCTCCACGGCGGTCTCCAGCGCGGCCAGCGTCTCGTTCGTGGTGCGGGCGAGCCGGGCGACCTCGTCGTGGGTGTCCGGCTCGGGCACCCGGCGGGCGAGGTCCGCGGAGGCGGTGATCGCGGCCATCTCGCGCCGGATCCCCTCGACCGGGCGCAGTGCCCGCCGGGTCATCAGCCAGGTCACGCCCGCGACGACGGCCAGCAGCAGCGGGAAGCCGATCAGCATGACGGTGAGCGCGGTGCGCACGGCGGTGCGCTCGGTGGACAGGGGCGCGCCCGCGTACACGGTGAGGGTGCCGCGGTCCTCCGTCTCGACCTCCACGGCGGCGAAGCGGTAGTCGGCGCTGTCGCCGTCCACGGTGGCGGAGCCGTCGCTGTAGGAGGGGTCCTCGCCGATCTCGCCCGGCCGGAGCACGGAGGTCCCGGCGGAGTCGTCGTCGGCTTCCCCGTCGTCATCCGCGGGGGCGGCGGGGGCGGTCGCCGGGCGCACCGCGTCCGTTCCCGTCCCGCTGATCCGCTCCAGGTGCTCGCTGACCGCGACCAGGGTCGCGTCCTCGGTGACGACCTGGACGGGGCGGTCGTCGTCGTCGAGCGACAGCTCGCCGTAGGGCTGTCCGGCGGCGAGTTCGGCGGCGACCTCGCGCGCGGTGCGCTCCGCCCGGGTGCCGGCCTGGCCGCTCAGGTCGGTCCACAGCGACAGCAGGACGGCCGTCCCGGCGGCCAGCAGTGCCACGGCGACGACGAGTGTGGCTCCCAGGGTGGCGCGGGCCCGGACGGACCCGAGACGGCGTCTCATCGGTCCGCCTCCGCCCGCTCCAGCCGGTATCCGGCGCCGCGGACCGTGCGGATGAGCCCGGCGCCCAGCTTGCGGCGCAGCGCGCTGACGTACACCTCCACGATGTTGGGGTCGCCGTCGTAGGCGAAGTCCCAGACGTGGTCGAGGATGTCTGCCTTCGACACCACCTGTCCGGCCCGCACCACCAGCTGCTCCAGGACGGCGAACTCCTTGGCGGTGAGCGTCGCCTCGTCGTCGCGCAGGAACACCCGGCGGGCCGCGGTGTCCACTCTCAGCTCGCCGAGCACATGCACCGGGGAGGCCCCGGCACCCTGTCCGCGACGCCGCAGCAGGGCCTTCACCCGGGCCACCAGGACGACGTACGAGAACGGTTTGGTGAGGTAGTCGTCCGCGCCCGTGTCGAGGCCCTCCGCCTCGTCGTACTCGCCGTCCTTGGCGGTGAGCATGAGGATCGGGACGTCGTTCCCGGCGGCGCGCAGGGCGGAGCAGACCCGGTAGCCGTTCATGCCCGGCAGCATGATGTCGAGGACGAGCAGGTCGTACGGCGACTCGCTCGCGCGGTGCAGCCCCTCCAGGCCGTCGTGCACGACGTCCACGGCGAAGCCCTCGGCGGTCAGACCCTTGGCGAGGGAGAGGGCGAGGCGCTTCTCGTCCTCGACGATCAACAGGCGCATGCGGACCAGGGTCGCAAACCGAAGCTGAAGCGGTCTTCAGGTTGCTTCAGCGTGCCTTCAGCTCGGCTCGGGCAGCGTGGTCCCCGTCGCCACCGAAGCGGACACCACCGGAAGCGGACGCAGCCGATGCGGATGCCACCGGAACCGGACGCGACCGGAGCGACGAGACAGAAGCCACCAGACCGAAGCAGCACACAGCGGGAGGAACCCCCATGAAGCGCAAGCTCGTCATCGCCGCCGTCGTCGCCTCCGTCGCCATCGGCGGCGGCACCGCGGCCGCCTTCGCGGACGAGGACGCACCCGGTACGACGGCGGACGTGCGGACCGCGCGCCCGGCGGCCGGGGCACCCGGCTCCGCCGAGGTCACCGCGGCCGAGGCGATCGGGGCGGCGCTGAAGTCCCGTCCGGGCACGGCCGTCTCCGCCGACCTCGACACGGAGGCCGGCGACGACGACCGCGGCTGGCAGGTCGAGATCCTGGGCACCGGCACGACCTCCTACGAGGTCCTCGTCGACCCGGCGACGGGCCGCGTCCTCGGCACGCAGACCTCCACCGACGATGCCGACGACGTCCGCGAGGCCCGCGCCCTGCTCAAGGGCGCCGGCGTCACCGCCGCCGAGGCCGCCGAGAAGGCCGCCACCAAGGGCTTCGTCACCTCGGTCGACCTGGACGACGACGGTGCCGGCGCCTGGGGCGTGGAGACCGACGGCTCGTCGGCCGAGGAGCGTGACTGGAACGTCGCGCTGACCGACGCCAAGCTCACGGCGGACCGTGACGACGACGGCCAGGACAAGACCGGCGACGACGACTGAATCCGGCCATCCGCTCACCTCACCCGCCCGGCCCCGTCCCCGCCCCCGCCGTGACCGGGGCCGGCGCGTCCGCCGCCGCGAGGCACACGGCGAGCGGGGCGTGGCCCGGGGAGCGGCCCCGAGGGTGCCGGGCCCGGGGGCTGCCCGCTCTCCCCACGGTGCCGATCCGGGCGCCCGCCGGTGCGGGCGCCCGGTGCCGCGTCACTCGCCCCGGGTCAGGCCCGTCACCAGTTCGTCCGCCGCCCGGTACGGGTCCAGTTCGCCGGCGACGATCTTCTCCGCGAGTGTGCTCAGACGGCGGTCGCCGTGCAGGTCGCCGATGCGCTCGCGCAGGGCGGTCACGGCGATCGTCTCGACCTCGCGGGCCGCGCGGGCGCGGCGGCGCTCGGCGAGGACACCATGCTCCTCCATCCACGCGCGGTGCTTCTCCAGCGCCTCGACGACCTCGTCGATGCCCTCGGAGCGCGCGGCCACCGTCTTCACGATCGGCGGGCGCCAGTCGCCGGGGGCGCGGGACTCGCCGAGGCCCAGCATGTGGTTCAGCTCGCGGGCGGTGGCGTCGGCGCCGTCGCGGTCGGCCTTGTTGACGACGTACACGTCGCCGATCTCCAGGATTCCGGCCTTGGCGGCCTGGATGCCGTCGCCCATGCCGGGGGCGAGGAGGACCACGCTGGTGTCCGCCTGGGAGGCGATCTCGACCTCGGACTGGCCGACGCCGACCGTCTCGACCAGGATCACCTCGCAGCCCGCCGCGTCCAGGACGCGGATGGCCTGCGGGGCCGACCACGCCAGGCCGCCGAGGTGGCCGCGGGTGGCCATGGAGCGGATGTAGACGCCGGGGTCGGAGGCGTGCTCCGACATCCGCACGCGGTCGCCGAGCAGGGCGCCGCCGGAGAACGGCGAGGACGGGTCGACGGCCAGGACGCCGACCCGCCTGCCCTGCTTGCGGTACGCCGTGACCAGCGCGGAGGTGGACGTCGACTTGCCGACGCCGGGCGAGCCGGTCAGCCCCACCACGTAGGCGTTGCCGGTCAGCGGGGCCAGCGCCGCCATGACCTCCCTGAGCTGCGGCGACGCCCCCTCCACCAGGGAGATCAGCCGGGCCACGGCCCTGGGCCGGCCTTCCCTGGCCTGGGCGACCAGCGAGGAGACGTCCTGCATCACAGCTCCGTTCGGGTAATGACGTACAGGGAACTCAGGCCTTCGGTACCCGCACGATCAGTGCGTCACCCTGGCCGCCGCCGCCGCACAGCGCGGCCGCGCCGATGCCGCCGCCCCGCCGCTTCAGCTCCAGGGCCAGGTGCAGCACGAGCCGGGCGCCGGACATGCCGATGGGGTGGCCGAGGGCGATGGCTCCGCCGTTGACGTTCACCTTCTCCGCCGACACTCCGAGGTCCTTCATCGACTGCACGGCCACGGCGGCGAAGGCCTCGTTGATCTCGACGAGGTCCAGGTCGGAGACGTCCAGGCCGTCCTTCTTCAGGGCGTGCAGGATGGCGTTGGACGGCTGCGACTGGAGCGAGTTGTCCGGGCCCGCCACATTGCCGTGGGCGCCGATCTCGGCGATCCACTCCAGGCCCAGCTCCTGCGCCTTGGCCTTGCTCATCACGACCACGGCCGCGGCGCCGTCGGAGATCTGCGAGGCGGACCCGGCGGTGATGGTGCCGTCCTTGGTGAAGGCCGGGCGGAGCCTGCCGAGCGACTCGGCGGTGGTCTCGGGGCGGATGCCCTCGTCCTTGCTGAAGACGACCGGCTCGCCCTTGCGCTGCGGGATCTCCACCGGCGTGATCTCGGCCTCGAACAGCCCGTTCTTCTGCGCGGCGGCGGCCCGCTGGTGGGAGAGCGCGGCGATCTCGTCCTGCTCGGCGCGGGCGATGCCGAGGCGCGTGTTGTGCTTCTCGGTGGACTCGCCCATGGCGATGTTCTCGAAGGCGTCCGTCAGCCCGTCGTACGCCATCGCGTCGAGCATCTCGATGGCGCCGTACTTGAAGCCCTCGCGGGACTTCGGCAGCAGGTGGGGGGCGTTGGTCATGGACTCCTGGCCGCCCGCCACGACGATGTCGAACTCGCCCGCGCGGATCAGCTGGTCGGCCAGCGCGATGGCGTCGAGGCCGGACAGACACACCTTGTTGACGGTGAGCGCCGGGACGTTCATCGGGATGCCGGCCTTGACCGCGGCCTGCCGGGCCGGGATCTGGCCCGCACCGGCCTGGAGCACCTGGCCCATGATCACGTACTGCACCTGGTCGCCGCCGATCCCCGCACGGTCGAGGGCGGCCTTGATCGCGAAGCCGCCGAGGTCGGCTCCGGAGAAGGACTTCAGGGAACCCAGCAACCGTCCCATGGGCGTACGCGCGCCCGCGACGATCACCGAGGTCGTGCCGTTGGAACCAGTCGAGTCAGTCATGAGCTGCGATTCCCCTTACCGGCCTTGCACGGGCCGAGGAGTGAACGAGGGTTTACTTCGAATGTACTGACCGGTACTGCACCCGTCATCGGGCCGTCGGTGTGATCGCGCGCACGTTGCGTAACCACCTCCGCCGCGCTGCACTGACACCATGCTGACGCGAATCGACCACATCGGGATCGCCTGTCACGACCTCGACGCCACCGTCGAGTTCTACCGGGCGACGTACGGCTTCGAGGTGTTCCACTCCGAGGTCAACGAGGAGCAGGGCGTACGCGAGGCCATGCTCAAGATCAACGATACGTCCGACGGCGGCGCCTCGTACCTCCAGCTGCTGGAACCGACCCGCGAGGACTCCACCGTCGCCAAGTGGCTCGCCAAGAACGGCGAGGGCGTCCACCACATCGCCTTCGGCACGGCGGACGTCGACGCCGACTCCGCGGACATCCGCGACAAGGGCGTACGCGTGCTCTACGAGGAGCCCCGGATCGGCTCCATGGGGTCACGGATCACCTTCCTTCACCCAAAGGATTGCCATGGAGTACTGACAGAACTGGTCACATCGGCGCCCGTTGAGTCACCTGAGCACTGACCCTCGTACATATGGGCCGGTAGGGTTGGGGTCGGTCGCCGCTCCAGCCAGGGCGACCGGCGTCCTGCCGTCATGTCGGCAGGACTTCCGGGGTCCGGGTTTCGGGGGACGAGCGTCGGGGCGACAGCCCGTGCTCCGCCGTTGATCTGACACCATTCCCCGGGGGCCCCGTCCTGCGAACGGACGGAGCTCGTACGGAGAAGGTTGCGACCAGGGGACGGATGGGACCGCGCAGTGCGGGGCTACGAGAGCCAGGAGCGGGAGCCGGCGGCTGACGTCGACCACCTCACTCGGTTCGAAGCCGAGATGAAGCGGCTGAAGACCGAGCGGGAAAAGGCGATCCAGCACGCCGAGGACCTCGGCTACCAGGTCGAGGTGCTGCGCGCCAAGTTGCACGAGGCGCGGCGCACCATCATGTCCCGCCCCTCCTTCGACGGCGGGGACCTCGGCTACCAGGCCGAGCAGTTGCTGCGTAATGCGCAGATGCAGGCCGACCAGCTCCGCGCGGACGCCGAGCGGGAGCTGAGCCAGGCCCGCTCGCAGACCCAGCGCATCCTCCAGGAGCACGCCGAACAGGCCGCCCGGCTCCAGGCGGAGCTGCACCAGGAGGCCGTCACCCGCCGCCAGCAGCTCGACCAGGAGCTGGCCGAGCGCCGGCAGACCGTCGAGTCGCACGTCAACGAGAACGTGGCGTGGGCCGAGCAGCTGCGCGCCCGCACCGAGACCCAGGCCCGCCGTCTCCTGGAGGAGTCGCGCGCCGAGGCCGAGCAGGCGCTGGCGGCCGCCCGCGCCGAGGCCGAGCGGGTCACCACCGAGGCCCGGCAGCGGCTCCAGAGCGAGGCCGAGACGGCCCGCGCCGAGGCCGAGCAGTTGCTGCGCCGCGCCCGCGCGGACGCCGAGCGCCTGCTGAACGCCGCCTCCACCCAGGCCCAGGAGGCCACCGACCACGCCGAGGCACTGCGCAGCTCCACGGCCACCGAGTCCGACGCCGCCCGCCGGCAGGCGACCGAGCTGAGCCGGACCGCCGAGCAGCGCATGGCGGAGGCCGAGGAGGCGCTGCGCAAGGCGCAGTCCGAGGCCGAGAAGGTCGTCGCGGAGGCCAAGGCCGCCGCCGAGAAGACCCTCTCCGGCGCCGAGTCCGCCAACGAACAGCGCACCCGTACGGCGAAGGAGCAGGTCGCCCGGCTGGTCAGCGAGGCCACCAAGGAGGCCGAGGCCACCAAGGCGGACGCCGAGCAGCTCGTCGCCGACGCCCGCGCCGAGGCCGAGAAGCTCCTCGCCGAGGCCGCCGAGAAGGCCCGCACGCTCACCGCCGAGGAGAGCGCCACCCAGCTGTCGAAGGCGGCCAAGACCGCCGAGGACGTCCTCAACAAGGCGCAGGAGGACGCGCAGCGCACCACGAAGGCCGCCGCCGAGGAGGCCGAGCGGATCCGCCGGGAGGCGGAGACCGAGGCCGACCGGCTGCGCTCCGAGGCGCACGACATCGCCGAGGAGCTGAAGGGCGCGGCGAAGGACGACACCAAGGAGTACCGGGCCAGGACGGTCGAGCTGCAGGAGGAGGCCCGCCGGCTGCGCGGCGAGGCCGAGCAGCTGCGCGCCGACGCGGTCGCCGAGGGCGAGAAGATCCGCGCGGAGGCCCGCAAGGAGGCCGTCCAGCAGATCGAGGAGGCGGCCAAGACCGCCGAGGAACTGCTGGCCAAGGCCCGTCAGGACGCCGACGAGCTGCGCCAGAAGGCCACCGCGGACAGCGAGAAGGTCCGTACGGAGGCCATCGAGCGGGCCACCACGCTGCGCCGGCAGGCCGAGGAGACCCTGGAGCGCACCCGCAAGGAGGCCGAGCGCCACCGTGCCGAGGCCGTCGAGCAGGCCGAGGGCATCACGGCGGACGCCGAACGGGCCGCGCTCGCCCTGCGCGAGGAGGCCGAGCGCGCCGTCGAGGCGCGGCAGGCGGAGGCCGCCGAGGAGCTGACCCGGCTGCACGGCGAGGCGGAGACCCGGCTCGCCGCCGCCGAGGAGGCGCTCACCGACGCCCGCCAGGAGGCCGAGCGGATCCGCCGCGAGGCCGCCGAGGAGACCGAGCGGCTGCGCGGCGAGGCCGCCGAGCGGATCCGTACGCTCCAGCAGCAGGCCGAGACCGAGGCCGACCGGCTGCGCAACGAGGCCGCCGCGGACGCGTCCGCCTCGCGCGCCGAGGCCGAGTCCGTCGCCGTCCGGCTGCGGTCGGAGGCGGCCGCCGAGGCGGAGCGGCTGCGGACCGAGGCGCAGGACTCCGCCGACCGGGTGCGCGCGGAGGCGCAGGCCGCCGCCGAGCGGCTGGCCGCCGAGGCGTCCGAGACGCTGGCCGCCGCCCAGGAGGAGGCCACCCGGCGCCGCCGCGAGGCCGAGGACTACCTCGGCGCGGCCCGCCAGGAGGCCGACCAGGAGCGCGAGCGGGCCCGCGAGCAGAGCGAGGAGCTGCTGGCGTCGGCGCGAAAGCGCGTGGAGGACGCCCAGGCCGAGGCCGTGCGGCTGGTGGAGGAGGCCGACCGGCGCGCCACCGAGATGGTGTCGGCGGCCGAGCAGCACGCGCAGCAGGTACGGGACTCCGTGGCCGGGCTGCACGAGCAGGCGCAGGAGGAGATCACCGGGCTGCGTTCCGCCGCCGAGCACGCGGCCGACCGTGTCCGCCGCGAGGCCGAGGAGGAGGCGGGCCGGGTCCGCGCCGACGCGTACTCCGAGCGGGAGCGGGCCGCGGAGGACGCGAGCCGGCTGCGGCGGGAGGCGAGCGAGGAGACCGAGGCGGCCAGGGCGCTGGCCGAGCGGACCGTCGGCGAGGCCATCGCGGAGGCCGAGCGGCTGCGTTCGGAGGCGTCGGCGCACGCCCAGCGGGTGCGCACGGAGGCCTCGGACACCATCGCGCAGGCCGAGCAGGACGCGTCGCGCACCCGGGCCGACGCCCGTGACGACGCCAACCGCATCCGGTCGGACGCGGCGACGCAGGCCGACACCCTCATCACGGAGGCGCGTTCCGAGGCGGAGCGGCTCCAGACGGAGACCATCGCCGAGGCGGAGCGGCTCCAGTCGGAGACGGTCGCGGAGGCCGAGCGGGTCCGTACCGAGGCGATCGAGGAGGCCGAGCGGCTGCGCGCCGAGTCGGTGGCGAAGGCGGAGAAGCTCATCGGGGACGCCTCCGGCGACGCGGAGCGGCTGCGCGCCGAGGCCGCCGAGACCGTGGGTACGGCGCGCCAGCACGCCGAGCGGGTGCGCACCGAGGCGGAACGGGTCAAGCGGGAGGCGGCGGCGGAGGCCGACCGCATGCTGAGCGTGGCCCGCGACGAGATCGACTCCACGCTCGACGAGGCCCGCAAGGAGGCCAACAAGCGGCGCTCCGAGGCCGCCGAGCAGGTCGACACGCTCATCACGGAGACCGCGGCCGAGGCGGACAAGCTGCTCACCGAGGCCCAGCAGCAGGCGCTGAAGACCACCGCGGAGGCGGAGGCCCAGGCCGACACGATGGTCGGCGCGGCCCGTAGCGAGGCCGAGCGGCTGGTCGCCGAGGCGACGGTCGAGGGCAACTCGCGGGTGGAGAAGGCCCGTACGGACGCGGACGAGCTGCTCGTCGGCGCCCGCCGGGACGCGACCGCCATAAGGGAGCGGGCCGAGGAGCTGCGCGACCGCATCACCTCCGAGATCGAGGAGCTGCACGAGCGGGCCCGCCGCGAGGCCGCCGAGACGATGAGGTCGACCGGCGACCGCTGCGACGCGCTCATCAAGGCCGCCGAGGAGCAGCTCGGCAAGGCTCAGGCGCGGGCCAAGGAGCTGGTGTCGGAGGCGAACTCGGAGGCCGGCAAGGTCCGGATCGCCGCCGTGAAGAAGGCCGAGGGGCTCCTCAAGGAGGCCGAGCAGAAGAAGGCCACCCTGATCCGCGAGGCCGAGGAGCTGAAGGCCGAGGCGATCCGCGAGGCCCGGCGCACGGTCGAGGAGGGCAAGCGGGAGCTGGAGGTCCTGGTGCGGCGCCGCGAGGACATCAACGCCGAGATCTCGCGCGTCCAGGACGTGCTGGAGGCGCTGGAGTCCTTCGAGGCCCCGCCGGCGAGCAAGGACGGCGGCGTCAAGGCGGGCGCGACGGTGGGTGCTCCACGATCGGGTGGCAAGTCCTCGGACCACTAGCCGAGTGTGGGCGTTGCGTTGGAGTCTGGGGCCTTTGCCCAAGTCTTTGGCAAGCCGTCTGGCGCTTAGCCACCCAAAAGGGGTCTCATTCTCCGTATCAAACGCGCATCCGCTCGATGACACACCGCTTCGGCCCCTAGGATTCCACCTATCACCTCACCGGTCTCATTCGACAGGAACCCCATGAGCGACACTTCCCCCTACGGCTTCGAGCTTGTGCGGCGTGGGTACGACCGCGCTCAGGTGGACGAACGCATCTCGAAGCTCGTCTCCGACCGTGACAGCGCTCTGGCCCGTATCACTGCTCTGGAAAAGCGCATCGAGGAGCTTCACCTCGAGACACAGAACGCCCAGGCCCAGATGAGCGACGCAGAGCCGTCGTACGCCGGTCTCGGCGCGCGTGTCGAGAAGATCCTCCGCCTCGCCGAGGAGGAGGCCAAGGATCTGCGCGAGGAGGCCCGTCGCGCGGCCGAGCAGCACCGCGAGCTGGCCGAGTCGGCGGCCCAGCAGGTGCGCAACGACGCGGAGTCGTTCGCCGCCGAGCGCAAGGCCAAGGCCGAGGACGAGGGCGTCCGCGTCATCGAGAAGGCCAAGAGCGACGCCTCGCAGCTGCGTTCCGAGGCTCAGAAGGACGCGCAGTCCAAGCGTGAGGAGGCCGACGCCCTCTTCGAGGAGACCCGCGCCAAGGCCGCGCAGGCCGCCGCCGACTTCGAGACGAACCTCGCCAAGCGCCGCGAGCAGTCCGAGCGCGACCTGGCGTCCCGTCAGCAGAAGGCGGAGAAGCGTCTCGCGGAGATCGAGCACCGCGCGGAGCAGCTGCGTCTGGAGGCGGAGAAGCTGCGCACGGACGCCGAGCGCCGGGCCCGTCAGACCGTCGAGACGGCGCAGCGCCAGGCCGAGGACATCGTGGCCGACGCGAACGCCAAGGCGGACCGCATCCGTTCGGAATCGGAGCGCGAGCTGGCGGCTCTCACCAACCGCCGCGACTCGATCAACGCCCAGCTGACGAACGTGCGCGAGATGCTCGCCACCCTCACGGGCGCCGCGGTGGCCGCGGCCGGCTCCCCCACCGAGGACGAGCCGATCTCCCGTGGTGTGCCGGCGCAGCAGACCCGGTAGTCACCGAGCGGTGAGGGGCGGTGGGACTCGGGTCCCGCCGCCCCTTTCACGTCGGCTTCGGCCGCCGTTCGCCCGCCTGGGTTGGCACCGGCCGTGGACCGGCCCTAGCGTGGCCGCATGATCGAGCTAGAAGGCCTGACCAAACGGTACGGCGAGAAAGTGGCGGTCAACAATCTGACCTTCACCGTCAGACCGGGCATCGTCACGGGCTTCCTCGGTCCCAACGGCGCCGGCAAGTCGACCACCATGCGGATGATGCTGGGCCTGGACCGGCCGACCGCCGGGGACGTCCGGATCGACGGGCAGCACTACGACCGGCTCAAGGACCCGCTGAAGTACATCGGCGCCCTGCTGGACGCCAAGGCCATGCACGGCGGGCGCAGCGCCTTCCACCACCTGCTGTGCCTGGCGCAGAGCAACGGCATCCCGGCCGGCCGGGTGCACGAGGTGCTGGAGACCGTCGGTCTGACCTCGGTGGCGAGGAAGAAGGCCAAGGGCTTCTCGCTGGGCATGGGGCAGCGGCTCGGCATCGCGGGCGCGCTCCTCGGCGACCCGCGGATCCTGATGTTCGACGAGCCGGTCAACGGCCTCGACCCCGAGGGCATCCACTGGATCCGCAACCTGATGAAGTCGCTCGCCGCGCAGGGCCGCACCGTGTTCGTCTCCTCCCACCTGATGAGCGAGATGGCGCTGACCGCCGACCACCTCGTCGTCATCGGCCAGGGCCGACTGCTCGCCGACACCTCGATGGCCGATTTCATCGCGCAGAACTCACGGGCGTACGTCCGCATCCGCACCCCTCAGCGGGAACGGCTGCTGGATGTGCTGCACGGGGCCGGGGTCACCGTCGTGGAGGCCGGCGGCGAGGTGCTGGAGGTGGACGGGAGCACGTCGGAGCGGATCGGCGAGCTGGCCGCGCAGCACCAGATCGTGCTGCACGAGCTGAGTCCTCAGCGGGCCTCCCTGGAGGAGGCGTTCATGCGGCTGACCGCCGAGTCGGTCGAGTACCACGCGCACAGCGACGCCCCCGCGGAGCAGCGGGAACCGTGGGGCGACGAAGGGAGGAAGGACTGAGATGGCGGCGACCCAGGTCATCCGTTCGGAGTGGACGAAGATCCGTTCCGTGGCGTCCACCGTCTGGACGCTGTCCCTCGCCGTGGTGGTCACCATCGCCCTCGGCATGCTGATCTCGGCGCTGTCGAAGAACGAGTTCGACGACATGAGCCGGGGCGACCAGCTCTCCTTCGACCCGACGTTCATCAGCTTCGCCGGGATGAGTCTCGGCCAGCTCGCGATGATCGTGTTCGGGGTGCTCGTGGTGGCCAACGAGTACAGCACCGGCATGATCCGCACCTCGCTGGCGGCGGTTCCGCAGCGTGGCACCTTCCTGTTCAGCAAGATCGCGGTGGCGACCGTGCTCGCGCTCGTCGTGGGGTTGGTGACCAGCTTCGTCGCCTTCTTCCTCGGGCAGGCCATGCTCGGCGAGCACAGGGCGTCGATCGGCGACAGCGGTGTGCTGCGGGCGGTCATCGGCGGCGGTCTCTACATGACGCTGATCGCGGTGTTCTCGATGGGCGTGGCCGTGATGCTGCGCTCGCCGATGCTGTCGCTGGGCATCCTGATGCCGTTCTTCTTCCTGATCTCGCAGATCCTGGGCAACGTCGACGCGACGAAGACGTTCGGCCAGTACCTGCCCGACCAGGCGGGCAGCAGGATCATGCAGGTGGTCACCCCGTTCGACGACGACACCCCGTACGGTCCCTGGGGCGGGCTGGCGATCATGGCGGCCTGGGTGGTGGCGGCGCTCGCGGGCGGATACCTGCTCCTGAGGAAACGCGATGCGTGAAGCTCTGGGTTTTACTTTGATTTGAGCGGAACCGTCAGCGCCTCGATATCCTCCTAAGCCTTACGGGGGCGTGTGCCCTGCTGTCCTGAACCTTTCGATGGGTGCGGAGCATGATCGAGGCAGTCGGCCTGACCAAGCGCTATGGCGACAAGACCGCTGTGTACAACCTTTCCTTCCAGGTGCGGCCCGGTGCCGTCACCGGCTTCCTCGGGCCCAACGGCTCGGGCAAGTCCACGACGATGCGCATGATCCTGGGCCTGGACAACCCGACCGCGGGCTCGGTGACGATCAGCGGCTACCCGTACCGGAAGCTGCCGAACGCGCCCCGCCAGGTCGGCGCCCTGCTGGACGCCAAGGCCGTGCACGGCGGCCGGCACGCCCGCAACCATCTGCTCAGCCTCGCCCAGCTCTCGGGCATCCCGGGCCGGCGGGTGGACGAGGTGCTCGGCGTGGTCGGCCTCCAGGACGTGGCGAGGAAGCGGTCCAAGGGCTTCTCGCTCGGCATGGGCCAGCGGCTCGGCATCGCCGCCGCGCTCCTCGGCGACCCCCAGGTGCTGCTGTTCGACGAGCCGGTCAACGGCCTCGACCCCGAGGGCATCCTCTGGGTGCGCAATCTGATGAGGTCCCTCGCCGCGGAGGGCCGGACCGTCTTCGTCTCCTCGCACCTCATGAGCGAGATGGCGCTGACCGCGGACCACCTGATCGTCATCGGACGCGGACAGCTCCTCGCCGACATGAGCGTCACCGACTTCATCTCGGCCAACTCCGCGGACTTCGCGCGCGTGCGCACCCCGCACACCGAGCCGCAGCTGCGCGAGAAGCTCGCCGGCGCGCTCACCGAGGCGGGCGGTCACGTCATGCCCGAGCAGGACGGTGCCCTGCGCGTGACCGGCCTGCCGCTCCCCCGCATCAGCGACATCGCCCACGGCGCGGACGTACGTCTGTGGGAGCTGTCGCCGCACCAGGCCTCGCTGGAGGAGGCCTACATGCGGATGACGCAGGGGGCCGTCGACTACCGGTCGACGACCGACCAGAAGGCCGGACTCCAGCAGCCGCTGCCGCCGGGCGCGCAGCCGCCGATGCCGGTGCCCGGCCAGGGCCAGCCCGGCTGGTACGCCCCGCCGCCCCCGCAGCAGGGCTACGCGCTCCCGCAGCAGGGCTACGCGCCCGCCCAGCCGCCCGTCGCGGGCGTCGCTCAGGGCCCGTACGGCGCCGCGCCGGGCACGCCCAACCCGTACGCGCAGCCGGGCGCACCGGCGGCTCCCGCCCCGGCGCCCGTCGCACCCGCGCAGCCCCCCGTGGCACCCGAACAGCCCCCCACGGCCCCGGCAGCGGCTCCGCAGGCGTCGGAGCGGCCCGCCGCGGCGCCGCAGGCATCCGCCCCGACCACGACCGAGGACGCCCGATGAGCACGCCCCAGACCCCGGCCCCGCAGGCCGCGCCCGCCTGGCAGGCGGCGCCCGGCCCCTCGTATCCCGGCTACACCTCGCCGATCCCCGTCGTGCGCACGCACCTCGGGCATGCCGTCGCCTCGGAGTGGACGAAGATCCGGTCGGTGCGCTCCACGATGTGGACGCTGGGCGTGTTCGTCCTGCTCGTCGTCGGCATCGGGCTGCTGACCGCCGCGCTCGTCTCCGCGAGCGCCTCCGAGGGCGACGTGGCGGGCGAGAACCCGCTGTCGTTCGGCTTCTTCGGGCTGCTCCTGGGGAGCATCTGCGTCATCACGCTCGGCGTGATGACGACCGCCTCGGAGTACGGCACCGGCATGATCCGCACCACGATGGTGGCCTGCCCGTCCAGGGGCCGCGTGCTCGGCGCGAAGGCCGTCGTGTTCTTCCTCGTCGCCTTCGTGGTGACGCTGGTGTCGTCCCTGTTCGTCGCCCTGGTCGACGTGGCCCTGCTGACGGACGCCAGGGACCCCTCCACCGGTGAATGGCTGAAGGGCACCGTCGGCGTGTCCCTCTACATCGCGCTGCTCGGCCTGCTCTCGCTCGCGATGGGCTCGATCATCCGGCACTCGGCGGGCGCCATCACGATCATGATCGGCCTCGTCCTGGCGCCGCTGGTGATCGCCCTGTTCATGTTCTCGTCCTCGCTGGAGGACCTGCGCGAGGCCCTGTTCGAGTACTCGATCCCGAACCAGATGAGCGTCTTCTACTCCACCTCGCTGACGGAGACCGGCCCGGCCGGCTGGGACCCGCTGTGGATCGCGCTCGGCGTGGCGGCCGCCGCCCTCGGCGCCGCCTTCGCCCTGCTGGAGAAGCGCGACGTCTGAGGCCCTCTAGAACCTCGGCGCGTTACGGGACCGCCGCACCCCCGGGGTGCGGCGGTCCCGCGCGTTCCAGCACGCCTTGTGCCAGTGCCGACGGTCGTCGACGCCCGCGTGCTCGGGCCACACGACGACGTGCGGCACCCCGTCGGGGATCATCTGGTCACAACCGGGACAGCGGTAGGTCTTGCCCTGCGCGCTCGCGCCCGCCACGTGCCGCACACTCCACACCTCACCGGCCCAGCCGGCGCTGGACTGCCAGCCGCCGTAACGGCTCGCACGATCGTCCTCGGCGCTCCGGCCGGACGAGTCGTCGCCCTTGGGGCGGTTGCGACGCGGAGACAAGGGACACCTCACGGGGCTATACAGGGTGCAGGGTTGCGGACCAGCCTACGCGGAGCCGACAGGGGTACCCGTGGCGAACCTGTCCCCGTGGGCGCCCTTCCGGACGGCTCATTCTCCAGACAATCCGCAAATCTCCCCGTGAGCCGTGTCCTCGGCACGTGTCGGGCGGTTATGCCGGGCGGGGGAGCTCCGCGTCGGAGCCAAGGAAGCAGGAAAGTGCCATGCGTGTTGGAAGTTTCGTGTTGGCGGCCCAGTTCCCGGGGCAGGGCCAGGGGGAGGCGCTGCACCGCGCGGTCCGCTCCGCGGAGGTCGCCGAGGAGGCGGGTCTGGACTCCGTCTGGCTGGCCGAGCACCACTTCGTGCCGTACGGCACCTGTCCGTCCGCGATCACCCTGGCAGCCGTGCTGCTGGGCCGCACCCGGCGCATCCGGGTGGGCACGGCGGTGAGCGTGCTGCCCACCGCGCACCCCGTCGCCCTCGGCGAGCAGGCCGCGCTGCTCCATCTGACGACCGGCGGCCGCTTCTCCCTGGGCGTGGGGCGGGGCGGCCCCTGGGTCGACCTGGAGGTGTTCGGCTCGGGCCTCAAGGCGTACGAGTCGGGGTTCGCGGAATCACTCGATCTGCTGGTGCGCTGGCTGCGCGAACCGTCCGTGGGGGCGGACGGCGAGCGTTTCCGCTTCCGCGAGGTCCCCGTCGTCCCGCGGCCCTCGGAGGCCCTGACGGACGGGGCGGGGCCGGAGGTGGTCGTCGCGTGCACCTCCCCGGCGAGTGTGCGGCTGGCCGCCGAGCGGGGCCTGCCGATGCTGCTCGGCATGCACATCGGGGACGAGGAGAAGGCCGAGATGGTCGCCCTGTGGCGGCAGCACGCGCGCGCCGCCGGGCGGCCCGCCGCGGAGGTCCGGGACGCCGGCCATGTCTCGGCGGGCGTCTGCCAGATCGCGGACCGCCGCACCGACGCGGCGGAGACGCTGGTGAAGGCGATGCCGGGCTGGCTGAAGCAGGGCCTCGACGCCCATGTGACGGTGGACGGCCGGGCCCGCGGCATGCGGGACCCGGTGGCGTACACCGAACTCCTCTGCGGGCTGCACCCGGTGGGCACCCCTCGGCTGTGCGTCGACCGTCTCGCGGCCACCAGCGAGCGAACCGGCATCTCGCGCTTCGCGCTGCTCGTCGAGGGCTCCGGCGACCTGGCGGCCACGGAGGAGAACGTACGGCGGCTGGGCTCGGAGGTCCTCCCCCACCTCCGGTGAGCGGCCCCGCCGCCGAGAAGCTTGCCGCTCCCCGCCAAGTCCTCCCGTGTCGGGAGCGGCAAGCGAGAGCCTCAGCAGTCCCGGAACTCCGGGGACTGGTTGAGCACCTGACTGCGGACCGACGTGAAGCGGGACAGCGACTCGTCGACCGACGTGTCCAACGGGAACACCGCCACCCGGTGGCAGTTCTGGAAGGCCAGCCGTACACCGAAGTGCCGCTGCAGGGCGCCGCGTATCGCGTCACTCGCCAGCGCTCGCAGCAACTGCCCGCGTGCCTGCTCGTCCGGCGGGGGCGTCTGGTTGTCGGCGAACTTGCCGCCGTCCACCTTCAGCTGGGCCACCAGGGAACTGATCATCTCCCATGCGTAGGGCAGGGAGGTCCGGACGCAGTCGACGAATTCTGCTTCGTCGACCTCGCCTCGCTCGGCCTGTTCGAGTAGGGCCGGTGAGACGTCGAGCGACATGGGTACTCCTCTCGCACCCCCGAGGCGCAGGGGTTGCCGGACAGGGAAAGGGAGTTCGCCATGCACAGACAGCGAGCACGCTGAGTACACGCATCGCGACCTCCCGTTCTCTACGGTAGGCAACGGACCGTGACCGCACCAGGAGAACGGGCACATAGGGAGCCGCGGTGGGGCGCAGTATCGGCCACTGTCGAACCTGTGTTTTCCAGGTGAAATCGCGCGGCTCCCGGGGCCACCGTGAGCGGTGGTGAAGGGAGACCGCCGGGCGAATCGCGTGGCGCCCGGGGTGTCGAGTAGCGTTGCCGACCATGCGTCTCGTCATCGCCCGGTGCTCCGTGGACTACGCGGGCCGGCTCACCGCCCACCTCCCCTCCGCCCCCCGTCTGATCCTGGTGAAGGCGGACGGCAGCGTCTCGATCCACGCGGACGACCGGGCCTACAAGCCCCTCAACTGGATGTCTCCGCCCTGCACGCTGAAGGAGGGCACGGACGCGGAGGACGGCGTCTGGACCGTCGTCAACAAAGCGGGCGAGAAGCTGATCATCACGATGGAGGAGATCCTCCACGACTCGTCCCATGAACTCGGCGTCGATCCCGGCCTGGTCAAGGACGGCGTGGAAGCACACCTCCAGGAACTCCTCGCGGACCGCATCGAGATCCTCGGCGAGGGCTACACCCTGATCCGCCGCGAGTACATGACGGCCATCGGCCCCGTCGACATCCTCTGCCGCGACGCCGAGGGCCGGACCGTCGCGGTCGAGATCAAACGACGCGGCGAGATCGACGGCGTCGAGCAACTCACCCGCTATCTGGAGTTGTTGAACCGCGATCCCCACCTGGCGCCGGTGCGGGGCGTGTTCGCCGCGCAGGAGATCAAGCCGCAGGCCCGCGTCCTGGCCACGGACCGCGGCATCGGCTGCCAGGTCCTCGACTACAACGCGATGCGCGGCATCGAGGACGACAAGCTGCGGCTGTTCTGAGGCGGACCCGACGACGGGGGCGGGTCCTTGCGGACCCGCCCTTCGGAACGTCCGCGGTCAGATCAGCGGGTCCGGGTCCGAGGAGAGCGCACCGCTCGGTGAGGCCGAGCCCACAGGGGCGGAGGAGAACGAGTCGGCCGCCGAGCTGGGGGCGCTCTCGCTCGGGAGGCCGGTCGGATCCGAACCCGTCTCACTCGCGGACGGCGAGGGCGTGTCACTCGGCGACTCGGAGGTCGTCCCGGACGGCGTCGTGGACGGACGCGTGCTGTGGCTGGCGGACGGGGACCCGGTCGGCGAAGGAGAGGGGTCCCCGCTTCCCGACCCCTGCGAGCTGCTCGCACCCGGTGACGGCTCCGCCGGCCCCGTCGGCGTCGGATCGTCCGACGTCCCCATCGTCCCGTCCGGCCCCGGATCCGTGGGGGCGCTGGTCGCGTACCCGGTGTCCCCGGCACCCGTGTCCCCGCCGGGGTCGTCCCCGCCGAGGTCGTCGCCGCCCAGGCCGGTGCCGGCGGTGGGGTTGACGCCCACGGTGTCGGAGGGACGGTTCGGGTCGTTGCCCGAGGTGGCACCGAGGGTCACCACCGTGCCGAGGACGGCGACGAGCAGGGCGCCCGCGCCGGCCGCGACCAGGTTGCGCCTGGCCAGGCCGCGCAGGCCGCCCCTGCCGCGATGGGCCCGGGGTGCGGCGACGGGCCGGCCGGTGACCACGGTGGGGCCGGTGGGCGGTGCCGACGGGAGGACGGCGGTGATGCCACGGGGCGGGGACGACGGATCCTCGCGGCGGGCGTCCGGCGCCTCCTCGCCGGGCGCGGCCACGACCAGGCCGGGAACGTCGCCCGAGCGGTCGGCGACCAGGGCGAGGGCGCGCCGGCCGGCCGTGGTGCCCCGCTTGTCGGCGAGGGAGCCGCGCAGGCCGATGGAGGCCTCCAGCTCGGAGCGGGCCCGGTCGAGCTGTCCGGTGCACAGGGCGAGGACGCCCAGTTCGTGGTGGAAGTAGGCGCGGTCGGCGGACTCCCCGGCGAGGCGGGCCGCTTCGGCGCCCTCGTGCAGCGCCTGTTCCCAGGCGCCCCAGTGGAGTCCGGCGGCGAAGGCGGGGGCCGCGGTGCGGGCCAGCTCGACCGCGGTGGCCCGCTCGCCCTCGGCGGCCCGCTCGGTCTCCGGGACGGTCACGGCGAGGGCGGCGAGCACGGCGTCGGCCTCCGCGCACACCCGGGCGGGGGTGACCGAGGGGTGTCCGGCCCACCAGGCGTAGTGCCGGGCGGCGGTCCGGGCGCGGTCGGTGGCGTCGTCGGCGTATCCGGCGGCCTCCAGCTGGGCCCGCACGCCGGCGGCGAGGCGGTAGCGGGCGCCGACCGGGGAGACGAGCCCGCAGGCGGCCAGTTCGCCGAGGGCGGCGTCGGCGTGGGTGTCGCCGACCAGGGCGGGCAGGTGCGCCTGGTGCGGGACCTCGCCGCCGAGTGCGACGGCGAAGCGCAGGGCGGCGCGCGCGGAGGCGCTGAGGCGGGCGGCGAGCAGCGGGGCGGGCGCGGCGGCCTCCCCCAGCGAGGGCAGGGGTATCTCCTCGGCCTCCCCTGCCGGGGCGTCGGCGGGGGCCGCGGTGAACGGCCTGGCGTCCTCGAAGATACCGAACTCGTCGACCACGACGGCGTCGGCGCTCAGCCGGTCGCGCTGCCGCAGCAGGGCGCCGGCCTGGACGAACCGCAACGGCAGGCCCTCGGACTCGAACCAGAGGTCGCCGGCCCAGTTGGCCTCCTCCTCGGTGAGGACGCGGCCGACGGCCCGTTCGATCACCTCGACGCCGCCCGCGCGGTCGAGGCCGCTCAGGGCGACCTCCGCCACGGCCGAGTCGGCGGTGGGCGGCGGGGTGTCGGGGGTCGCACCGAGGAGGAAGGCGCACTCGGGGGTGGCGTCCAGCAGCTCGTCCAGTTCGGCGCCGCCGAACTCCAGGTCGTCGACCACGACGACCGCGCCGATCTCGCGGACCAGGGCACGCAGTTCGTCGTCGTCGGGGCGGCGGAGCGGGGCGTCGTAGACGGTGTGGAAGAGGTCGTGGAGGAGGTCCGCGGTGGTGCGGCGGTGGCCGGTGAGGCGGATCACGCCGTCGGGCGCGAGGTCCTCGCAGTCCTCGGCGACGAGGTCGAGCAGGCTGGTGCGGCCGGAGCCGGAGGGGCCGGTGAGGCGGACGGACCGACCGCGGGCCAGCAGCCGGACGAGCTGTTCGCGCTCCTCCTGGCGGCCGAGGAGGGGCTGCTCGGGGCGGGCGGGTCCGGCGGGCGCGGGGGGCCGGGCCGCGTGGTCGGCCTCGGCGCGCTCGTCGGGGGTGCGCTTGGCGGGGGGTTCGGGCCGCTCGGTGGGCGGGGAGAGTTCGATCTCGCTGCCGTCGACCGGGTTGACGGTGAGGAGATGCTCGCCGGCGACGAGTCGCACGGTGCGGGCGAGAGCCGGCGCGTGCTGTCCGAAGTCCGGGCTGAGGGGGTCCCTGGAGGGGCGCGAGCGCGGCGCGTGGCCGTCGCGGCCGTACTCCTCGGGTCCCTGGTGCGTCGGGTCCATAGGTCAAGCCCCCCAATAGCGTGGTGCGGAGACAGCCCCTCCCGGCCTCGCCGCACGCTGCGCTGTCGCTATCCGGTCCGGTGCCCGCTCGAGGGCTGCGGGCGCGGGCAGACGAACCGTAAACCTTCGCACAGTATCTACGACAGCCCGGGGTGCCGCGCCGTCCGAGACGTCACGGTCCGGTGAGGATTGCGCGCGCCGCACAGGTGCCGCTCGGCCGCCCAGGTGACGTTTGCCTGACTCGGGTGTCCACCGCGGACAGGTCTCACACGCGCGGGAGGGACTCCACTCCGATGCCGCCCTCGATCGCGAGGATCCGGTGCAGTCGGGTGGCCACCAGGAGGCGCTGCATCTGGGGAGGTACGCCCCGCAGCACCAGGCGGCGGCCGCAGCGGCCCGCCCGGCGGTGGGCGCCCATGATGACGCCCAGTCCGGTGGCGTCCCAGGAGTCGAGTTCGGACAGGTCGAGCACCAGGTCGCCGACACCGTCGTCGACCGCCGTGTGCAGGACCGTACGGGCGTCCGCCGCGCTGCGGACGTCGAGGCGGCCCCCGACGACCAGCTCGACGTGGTCGCCCCTGATGTGCATAGCGCTCCCCTAAGCGTGCGTCTCGTGCTCCGCGGTGGTGAATGACCGGTGTTGCATCGTCTGACTGCGTGAAGCGGTCAGAGGTTGCCGTCTGTGAGCGAACCGATACCGAATTCACCCGCAGGAGTGAGGCCCATGGGGCCAGTGCGGTTCCAGTGCTTGCAGAAGCCCTGCCCGCTCTGGCGTCCGATGTCACCGGCGTCAACCATCCGGCGCATTGCGCACCGGCGGAGCGAACTCCCCTCCAGATGGCTCTCGGCGGGACACTAGCGGGCGTGAGGCGCTGTGTGACCGGTTAGTAACGCGTTTCACGTCGCAGGCCGTGAGACGCCGGTCACGTCGTCAAATCCTGCCGGATTCGCGCCGATTGACCCCCTCCCGAGCGGCGTCCGGCGCCTCCGGAGCGAGGTCCGTCACCCGTGACGGACGGCACGGTCCGCTGCGCCGGGAACGGTCTAGATTGGCGGCATGGTCAATCTGACGCGCATCTACACCAGGACCGGCGACCAGGGCACCACCGCCCTCGGCGACATGAGCCGGGTCGCCAAGACCGACCTGCGCATCGCGGCGTACGCGGACGCGAACGAGGCGAACGCGGTCATCGGTACCGCGATCGCGCTGGGCGGGCTCGACGAGAACGTCGTCGAGGTCCTCACCCGCGTGCAGAACGACCTGTTCGACGTCGGTGCCGACCTGTCGACACCGGTGGTGGAGAACCCGGACTTCCCCCCGCTGCGGGTCGAGCAGTTCTACGTCGACAAGCTGGAGGCCGACTGCGACCGCTTCAACGCGGAGCTGGAGAAGCTGCGGTCCTTCATCCTCCCCGGCGGCACGCCCGGCGCGGCCCTGCTGCACCAGGCGTGCACGGTGGTCCGTCGCGCCGAACGCTCGACCTGGGCCGCGCTGGAGGTGCACGGCGAGGTGATGAACCCCCTCACGGCGACCTACCTCAACCGCCTTTCGGACCTGCTGTTCATCCTGGCCCGGTCGGCCAACAAGGAGCCCGGCGACGTGCTGTGGGTGCCGGGCGGGGAGCGCTGAGCGCCTGCCGGCGGTGCCTGGCGGGGTGCGCGCCGGTCGGTCGCCGGCGGCTCCCCGCGGGGGTGCGCGCCTGCCCGGCGCTGGCGGTTCCCCGCTGAGGTGCGCCAGCGGTTCCCGCTGAGGTGCGTGCCAGCCCGGCGCTAGCGGTTCCCGCTGACGTGCGCGCCTGCCGGCCAGAGCAGTTCTCGCTGACGTGCGCGCCTGCCGGCCGCTGGCGGCTCCCCGCGGGGGTGCGCGCCAGCCCGGCGCTACCGGTTCCCCGCTGAGGTGCGCCAGCGGTTCCCGCTGAGGTGCGCGTCGGCCGTCCGCTGGCGGCTCCCCGCGGAGATCCGCGCCGGTCGGCCGCGAGCAGGTCCCGCTGACGTGTGCGTCGGCCGGCCGCTGGCGGTCCCCCGATGAGGTGCACGCCTGCCGGCCAGAGCGGTTTCCGCTGAGGTGCACGCCTGCCCGGCGCTACCGATTCCCCACTGAGGTGCACGCCTACCGGCCAGCGGTTCCCGCTGACGTGCGAGTCGGCCGGCCGCTGGCGGCTCCCCGCGCGGTCGGCCACGAGCAGTTCCCGCAGACGTGCGCGCCTGCCCGGCGCTAGCGGTTCCCCGCTGAGGTGCACGCCTGCCGGCCAAGCGGTTCCCGCTGAGGTGCGCGTCGGCCGGCCGCGAGCGGTTCCCGCAGAGGTGCGCGCCAGCCCGGCGCTAGCGGTTCCCCGCTGAGGTGTGCGCCGAGCGGTCCTTCCCGGGCCCGTCGTCCTCCGTCCCGGCGCCCGCCGGGGCCCTGCGGGGCCAGACCGTGTACGACAGGGCGATCAGGCCGTAGATGCCGACCGCGCGCACGGTCGTCCACTGGAACCCGCGCAGCGAACCGACGTCGCCGGAGTCGCCGACGTACCAGACCGCGCACTGGAGCAGGGCCAGGGCGACGGCTCCGCCGAGGACGGCCCGCAGCCACAGCTTCGCCTCGTGGCGGGCGCGGCCGCGGCCGTAGCGGGGCGGTCCGGCCGGAGGCGGGCCGCCGCCGAGGCGGTGGGCCGCGTGGCCGTCCAGCCAGCGGATCGTGTAGTGGCCGTAGGCGACGGTGTAGCCGATGTACAGCGCCGCCAGGCCGTGCTCCCAGCCGGGTTCGGCGCCGTTGCGCAGATCGATCGCCGAGACCACGAACAGGACCAGTTCCAGCACCGGCTCGCACAGCAGCAGCACCACACCGGTCCGCCGCCATCCGAGCAGATAGCGGACGGCCAGTCCGAGGGCCAGCAGTATCCAGAAGCCGATCTCACAGGCGGCGATCAACCAGACGATCACGGTTCGCTCCTCTCGCTCACCCTCCCAGGCTGGCGTCCGTGACCGCCGGGGGCGTCGTCGCCGATGACGAACCCGCGGTACATCGAAGGATGCAGTGCCGGACCGTCCTCCGGGATCAGGCGGGCGGCGCGCGGGCCGTGTTGGATGGATCCATGGCCGTCCGACTCCCCCGCCCGCACCGGTTCGACGTGGTCGTCGCCGCCGGCGGACTGCTCGGCGGCCTGCTGATGTGGGGCATCGGCCTGGGCACGCGTCCGGCCGACGAGCCGACCGTGCTGTTCGACGGCCGCTGGCCGGTCCTGCTGCCGCTCCTGGTGACGGCCGGCTGCGAGCTGCTGCGCCGGGTCGCCCCGCGCACCGCGCTGGTGACCGGCACGGCCGCCCTCACTCTGGACACGGTCACCCAGGGCAACGTCGTCACGCTGATCATGTTCACCGACGTCGTCTACGCGGCCGTGCTGTACGGCACGCCCGCCTCCGCCCGGCGCGTCCCACGGGTCACCGGGCTGCTCACGGTGGCGGCGACGGTGGTGCCGTTCGCGCTCTGGCGGGTCCCCGAGGCACTGCTCATCGGAGTGGCCGTCGGGGTGCTGTCGTTCGCGCCCGCCTCCACCGGCCTCATCGTCCGCAATCACCGCGACGCCGCCCTGGCCGCCCGGCTGCGGGCCGAACAGACCGCGCTGCTCGCGGAGATGGACCGCGCCCAGGCGGTCACCGCCGAACGCGCCCGGATGGCCCGCGAACTGCACGACATGGTCGCCAACCATCTGTCGGCGATCGCCATCCACTCCACGGCCGCGCTCTCCCTGGACGACCCGGACACCTCGAAGGAGGCGCTGTCGGTGATCCGGGAGAACAGCGTGGCGGGGCTGGACGAGATGCGGCGGTTGATCGGCATCCTGCGGGACGGCAGCGGGGACCGCGAACCGGCCGCCGCCCCCACTCTCGACGGACTGGACGACCTGGTGGAGGGCGCCCGCGCCAACGGCCTCCACGTCACCCTGCGCGCGGACCTCGGCGAGGTGCCCACGCCGGTCGAACTGGCCGCCTACCGCATCGTCCAGGAGTCCCTGACCAATGCCCTCAAGCACGCCTCGCCGGGCCCGGTCGCGGTCACGCTCGCCCGGCGGAACGGGATGCTCGACGTGCGGGTGAGCAGCCGGTACGGCCACCGGGACGGCCCCCGGGTCCCCGGTTCCGGGGCCGGGCTGGTCGGGATGCGGGAGCGGGCCGCGCTGTTGGGCGGTACCTTCACGGCCGGTCCCGAGGGCACTGTGTGGACTGTCCGCGCCTCGCTGCCCGTCGCCGAAGGGGACCGTCCGGAATGACCCGCGCCCCGGCCACCGTCCCCGCCACCGTCCCCACCTCCACCGCCTCCACGTCCGCCCCCGCCTCCGAAGGAGATCCCGCATGATCCGCGTCCTGGTCGCCGAGGACCAGTCCGCCGTCCGCGCCGGTCTGGTCCTCATCCTGCGCAGCGCCCCCGACGTGGAGGTGGTCGGTGAGGCGGCCGACGGGGAGCAGGCGGTGGCGCTGGCCCGGGAGTTGCGGCCCGACCTGGTGCTGATGGACGTACAGATGCCGCGGCTCGACGGCGTGTCGGCGACCCGCGTGGTGGTCGAGGAGGGGCTCGCGGACGTGCTGGTGCTGACCACCTTCGACCTGGACGAGTACGTGTTCGGGGCGCTGCGGGCGGGCGCGGCCGGGTTCCTGCTGAAGAACGCGGAGGCGAGGGACCTGATCGAGGCGGTCCGTACCGTCGCGCGCGGCGAGGGCGTCGTGGCGCCGGCCGTCACCCGCCGCCTCATCGCGGAGTTCGCCGCGAGTCCGGCGCCGGGACCGAAGGCCGATCCCGCGGTGCTGGCCTCGCTGACCCGGCGCGAACGCGAGGTACTGGTCTGCCTCGGTGAGGGGCTGTCCAACGCGGGGATCGCGGAGCGCCTCGACATGGCCGAGGCGACGGTGAAGACGCACGTCAGCCGTCTGCTGGGCAAGCTGGAGCTGCGCAACCGGGTGCAAGCGGCGGTGTTGGCGCAGGAGTTGGGGATCTAGGAAGGACGCGGTACGGGGCACCGCTTAGTGGTCCAGACCTATTGACCTGTGGTCCAGACCTTTCTATTCTCGCGGCACCGTGGGTGTGAAGGCTCAGTCACACCCCCCACCCCCGCTCCTTCACAGAGGAGGCGCTGCATGCGCTTCGGACACAGAGCCGTGGCAGGTCTCGCGACCCTGCTGCTCCCGCTGGCCGGCCTGGTCGGCCTCGCGAGCCCGGCCCAGGCCGCTCCATCGGCCACCGCCACCTACGCCAAGCCCTCCGACTGGGGCACCGGCTTCGAGGGCAAGTGGACGGTGAAGAACACCGGCACGACGACCATCAACTCCTGGACCGTCGAGTGGGACTTCCCCTCCGGCACGTCCGTCGCCTCCGCGTGGGACGCCGACGTCACCTCCGCCGGCACCCACTGGACCGCCAAGAACAAGTCCTGGAACGGCTCGCTGGCCCCCGGCGCCTCCGTCTCCTTCGGCTTCAACGGCACCGGCTCCGGCTCCCCGTCCAACTGCAAGCTCAACGGCGGCAGTTGTGACGGCACCTCGGTCCCCGGCGACGCCGCCCCCTCCGCGCCGGGCACCCCCACCGCCTCCGACATCACCGGGACCTCGGTGAAACTGGCGTGGGGCGCGGCCACCGACGACAAGGGCGTCAAGAACTACGACGTCCTGCGCGACGGCGCCAAGGTCGCCACGGTGACGACCACGTCGTACACCGACACCGGCCTCTCCGCCGGCACCGACTACTCCTACACCGTGCAGGCCCGCGACACCGCCGACCAGACCGGCCCGGTCAGCGGCGCCCGCGCCGTGCGCACCACCGGCGGCACCACCGAGCCCCCGCCCACCGGTGACAAGGTCAAGCTCGGCTACTTCACCGAGTGGGGCGTCTACGGCCGCAACTACCACGTCAAGAACCTGGTGACCTCCGGCTCCGCCGCGAAGATCACCCACATCAACTACGCGTTCGGCAACGTCAAGAACGGTCAGTGCACCGTCGACGACACCTACGCCGCCTACGACAAGGCCTACACCGCCGACCAGTCCGTCAGCGGCACCGCCGACACCTGGGACCAGCCGCTGCGCGGCAACTTCAACCAGCTCCGCCAGCTCAAGGCGAAGTACCCGCACATCAAGGTGCTGTACTCCTTCGGCGGCTGGACCTACTCCGGCGGCTTCGGCCAGGCCGCGGCCAACGCGACGGCCTTCGCCAAGTCCTGCAAGGCCGTCGTGGAGGACCCCCGCTGGGCCGACGTCTTCGACGGCATCGACATCGACTGGGAGTACCCGAACGCCTGCGGCCTGACCTGCGACACCTCCGGCCCCGCCGCGTTCAGGACCCTGTCCCAGGCGCTGCGCACCGAGTTCGGCCCGAACTACCTCGTCACCGCGGCCATCACCGCCGACGGCTCCTCCGGCGGCAAGATCGACGCGGCCGACTACGGCGGCGCCTCCTCGTACCTGGACTGGTACAACGTGATGACGTACGACTACTTCGGCGCCTTCGACAAGGACGGTCCCACCGCCCCGCACTCGCCGCTCACCTCGTACCCCGGCATCCCGGCCGCGGGCTTCAACTCCGCCGACGCGATCGCCAAGCTGAAGGCGAAGGGCGTCCCCTCGGCCAAGCTGCTCCTCGGCATCGGCTTCTACGGCCGCGGCTGGACCGGCGTCACCCAGTCCGCCCCCGGCGGCACGGCGACCGGAGCGGCCCCCGGCACCTACGAGGCCGGCATCGAGGACTACAAGATCCTCAAGACCTCCTGCCCCGTCACCGGCACCATCGCCGGCACGGCCTACGCGCACTGCGGCACCAACTGGTGGTCCTACGACACCCCGTCGACGATCGCCTCCAAGATGGCCTGGGCCAAGAACCAGGGCCTGGGCGGCGCGTTCTTCTGGGAGTTCAGCGGCGACACCGCCAACGGTGAGCTGGTGAGCGCCATCAACAGCGGCCTGTAGCAGCCGCCGGCACCCCACGGCCTGCGGAAGCCGCTTCAGCACCTCCCCGCACCGACGCCGCGGGTGGGCCCCCCAGGGCCTGCCCGCGGCGTTCCGCGCCTCAGGCCACGTGCTGCCGGGGCGGGGCCGCCTCAGGCCACGTTGACCGCTGTCCGGGCGGAACCGCCTCAGGCCACGTTGACGCGCTGCCCGGGCGGGGCGGCCTCGAGCCACGCGAGGAATCCGGTCAGCGCGTCATCGCTCATCGCGAGTTCCAGACGCGTGCCCCGGTGCACACAGGTGAGGACGACCGCGTCGGACAGCAGCGCCAGCTCCTCCTCGCCCTCGGGCAGCCGGCGGCCGGCCACCTCGATGGAGGCACGCTCCAGGACGCGGCGCGGGCGGTAGGCGTAGGAGAAGACGCGGTACCACTCGATGCGGTCGCCGTTGTAGCGGGCGACCCCGTAGCTCCAGCCTTTTCCACTCGTGTCCGTCTTCTCGGGGACGTCCCAGCGCAGGGAGCAGTCGAAGGTGCCGCCGGAACGCTGGATGAGCCTGCGGCGCAGGCCGAAGACGAACAGCCCCAGCGCCACCACGCCCACGACGATTCCGCACACAGTCAGAGCGAGGACCATCGACACCGACCTCCTCGTCTCCTAGGTACCGAAAATAGGTAACGGAACGGAAAAAACATCCAGATCTGCCTCAGCCGCGGTCGGCTCCGGATCGCTCCGGTGCCAACCGCGGCTGAGTGACGTCATCACACGGTGAGCTGTCTCAGCTCCCCGCCGCCGCACGCAGTCGTACGTCCGCGCGGCGCTCGGCGGAGGCGTCGCCCTCCGCCTTCGCACGCTCCAGCTCTCGCTCCGCGCGCTGGACGTCGATCTCGTCCGACAGCTCGGCGATCTCGGCCAGCAGCGACAGCTTGTTGTCGGCGAACGAGATGAAACCGCCGTGCACCGCGGCGACGACCGTTCCACCATCACTCGTACGGATGGTCACCGGGCCCGACTCCAGCACACCGAGCAGCGGCTGGTGACCGGGCATGACGCCGATGTCGCCGGACGTGGTGCGCGCGACGACCAGGGTGGCCTCGCCGGACCAGACCTCTCGGTCGGCCGCGACCAGCGCGACGTGCAGCTCAGCAGCCAAGGTGGCTCCTCGGGTCACCACCCGGCGGGTCTGCCGGGTGTTGGTTACAAGTCTAGTGGGCGTGGAAGAGGGGGCGGGACGACCCCGCCCCCTCACACGAACTCGGATCTCAGGACCGACCGGTCCGGAGGTCAGGAGACGCCCAGCTCCTTCGCGTTCTTCTTCAGGTCCTCGATACCACCGCACAGGAAGAACGCCTGCTCCGGGAAGTGGTCGTACTCGCCGTCGATGATCGCGTTGAACGCGGTGATCGACTCGTCCAGCGGCACGTCCGACCCGTCGACGCCGGTGAACTGCTTGGCGACGTGGGTGTTCTGGGACAGGAAGCGCTCCACGCGACGGGCGCGGTGGACGGTGAGCTTGTCCTCCTCGCCCAGCTCGTCGATGCCGAGGATCGCGATGATGTCCTGAAGGTCCTTGTACTTCTGCAGGACCGTCTTGACGCGCATCGCGGTGTTGTAGTGGTCCGCCGCGATGTAGCGGGGGTCCAGGATGCGGGACGTGGAGTCCAGCGGGTCCACGGCCGGGTAGATGCCCTTCTCGGAGATCGGACGGGAGAGAACCGTCGTCGCGTCGAGGTGGGCGAAGGTGGTGGCCGGGGCCGGGTCGGTCAGGTCGTCCGCGGGGACGTAGATCGCCTGCATCGAGGTGATCGAGTGTCCACGGGTCGAGGTGATGCGCTCCTGGAGGAGACCCATCTCGTCGGCCAGGTTCGGCTGGTAGCCCACCGCGGAGGGCATCCGGCCGAGCAGGGTCGAGACCTCGGAACCGGCCTGCGTGAAGCGGAAGATGTTGTCGATGAAGAACAGCACGTCCTGCTTCTGCACATCGCGGAAGTACTCCGCCATGGTCAGACCGGCCAGGGCCACGCGCAGACGGGTGCCCGGGGGCTCGTCCATCTGACCGAAGACCAGGGCGGTCTTGTCGATGACGCCCGACTCGGCCATCTCCTCGATGAGGTCGTTGCCCTCACGGGTGCGCTCACCGACACCGGCGAACACGGAGACACCGTCGTGGTTGTTGGCGACGCGGTAGATCATCTCCTGGATGAGCACCGTCTTGCCGACGCCGGCACCACCGAACAGACCGATCTTGCCGCCCTTGACGTACGGGGTCAGCAGGTCGATGACCTTGACGCCGGTCTCGAACATCTCGGTCTTCGACTCGAGCTCGTCGAAGTTCGGCGCCTTGCGGTGGATGGACCAGCGCTCACCGTCGTAGGTCTCGTCCGTGTTCAGCACCTCACCGAGGGTGTTGAACACCTTGCCCTTGGTGAAGTCGCCGACCGGGACGGTGATGCCCCTGCCGGTGTCGGTGACCGCGGCCTGGCGGACCAGACCGTCGGTGGGCTGCATCGAGATCGTGCGGACCAGGCCGTCACCCAGGTGCTGGGCGACCTCCAGGGTCAGCGTCTTCTTCGTCCCGGCCTCGGCCGGGTCGGAGATCTCGACGTGAAGGGCGTTGTAGATCTCCGGCATGGCGTCGACGGGGAATTCCACGTCGACGACCGGGCCGATGACCCGGGCGACGCGGCCCGTGGCAACGGCCGTCTCAACTGTCGTCGTCATTACCTGTCACTCCCCGCGGACGCGTCGGCCAGAGCTGCGGAGCCGCCGACGATCTCGCTGATTTCCTGGGTGATTTCGGCCTGGCGGGCCGCGTTGGCAAGGCGGGAGAGCGTCTCGATCAGCTCTCCGGCGTTGTCGGTGGCCGACTTCATCGCGCGCCGCGTGGCGGCGTGCTTCGAGGCGGCCGACTGGAGCAGCGCGTTGTACACGCGGCTCTCGACATACCGCGGCAGCAGGGCGTCGAGGACGTCCTCCGCCGACGGCTCGAAGTCGTACAGCGGAAGGATCTCGTCCTTCGCCGCGGACTCCTGGGCCACCTCGTCGAGGCTGAGCGGCAGCAGACGGTCGTCGAGCGCCGTCTGCGTCATCATCGACACGAACTCGGTGAACACGATGTGGATCTCGTCCACGCCGCCGTCCGCCGTCTCCTTCTCGATGGCCTCGATCAGGGGTGCCGCGACCTTCTTGGCGTCCGCGTACGTCGGTTCGTCCGTGAAGCCCGACCACGACTCCGCGACCTTGCGCTCACGGAAGTTGTAGTGAGCGAGGCCACGCCGGCCGACGATGTACGTGTCGACCTGCTTGCCCTCGGCCTCGAGGCGCGCCGTCAGCTGCTCCGCGGCCTTGATGGCGTTGGAGTTGAAGGCGCCCGCGAGACCACGGTCGCTCGTCAGGAGCAGCACCGCGGACCGCACGACCGTCTCGGCCTGCGTGGTCAGCGCGTGCTTCGTGTTCGAGCCCGTGCCCACCGCCGTGACCGCGCGGGTGAGCTCGGTCGCGTACGGCGTGGAGGCCGCCACCTTGCGCTGCGCCTTGACGACACGCGAGGCGGCGATCATCTCCATCGCCTTGGTGATCTTCTTGGTCGCGGTGACGGATCGGATGCGACGCTTGTAGACCCGGAGCTGGGCTCCCATGAGTCAGGTCCCTTCCTTACGTCACTTGGCCGCGGCCGGGGCGTCCTCGCCGAGGAGCTTGCCGTCCGAGGTCTCGAACTGCTTCTTGAACTCGGCGATGGCGTCGGCAATGGCGATGAGGGTGTCCTCCGACATCTTGGCGCCCTCCTTGATGGAGGTCATGAGGCCCTGCTCCTTGCGGTGCAGGTACTCCAGCAGCTCCTTCTCGAAGCGGCGGACGTCGGCGACCGGGACGTCGTCCATCTTGCCGGTGGTACCGGCCCACACGGAGACGACCTGGTCCTCGGTCGGCATCGGCTGGTACTGGGGCTGCTTGAGCAGCTCGACCAGACGCTGACCGCGCTCCAGCTGGGACTTCGACGCGGCGTCCAGGTCGGAACCGAAGGCGGCGAACGCCTCCAGCTCACGGTACTGGGCGAGGTCGAGGCGGAGGCGCCCGGAGACCTGTCGCATCGCCTTGTGCTGCGCGGAACCACCGACTCGGGAGACGGAGATACCGACGTTCAGCGCGGGGCGCTGACCGGCGTTGAACAGGTCCGACTCCAGGAAGCACTGGCCGTCGGTGATGGAGATGACGTTGGTCGGGATGAACGCCGAGACGTCGTTGGCCTTCGTCTCGACGATCGGCAGACCGGTCATCGAACCGGCGCCCAGCTCGTCGGAGAGCTTCGCGCAGCGCTCCAGCAGACGGGAGTGCAGGTAGAAGACGTCGCCCGGGTAGGCCTCGCGGCCCGGCGGACGGCGCAGCAGCAGCGACACGGCGCGGTAGGCGTCGGCCTGCTTCGAGAGGTCGTCGAAGATGATGAGGACGTGCTTGCCCTCGTACATCCACTGCTGACCGATGGCCGAACCGGTGTACGGCGCCAGGTACTTGAAGCCGGCCGGGTCGGACGCCGGGGCGGCGACGATGGTCGTGTACTCCAGCGCGCCGGCCTCTTCGAGGGCGCCACGCACGGAGGCGATGGTCGAGCCCTTCTGGCCGATGGCGACGTAGACGCAGCGGACCTGCTTCTTCACGTCGCCGGAGCGCCAGTTGTCACGCTGGTTGATGATCGTGTCGACGGCCAGGGCGGTCTTGCCGGTCTGGCGGTCACCGATGATCAGCTGACGCTGACCACGGCCGATCGGGGTCATCGCGTCGACGGCCTTGTAGCCGGTCTCCATCGGCTCGTGCACCGACTTACGGGCCATGACGCCCGGAGCCTGAAGCTCCAGGGCACGGCGGCCGGACGTCTCGATCTCGCCGAGGCCGTCGATCGGGTTGCCGAGCGGGTCGACGACGCGGCCGAGGTAACCCTCGCCCACCGCGACCGAGAGGACCTCACCGGTACGCGTGACCGGCTGACCCTCCTCGATGCCGCTGAACTCGCCGAGGACCACGCAGCCGATCTCGCGCTCCTCGAGGTTGAGGGCGAGACCGAGGGTGCCGTCCTCGAACTTCAGCAGTTCGTTGGCCATGGCCGAGGGCAGGCCCTCGACCTTCGCGATGCCGTCGCCGGCAAGGCTGACCGTACCGACCTCCTCGCGCGAGGCCGCGTCCGGCTTGTACGACTGGACGAAGTTCTCCAGTGCGTCCCGGATCTCCTCCGGCCGGATCGTGAGCTCCGCCATCTGGGTTCCCTGCTCTCCTTGTTGGGCCCGAAGTTTCTTTGGGGGTCTGGGGGCGACCCCCAGGAATCCTCTGCACGGCCCAACCAGGGCCGTAAGCACTACTGCGTGTTGAGTTGGTTGCGCTAGCTCGCCATGCGGCGGGCGGCGTCCTCGATACGGTCCGCGAGCGAGCCGTTGATCACCTCGTCACCGACCTGCACCCGGATCCCGCCGAGGACCTCGGGGTCCACGTCGAGGTTGAGGTGCATGGTGCGGCCGTAGAGCTTCGCGAGGGCGGCGCCCAGGCGCTGCTTCTGCGGGTCGCTCAGCGGCACCGCCGAGGTGACGACGGCCACCATGCGGTCCCGGCGCGCGGCGGCGAGCTTGGACAGGGACTCGAGTCCCGCTTCCAGGCTACGGCCTCGCGGGGCGCTCACAAGGCGCGTCACCAGACGCTCGGTGGCCGCGTCCGCACGACCGCCGAGCAGGCTGCGCAGCAGCTCGCCCTTGGCCGACGCGGTGGCCTTCCGGTTGGTCAGTGCGGCGCGCAGCTCCACGTTCGAGGCGACGATCCGCCCGAAGCGGAACAGCTCGTCCTCGACGTCGTCGAGCGCGCCGGCCTGCTGCGCGGCGGTGAGGTCAGCGGCGTCCGCGAGCTGCTCCAGCGCGTCCACCAGGTCGCGCGACTGCGACCAGCGGGACCGCACCAGGCCGGCGACCAGGTCGGCGGCGGTGCCGCTGATCTGGCTGCCCAGCAGGCGCTGGGCCAGCTCGGCCTTGGCCGCTCCGGGCTGCGCCGGGTCGGTGAGGACCCGACGCAGCGACACCTCGCGGTCGAGCAGCGCGGTGACGGCCGCCAGCTCGGCGGCGAGCCCCGCCGCGTCCACGGACGTGCTGTCCGTCAGCGCGTCGAGACGCTCGCGTGCGGCTGCCAGGGCCTCGCGGCTCGCTCCGTTCATCGCGACGCCTCGGCCTTCTCCTCGAGTTCGTCGAGGAAGCGGTCGATGACGCGGCTCTGGCGGGCGTGGTCCTCGAGGGACTCCCCGACGAGCTTGCCGGCCAGCACGGTGGCGAGCTTGCCGACGTCCTGGCGCAGCGCGGACGCCGCGGCCTTGCGGTCGGCCTCGATCTGGGAGTGACCGGCGGCGACGATCTCCTCGCGCTGCCGCTGACCCTCGGCGCGCATCTCCGCGATGAGGGTCGCGCCCTGCTCCTGCGCCTCCTGGCGCAGGCGCGCGGCCTCGTGCCGGGCCTCGGCGAGCTGAGCCTTGTACTGCTCAAGCACGCTCTGGGCCTCGGTCTGCGCGGCCTCGGCCTTCTCGATACCGCCCTCGATGGCCTCGCGGCGCTCTTCCAGAACCTTGTTGATGTTCGGAAGGAGCTTCTTGGCGAGGAAGCCGAAGACGATGACGAAGGCGATGAGGCCGATGACGAGCTCGGGGATCGGCGGGATGAGGGGGTTCTCCCCCTCACTCGCCGCGATGAGCAAGTGGCTCATGTGTATGCCTTTCGTCTAGTCGGCTGGTCTGGGGTCAGTGATCAGTAGCCGTAGACGAACGGCATGACCAGACCGATCAGCGCCAGCGCCTCACAGAAGGCGAAGCCGAGGATCTGGTTGGCGCGGATCAGGCCGGCCGCCTCGGGCTGGCGGGCGAGAGCCTGGGTGCCGTTACCGAAGATGATGCCGACGCCGACGCCGGGACCGATGGCGGCGAGGCCGTAACCGATCGAACCGAGGGAGCCTTCGACAGCAGCAAGGGTCTGGGACATGCCAGTTCTTCCTTTTCTTTACGGACCGGTGGGGGTTGGCCACCGGACGACTTGGGGGTCGGAGATGCGCCTGGTCAGTGGTGCTCGGCGAGGGCGCCCTGGATGTAGGTGCAGGTCAGCAGGACGAACACGTACGCCTGAAGGGCCTGGATGAACAGCTCGAAGGCGGTCATCACGATGACCATCACGAACGAGACGCCCGCGTAGGCGATGCCCGCGCCGTTCAGCATGTACCAGCTGGCGATGGTGAAGAGCAGCAGCAGGGTGTGACCGGCGAACATGTTCGCGAAGAGTCGTACCGCGTGGGTGAACGGCCGGATCAGCAGGTTCGAGAAGAGCTCGATCAGCATGGCCAGCGGCAGCACCGCGCCGAGCGACTTGTCGTATCCGGTGACGTTCTTCCAGAAGCCGACGAAGCCTTGCCGCTTGAACGTCAGGGACACCCACAGGATGTAGACGATCAGCGCCAGGACCAGCGGGTACGAGATGATCGACGTGACCGGGAACTGGGCGATCGGAACGATCGACCACAGGTTCAGCATCCAGACGAAGAAGAAGAGCGAGACGACGAGCGGTACGTACTTCTCACCTTCCTTCTTGCCGATGGTCTCGTAGACGACACCGCGCCGGATGAAGTCGTATCCCGCCTCGGCGACCATCTGAAGCTTGCCGGGCACGACCTGCGGCTTGCGGAAGGCGGCCCAGAAGAATCCGACGATGATGATCGAGCCGAGAAGCGCCAGCAGCATCGTCTTGTTGAAGTACAGGTTGCTGTCCCCGTCACCCAGCAAGGGCTGGAACAGGAACGAGTGCAGGCCCGGGGACACTTCGGCGAAGCCACACCCGTCGAACAGGTGGCAGTTGGTGTCGAAGGCGAGCACCTGCGTCGGGTCAGCACTCACCGCGGGCTCCTTCAGCATGGCGCATAGGTACGGCAACCTCGTTGTGTCGGCGCGGCACGAAGCCGCGGTTCGGCACTGGACTGGTGTTACGGATGTGGGGGCGGCAAGAGGGCATCGAGCCTCGCGATTGAGCAGGCGTCAGCTCAGATGCCCGCGCCCGCGATGCCGCAGTTGGCACCGGACGATAGCAGGATCTCTCGGGCGCCTTTATCCCGGCCCTACCCGTCACGACGAGTGCCCCGATTTGTGGGACTGCTCGTCCTTCGCGGGAGTGCTCGGTTCAGGTTCGACATAGAGGATCTTGGAGTTCATGTGCACCCACGTCTGAGCACCGATCCAAGCCAGAGTGCCGGCGACCAGAGTGAGAGCGAATGCCTTGGGTTCGAAGAGCGTCGTGTGCTTGAACGCCGCCATGAAAACGAACAGGAGCAGGATCTGCGCCGCGTAGAGCAGCAGGCCCATGCCCTGGAACAGGTGCGGAAGCGTTTTGGCGATGCGCTGGAGGACGTAAAGACTCAGCCCCATGAAGAGAATGACCAGCACCGTCGCCACGCCGGCCCCGATCGCACCCTTGCCACCCGCGACCACGCCACTGACGACGGCGGCGATCGCGCCGACGGCGACCGTGGGCACGGCGGCCTGGGCCAGGATCCGGACGTCGTTGGACGGCATGGCGGCAACTCCGCTTTCAAAGGGGGGCAGGGTGTCGTCATGGACGAGCGTAGTCCCCGTCCGAGGGGCGAAGGACCGCACGCCGACCTCGTGACCGATGGACCGTCGCACTGCGGTCCTTCGGTTCCATCCGGGGTTCTCGTGAACCGTATCACAAACTATTTGATGAGGTCTTTACCTGGATGGTGTGCTCGGTGTCACACATGAGAGTGAGACTGCGCGTCTGTGCAGGAACCGCGACCACTTGTCTGGTATTGGGCATCTTTGCCCACCCGCGGTTTCCCCACGACTTGGCAATGCTCTAGTCAGATTCTTACCTTGCCGCACGCGAGCGGGGTCCCACGGCGGTCGCCCCGTTGGCTCCCGAGACGCCCACGACGACCGGAGTGCGGTGCTCGCGCTCCTCGTCCTCGACAGCGTCCGCGGACTCCTCCCCGGTCTCCGCGGCCAGGGCCTGCGCCGACTCCTGGAGGACCTTGCGGCGCCGGTAGCGCGGCGGCACGAAGGACTCGGCCCAACGCGGGGCGCGCGGCGTGAAGCGCGGCAGCAGCAGCAGTCCCAGACCGATCGCGCTGAGGATCACGACACCGAGGACGATCCACATGGACGCGGAGTTGACCGAGTAGGTCAGGGCGCCGAAGGCGATGAGCGCGGACCAGAAGTACATGATCAGCACCGCGCGGCTGTGCGAGTGGCCGATCTCCAGCAGGCGGTGGTGCAGGTGACCCCGGTCCGCGGCGAACGGCGACTGCCCGCGCCAGGTGCGGCGCACGATCGCCAGGATCAGGTCGGCGGCCGGAATCGCGATGATGGTCAGCGGCAGCAGCAGCGGGATGTAGACGGGAACGGTCTGGTGGACCGTGGCGCGCTCGGAACCCGAGAACAGGTTCATGACGTCCGGGTCGACCTGGCCCGTGATGGAGATCGCGCCCGCCGCCAGCACCAGCCCGATCAGCATCGAGCCGGAGTCGCCCATGAAGATGCGCGCGGGATGCATGTTGTGCGGCAGGAAACCCAGGCACATGCCCATCAGGATCGCCGCGAACAAGGTGGCCGGGGCCGCGGCCTCGATGCCGTACGAGTACCAGATGCGGTAGGCGTACATGAAGAACGCGGCGGAGGCGATGCAGACCATGCCGGCGGCCAGGCCGTCCAGGCCGTCGACGAAGTTGACGGCGTTGATGGTGATGACGACCAGCGCCACCGTCAGCAGGGTGCCCTGCCAGGGGGTCAGCGCGACCGTGCCGACACCCGGGACCGGCAGCCACAGGATCGTCAGACCCTGCATGACCATCACGCCGGCGGCGATCATCTGGCCGCCCAGCTTGATCAGGGCGTCGATCTCGAACTTGTCGTCCAGGACGCCGATCAGCCAGATCAGCGCCGCCCCGGAGAGCAGGGCGCGCGGCTCGTTGGACTTCTCGAAGACCTGGTTCAGATTGGTCAGGTGGTCGGCGACCAGCAGGCCCGCGCACAGACCGAAGAACATGGCGATCCCGCCGAGGCGCGGAGTGGGTTCCCGGTGCACGTCGCGTGCCCGGATCTCCGGCATCGCCCCCGCGACGATCGCGAACTTCCGCACCGGCCCTGTCAGCAGATACGTCACCGCGGCCGTCACGCAGAGCGTCAGCAGGTATTCACGCACGGGCTTCCCCACAGGTCTCGCTGGCCATCTCAGCCCCACACCCTAGCGATGCGCGCATATGGTTGGGGACTTCCGGGTAGCGACGATGGTTGCACGTATGGCTGTGCGCCGATCAGCGCCTGCCCCGGTTCAGCCGGGATACGGGGGAAATCCCCCGGCCAGCTCCCGCACTTCTTCACGTACCCGCCTGCCCTCCGCCTCGCCCCGCAGCACGCCCGCCATCAGCTGGGCGATCCGCGCCATCTCCGTCTCCCCCATGCCCTGCGTGGTCACCGCGGCCGTGCCCAGGCGCAGGCCGCGGGCGTCGGCGGGCGCGGCACCGGCGGCTCCCCCGTGCGGCAGCGCGCAGCAGTCCAGGACCAGGCCGGCCGCCGCCAGCCGGCCGCGGGCGGTACGTCCGTCGACGCCGAGCGGCGCCGGGTCGGCGGTGATGAGGTGGGTGTCCGTGCCGCCGGTGGTGACGGCCATCCCCTCCGCCTCCAGCCGGGCCGCCAGTACCCTCGCGTTGGCGACCACCTGATGGGCGTACCGACCGAACGCCGGTGTCGCCGCCTCGCCGAACGCGACCGCCTTCGCGGCGATGGTGTGCATCTGCGCGCCGCCCTGCGTGAACGGGAACACCGCCCGGTCCACCCGCTCGGCCAGCTCGGCGCCGCACAGGATCATGCCGCCGCGCGGCCCGCGCAGCACCTTGTGCGTGGTGGCGCAGACGACATCGGCGTACGGCACCGGGTTCGGCGCCGCTCCCCCGGCGACCAGGCCGATGGGATGGGCGGCGTCGGCGATGAGATAGGCACCGACCTCGTCGGCGACCTCGCGGAAGAAGGCGTAGTCGATGTGGCGGGGGTAGGCCGTGGAGCCGCAGACGATCGCCTTGGGGCGGTGGCCGCGGGCCAGCGCCCGGACCCGCTCGTGGTCGATGAGCCCGGTCTCCGGGTCCAGCCCGTACGGCACGAAGTCGAACCAGCGGCCGGAGAAGTTCGCCGGCGAACCGTGCGTGAGGTGGCCGCCGTGGGACAGGCCGAGGGCCAGGACGGTGTCGCCGGGGCGCAGGAGGGCGGCGTAGGCCGCGAGGACGGCCGAGGAGCCGGAGTGGGACTGGACGTTGGCGTGGTCGGCGCCGAACAGCGCCCTGGCCCGTTCGACGGCGAGACGCTCGGCCATGTCCGCGATCTCGCAGCCACCGTGGTGACGGGCGCCGGGATAGCCCTCGGCGTACTTGTTGGCCAGCGGTGAGCCGAGCGCCGCCAGTACGGCGGGGGAGGTGAAGTTCTCGGCGGCGATCAGCTGGAGCGACGACGCCTGCCGCGCGCGTTCCCCGAGCAGGATCTCGGCGATCGCGGGGTCCTGCCGTCGCAGGACGTCGGCCTCGATGGCAGCGGTGACCGGCATGGTGGGCTCCGGGGCGTCGACGGTGACGTACGTCCAATGTAGGCCGCGCCCGCCGGAGCCGCCCGGTCGGCGCCGTCCGACACCCCTCAGGCGCGCGCCGCGACCCCCGTGAGCGCCGTCACCACGGGGTCCAGCGCCTGATGTATCTCGTCGCCGATCGAGCGGAAGAACGGGAGGGGCGCGCCGTAGGGGTCGTAGACCTCGTCCGCCTCCGCGGTGGGGGCCAGGAGCCAGCCCCGCAGGGCGGCGGCGGCGCGGACCAGGGCGCGGGCGCGCATCACCACGCCCTCCTCCAAAGGGGGGAGGGTGGCCGGGTCGATCGCGTTGACCAGGCGGGTGAACTCCTTCAGCGTGAAGGTGCGCAGGCCCGCCGAATGGCCCATGGAGATGACCTGGGCCCGGTGGTCGCGGGTGGCCGTCAGCACCAGGTCGGCCATGATGACGTGCTCGTCGAGCAGCTCCCGGCCGGTGAAGCCGGAGGCGTCCGCGCCGAAGTCGGCCAGCACGGCCTCCGCGTTGGCCTCCATGGGCGCGCCCTCGTGGCCCCAGGTGCCCGCGCTCTCCACGACCAGCCCGCCGCCGAGCACCCCGAGTCGCTGCGACACGAGGTGCCGGGTCAGCCGCTCGGTGATGGGCGAGCGGCAGACGTTGCCGGTGCTGACGTGGAGGATGCGGAAGCTGTCGCGCGGAAGCCCGAACGTCGTCGTCCGTTCCGCGGCACGTTCCCCGGTGCCTATGCCACGCCCCGCGTCAGGGGCTGTCAATTCGCCACCTCGAGGTCGGGTACGACCTTGCGCAGCTCTTCCTCCGAGATGGCGCCCGCCCTCAGCAGCAGCGGGACCTCACGGCTGACGTCGACGATCGACGACGGGACGTTGCCGGGGGTGGGGCCGCCGTCCAGGTAGACGGACACCGAGTCGCCGAGCATCTCCTGGGCGTAGTCGCAGTTCTCCGGCGCCGGGTGGCCCGTGAGGTTGGCGGAGGAGACCGCCATCGGGCCGACCTCGGTCAGCAGCTCGATGGCGACCGGGTGCAGCGGCATCCGGACGGCGACGGTGCCATGGGTGTCCCCCAGGTCCCACTGGAGGGACGGCTGGTGCTTGGCGACGAGCGTGAGCGCGCCCGGCCAGAAGGCGTCGACCAGTTCCCAGGCCAGCTCGGAGAAGTCCGTGACGAGGCCGTGCAGCGTGTTCGGGGAGCCGATGAGGACGGGCGTGGGCATGTTGCGGCCCCGGCCCTTGGCCTCCAGCAGATCGCCGACGGCCTCCTTGGAGAACGCGTCGGCGCCGATGCCGTACACCGTGTCGGTCGGGAGGACCACCAGTTCGCCACGGCGGACGGCGGACGCCGCCTCGCGCAGACCCGTCACGCGGTCGGTCGCGTCATTGGTGTCGTATCGCCGTGCCATGTCTAGCGGGCCTCCTCGTGCACGTACTGCTCGGTTGAAGTCGGTGGGGCGGTCACGGCAGCGCCTTGCGCGCGGTGGCGAAGCGCGGCCGGTTGTTGAGGTCGGGGTGGTCGGCCGCGTCGGCCCAGCCACGCTCCTCGGTGAAGATCCACGGCACCTGGCCACCCTGGGTGTCGGCGTGCTCGATGACGACGACGCCGCCGGGCCGCAGCAGGCGGTGCGCGGTGCGTTCGATGCCCCGGATCAGGTCGAGGCCGTCCTCGCCCGAGAACAATGCCAGTTGGGGGTCGTAGTCGCGGGCCTCGGGGGCGACGTACTCCCACTCGGTGAGGGGGATGTACGGCGGGTTGGAGACGACCAGGTCGACCTGGCCGTCGAGGTCGGGGAAGGCGTCCAGGGCGTTGCCCTGGCGCAGGTCGACCCTGGACCCCTGCATGTTCTTGCGGGTCCACACCAGGGCGTCCTCGGACAGCTCCACGGCGTGCACGCGCGAGCGCGGGACCTCCTGGGCGAGGGCGAGCGCGATGGCCCCGGAGCCGGTGCACAGGTCGACGATCAGCGGCTCGACCACGTCCATCGCCCGTACGGCGTCTATCGCCCAGCCGACCACCGACTCGGTCTCCGGGCGCGGCACGAAGACGCCGGGCCCGACCTGTAGCTCCAGGTACCGGAAGTAGGCGCGTCCGGTGATGTGCTGGAGCGGCTCGCGCTGCTCGCGGCGGGCGATGACCTCCCAGTAGCGGGCGTCGAAGTCGGAGTCCCGCACGGAGTGCAGTTCCCCCCGCTTCACCCCGTGCACGAACGCGGCCAGCTCCTCCGCGTCGTTGCGCGGCGAGGGCACGCCGGCGTCGGCCAGCCGCTGGGTGGCCTGAGCTACCTCAGCGAGCAGCAGACTGCGGGGGTTCGGGGAACGTCCCCCAGATGATCGCTGCACGCAAGTCCTCCGTGTCGTCCTCGGTCGTGCGTACGTGCCTTACGCGGCTGCCAGCTTCGCTGCCGAGTCCGCGTCGACGCAGGCCTGGATCACCGCGTCGAGGTCGCCGTCCAGGACCTGGTCCAGGTTGTACGCCTTGAAGCCGACCCGGTGGTCCGAGATGCGGTTCTCCGGGTAGTTGTAGGTGCGGATCTTCTCGGAGCGGTCGACGGTGCGGACCTGGCTGCGGCGGGCGTCGGCGGCTTCCCGCTCCGCCTCCTCCTGCGCCGCGGCGAGCAGCCTGGAGCGCAGGATACGCATCGCCTGCTCCTTGTTCTGCAACTGGCTCTTCTCGTTCTGGCAGGAGGCGACGACTCCGGTGGGAACGTGCGTGATGCGCACCGCGGAGTCGGTGGTGTTGACGGACTGCCCGCCCGGCCCGGAGGACCGGTAGACGTCGATGCGGAGGTCGTTGGGGTTGATCTCCACGTCGACCTCCTCGGCCTCGGGCGTGACGAGGACACCGGCCGCGGAGGTGTGGATACGGCCCTGGGACTCGGTCGCCGGGACGCGCTGGACGCGGTGCACGCCGCCCTCGTACTTCAGGCGGGCCCACACGCCCTGACCGGGCTCGGTCGCGCCCTGGCCGCCCTTGGTCTTCACCGCGACCTGGACGTCCTTGTAGCCGCCCAGCTCGGACTCGGTGGCGTCGATGATCTCGGTCTTCCAGCCGACGCGCTCCGCATAGCGCAGGTACATGCGCAGCAGGTCGCCGGCGAACAGCGCGGACTCGTCGCCGCCCGCGCCCGCCTTGATCTCCAGCAGGACGTCCTTGTCGTCGCTCGGGTCACGCGGGACGAGCAGCAGCCGCAGCTTCTCCGTCAGCTCCTCGCGCTGCTTCTCCAGCGATTTGACCTCGGCGGCGAAGTCCGGGTCGTCGGCGATGAAGCCGCGCGCGGTCTCCACGTCGTCGCCGATCTGCTTCCAGGAGCGGTACGTGGCGACGATCGGGGTCAGCTCGGCGTAGCGCTTGTTCAGCTTGCGCGCGTTGGCCTGGTCGGAGTGGACCGACGGATCGGCGAGCTTCTTCTCCAGGTCGGCGTGTTCACCGAGGAGTTCCTCGACGGCCTCGAACATCTCTGGCTCCTGTACTGCGGACGAAAGGGAAGGCAGACGACCAAAAACGCCGGTCCCGGCACGCGCCCCGGGCGGGGGCGCGGCCGTGGACCGGCGAAATGGGGCTCGCTACTTCTGGGAGCCGGCGGCCTTGCCGAAGCGGGCCTCGAAGCGGGCCACACGGCCACCGGTGTCGAGGATCTTCTGCTTGCCCGTGTAGAACGGGTGGCACTCGGAGCACACGTCGGCACGGATGGCACCGGACTCGATGGTGCTGCGGGTGGTGAACGACGCGCCACAGGTGCAGCTGACCTGCGTCTCGACGTACTCGGGGTGGATGTCGCGCTTCAAGGTGTCTCCTAGGTTTCGGGAGGGCGCCGGGTCGCCGTCCGCGGGATGCGGAAGCGTGAACCGGAGCCGACGTACCAGTCTGCCAGGACTGGCCGCATCCCCCAAAACCGGGGGGTGGGGCGATCTATTCCCGGCGCGTTCCCGAGGCGGGTCCCGCGGTGGTTTCGCACGGGTTCCGGCTGCCGGTCCGGCACCACGCCTGCGGCCCTCGGCCGTCGGCTCTCGCCCTCGACTCCCGGCCGTCGGCTCTCACCCTTCGGCTCAAGGCCGGTCAGGACGAGGACACGACGCCCGCCGCCTCACCCGTGGCGGTGCCCTCGGTGGCGGACCTGGGGATCGGGCGGTCGTTCCGCAGGGCCGTCCAGACCTGTTGGGCCTTCGCCTTCTCGACGATGACCCGGTTGGGGTTCGCGGGGTCGTACCGGACCGGCAGGGTGACCATGTTCATGTCGGCCGCGCCGATGCCCTTGAGACCGCCCGCGAACGACATCAGGGAGTTCAGGGAGCCCAGGTCGGAGTCGGTGGTGACGGCCTTGGTGGCGGTGTCGGCGAGGGCGTACAGCTTCGTGCCGCTGGTGAGGAGGCCGACGTCCTTGACCTGGTCGACCAGGGCCTTGACGAAGGCCTGCTGGAGCTGGATGCGGCCGAGGTCGGAGCCGTCGCCCACGCCGTGCCGGGTGCGGACCAGGCCGAGGGCCTGTGCGCCGTCGAGGGTGTGCGTGCCGGCCTTGAGGTCCAGATGGCTGTCGGGGTCCTTGATGTCCTTGGTCGTCGTGATCTCGACCCCGCCCAGCTCGTCGATCAGCTTCTCGAAGCCGGAGAAGTCGACCTCCAGGTAGTGGTCCATGCGGACGCCGCTGATCGACTCGACGGTCTTGACCGCGCAGGCGGCACCGCCCGTGGTGTACGCCGAGTTGAACATCACGCCGGTCGCGGCGTCGTGCGTGCCGCCGCGGGTGTCGGTGCACTCGGGGCGGTCGATGAGGGTGTCGCGCGGCACGGAGACCACGCTGGCGCTCTTGTGGCCCTCGTACACGTGGACGATCATCGCGGTGTCGGAGCGGGCGCTGCCGTCGTCGGCGCCGCCGCCGAGCTTCTTGTTGGCGCCGGAGCGGGTGTCGGAGCCGAGGACCAGGATGTTCTCCGAGCCGTTGTCGGCCTTCGTGGGCCGGTCGGTGCCGAGGGCCTGGTCGATGTCGACGCTCTTGATGTTGCCGTTGAGCTTGACGTACACGTACCCGAGTCCGGTGCCGCCCAGCACGACGACTCCCGCCGCGGTCCACGCGGCGATCATGACGCCTCTGCGCCGGGCGCGGGGCCTGCGGCGCCGGCCTCCGGGCCGTCGGCGCGGTCCACCGCCGCCGGCCTCATCCGTTGTGCCGGACTCTCCCGGTATGCCGGGCTCCGGCGTGCTCTCGGCGGACATGTGCTCCTCTGTCTCGTGTCGACCTCACCATCGTCCCTCCGCCACGTCAGACGGAGAAACCCGGCACAGGGTTGCACAACGCTCCGTGCCCGACCGGGGAGCGGTCGGGCACGGAGCGTCACCGGGCGGGCGGAGGAGCGCCCCGCTCACCTGCGGGGTCAGGCGAAGATGTCGTACTGCTTGAACGTCGTCCCGAGCGAGAGCCGTGCGGAAAAGATCACATTTCCGGCGCTTCCGGTCCCTCGGTACAGGTACAGCGCGCCGGCCGGGGTGCGGGCCAGCAGATCGGCCTTGCCGTCGCCGTTGACGTCGCCGACGGTGGCGAGGGCGTTGTACGTCGTGGTGCTCCAGGTGGCGACCTTCACGCCGGCGGCGAAGGTGCCGTTGCCGCGGCCCTTGTACAGGTACACCGCGCCGCCGCTCTTCTTGCGGGCGATCAGGTCGGCCAGGCCGTCGCCGTTGAAGTCGCCGTGGCCGCGCACGGAGTCGAACGAGTTCCAGCCGACGCCCGCCTTGACGCGGGTGGCGAAGGAGCCGTTGCCCTTGCCCGGGTAGACCCACAGGGCGCCGGCGGAGTCGACCGAGACCAGGTCGGGCAGCTGGTCGCCGGTGACGTCACCGGGGGCGACGATGCTCAGCCGGGTCTTCCAGTTGTCGCCGACCAGCTTGGTGGCCCAGGTGCCGCTGGAGGGCACGTAGTGCTTCCAGAAGACGTCGCCGTCGGAGGCGCGGCGCACCAGCAGGTCCTGGTAGCCGTCCCGGTCGAGGTCGGTCTGGAGGATGACGTTGAAGCCGCTCCAGGTGCCCCAGGACTGGCGGGCGGCGAGCGAGGTGCCCTTGGAGTCGCGCTCGTAGCCGGTCTTGTCGGCGGCGGCGCGCATCCACAGGTCGGCGTAGTGGTCACCGTTGAGGTTGGTGTCGTCGACGCGCGGGTGGGCGGCGCCGACGTACGTGGAGACCTTGCTGAAGACGCTGTAGGCGCCGCTGTCCACGCAGTTCTTCACGCCCCAGGAGACGACGCCGACGATGCGGCCGTTCACCACGAGCGGGCCGCCGGAGTCGCCGTTGCAGGCGGTGGTCGTGCCCTCGTCGCTGCCGCTGGCGGGGGTGCCGGCGCACACCATGTGGCCCTTGGCGAAGTCGGCGCCGTAGAAGTCCGCGCACGTCGTGTCGGACTGGATCGGCAGCGTGGCCGTCTTCAGCGTGCCGGAGACGGCCTGGGTGGTGGAGGTGGTGCGCCCCCAGCCGTAGAGCCTGGCGTTCGTGCCGGCCTTGTACGAGGCGGTGTCGGCGGCCGTCGTCATCCGGATCGGCGTGGCCCTGACCGGGTTCGGCAGGGTGAGGACGGCGATGTCGTTGTCGATGGTCACCGAGCTGTACGACGGGTGGTTCCACTGGCGCCAGACGCCCGTGGCCGTGCCGCCGTACAGGTCGGTGTCGGTGGCCAGTTGGGTGGCGCCGGTGACGATGACGCCGTTGGCGTGCCAGTCGTAGCCCTTGACGCAGTGCGCCGCGGTGAGGATCTTCGTCGGCGCGATGACGGCGCCGCCGCAGAAGAAGCCGATGTCGTCACCCGTGGTGGCGGTCCCCCGGTCGTCGCCGTACCAGAGCTGCGCCATCCAGGGCGCGGTGGTGATGGTCGTCGTCGTACCGCCGATGATCTTCGGGTCGACGGTGGTGGCGGTGTTCGCGCTCAGCGACGCCTTCGTGGTCCGTCCGGGGAGGTCGTCACCGGCGACGGCGTACGCGAGGCGCTGCTGGAGTTCCTTGGCCGAGGTGCCGCTGTGCGCGGGCGACGGCGGCGCCTCGGCGGCCTCCGCGCTCGACAGGAACAGCGCGCCGGCCACGACGGTGGCGACACCGGCCGCGACGGCGGGCAGGGCGATGCGGATCCGGCGTCTGTGCCGGCCGCCGCCGGACGTGGGTGTACCCACTCAAGTCCCCCCTCGGGACGTGGAAATCAGGAAGATCTTGGTCGAAAACTTGACCGAAGGGCGTGATCGTACCCCGCGCCTGAACAGCAGAAAGGGCCGCCCCCGCAAGGGGACGGCCCTTTGGTGAAGACCTTCGTCAGTCGCCGTTGCCCGGCGTCGTCTTCTGGATCTGCATCAGGAACTCGGCGTTCGACTTGGTCTGCTTCATCTTGTCGAGAAGCAGCTCGACCGCCTGCTGCTGGTCGAGCGCGTGCAGCACCCGGCGCAGCTTCCAGACGACCCCGAGTTCGTCGGGGGCCAGCAGGATCTCTTCCTTACGGGTGCCGGACGCGTCGACGTCCACCGCGGGGAAGATGCGCTTGTCGGCGAGCTTCCGGTCGAGCTTGAGCTCCATGTTGCCGGTGCCCTTGAACTCCTCGAAGATCACCTCGTCCATGCGGGACCCGGTGTCGACGAGCGCGGTCGCCAGGATGGTGAGCGAGCCACCGTCCTCGATGTTGCGCGCGGCACCGAAGAAGCGCTTCGGCGGGTACAGGGCCGTCGAGTCGACACCACCGGACAGGATGCGGCCGGAGGCCGGGGCGGCGAGGTTGTACGCACGGCCCAGACGTGTGATCGAGTCGAGCAGGACGACGACGTCGTGGCCCAGCTCCACCAGCCGCTTGGCGCGCTCGATGGCCAGCTCGGCGACCGTGGTGTGGTCCTCGGCCGGGCGGTCGAAGGTCGAGGAGATGACCTCGCCCTTGACCGACCGCTGCATGTCGGTGACCTCTTCCGGACGCTCGTCGACCAGGACGACCATCAGGTGGCACTCGGGGTTGTTGTGCGTGATCGCGTTGGCGATCGCCTGCATGATCATGGTCTTGCCGGTCTTCGGCGGGGCCACGATCAGACCACGCTGGCCCTTACCGATCGGCGACACGAGGTCGATGATGCGGGTGGTGAGGACGCCCGGGTCCGTCTCCAGACGGAGGCGGTCCTGCGGGTACAGCGGGGTGAGCTTGTTGAACTCCGGGCGGCCACGGCCGTGTTCGGGCGCCATGCCGTTGACGGAGTCGAGACGCACGAGCGCGTTGAACTTCTCGCGCCGCTCGCCCTCCTTCGGCTGACGGACCGCGCCGGTGACGTGGTCGCCCTTGCGCAGGCCGTTCTTGCGGACCTGGGCGAGGGAGACGTACACGTCGTTCGGCCCCGGCAGGTAGCCCGACGTGCGGATGAAGGCGTAGTTGTCGAGGATGTCCAGGATGCCCGCGACGGGGATCAGGACGTCGTCGTCGGCGACCTGCGGCTCCGCGGTACCGATCTCGTCACGGCCACGACGGCCGCGGCGGTCCCGGTAACGCCCGCGACGGCCGCGGCGGCCGCCCTCGAAGTCGTCGTCGTCCTGGGGGCCGTTGTCCCGCTGACGGTCCTGGCGGTCCGGGCGCTCCTGGCGGTCCTGGCGGTCCTGACGGCCGCCGCTCTGCTGGCCCTGCTGCTGGCGCTGACCGCCCTGGCCCTGCTGGTCGTCGCCCTTGCCCCGGCGGTCGCGGTCACGGTCGCGGCCACGCTCACGGCGCTCGCGGCGGCGGCCCTCGGCGCCGTCGGCGTCGCCCCGGGCGTCACCCTGCGGCTGCTCGGTCTGCGTGGCGACCGCGGTCTCGCTCTTCTGGGCGCTCCTGGCCTCGGCCGTGACGGTCTCGGGGCTGCCCGCGTCGGCGGTGGCGCGGCGACGGCGACGCTCGACGGGAGCGTCGTTCCCGCCGCTCTCGGCCTCGCTCGAGCGCGCGGTGCCCCCGGCGGGCTGGCCGGGAATCTCGATCTGCTGCTGGGCCACGGCCTTCTCGGCGGGGGCCTCGGCCGGGGCGGCGTCCGCCTTCTTCTCGGTGGCGGCATCGCCCGTGCGGGCCTTGGAGGTGGCACGGCGCTTGGGCTTGGTCTCGGTGGCGTCCCCGGCGGAGGACGTCGCGGCCTTCGCGGCCGGCGCGCCGCTTCCCGCCTGCGCCTCCTTGATGACCTCGATCAGCTGGCTCTTGCGCATACGCGCGGTGCCCCTGATGCCGAGGCCGGATGCGACCTGCTGCAGCTCGGCCAGCACCATGCCCTCGAGGCCGGTACCGCGGCGCCGCCGGGAGCCGGCACCGGCGGCAGGCGCGGAGGCGTCCGTGGAGGGCGCGGCAGCGGTCTCCTCGACACGTGCGCCCATCAGATCGGTGGTGTCGCTCACGAAGGGTCCTTCCCTGGAGCGGACGTCGGCCTGTCTGGCTCGGCGACCGGTTGTGCTGTCCGACTTCGGTCCTTGCTGTGGCGAAGCCGGGGCGGTGGTCCGCCAAAGCGGCGGAAGAGATTTCTGGTGATGGCGCTTCCGCGACGATCCGTGACATCCAGTGTCACGTGGCGTGGTCGCACCGATTCCGGAGCGTGCCCGTCGGACCGCTCAGCGTCGCTGCACGGCGTACTGCCCAGGTACGACGTACGGAACGCAGTGCGGCTTGGGGAGCTCCCGGAAGAATGTCTGTCCCGGAGGGGGACATGAAGCACCTCGCCATGGTGAGGTCGGGTGCAGACTTGAGGTTAACACTACCGGATCCAACAAACATTCCCCCTCTCGAAATCCGGCAACCGTGTGCTTTCACAGGTCGCCGGAGGGCGCGAGCGGCAGCACGCTCGCCCCCTTGAGGTCCAGGCTCAGTCGGTTGGCGGCCCATTCGGAACCGGCCAGTTGCTCGACCTTTCCGGCCGATTCCGCGTCGGCCAGGGCCATCACGGTGGGTCCGGCACCGGAGATCACCGCGGGGACCCCGTCGGCGCGCAGCCGCTCCACCAGCGCGGCGCTCTCCGGCATGGCGGGAGCGCGGTATTCCTGGTGGAGACGGTCCTCGGTGGCGGGCAGCAGCAGTTCGGGGCGCCTGGTCAGAGCCTCGACGAGCAGGGCGGCACGGCCCGCGTTGGCAGCGGCGTCGACATGCGGCACGGTACGCGGCAGCAGTCCGCGCGCGGTCTCGGTCAGGACCGGATTCCCGGGTACGAAAACCACCGGAACGATGGAATCCGAGGGCTCCATCCTGATCGCGCGTGCGGCGCCGGCCTCCATCCAGGAGAGCGTGAACCCGCCGAGCAGGCAGGCCGCCACGTTGTCGGGGTGGCCCTCGATCTCGGTCGCCAGCTCCAGCAGGGCGGCGTCGTCGAGGCGGGCCTCGCCGCCTATGGTCACCGCGCGCGCGGCGACGATGCCCGCGCAGATGGCGGCGGAGGAGGAGCCGAGACCGCGGCCGTGCGGGATGCGGTTGGCGCAGACGATCTCCAGGCCGCGCGGCTGGCCGCCCAGGACGTCGAAGGCGGTGCGCAGGGAGCGGACGAGAAGGTGCTTCTCGTCGCGCGGCAGTGTCTCGCTGCCCTCACCCGCGATGTCGATGTGCAGCCCTGAGTCGGCCACCCGGACGACGACGTCGTCGTAGAGCCCCAGCGCGAGGCCCAGGGCGTCGAAGCCCGGACCGAGATTGGCGCTGGTGGCGGGGGTGCGCACCCGGACGGCGGCGGCGCGGAACGCTGGACCGGCCATCGCTCGTTGACTCTCCTTGAGCTGCGTGATGGTCGAATGACATTCGATGACGTACGAAGACCCTCGGGCCGCTGAGGACGGCGCGGTTCCCGTGCCCGCGCGAGATGCGGAGGCATATGCGGAACGCGGGTTCGGTACAGCCTATCGAAGGAAGGTTCTGTGGCGACATAGGGCGCACAGGAGGCGCACGATGCGTGTCGCAAGCCCCCTGTGCACCCCCGGTGGGCGACGTCCTCCCTGGGGGAAGTTCCCCAGGTGAGGACCCTTATGCCTACCGGTGGGTCTCCGGAGGGGCGCCTAAGTCTTCCGGTGACGCCCCCGCGTCCCCCACGGGTCGCTCACGCGAGCCCGAGGCGCTCGGCCGCGGTCACCGCGTCGACGGGTACGGTCACCGGCTGCGGAGCGCCGGCCACGGCCCAGTCGGGATCCTTGAGACCGTTGCCCGTGACGGTGCACACGATCGTCTGGCCCGGGTCGACCTTGCCCTGCTCGGCGGCCTTCAGCAGGCCGGCCACGGACGCGGCGGACGCGGGCTCCACGAAGACGCCCTCCTGCGCGGCCAACAGCCGGTAGGCGCGCAGGATCTCACGGTCCGTCACCTCGTCGATGAACCCACCGGACTCCTCCCTCGCCGCGAGGGCGTACTGCCAGGAGGCGGGGTTGCCGATGCGGATCGCGGTGGCGATCGTCGACGGGTCCTTGACGACCTCGCCGCGCACGATCGGCGCACTGCCGGAGGCCTGGAAGCCCCACATCCGGGGCGTCCTGGCGGCCACACCGTCGGCGGCGTACTCCTTGTAGCCCTTCCAGTACGCCGTGATGTTGCCGGCGTTGCCGACCGGGAGGACGTGGATGTCGGGGGCGTCGCCGAGCATGTCCACGATCTCGAAGGCGGCCGTCTTCTGCCCCTCGATGCGCACCGGGTTGACCGAATTGACCAGCGCCACGGGGTAGTTGTCGCTCAGCGAGCGCGCCAGCGTGAGGCAGTCGTCGAAGTTGCCGTCGACCTGGAGGATCTTCGCGCCGTGGACGAGGGCCTGCCCCATCTTGCCGAGCGCGATCTTGCCCTGGGGGACGAGGACGGCACAGACCATGCCCGCCCGCACGGCGTACGCGGCGGCGCTCGCCGACGTGTTGCCGGTGGAGGCGCAGATGACCGCCTTGGCGCCCTCCTCCTTGGCCCGGGTGATCGCCATCGTCATCCCGCGGTCCTTGAAGGACCCGGTGGGGTTGGCGCCCTCGACCTTGAGGTGGACCTCGCAGCCGGTGCGCTCGGAGAGCACCTGCGCGGGCACGAGGGGCGTGCCGCCCTCCCGGAGCGTCACTACCGGCGTGCTGTCGGAAACCGGCAGCCGGTCCCGGTACTCCTCGATGATTCCGCGCCACTGGTGGGTCATTGCTGGTTACTCTCCTTCAACCCGCATGATGCTGGCGACACCCCGCACGGTGTCGAGCTTGCGCAGCGCCTCGACGGTCCCGGTGAGGGAGGCGTCGGACGCGCGATGGGTGACGACGACGAGGGAGGCCTCGCCGTCCCCGTCCTGCCGCCCCTGCTGCCGAACCGTATCGATGGACACCCCGTGCTCGGCGAACACGGTGGCCACCTGCGCCAGGACGCCCGGTTTGTCGGCGACGTCGAGGCTGATGTGGTACCGGGTGACGACGTCACCCATCGGCGACACCGGCAGGGCGGCGTACGCCGACTCGCCGGGCCCCGTCGCCCCGCTGAGCCGGTTGCGGCACACGGCGACGAGGTCGCCGAGCACGGCGGAGGCGGTGGGAGCACCGCCGGCGCCGGGGCCGTAGAACATGAGCTGACCGGCCGCGTCCGACTCGACGAACACGGCGTTGTAGGCGCCGCGCACGGAGGAGAGCGGGTGGGTCAGCGGAATCATCGCGGGGTGCACGCGCGCGGTGACGGATCCCCCGTCGGCGGCCCGCTCGCAGATGGCGAGCAACTTGATGGTGCAGCCCATCGCCCTCGCGGAGGCGAAGTCGGCGGCGGTCACCTCGGCCATGCCCTCGCGGTAGACGTCGTCGAGGCGCACGCGCGTGTGGAAGGCGATCCCGGCGAGGATGGCGGCCTTGGCGGCGGCGTCGAAGCCCTCGACGTCGGCGGTCGGGTCGGCCTCGGCGTACCCGAGGGCGGTGGCCTCGTCGAGGGCCTCCTGGTAGCCGGCCCCGGTGGAGTCCATCTTGTCGAGGATGAAGTTGGTCGTCCCGTTGACGATGCCCATGACACGGTTGATCTTGTCGCCGGCGAGCGACTCGCGCAGCGGGCGGACCAGCGGGATGGCGCCGGCGACGGCGGCCTCGTAGTAGAGGTCCTCGCCGTGCGCGTCGGCGGCGGCGTGCAGGGCGGCGCCGTCCTGGGCAAGCAGCGCCTTGTTGGCGGAGACGACGGACGCGCCGTACTCGAACGCGGTGGTGATGAGGGTGCGGGCGGGCTCGATACCGCCGATGACCTCGACGACCACGTCGATGTCACCGCGTTTGACGAGCGCGGTGGCGTCGGTGGTGACGAGCGCCGGGTCGATGCCCTCGCGCACCCGGGAGGGCCGCCGCACGGCCACCCCCGCCAGCTCCACCGGAGCCCCGATCCTGGCGGCGAGGTCGTCGGCGTGCGTCGTCATGATGCGCGCCACCTCTGAGCCGACCACTCCGCAGCCCAGCAGCGCCACCTTCAGCGGACGCGTACGCATCATCCGACCTCGTTTCCTCATACCGTCTACGGTTGCACCAGTCTCACTCACCGGACCGGGGTTTCTGTCCCTGGTCCGGATCGTGAGACATGTATTTCATTGTCCCGGGGCGGCGGACAGGAGATCTTCCACCCCGCCCGGCCGCCGCCTATCCGACGTCGAGCCGCAGGAGATCCTCCTCCGTCTCGCGCCGCACGATGACACGGGCCGCACCCTCGCGCACGGCGACGACCGGCGGCCGCAGGACGTGGTTGTAGTTGCTGGCCATCGACCGGCAGTACGCCCCCGTGGCGGGGACGGCGATCAGGTCGCCCGGTGCCAGGTCGGACGGCAGGAACGCGTCCTTCACCACGATGTCCCCGCTCTCGCAGTGCTTGCCCACGACGCGCGCGAGCATCGGCTCGGCGTCGGAGGCGCGGGAGACGAGCGCCACGCTGTACTCGGCGTCGTACAGCGCGGTACGGATGTTGTCCGACATGCCGCCGTCGACGGAGACGTACGTCCGCAGCCCGTCGAGCGGCTTGACGGTGCCGACCTCGTACAGCGTGAAGGCGGTCGGCCCGACGATGGCACGGCCGGGCTCGACGGAGATACGGGGCGTGCGCAGCCTGGCGGACTCGCACTCGCGGGTGACGATCTCGGTCAGCGCCTTGGCGATCTCGTGCGGCTCGCGCGGATCGTCGTCGCTCGTGTACGCGATGCCGAGCCCGCCGCCGAGGTCGATCTCGGGCAGCTCGACGCCGTGCTCGTCGCGGATGTCCTTGAGCAGCCCGACGACCCGGTGGGCGGCGACCTCGAAGCCGGACATGTCGAAGATCTGCGACCCGATGTGCGAGTGGATCCCGATCAGCTCGAGACCGTCGAGCTGGAGGGCCCGCCGCACGGCCTCCGCCGCCGCTCCCCCGGCCAGCGGGATCCCGAACTTCTGGTCCTCGTGAGCGGTGGCGATGAACTCGTGCGTGTGCGCCTCGACGCCGACCGTGACACGGATCTGCACCCGCTGCCGCCTGCCGAGGGACTGGGCGATGTGCGCGACGCGGACGATCTCCTGGAAGGAGTCGAGGACGATCCGCCCGACGCCGGCGCCGACGGCCCTCTCGATCTCCTCCGTGGACTTGTTGTTGCCGTGGAAGGCGATGCGGTCGGCGGGCATGCCGGCGGAGAGCGCGGTGGCCAGCTCGCCGCCGGAGCAGACGTCGAGGTTGAGTCCCTCCTCGTGCAGCCAGCGCACCACCGCGCGTGACAGGAACGCCTTCCCGGCGTAGAAGACGTCGGCATCGGTCCCGAAGGCAGTGCGCCAGGCACGGGCCCGGTCCCGGAAGTCGTCCTCGTCGAGGATGTAGGCCGGGGTGCCGTACTCCTCGGCGAGCGTCTTCACGTCGATGCCGCCGACGACGACGACCCCGTCGGCGTCCCGGGTGACGGTCCGCGCCCACACCTTGGGGTCGAGGGAGTTGAGGTCGGCGGGCGGCGCCGAGTAGTGCCCCTCCGGCAGGACATCGGCGTGACGGGGCCCGGCGGGGTGTGCGGAACGGCTCATCTTGGGCGTGCTCTCTCAGAGGTGATCGGGTGCGTCGATGCCGAGCAGGGACAGGCCGCCGGCCAGCACCGTCCCGGCGGCTTCGGCGAGCGCGAGCCGGGACCGGTGGGCGGCCGAGGGTTTCTCGTCCCCGCGGGGGAGAACGGCGGGCAGGTGCGTGAGCGTCACGTCGGCGAGGGCGATGAGGTGCCGGGTGAGACGGGAGGGGGCGGCCTGGGCGTCGGGGTGAGGAAGCGCGCCGGCCGTGGCGAGGATGCGGGGGTAGTCCGCGAGGAGGGCCGAGAGGTCAGGGGCGTCCGCCGCCGCCTCCACGTGCGGTTCGGGCCCGGGGGTGCCGAATCCCAGGTCGGCGGCGTTGCGGCTGACGGCGCGGGTGCGGGCGTGCGCGTAACGGACCCGGAAGAGGGGGTTGCTCTCCCGCTGGACCAGGTGATCGGCGGTGATCCGGGGCCGGTCGTGCGGAGCCGGATGGAGCAGGGCCCAGCGGGCGGCGTCCGGACCGAGCGGAGCGGGGTCCTCCGGCGCCGGCACGGGCCGCAGATTCACCTCGCCACCGTGCGCGATCTCGACACGCCCACCCTGCGAGGCGACGACCCGCGCGAGCACGTCGGCCACCACCTCGGCACGGACCTCGTACGGCACGCACAACGCGAAGACCCGGCCGGCGAGGGCGTCGCTACGGCCGTAGCGCGGCCCCTCGCGCAGGATCCGCCGGACCAGGGCGGTGGACGTGAGAGCCCGGTCGAGGCTGATGTTGAGGAACCCCGGCCCGGTGATCTCGACGTCGGTGACACCGGCCGCGCGCACCAGGTACGGCCGGAGCAGCGCGGCGACCCGCAACGGGGGCTGCCCGGCGGGGCGGGCCAACTGCAGGGCGACGTTCGTGGCGTAGTCCCCACACCCTCCCGGCCCGGGCGGCCCGACGACCACCCGCGAGGGAACGACCACACTCAGCTCCCCGTCGTCCACGGCACACCGCACTGCGTGCAGCACGGTGCGGGACAACTCGACGGGGGTCACGGGACAAGCGTAGGGGAGGAGGGGGGTGGGGAGGCGAGCCGGTTTCGGGGTGTCCGGGATGTGGACGGGGCGGGGGGTGCGGCGGGTCCGCCGGGGGGCGGGGGCCTGCCGACGGGCGGACGTCTGTCGGGGGGCTGGGGCGGGGGCGGGGCTGGAGGGAAGGACGGGGGCTAGGGGCAGGGGCGGGGCTATTCGGCGATGGGCTCGACGATGGGGCTGTCGCCGGTCCCTTGCGTGGGGGTGGGTTCGGTTGGGTGACCTTGTCCGTGGCCCGGTTCCTGTTCGTGCTGGTGTCCGTGTCCCTGTTCGTGTTGGTGTCCGTGCCGCTCCCCTGGCGTCGCGTTTCGGCTTTCGTGCCCGTTCCGGCTTTCGTGCTCGCTCCGGCTTTCGTGCTCACATCGGGGTTCGTGCTCACATCGGGGTTCGTTGCGCATGCCGCCCCCGTGCCGCACGTCGCCTCGGTCGCGTCCGTCACCTCCGCGCCCGTCACTGAGGGCGAGGTCGTGACGGACGGTGGGGGCGGGGTTGGGGTCGGGGTTGGGGCCTGCACTGCGGACGGGGTCGGGGTTGAGGCCGGGACTGCGGGCGGGATCGGAGTCGGGGCCGGGACTGTGGGAGGACCCGAGTCCGATATCCCCGTCGGCACTCGCAAGGCCGCCGAGAAGGAGACCACCGCTTGCCTCCGCCCGCTTCTCCTCGATGAGCCTGCGTACGAGGCTGACGAGTTCGGCGGGATCGAAGGGCTTGGGAAGGAAAGCGTCGATACCCGCTTCCAGGCCGGCTTCGACCTCGTACCGCGTGCAGGCGCTGATGATGGCGAGGGGAAGGTCGCGGGTCCGAGGATCGGCGCGCAGTCGGGCGGCGGTCCGCAGGCCGTCCAGACGAGGCATGACGACATCGAGGGTCACAAGATCGGGCCGCACCTGGTGCACGACATCCAGACACTCGGCACCATCGGACGCGGTCACGACCTCGAGGCCCTCCAGCTCGAGATTGACCCTGATCAGCTGCCGAATGACCTTGTTGTCGTCCACAACAAGCACCCGGCCCGAAGCGCCTGACACAACTCGAGAGTAGGTCGGGACCGGACACCGCGTCCGGGTTTTCCCCACTTCCGCCCCCTGCGGGGCACCCGCCCCTCCTCGACCCCCGGAAACCCGTTCCTGATCACCCCGAGGGAGCTGGTAGTGTTCTGTCCGTCGCCGCGAGCAACGCGACCGACACGCCCCCGTAGCTCAGGGGATAGAGCAACGGCCTCCGGAGCCGTGTGCGCAGGTTCGAATCCTGCCGGGGGCACCTTGAAATAGGTGCCCAAAGACCCCGTCACCAGCGGAAACGCTGGAGCCGGGGTCTTCGCGTATGTGCAGCCATGTGCCGCTCGGAGCGGCCGTATGTCGGGTGCTGTGGACTATGCGTGGACTGGCTGCCGACCAGGAACCAGCAGGTCAGCCCCGGAAAACGACAAGGCCCCCGGACCGTAGTCCACAGGGGCCATCATGCCGCAGGTCGGGTATCGGAATCAGGTCCCGTCGCCGGCCTCGTCTCCCCTCTCGGGTGCGTAAGGGGTCAGGGGCAGTCGATCACAGTCTGGAATGATCGAGCGGTGAGTGATGCAAGGCTGCTGGCCGCGGAGGCCGTTGAGTCGCACATCCGGGCGTTCTTCGTAGGGCATGCCGTGGAGGCCGTCGACTACGACCTAGGCCCAGAACGGCGAGCGGCACTGCCCGCTCTGCGAGTTCTCGTTGTGGGACCCGGCCCCCGCAGCGACAGTTGGGCCTATGTGACCGCCGGGTGCTGGGCCTCGATGGAGCAGCACGGTAGCGGCCTTGAGTTCGTCATGACCGCACACGTCCGAGACCAGCGGTTCATCGAACTCATGGCGATGGTTGCCTACTACCACTGCGGAGGGCATCAACTCGACCTGGACCACAGCATGCCGATCGGTGAACCGTGGGTGCCGGGGTCGACCTGCGACCACCTGCTGATCAGCCTGCCCTATCTCCACGGCCCGGACCTCGAACACTGCCCGCTGCCTGGAGGACACGCCCGCATCCTGTGGACCCTGCCGGTGACCACCGCCGAAATCGACTTCCGTCGGCAACACGGACACGAGGCGTTGGAACAGCTCCTGGACGAGGCAGAGATCATCCCCACTGATCCCTTCAGAGCATCGGTCGCCTGAGCCCCGCATTTCCGGCGGTGACCGCTCGCGACGTCAACCTGTTCCCTAAGGGTGACTGCCTCAGCAGCTCACTCAGCACACCACAGATCATTACGGGACAGCCCTGAGCAGGGGGACCCTTTGCCACCTACTGAGAGCTGCCACAGACATTGCTCTGCACGCCTTCACTCCGGACGCAATGAAGCCCAACCTACTCACGTGAGTAGGTTGGGCTCAGGCGCTACGCTGCTTCATTCTTCGCCGGCATCGTCCAGCAACTCGGCAATCCGACGGTTGGCGACGTCCTGCCGACCGTCGAGACACTTCGCGTAGCGGCTGAGGAGCACTTCGACGCTGTTGCCCGCGCGCTCCGCAACCTCGGTGGGATCCACTCCGGCGTTGAGCCATGAGGAGAGCGCGGCGTGCCGCAGATCGTACGGCCGGGCGGCGAGCGGAGAGGCCACCTGTTCCGGCGTGAACGCCAGGTGCCGTGCCTCGTCCCAGACACGCCAGTACGTTGTCGAGGCGACCACTCCCCCGCGCTCGTTGGCGAACAGCCGGCCGTCCTTGGCCGTACCGAACTCTTCGATGTGAGCCCGGAGCATGCGGACCAGGCGGGGCGGAGCCGGAACGATGCGGGTCTCGTTCGCGGGTCGATTCTTGAGGCCGCGGTTGTCGTGCACCTCCCCCGTTCCAGTCCAGCGCTTACCGACGGTCGGGCGGCCGCCAGTTAGGCTCGGCGAGCGATCACAACGCACAATACCGGCGACCGTTGCACTCCCGGAGAGGCGGTACCAACCCCATGAGCAGCGCAGGCGGGGCGCCTCAGGCGTCAGACCCCCGGCTTGTACGACTGGCCGCGCAGTCCCGCAACTTCGGCTTCCTGCTGCCCCATCTTCCGCTGCTCGTCGCCTACGGAACCGCCGCCGAAAGCCATGTCTTCAGCGACCCGAACACCTCCCTGATCAAATCCCGCCAGTTCGCGGAGGCCATGGCGGCCGACCTGGTCAGTCGGGCCCGGGTCCGCGTGGAGGGCACCACCCAGTTCGACCGGCTGCGGGCCCTGGACCGGGAGGGCTATCTCCACGGCGACGTGGGCACCGCCTTCCACGAGGTGCGCACCCTAGGCAATGAAGCGAGCCATGCGGGACTCGACAGCGCCGATGACGCCTTCCGCGCCCTGCGCACCTGCTTCCGCCTCGGGGCCTGGTACCACCGGCTGCTCACCGGCTCGCGCGAGCAGTTGCCGTTCGTGCCGCCTAGCCCCGACCACACCCCGGCCGCCGAGAACGAACGCCTGCTCCAGGACGTCGCACGAGCCCGCAGGGAGCTGGAAGAGGCCCGCCTCAGCTACCACGACCAGGCATCCCAGGCCCAGGCCGAGCAGGCCGCCCGCAGCACCGTCGAGCGCGAGCTCGCCCAGGCCCAGGCCGAGCGCGAGGAACTGGCCCGCTCGGTCGCGGCCGTGCAGCACCAGCTCAAGGAGTTCCAGGCCGCCGCCGAGGCCACACAGTTCGGCCGCCGCCACACTGCCACCACTGACCGCGCCGCCGCGTCGGTCGCCGTCGCTGAGCGCGCCCGCCTCCTCGACAACGCCGAACAGGCGTCCCGCGAACCCCTCACCGAAGTGCAGGTCCGCAAGCGACTCGACGCCATGCTCACGGCGGCGGGCTGGGACGTCCAGGACGGCGGCGCCGACCTCAACCTCCACGTCCAGGGCGACCGGCGCGGCAACGGCGTCGCCGTCCGCGAAGTCACCACCGCCCGGGGCCGCGCCGACTACGCCCTCTATGTCGACCGTAAGCTCGTCGGCGTCATCGAGGCCAAGCGCGAAGGCGCCGACCTGTCCGCCGCTGAGGCCCAAGCCGACCGCTACGCCGACCACCTCACCGATGCCCAGCAGCGCCTCACCGCCTGGGGCACCCCGCTCCCGTTCCGCTACGTCAGTGACGGCGGCGAGACCCGCTTCCGGTCCGTCCTCGACCCGGACTCCCGCACCCGCCGCATCTTCTCCTTCCACCAGCCGCGCACACTGGCCCGCTGGGTCCGCCAGGCCGAGGAGGACGAGCAGGCCCCCAGCTACCGGGCCCGGCTGCGCCGGCGCATGCCCGAACTCGACGAACGCCCCCTGCGCCCGGCGCAGATCGAAGCGGTACGCGGCGTGGAAAACTCGCTGGCCCTCGGCAAGGGCCAGCAGGGAATGGGACAGTCCCGCGCCCTCGTCCAGATGGCCACCGGCGCAGGCAAGACGTTCACGGCTGTCACGTTCTCGTACCGGATCCTCAAGCACGCCCGCGCCGAGCGCATCCTCTTCCTCGTAGATCGCAACAACCTCGGCGCGCAGGCCTTCGCCGAGTTCGAGAACTTCAGGACCCCCGACACCGACCGCAAGTTCGCCGACCTCTACAACGTCCAGCGCCTCGGCGCGGAGGGCATGTTCATCTCCTCCAAGGTCGTCATCTCCACCGTGCAGCGCCTTTACGTGGAGCTGACCGGCGCGAGCCTTCCGGGGGCCGAACAGGGAGACGGGGACATCGGCTACGACGTCGAGGTGCCGGGCGGCATCGAGGTCGGCTACAACGCGGACATCCCCCCGGAGTCCTTCGACCTGATCGTCGTCGACGAGTGCCACCGCTCCATCTACGGCAAGTGGCGCTCCGTCCTCGAATACTTCGACGCCCCCATCGTCGGCCTCACGGCCACCCCGGTCGCCCAGACCTTCGGCTACTTCAACGCCAACCTGGTCAGCGAGTACTCGTACCAGGAGGCCGTGGCCGACCGTGTCAACGTCGACTTCTCCGTCTACGAGATCGAGACACGGATAACCGCCGAGGGCGGAGTCATCGCGCAGGGCACCATCCCGGTCCGTGACCGCCGCACCCGCCGCCAACGCTACGAAGACATTGACGAGGACATCGAGTACGGCGCCAACCAGGTCGGTGTCGGAGTCATCAGCAAGGATCAGCTGCGTACGGTCGTCCAGACCTTCCGCGACCGGCTGTTCACGGAGATCTTCCCCGAGCGGGCCAAACGCCACCCGGACACCGGTGACCTGTTGTGGGACGAGATGTATGTGCCCAAGACGCTGGTCTTCGCCAAGAATGACAACCACGCGGAGGAGATCGTCGAGGTCATCCGCGATGTCTTCGGTAAGGGCAACGACTTCTGCGCGAAGATCACCAGCGCGGCCCGCAATGCCGCCGAGCGCCTCGCGGCCTTCCGTAACCTTCCCGACCTGCGCGTCGCGGTCACGGTCGACATGATTGCCACCGGCACGGACGTCAAACCGCTCGAATGCCTGCTATTCCTCAGAGACGTCAAGAGTTGGGCCTACTTCGAGCAGATGAAGGGCCGCGGCGCCCGCACGCTCTCCCTCACGGACTTCGAGAAGGTCACCCCCGGCGTCGGTCCTAAGACCCGCTTCGTGATCGTCGATGCGGTCGGCGTGACAAAGAAACCCAAGGTCGACGCGGCGCCGCTGGAACGCCACACCGACAAACAGATCAGCCTGGAAAAGCTGCTCCGTAAAACTGCCGCAAACACCATCGAGGAGGAAGAGGTCTCCACCCTCGCGGCCCGCCTCGCCAAACTCGACATCCAGATGACGGACGAGGAGCGCACCGAGATCCAGCGCCTGAGCGGCGGACTGGAACTGACGAAGATCGTTCACGAGATGGTCGACGCCGTCTCGGCGGACCGGCAACTGGAAGTCCGCGAGGACGCCGAGCGCGCTGGCCGCAATCCCGAGCGCGCGGTGCGCGACCTCATCGAGCGGGCCGTTCAGCCGCTCGCCGCCCAGCCGCCGCTGCGCGCCCGCCTGCTGGAGATGCGGCGCGCCAAGGACATCCTCTACGACGAGAACGGCGCGGACGAACTACTCCGCGCGGGCGCCGTCGTCGACGACAAGGACACGGCGGCACAGACGGTCCGCGACTGGCGCCAGTACATCGCCGACAACCGCGACGAGATCGCGGCCATGTCCATCGCGTTCAGCGCCGGCTCCGACGTGCCGCCGAGTGTCGCCATGAACAGACTCAACGACGTGGCCCGCAGCATCGCCCGCCCACCGCGCGCCTGGACCCCGGACAAGCTCTGGCAAGCGTACGAGAAGCTGGGCGAGGCGGCGACCGACGGGACCCGCCGCAAGCACACGGCCTCCGACCTGCTGGCTCTGCTTCGCTACGAACTCGCGGGCGGCGCGGAGCGGGGCGCACCGGCTCCGCGCCCGTACGAGGAGCTTGTCCGCGAGCGCTATCAGGCCTGGATCGCCCGTCAGGAACAGATGGGCACCCGCTTCACGGAACGTCAACGCTGGTGGCTCGACCACATCGCCGCAGCGACGGCCCAGCGTGTACGCTTCGACACCGCTGACCTCGATTACGCCCCTTTCACCTCGCACAACGGCACGGACGGGTTCATCGCCGAATTCGGGGGGACACGGGCGGAACACATCATCACTGAACTGGACAGGGAGCTAAGCGCGTGACGACCGACTCGGGTGCGGGGCCGGAGCCGGGGGGTTCGGGTCCGGAGGAAGACGTCACGGAGGGGCTTCCTGCGGGGTGGGTGCGGGGGACGATCGGTGAGCTGTGCGATGTGAATCCCCGGGGCTTCGACGAGGAGCCCGGTGACGATGAACTGATTTCCCAGGTGCCCATGGCCGCTGTTGAGGCGGCGACGGGGCGTATGGACGCATCGACGCAGGTGCGGTACGGCGACGTCAAGAATAAGTCGCTGACCATGTTCCAGGAGAACGACGTACTGTTCGCGAAAATTACGCCCTGCATGGAGAACGGGAAGATCGCGAAGGCGCAAGGGCTGGTCGGCGGACGTGCACTGGGAAGCACCGAGTTCCATGTGCTGCGGAGCCGTGGAGCTGTTCTACCCGAATATTTGATGCACTTTCTGTTGCAACGGCACGTCCGCCGGGCAGCGGAGCGACACATGACTGGTGCCGTGGGCCAGCGACGTGTACCGCGTCCTTACCTGGCTGAGCTGGAGATCCCCGTACCACCTCTCGCTGAACAGCACCGCATCGTCGCCAAGTTGGAAGATCAGCTGGCACATGTTGAGGCCGGGGAGGCGGCTTTGGGCCTGGCTGCCAAGAAGTTTGAAGATCTTACCCAAGCTGTGCGTTCTCGGGGCGTCTGGCAGGCAGATGGGGATTCGCTACCCGAAGGGTGGAGATGGGGTGTTGTAGGGGACGTCCTCGAAGGAATTGAGACTGGGAAATCTTTCACCTGCCTTCCGAGGCCAGCTCGCGATGATGAGTGGGGTGTCATCAAGGTCAGCGCCATGACTTGGGGTGAGTTCAGGGCGGACGAGAACAAGGCGTTGCCGCTCGAACGTGAACCAAATCCTGACTATGAGATCCATAGCGGCGATATTCTCGTGAGTCGTGCAAATACCGTTGACTACGTTGGCGCTCCAGTCCTGGTTGGCGCTACTCGTGCCAAGCTGATGCTCAGCGATAAGAGTCTGCGATTGGTGCCAGAAGCAGGGGTTGACAGGAATTGGCTCATCGAGGTCCTCTCGTCGCGACCAGTGCGATCTCAGTATTCTGCGGCAGCGACAGGAACCAGCGACTCGATGCGAAACATCTCGCAGGCAACTGTTCGCTCTGCTCGAATTCCTATTCCTCTTAAAGGCGCCGAGCAGAAAGCCGTGGCGACGGCCATTGCCGATACCATGAGACTGGTGAGCCCTTTGAAAGGGCAGTTGGACGAACAGGCTCGCGAAGCTGTACGGCTTCGTAACGCCCTCCTCCACTCCGCCTTCACCGGCGCCCTGGTCCTCCAGGACCCCGACGACGAGCCCGCCTCCGTCCTCCTCGACCGGATCCGCGCTCAGCGGGCCAGCGGTGCCAAGCCGGCCAGGCGCAAGCGCGCCCCCAGTACGACCACGCCGGCCGCTCCCCAGACCTCCGGCCGACCGGTTCCCTCCGGCACCCAGGAAGCACTTCCCCTGTGAGCACGATTATGAGCAGCAGCACCGAGAAGCCAGCCCCCGCGAGCCCTGCCGATGCGGTGGCCTCATCGGCACCCGGTGTGGTCACAGCCCACCAGACGACTGAAGCCAAGATCAAGGTCACTCCCGCCGCCCCGGCCTCGACCTCCAGCCTCGTCAACCGCCTCTGGTCGTACTGCGAACTGCTGCGCCACTCAGGCGTCTCCACTCTTGACTATGTCGAGCAGCTCACGTACCTCCTCTTCCTGAAGATGGCCGACGAGCGCGCCAACCGTCCGGCCATCTTCCGGCGCAACAGCCCCGAACAACCCCTCGTACCCGAGGGCCGGGACTGGAAGAGCCTTATGACCCGGTCCGCCGAAGCGCTGCTCGACCACTACGAGTTCATCCTCAAGGACCTCGGTCAGCGTGGCGGCACCATGCTCGGTGAGGTCTTCACCAAGGCGCAGAACAAGATTCAGGAACCTGCCGTCCTCGAACGTCTGATCAAGGATCTGATCAATCCCTACACCTGGACCACCGAGAACCAGGACCTCAAGGGCGACGCCTACGAAGGCCTCCTCCAGCGTGGCGCCGAGGACCGCAAGACCGGCGCGGGCCAGTACTTCACGCCCCGCCCACTCATCGACGCCATAGTCGACTGCGTGCAGCCGCAGCCCGGCGAGACCATCACCGACCCGGCCTGCGGTACTGGCGGCTTCCTCATCGCGGCGCACGCCCACCTCGTCCAGAACTACGAGAACGAGCTCTACGGCGACAAGGGCCGGGCCCTCCAGACGGGTGCGATCACTGGTTATGAACTTGTCCGGGAGACCGGCCGCCTCGCCCTGATGAACATGCTGCTGCACGGCATCGGAAGCTCCGAGGCCAAGCCGCTCATCACCATCCAGGACTCCCTGGCCCGCTCCCCAAAGCGGCACTACGACATCGTGCTCGCCAATCCGCCCTTCGGCGTCGGCTCGGTGACCGGCGAGTCCTACACCTCCCGCACCGACTTCTGGGCGCAGACGACCAACAAGCAGCTTAACTTCGTCCAGCACATCTACAACCTGCTGAAGACCAACGGCCGAGCCGGCCTCGTCCTCCCCGACAACGTCCTCTTCGAGGGGGGCGCCGGAGAGAGCATCCGCAGAAACCTGCTCAACCTCTGCGACGTCCACACCCTCCTGCGCCTGCCCACTGGGATCTTCTACGCCAACGGCGTCAAGGCCAACGTCCTATTCTTTGATAAGACGGGCCAGCGCACCGGAGGCCGCCCCGGCACCCGCAAGCTCTGGGTCTACGACTTCCGTACGGACCAGCGATTCACGCTCAAGCAGCGCCAGCTGGGCCGCCAGCACCTCGACGACTTCGTCGCCGCCTACCACTCCGGCGGCAGGGACTTCACCAACCGCACCCCGAGCGACCGCTTCCGCCCGTACGACTACGACGAGCTGATCGCCCGGGAGAAGGTGAACCTCGACCTCGCGGTGCTCCAGTCCGACGCTACCGCGATCACGCAGTACGCGTCGCCGGACGTGATCGCGCAGGAGATCGTCGACGAACTCGAAGTGGCGCTGGCCGAGTTCACGGCCGTGGTCCGAGCTCTGAAGAAGGACGCGCCGCCGTCGGCTGACGGCAAGTAGACACGACGTGCCGGTGGCTCTCCGAGAACCGCTGGCCCGTCGCCCCTCTGAGACCGGTGCCTAACAGGAATCACCGTCACCGAAAACCTATCTCGTCGTACCGAGCGTGAACTTGTGCCTACGATGGGAGGGAGTTGATCGCCTGCGACCCGATCGGCCGGTCCGATGTGCTCTCGGAGCCTTCGTCGCCGCGGTCGGCGCCTGCCCGGGCAGGCGGGCGACCCGTCGGCGTATCCGCTCGGACCGGGACGTACTAGAACGGGTGGGGCATGGCAGCGGAGCGCGACGGTGTTGGGGCGAGAGGGCCGGAGAGGCGTTGGACGGCGAGGGGGATCTTCGAGCGTTGGCAGCGCTTCTTCGAGCAGAAAACCAGCGCCAAGGCACTAACCCGGCTGGAGTTCACCGAACACATCGCATACCTGCTCTTTCTCAAGCTTGACCACGAACGCGCCCAGCGCTCAGGGATGTTCGCGAGTCAGCCGATCGCCCCGGCGGACAGCTGGCCGCACCTCGTACTCGCCAGCGGTGAAGATCTGCACGGTGCCCTCACGCGGCTGATGGCGGACCTCGGCAGGCCGAACCCACAGGATCCCCGCCGGGCCATCGCCAGTGTCCTCTTCCAGGACTCCCGCCCCTGGCCCGTGGACAGGATGGCGGAACTCGGACGGCTGATCATCGAGGAGTTTGACCCGTACCGCTGGTCGGACGTGAACCGGGATGAACTCGGCGCAGCCTTCTCCCTGATGATCGCCGACTGCCGCGACGACATCCGGGCCAAGCGGGAGACGGGCCAGTTCCTGACGCCGCCGTACCTGCTGAAGGTCATCGCCAAGGCGCTCGCCCTCACCCCGCACGACAGGGTGATCGATGCCGCCGTCGGGGTCGGCACCAGCCTCATCGCCGCGCACCGTGAGATGGTCGCGCACGGGGACCGTGTCGACGCCTCAGCCATCGCCGGTGCCGACATCGACGTACAGATGTGCCGCCTGGCGACAATGAACGTGCTCCTCAACACCGGGCGCCAGTTCCACGACGTCCCGCCGATCCTGCGCGCCGACTCGCTCAAGGTGAAGGAGCGCTTGGTGCGCCGGCACGAGCGGGACGTGGCCGCCACCGTCGCCATCTGCAACCCGCCGTTCAAGAGCGTCGAGACGAACACCGAGCAGCGGGACGACTTCTGGGCGCAGAACGCCACGCTCCCGGCCAACTTCCTCCAGCACTTGGCCATCACCCTGCCCCAGGGCGCCAAAGCGGCCGTCTTCGTCCCCGACGGTGTTCTGTTCCATCGCGGTGCGGCGGCCACCATCCGCAGGGAGCTGCTGAAGAACTGCACCGTACACACCCTGCTGCGCCTGCCGACCGGCATGTTCTACGACACCGGCTCCAAGTCGAACGTGCTCTTCTTCACCAAGGCGGTGCGGCGCCCGACCGGCGAGCCGAACACTGATGAGCTGTGGGTGTACGACGCCCGTGACCTCCACCACACGGACACCGAGAACCCGCTCACCGAGGACGACTTCGCGGGGTTTCTGGAGGCGTACCGGCCCGGGGAGGAAGAATTCTCCGGCCGTACCGAATCGTCCCGCTTCAAGCGCTACGACCGTGACGCCGTGCGGAAGATACTGGACAGCCCCGGTGTCAGCCTTGACCTGAGGGCCGATCTCGCGGACGCACCGGACAACTTCGGTGATCCACGCGACATCGCGCGCTCGATCATCGACTACCTCGGCGACGCGCAGCGGAGCTTCGAAGTGGTCCTGGACTCCCTCGGCTGACACCGCCGTACCGCCCCCTCACCGCTCGCAGCCGGCCGGACAGGAAGACCGTGAACATCACTCCCCATCAGCCCGACATCCCCACCCAAGTTCGCCAGACCGAGCGTGCCCTCGACGAGACGTACTCCAGCCTCATCGACATGAGCGACTTCGGCAACCGGCCGCCGGAGCAGAGCAAACCTGCCTTCCGCTCCCGCGCCCTGGCGGCGCACGCCGTGCGGATCATGACGGGGTGGACCCCCGAGCAGGCGGCCGATTGCGTCATCGACGGAGGCCAGGACCAGGGGATCGACGCCATCGCCATCGACGACGCGACGGCACACATCTACCTCGTACAGGCCAAGTGGAGCCCGAACGGGAAGGCCAAGGCCGACGAGACCGCGGTGCAGAAGCTCTTCGCGGGACTGACCCTCATCGACTCCGGAGAGGCCGCCCAGTTCAACCCGCGCGGCCAAATACTCGCCAAGCGAGCGCACGAACTCATCGGCGAGAAGGCGACCCGGGTCACGCAGGTGATCGTTCTCATGGGAACCGAGCTGCCCGCGCCCGGCGTACGACAGGCCATCAAGAACGGTGAGAAGGAGTTCAACTCCCACGGCGACTACGTCGACCACCGGTTCCTGCACGCTCCGGAGATACACACGCTGGTCCGCGAAGATCAGCAAAGCGAACCCGTCACCCTGGAAGTGACGCTGCGCCCCTGGTTCAGCGTGCCCTCGCCCTACCTCTCCTACGAGGGGATCGTGCAGGCGGAGGAGATAGCGGGCTGGGCCGAGCACGGCAACGAGCTGTTCGCCCGCAACATCCGCAACCCGCTGGGGCTGACCCCCATCAACAAGGAGTTGGTGGACACCCTCACTGACGAACCGTCCCACTTCTGGTACTTCAACAACGGCGTCACGGTCCTGTGCGACTCCGTGGACGCGGTGCCCGCGTCGCAGAAGTTCCCGGAGCGTCACCCCGTCCGCCTCACTGCCCACGGCGCCAGCGTGGTGAACGGCGCACAGACCGTACGCTCCGTCATCGACGCCGCCCAGCAGGCCGAGGACGCCGAACTCGCCCAGGTTACCGTCCGTTTCATCGTCACCGGCGGCGACGCCGAGTTCGCCAACCGCACCACCCAGGCCACCAACCGGCAGAACCACATCACCGAACGCGACCGCATCGCCCTCGACCCCGTCCAGGCGGAGCTGATCGCCGAGTTCCGCGCCGAACTCGGCCTCGTCTACAGCGTGCGCCGCAGTGAACTTGAACCGCAGGACGACGAGGGCTGCTCCGTCGTGGAAGCCGCGTGCGCGCTCGCCTGCGCCCACACCAGCAGCCGGTTCGCGGCCCGGCTCGTCGCGTCCGGCTCCACCGACGTGCTGTGGGAGCGAGGCGGCAGCGGCATCTACGACCCCCTGTTCCGCTCCGTGCCCAGCGTGTACGAGACCTGGAACGCCGTGAACGTCCTGCGGGCGGTGCGGACGGCACTGCGTACGGAACGCGAACAGTACGAGGGACGCGCGGCGGCCGTCATCGACGACGGCACGTTCCTCACCACTCACCTGGTGTTCCGGCAACTGCTGGCCCAGGACGCCGGCATTGGTGAGCCGGACCAGTCACTCGCGTGGGCCGCCACGGCCAAAGATCAGGTGTCCGAGCTGGTCAAGCGCATCGTCCCGGTACTTGTGCAGGTCCTGGACGACGAGATGGGGACCCGAACGAGTCTCCAGCGCGTGTGTGCCGACCCTCAGCAGACCACCGACCTCGTGACCGCGGTCCTGACAGCCCTCGAAGGCGGTGACACCGAGGACGCCGCCGCGAAGTACCGGCGCCAAGAGAACAAGCCGCGCAAGCGCCGCAGGCCCAACGCTGTACATGTCATCATCGACCGCGGTGCCCTGGAGGAAGGGACGCCCCTGCACCTGGCCCTGTACCTGCAGCCCGAGAAGGACGCGCTGGCCGCATGGCTCGCCGCGAATCCGCGCCGAGGACTTGCGAAGTGGACCAACACCAGCCGCACACGTCCCATCGTCTGGGCCGCCGACGGCGTCGCGTATTCACCCAGCGGTCTCATCGCACGGATGTGGGAGCTGGCCGAATGGGAAGGTCGCCCCGTCGCGAACCAGGGCACCGCCCGCTGGGCCACCCAGGACGGAGAAACGCTCGCCATCCTCGCCCGGAGACTCCTCGACGGTATGGAGGAAGAGAAGGACGCCGAGTAGCCGCCGAGCAGGTCGGGGATTCTCCGGCGGTAAGGCGGACTCCTCGTTTGTGGTTACGGCGAGCACTATGTAGGCACAATCGAAGGGCAGCCATAAACGTCATCTGCGTCCGAAAATTTCTTGCACAACCCTAGTAGTGCTTCGTTAGGTTGTGGGCTGTCTGCGGCTGCTCCGAGGGCGGGGTAGGGGGCGTCCGCAGGTGGTGCAGGTACCGGTCCAGCACCTCAGCAGCTCCTGAAGAACGTCAAGGACCTGGTAAAGAGTCAGGCCGGTGTGCGGACTTTTGGGGCGAGCCGCCGGAGGGTGAGGAATGCCTGAGCGGCGGTGACGAGAGTGACGTGGTGGTGCCAGCCGCGCCAGGTGCGGCCCTCGAAGTGGTCCAGCCCGAGGCCATGCTTGAGCTCGCGGTAGTCATGCTCGATCCGCCAGCGCATCTTCGCCCACCGCACCAGGTCAGCGACCGGAGTGGTGGCGGGCAGGTTCGATATCCAGTAGTCCGTCGCAGTGTCCTGGCCGTCCGGCCATTCGACGAGGAGTGTCTGGACGGGCAGGACGCCGTCCCAGTGGTTGCGGCCGCCGCCCGCCTCCTGAGCTGCGGCCAGGGACTGCTTGCCGGCGGCCCGCACGGTCAGCACTGCGAACCGTGAGGTCATCGTGCCTTTGCTCCCCTGCCTCCAGGTCACCTTGGTGAACCGCTCCGCACCCGCCTCGGCTGCGAGGACGCAGACGGCTCGCGGTGGGGTGCGGTAGCGGGGAAGAGTGGGCGGTCCGAGCCCGCCATAAGCAGGTTGGTGCGGCTCGGCATCGTCCGTGTGGGCGACTTCCTTCCCGGTCAGGGCCAGGACATAGGACAGCCCTCGCTCCTCGAGACCGAGCCGGAACGGGGTGCTGACGCCGTAGCCGGCGTCAGCGACCACGACCGGCGCCTTCAACTGCCACTCGGCGAGTGTGTCAAGGAGGCCGAGTGCGAGACGCCATTTCTCCTGGTGCACCACGTCGTCGGGGACTCCTGCCCTGCGGCATCGGTCCGGCTCGTCCGTCCACTCACGCGGCAGATACAACTGCCACTCCAACGGGCACGAGGCGGTGTCGGTGGCGGCATGGACACTGACCGCGACCTGGCAGTTCGCCCGTTTCCCAACCGCCCCGCAGTATTGGCGGGCCACCCCAGCCGACGCCTTGCCGCACTTGGGGAACGACACATCGTCGATCACCCACACCTCAGGAGTGATCACCTCGGACAGCCGCTCGGCGATCCGCCGCCGCACCGGCAGCGGATCCCACGGCGACTGGTTGACGAACTGCTGCAGGGCCTGCATGTTCCCGTCCGGCAGCCGATCCGCCATCGGCTGGATCGACTTGCGCCGGCCGTCCAGCATCAGACCCCGCAGGTAACACTCGCCCCACCGCCGCTGATCCCGCCGCGGCAACGACCCGAACACCTCGGCAACGAACCCCGATAACTCACCCCGGAGCCGTTCCACCTCCCCCAGCCTCATACCAGGGAAGATGCCCATCACCAGGCGAGATCACCCGACGTAACGAAGCACTACTAGTGCCGTCTTCACCCGAGTCTAAACGGTCGAGGTCAGGGGGAGGACGTTGACGACGGCTACGGAGTTGGTGATACGGGAGCGCAGCTGTCGTCGCGCCTCAACCCTCGGGCCCCGCTGACAGACAGGCCGTCGAGCCGTGCCGCATGCTCCCTCCGACAGCACTGTGTTTGACGCCAACGTTGTGGAACCGTGGACCACCCGTGGACAGATCACGTCCGCCCGATCCCGAACGTGCCTCGGACCTGCTGCTTTGTCCGAAGGTAAATCGCCCTCCGGAGCCGTGTGCGCAGGTTCGAATCCTGCCGGGGGCACCTTGCAGAAGGTGCCCAGAGACCCCGTCACCAGCGGAAACGCTGAGGCCGGGGTCTTCGCGTATGTACAGGCGGATGCCACTGAGAGCGGGTGGCGTTTCTCGAGGATCAGCGAGGCCCATCCGCTGTCCGGCAGCGTGTAGTCCTGACGGCGCAGCGCCACCGCTTTAGCTGGACGGGGACCACCGAAAAACATGCGCGCGAATAGCGCCACGAGCGGACGCCTGCGAGCCCGGCGGTAACCGCCGACGTACGAGATCGCGGCCAGGAGTTCTCCGGCCTGCCGGGGGTTCACGACGACGCGGCGGTCCACTTCCTTGTTCACCGTGGGCAGTTTCCACTTCACGAGCGTGAACGGGTTCTCGGGGAGTTCGCCCAGCTCGACCGCGTAGGCGAGCGGGTTGAAGAGGACGGCTCGCTTGCGTCGTACCGTTTCGGCCGCAGCCGTAGCCCCGGACAGCGTGAGCTTGAGGGAGTCGAGGACACGCCGGATGTCCGCCGGATTCTTGAGCGTCACCAGTGGCAGCGACGCCTTGGCCACCCAGTGCAGGGCATTCGCGATGCCGATGGGCGGCGGCTTCTGGTCCGCGCGCTGGACAACGAAGGCCCAGCCACGCAGTGCACGTCGGAGCACATCACAGCCGGCCGACCCGGCCTGTCGTCGAGCAGCTGTGTCGTGACGAGCGTCATCGTCTCGTTGGCGCTGTCTGGGGCGGCGTGGGGCCACTTCGTGCTCACCCGTCGGGATCGGAGGGCTGCGGGCCCAGGGGACGGCGGCCGGACGCACTGCCGCGTTCCGGCCGTCCGGGATGCTGTGGCAGGGCGGGGCCGATTGGCCTTTACTGGAAGGTGAGGATCACCGAACAGGCGACCGAATCGTTTCGTCCGACGGTGGATGCTTCGCCAAGGCAGGAGGTCGTGCCATGGACCCGCCTCTGCGAGAGCGTGACCTACCGCACCTCGTGGTCGACCGCCCGGACCGGCTGCGCGGCCGGGTCTTCGTCCTCGAAGACCAGCCGATGCTGGTCGGGCGGGACTCCGACTGCCAGATCCAGGTGGGCGATCCGGGCGTCAGCCGACGGCACGCGGTGGTGTGGCGGGCCTCGGGCCGGACCACCGTCGAGGATCTCGCCTCCACCAACGGCACCATGCTGAACGGTCACCCGGTACTCGGGCAGCAGGTGCTGCACTCGGGCGACGTGCTGGATTTCGGGCCCTTGGAGGTGCATTACGAAGAGCTGCGCCCCGCCGACCGAACCGTTCAGGCCCCGAGGCCCGGAGTCGGCGGCACCCCGGGTGGCACCTCGGACACCATGCCGGGCTGGGGCCCCGCCCCTGAGCCCGGGCCCACGCCTTACGGCGCCCCCGCCGCAGGGCCACCACCCTCCGGCCCGCCGCCCCGCTCGGCACCGCGCGGGGCCGGCCGTACGCCGCCCGGCGGCGAGCGGCGGTTCGACATCGGGGCGCAGCAGGCCGACCGGCTGAGCAATGTCGCCGGGGACCAGTACAACTACGTTCAGCAGGCTCAGCGCGAGAGCTTTTTCAGGGAGATCGCCGCGACCCGTACCAAGGCGCGACACCTGATCATGCTCGGCTTCGTGCTCTTCCTGGTCGGGGGCGGGATCTACGGCTGGGTGATCATTCGATTCATTGTCAGCACCAACGACAGTATTACGTCGCAGAGTTCGAACTTCGCGTCCTCTTCGGAGCTGCTGGGACCGAAAGTGGCCGGGGTGCCGGTAGGGGCGGTCGGGTTCGCGATGGCGGCCATCGGGACGGCGCTGATGGTCATCGGGATCGTGCTGCACATCGTGACGACGTCCCGGCGTCGCCGCTTCGAGGACGCCGAGCGGCGGGCGTCCTGGCGGCCGCGGTGAGGAGATGGGGAGCCATGGCTTTCAACATCGGCAACCAGCAGGGCGGCGTGGTCAACAACGTCGCCGGGAACCAGAGCGTTCACGGTGGCCAGTCGGCCGTCTTCACGGCGGGCGGGCAGGAGGTCCGCGGCCTGGTCCGGGAACTGAGGGCGTCGATCGAGCGGACGGCGTTGCCGCCTGCGATCGAGCCCGAGGTGCGGGCCGAGCTGGACTCGTTGGACGAGGAGGTCGCCCGGCCGGAGCCGGACCGGGAGGCAGTGGCGGGCCGGGTCGGCCGGATCACCCGGCTGCTGTCCTCGGCGGGTGCGCTGGCCACGGCCACTACCGGGCTGATCGGGCCGCTCGGAGCGCTCGCGGGCTGGCTCGGTGCGCTCGGCCAACCGATCTTGCGGGCGATCGCAGGCTGAGGGAGGAGGCTGACGGAGAGGGCCTTGACCTCGAATGTTGGACACGGGCCATGCGGGTCGGACAAGACCCGGTCTCTTCGGTCCGCTTCGGGTCCAGATGAGGATGCCCGCGAACGAATGACTCGCGCCAGACACGTGCCAGATCGTGCGGGAAACACGCAGAGGCCTGGTGGGCGGTCGGCTGAATCCCCGCTGTTCCCCGTGGGAGCTTCCCAAGCTCATGGCCAACCGCTGCCGGTAGCCTGGGCCGGTGTCGATCGATGAGGGGGCAGAGGGCGCCCTTCAACTGACGTGGGAACTGGTGGGCCGCGGTTGGGCACGATGCCGCCTAGCTGATGGCTCTCAGACGGCATCGGTGATCGCCAGTTACTGCACTGACGCGTTGGCAGACCTCGTAGCAGGCACAAGCGAGCTGTATGGGCAGAAGCGTTCCGCCCGGTTCTTCTTCGACGCCGAGCCCCAAGAGCTTCGCTGGGCGCTCCGCTCAGCAGATGGCGCGATCAACGTGACCATATACAAGTTCCCCGACATCGCCGTCAGCCCTGACCTTCCGGACTCCGACGGCACGGTGATGTGGCAGTCGACCCATCCGCGTCCCACATTCGCTCACACCGTTTTGGTCGCGGCCCACACTGTCCTCAAGGAGCACGGCGAGACCGGCTACCTCACCAAGTGGGCAATGCATCCCTACCCCGTCGCACTGGTCCAGGATCTCCGCAGGCTGCACATGCGCGACGACGTCTGCACCCTGCCCCACGACCTGTCGTGGCCGTAGGGCACGCTGCGCCCTCTCAGTGTCCGTCTCATCAGCCCCGTTCACGATCGTTCAACGAGACAGGAGGCGGAAGTCGCTCGCAGGACCGGCCGCCCATGAACGCAGGTGAACGCCTTTGCACACAGCCCGCCACGCCTCCCATAGTTGGAAAGCGTGCGCGTTCCGACTGTGGGAGGACCGCCCTGGGACAGGTTGTGACGCCCGCGGACCTTCAACGCAGGTGAAAGCCGTACCAGCCCAGGGCAGTGCCCCTGCCCAAGCTGCTTCGGGACGAAGAGGTCCGCGCCCCTCCGGCGCGACGACAGTCAGGTTTGTCTCTGCCCCTTCCGCTCAGAAGCAATTGCAGGATCCGGCGTAGGCGATGAATACGGCAGCCACGGCGAACGTGGCGGCCGCCGCGCCGGCCAGTCGCCCGCGCCGCCCTCGCCCTCGCCCTGGCTTTGAAGGACGAAGCTGCTCCCAGCCGCCATAGCTGAGGAAGGCCAGCAGGGCACCACCTGCACCGCCGGTGATGAGCGGGCTGCGCTCCCATCCCCAGACGAACGCCAGAGCCAGTCCGGCCACGGCGAGGCAGGCGATGACCGTCAGCACCATCTCCCCGACGAGCTCCCCCAGAAGTTCCGCCAAGAACGAACCCACGCCGCGGATCACGCGCAGAACACGACTTCGAGCCACAGGAACAGCCACACGCCCCCCCGGAGCCAATCCCGAATGAGGGGACCCTACGAATTCGCGACGCAACGGGGAAGAGGGATCAAGGCCATCCTGTTCGGCAACGCAGCAACGCAGCAACGCCATGACCGCGTACACCACGAAGGCCGGAGACGTCGATGACCAGGTGCCGGGTCCACACTGCGCAACCAGCCCCTCGCCGACCTCCTCGCCTGACTGACCCCGACCCGACGAAGCACCCCCTGGAGACGACTCGGCCCTGGACGTGGTGCCATGGGCCGCATACGCGGCTCAGTTATCGCGCTTGGATCTCTCGGATCAGGGTGTTGTCCTCCTTGTGGAGTCCCAGGGAGTACCTCATGCCGATGCGGTTGAGTACGCCTGCCAGTTCGTCGACGCGCTGGGGATCGACGACCCCGTTCAGGAGGACGTCGGAGTTCTCCATCGGATCGATCTCCAGTTGGCACCAGTGGGTTTCGACCTCGTAGCCATGCCAGGAGGACGAGCGTGATCCCCAACCCGCGCGGACGAAGTGGCGGGCCACGGTGGAGGCGTTCCGGCATCCGTGCAGCACGACACATACGTTGTTGGCGACGTCCACCCACTGCGGATCGAGGTTTTGACCGTCGTCGGAGATGTCCACTGCGGAAGTATGGAGGGTCCCGGCGCGCGCAGGCATGCGTATAGGTGAAGGCCGGGACAGCGCCCCCTGAGGTCCCTCGGCACAGCAATGCGCAGGTGATACGCGGGTGATCCGGGCGCCGGCCATCCTCAGCACTCTGGACGGCGGACGGCGGATGGTCGTACGGGCGCATCCGCCCGTCCGAAGGGCGGTGGGCTTCCTAGCACCAGGGGTCGAGGGCGTGTTTGCCGCGGGTCTGGCCCGCTTCGAGTTGTCGGAGCACTGTCGGTCCCTCGGCCAAGGGGTGAACCCGGGGGGTGCCGGGTGGGTAGGTTCCTTGGTCGATGAGGGTGTCGATCTCGCGGAGCAACGACTGGTAGAGGGAGGGTGCCGCGGTCGCCAGGGCGCCGATGTGCAGGCCCTTGACTTGGACCTGGTGGGTGAAGATCAGGTCGTGCGTGGTCAGGGTGGCGTCGCCGGACGCGGCGCCGAAGACGATGACGCGTCCGGTGAAGGGTTTGGTGACCGACAGGCTCGCCTCGAACGTGGCCCGTCCCACCGATTCCAGGACCAGGTCGACCCCGCCGGTCAGGCGTTTGATCTCGTCGGCCAGATGAGGGTGCGCGCTGTCCAGGACCGCGTCGGCGCCGAGTGCCCTGACGGTGTCGTGCTTGGCCGGCGACGCCGTGGCGATCACGCGGGCACCGTAATGGTGAGCGAGGCGGACGGCGGCCTGTCCCACGCCTCCGGCCGCCGCATGGACAAGGACCACCTCACCCGTCCTGATCTCGCCCAGCGGCTTCAGGGCTGCCAGGGCGGTCGCCCAGTTCAGCACCAGGCCGAGGGCTTCGGCGTCGCTCCAACCGGAGGGCACGGGGATCACACCTGCGGCCGGCATCGTCATGTACTGCGCGAAAGCGCCCGGTCCGGCACCGACGACGTGGGTGCCGAGCGGGAGCGGGCTCTCGACCTCCGGGCCGACGCCCACGATCTCGCCGGCGGCCTCGAAGCCCGCCACGTAAGGTGCCCGCGGGCCTCCTCCGTAGGTTCCTCGGGTCTGCATGACGTCCGCGAAGTTGACCCCGGCGGCGCCCACGCGGATCAGGTACTCACCCGGCCCCGGATTCGGGCGGCTTCGATCGGTCGTCAGTGTCAGGTCCTTGGGCCCCTCGTGTGTCAGCTGGACGAGTGCTCGTACCGTCTGTTCGGCGGTGTCGCGGTGCTCGTCGGTCTCCATGGGGGGACCGTAGGAGTCTCACACTTGCGTCAAGGTCAACCGGGGGTCGTGGAGCAGTGCGTCGGGCCTCCCGCAGGTAGGCGTCGAGGGCCGACCGCTGATCGCTGAGAACCTCGATACGCGCGGCCAGTCGATCGCGGTGGCTCTGCACCTCGGACAGGAACTCCGCGCACACCACCTCCGTGCCGACATCGGATGCATCGGCGAGGTGTGGCAGGACTTCCCTGATCAGCCGTACGGGCAGCCCTGACGCGAGCAGCGAGCGGATGACCAGCACCCGGTCGATGGTGGACTGGCAGTAGTCCCGGAACCCGTTGCCGCGGCGACCGGGGACGATCAGGCCCTCGTCCTCGTAGTGACGCAACGATCGCGCACTCACGCCGCTGGCTCTGGAAGCTTCACCGATGCGCATGTCCGCAAGCAACGTCCGGGCGCACCACGATCTTCCCCACCTCGTCGCTGCGCCTGACAGGGAATCAGACGTCGACGACCTCCGCGTTCGAGAGCGGGGCGTGGGCCGGTGGCGCGGCGGCCGTCCTCAGTCGCTCGGCTCATCCTGCTGCTGCCAGGCCCGGGGCCAGTTGCCTGACGGAGGGGGCGGTCCGGCGATGTCCAGATCACGTCGTGCCAGGGCGTAGAAGCCGTCACGCGCTCGGCTCACCTGCTGCACGGCTCTGATCCATCCGGCTTGATCATTCTTCACTCCGCGCGCGTACAGCTCGACGTTCCACACCGCTTCGTGCCACTTCCGAGCGGCGCCGATGGTTTCCGCGTCTCCGATCAGCAACACGGATTCCCACTCGGACGCGCGCCGTGCTTCGTTCTCCGCGAGCTGCGTCATGCCCAGGTCGGGATCCAGCGGGTCCGCCGCGTGCGGGAACCCCCTTGCCGCACCCATGCGTTGCGCCACGCTGAGCTGTTGCTTCAAGGTGTTGGCGTAGGAGGCGTACGCCTCCAGCCTCTTCACGTCCCAGCGCTCCGCTCGGCCTCGTCGCCATCGGTTCCGCTCCGCGATGTTCGTCGCCACGTAGGAACTCGCTGCTCCGACCACGACGCCCAGCAAAGCCGGCAACTGCTCCCACAACGCCATGCCCCCCCCCCCCGTGTCGGCGCCACCAGTGAGGACACAGTGTCGTACTCGGCGCCTTCGGGGTAGGTGCTGACCGTGCTCGTCCTCTTCGGGGCCGGCGGAAGGCCGAAGGCGGGCGGGCGCGACAGGTCAGGTGAGGTCGGGTCGGGGTGGTCGGGTCGGGGAGGTCGGGTCGCGTCAGGTCAGGTGAGGCCGGGTCGGCTTCGGTGTTGTCGTGCGGGTGGCGACGTGCTGTCGCGAATCCGTAGGTGCACGGGGACGACCGTCAGGGGTGGCGGGGCCGTCGCGGGGGCGTCGATGCGGTCCAGGAGGACGTGCAGGGCGCGGGTGCCGATGTCCGTGAAGTCCGTGCGGACCGTGGTCAGCGGGGGGAGGAAGTGGGCCGACTCCGGGATGTCGTCGTAACCGACCACGCTGACGTCGTCCGGGACGCGGCGGCCCGCCTCGTGCAGGGCGCGCAGGACGCCCAGGGCCATCTGGTCGTTGGACACGAAGACCGCCGTGATCTCGGGGTCGCGCGCCAGCTCGCGGCCGAGGTCGTAGCCGGAGTCGGCGCTCCAGTCGCCGAGGAGGGGCGCGGGGACCGGGGCGCCGGCCGTCTCCAGGGTGGACCGCCAGCTTTCCGTCCTGCGGTCCGCCGATGCCCACCCCTTCGGGCCCGCCACATGCCAGACGGTGGCGTGGCCGAGGGACAGGAGGTGTTCGGTGGCCTTACGGGCGCCGGTGCGGGCGTCCGAGGTGACCACGGGGGTGCCGTCGCCCAGGTCGTTGTCCAGGACGACCAGCGGGGTGTCCAGACGGGCCTCCGCCAGCGCCTTCGCCACCCGCAGCTGCGGGGCGATCGCGATCACGCCGTCCGCGCCCTCCGCCGACAGGCGGTCCGCCGCCCTGACGACGGTGTCGCGGTCGGCGGTGTCCAGGGCGATCGAGCTGACCAGGTAACCGGCCCCCTGCGCCGCGGCGTTGATCGCGGTGAGGGTGGAGGCCGGGCCGTAGCGCGCCGCGTCGAACGAGATCACCCCGAGCATCCGGGTCCGGCCGCTGGCGAGCGAGCGGGCGCTGCGGCTGGGGCGGTAGCCGAGCGTGCGCATCGCCGCGAGGACCGCCTCGCGGGTGTCGGGGCGGACGGCCGGGTGGTCGTTCAGGACCCTCGAGACCGTCTGCTTGGAGACGCCGGCCAGTTGCGCCACGTCGGCCATCACGGGGCGCGCGCCCGCGAAGTTGCGGCGGCTGCGGCCTCCCTTGGTCGCCGGGCCTTCGGCGGCGTCTGGGGTCATCTTGGGTGCCCTCCTCCGGCCTTCGGCGTGTCTTCCGGCCTGTCTTTCGGCCTGTCTTCCGGCCGGGTCCTTCGGCCGGGTGGTGGTCCCGGTCCGGGGGCCCGGCCGTGGGTGGGGGTTACGCCGTGGTGCATCCGGTTCCGCTCCCGCCGGGTCCACAGGATAGGCCGGTCGGCGGTGACGGGCGGTCGTACAGGGCTGCCGTACAGCGCTGCCGTACTGCGCTGTCCTACAGGGCTGCCGTACTGCGCTGTCGTACAGGGCTGTGGTGGGCGCCTTCGACGGATGCCAGTGGTACGGGTGGGATGGGTGCGGGCTCGGTGCTTCAGTGGCCCGCGGGGCCGAGGTCCGGTGTGTCGGTGAGGTGGGCTCGGGTGTGGGTGGTGGCCTGGAGTTCCAGGAGGACCAGGTCGTTGGTGCCGGGGCGCAGGACGGGGGCCGGGACGTACAAAGTGCGTTGGGGGCCCCGGTTCCAGTAGCGGCCGAGGTTGAAGCCGTTGATCCAGGCCTGGCCCTTGGTCCAGCCGGGCAGCGACAGGAACGTGTCCGCCGGGGTCCGCACCTCGAACGTGCCGTGGTGGAAGGCCGGTTCCGCGCAGGCGTGGGCGGCGGCCGGCGCGAAGGGCAGCGAGGGTGGAACGTCCAGGGGCAGGGGGTGGCAGTCCCAGCCGTGCAGGGGCGTGCCGTCGAAGGTGACCGGTCCCAGGAGGCCCTTGGGGGTGCCGATGCGGGGGCCGTAGTTGACCCGACCCATGTTCTCGACGAGGACACCCAGTTCCGCTCCGGCTCGCGGCACGTGGACCGGCAGCGTCTCCTCCTGTCGCTCGCGTTCGAGTACGCCGACGGGGGCGCCGTCCACGAACACCTGGGCGCGGTCGCCCACTCCGCCGGGGAAGTGGAGGAGGCCGGTTCCCTTGGTGGGGAGCGGGGTGCGGTACAGGACGTATCCGGAGCGCTGGCCGAGGGCGCCGGCGGAGAGCGGGTCCGTGGGAGCGGGGACGGCCTTCGCGGTGGTCGCCGGGAAGAAGGGCCTGCGGTGCGTCAACTCGACCGTCGTCGGAGGGAGTTTGCGTGACGGTGACGGGATCGGCTCGTCCGGGACCGGGGCGTGGCGGGCGATGACCTCACGGAAGGCGTGGTACTTGGGGCCGGGGTCACCGTGCTCGGTGAGGGGGGCGTCGTAGTCGTAGGACGTGACGGTGGGGGCGTAGGTGTGGTGGTGGTTGGCCCCGTTGGTGAAGCCGAAGTTGGTGCCGCCGTGGAACATGTAGATGTTGACGGAGGCGCCCGCGGAGAGCAGGCGGTCCAGGTCCGCGGCCGCGTCGGCGGCGTCCCGGCCGTGGTGCGGGCCGCCCCAGTGGTCGAACCATCCGATCCAGAACTCCGCGCACATCAGGGGGCCTTGGGGCTGGTGCTCCCGCAGCCGTTCCAGCGAGCGGTCGATGCGTCCGCCGAAGGTGCCGGTCGCCAGGACGCCGGGGAGGCTGCCCTTGGCGAGGTGCTCCGGGTCGGCCTGGTCGCAGGTGAAGAGGAGTTCCTCGACGCCGCGGGTGCGCAGGGCGTCCTCCAGGTGCTTGAGGTACGCCGTGTCGTCGCCGTAGGCGCCGTACTCGTTCTCCACCTGTACGGCGATGACCGGGCCGTCGGACGCGGCCATGTGCGGCAGGAGTGGGGGGAGGAGGAGGTCGAGGTAGCGGTCCACGGCGTCCGTGAAGCGGGGGTCGCTGCTGCGCAGGCGGATGTCGGGGTCCGCGGTGAGCCAGTGGGGCAGGCCGCCGCCGTCCCACTCCGCGCAGATGTAGGGGCCGGGGCGTAGCAGGACGTGCAGGCCCTCGGCGGCGGCCAGGCGCAGGAAGCGGGGGAGGTCGAGGAGGCCGTCGAGGACGAGGGTGCCCGGTTCGGGCTGGTGGAGGTTCCAGGGGAGGTACGTCTCCACCGTGTTCAGCCCCATCAGGCGGGCCTTGCGCAGGCGGTCGGGCCAGTGGTCCGGGTGGACTCGGAAGTAGTGGAGGGCGCCGGAGATGATCCTCAGGGGGGCGCCGTCGAGAAGGAAGCCGTCGGGGGTGGTGGTCAGGGCGGACATGGGGGTCCCTTCGGGGGGATGGGGGTGGGGGTGCGGTTCGTTCGGTGGGTCTGGCGGGTCTGGCGGGTCTGGAGTGCGTGCGGTGCAAGGCGGGTGATCGTGGGGGCGGGTTGAAGCGCGGGTGATCGTGAAGGCGGGGCGGGGTAGGGCTGAGGCGGGTTCAGGTGCGGTGGGTTGTGGTGGCCTGTCGGGCGCCTGCGAGGCGGGGGCGGCGGGGCAGGGGCGGGTTCAGGTGCGATGAGTTGTGGCGGCCCGTCGGGCGCCTGCGAGCCGTGCGGGGCGGGGCGGGGGAGGTGCGGTGCGGCCGGCCCGTCGCAGGCGGGGGCGATCGAGGGGCGTCATGGGCGGACGCTCTCGCTGCGGGTCGCGCGGGTGAGCCAGAGGGTGGCCGCCAGGCAGGCCGCGGAGACGGCGGCCAGGAGGAGGGGTACGGCTCTGATGCCGGACCACTCGATGACCTTGCCGAGAGAGGGGCCGGCCGCGACTCCGCCGACCATCGAGGCGGCGATGACGAGGGCGCCCGCGCGGCCGGCGCCGGGGGCGGCCCGGTGCAGCCAGGGCAGGCCGGTGGGGAAGATCGGCGCGATGAACAGGCCCACGCCGGCGTAGGCGTACGGCGCCAGGGGCGGTACGGCGGCCAGGAGCAGGCATGCGGTCATACCGGCGCAGGACACGGTGATGATGGCCGGGGCCGAGAAGCGCAGGGCGAGCGGGGCGACCAGGAAGCGGCCGATCGTCATCATCAGCCAGTAGACGGAAGTGGCGGTCGCGGCGACGCCCGCGCCGTAGCCGACGGTCTCCAGGTGGGTGGGTTCCCAGCCGCCTACGCCGGCCTCGATGCCGACGTGCAGAACGTAGAGAGCGACGAAGACGGTCAGGACGGAGACCAGGCTGCGGGCGAGGGGGGTCGGGCCGGTCGTGGCGCCGGTGGTCGCGTCGGTGAGCTGCGGTGCCTTGTCGCGGACGCCCCTCAGGCAGAGGACGAGGGGGAGGTTGACGAGGGCGAAGGCCAGGAAGATCGAGGGGTAGTCGTCGGCGCCGGCCGCGCCGATCAAGGCCGGGCCGAGGATCGCGCCGATGCCGAAGTGGGCGTTGAGGATGTTGAGCATCGCAGCGGACCGGTGGCCGAAGCCCACGGCGAAGAGTTGGTTCAGGCCGTAGTCGACGCCACCGAATCCGAGGCCCGCCAGAAGGGCGGCGGCGAGGGCCGTCGGCCAGTTCGGCGCCAGCGCGAAGCCTGCGGCGCCGGCGGCCATGAGGAGGTACGAGGCGGCGAGGATCCGTCTGTTGCCGATCCGGCCGTAGAGCCGGTCGAAGAGGAGGACTCCCGCCACTCCGCCTACGAAGTGGGCGCTGAGTGCCAGTCCGGCGGTGGAGGGCGACAGCCCGAAGTCCTCGCGGAGGGCCGGGATCGCGGGGCCGTAGAGGGCCTGCAGAGCGCCGATCAGGACGAAGCCGACGCAGGAGGCGACTGTGGCCGCGGGCGTGAAGACGGGCTCGGGCACCTGAGAGGCCCGTGGTAAGTGCCGCACCGTGGACTGATCGGTCACGCGGACTCCTGAAGGCGGTTGCTGACTGGTGTGGCTCCGACGGATGGCGATGTTACCGGTAACAAGTCTAGGTCGGTCAAGGTCCTCGAGCGCCGGTCGAGGTGTTCCGGGGGCCGGCGAAGGGTGCGGAATCGGCCGACATGGCCCTCTCGCGTCACGCCGACCGCACGCCGTGAACGTTCCTGCCGGTCATCGTCCGCACGCCGTGATCACTCATGGCGGTGGACCCGGCGATATCGGCGAACCCCGGTGCGCGACCGCCTGTTGGTCAGGTGCTACCAGCAACTCGAGGAGTCCACCTTGCTCGTCAGCTGTGCGACGCGCCTTACGGCCGCTCTCGCGACCGTCGCCCCCGTCCCGTTAACCACTTCCCCGCAGGCACGCGCCGGAGTGGCCGGCTCCGCGCCGGTCCAGACCTTGAAGTACGGCGTGGTCGGCAGGAACCACCTCACACGCGGCAGGACGCACAGCGAGTGCAAGATCGATCCGATGCGCAACAACTCTCCGCAGAAACTGCCCCGATACGGCAAAGCGTGTGCCCGGCTCTTCGTCACCGGGATTCAGCGCGCCAGCCAGTGTCACCACATCACGAAGTGAGTCCCGGCATGGTCGAGCAGCAGCATGAGCAAGGGGCGGGGCCTGGTGCCTCCCGTGCGGCGCGGCGGAGGCGGAGCGGGATCATCGCGTTCCTCTGCGGGGTCGTGGCGGCACTCGCCTTCTTCGCCTTCTTCCCCGGGCTGCCGCATGTCATCGACGCGGGCGCCGTCGTCGTCTCCCTGGTCGTCGGGGTGCTGGCACGGTGGGGCTGCCTGGCCTGGACGGAACGGCGAACGGGGAGGGGCGGCGGGTGAGGGACGGCGGGTGAGGGGTGACGGCTGGGACGGGCAGGCTCGCGACACTCGGGCCTTGCCGCCCGGCCGGCCTGGTCAGGTGCGGTTCTGTCCGGTCCTGACCGGTCCAGCGCCGGCCTCGGTCGTCACCTCGGGTACGGATTGGTCCCGCCCCTGTCCCGTCCCGCCCCCCGCCCCGTCCCGCCTCCGCTCTCCTCCCCTCCCCTCCCCTCACGCCGACCGTTTCCGGGCCGTCGTCTTCTTCGCGGCCGTCTTCTTCGCCGTGCTCTTCGACGACGACGATGACGATGACGATGACGACGACGCCGTCTTCTTCGTCGCGCTCTTGTTCGCCGATGCCGCCTTCTTCGTCGGCTGGGTGGCCTTCGTCGCCTTCTTCGCGGACGCCGCCGTCTTCTTCGCCGTCGACGTGGACTTCTTGCCGCCGGTCTGCTTGGGGGCCGTGCGGGCCGTTTGGCGTTCGGTGAGGTGTCTGACCTCGGCCTTCTCCTGCCGGGGCGGCTCGCCTCGGGACTCCTTCGCGGCGCGGACGCTGTTCTCCAGGGCCGCCATCAGGTCCAGGACCTTGCCGCTGGGGGCGGCGCTGGGAGCCTCGCGGGGTGTCTCACCGGCCGCCTTGGCGGCGACGACCTCCTCGACGGCTTCGCGGTACTCGTCGTGGAGATCCTCCAGGTCGACCTCGCCGAGCGTGTCCATCAGGGCGTCCGCGAGGTCGAGTTCCTTGTCGCGGACCGTGACGTCGGCGTCGGGGGCCAAGCCCTCGGGTGCTCGGACCTCGTCGGGCCAGAGCAGGCCGTGCATGGCGATCGCCTCGCCGACCACGCGGAGCATGCCGAGGCGTTCACGGCCGCGCAGCGCGTACTTGGTGATGGCGACCTTGTTGCTGCGCTTCAGCGCCTCCCGGAGCAGCGTGTACGGCTTGGCCGCGGGGGCGCCGCCCGCCTGGAGGTAGTACGCGGCGTCCATCTGGAGGGGGTCGATCCGGTCGGCCGGCACGAAGGCCACGATCTCGATCGTCTTCGCCGTGGGGAGCGGCAGGTGGGACAGGTCCTCCTCGGTGATCGGGATGATCGTGCCGTCGGCGTCCTCGTACCCCTTGCCGATCTCCGACGGGCTCACCTCCCGGTCCTCCAGCTCGCAGACCTTGCGGTAGCGGATGCGGCCGCCGTCCTCGGTGTGGATCTGGCGGAACGAGATCGAGTGGTTCTCGGTGGCGTTCACGAGCTTGATCGGGATGCTGACGAGGCCGAACGAGATGGCGCCGTTCCAGATGGATCGCACGTGCAGCACCCTCCTGACTCTGCCGACGAGACTCACATTGCGGACATATACGTACTAACCATGTGATTCTCATCGTATGACGCCCATCACAGAGGTGGAGGGGCGACGGCTCGCGCTCAGCAATCTGGAGAAGGTGCTGTATCCGGCCACCGGCTTCACGAAAGGCGAGGTGCTGCACTACTACGCCACCGTCGCCGGGGCCCTGCTGCCGCACCTGCGTGACCGGCCGCTGTCCTTCCTGCGCTACCCGGACGGACCCGGCGGACAGCTCTTCTTCGCCAAGAACGTGCCGCCGGGCACCCCCGACTGGGTCGCCACCGCCGAGGTGCCGCGTGCGGAGGGGCCGGCCCGGATGGTGCTGGTGCAGGACCTGCCCAGCCTGATGTGGGCAGCGAACCTCGTCACCGAGTTCCATACGCCCCAGTGGGTGATCCAGGACCCCGACCAGGCCGACCGGATCGTGTTCGACCTCGACCCCGGCGCGCCCGCGACCGTCGTCGAGTGCTGCGAGGTCGCGCTCTGGCTGCGGGAGCGGCTGATGGCGGACGGGATCGAGGCGTACGCCAAGACCTCCGGGTCGAAGGGGCTGCATCTGCTGGCGTCGGTGCGCGGATCGTCCTCCGAACGGGTCAGCGAGTACGCCAAGCGGCTGGCCATGGAGGCGGAGCGGACCATGCCGCGACTGGCCCTGCACCGGATGACCCGCAGCCTGCGGCCGGGCAAGGTGTTCGTCGACTGGAGCCAGAACGCCGCCCGCAAGACCACCGCCACCCCCTACACCCTGCGGGCCCGTACCGAACCCACCGTGTCCGCACCCGTCACCTGGGAGGAGGTGGAGGCGTGCGGCGCCCCGCGGGAGCTGGTGTTCGGGGCGGAGGCCGTCGCGGGGCGGGTGCGGGAGCGGGGCGATCTGCTCGCCGGGCTGTACGAGCCCGGCAACGCCGGGCGGCTTCCCGACTGAAGCGGCACGTCAGGCACGTCCGACACGTGTCGCGTCACGCGTACGGCACCCGTGACACCTACGGCAGGTGTGGCACCTACGCCACGTGTGCCCATACGGCCCGTCCGGCCGAAGGGCGGCTCAACCGCCGGAGGCCCACGTCCCCCGGTCACGGGCCAGGGCGTGCAGCGCCTCCACGTCCGCCGGTTTCAGTACGCCGCCCAGCCGGGCCAGCCCCGCCAGTTCCGTGTCCCGCAGGACCCGTACCTCGCGCGGGGCGGCCACCAGGCGCACGTCGGCCGGGCCGACCAGGGCGAGGACCGGGCGGACCTCGGCGGTCAGCGCGTGGGTGGCGCGGTCGGCGTCGGCACGGACGCGGCGCAGCAGCGGGCAGGGGTCGCGGCGGCCCAGGGTGACCGTCGGGTCGGCGACGAGGACCCGCTGCCTACGGGCGTACACGGCGTGCACGGCGAACAGCCCGGCCGGGCCGATCGCCAGGTGGTGGACGCGGTCGCCGCCGGGCAGCGGGACGGAGTGCAGGGTGTGCCAGCCGCTGCCGTCCAACCGGTCCAGGGCGTCGCCGACGGTCCGCTCGGCCTCCAGGGCGCGGCGGCGCGGGTCGGGGCGCAGCCGGTGGGCGGGGCCGGGGTCGCGGTCCAGGGCGACCAGCAGGGCCTCGCCGGGGCGGTTGGGGGCGAGGTCGTCGTCGGGGTGGAGGGCGAGACGGGCCAGTTCGGCGGGGGTCGGCACGGGGGGCGGTCCCACGGTGACGGAGCCGGTCAGGAAGGGTCCGAGTGCCTCCAGGACGTCCGCTCGGCGATCGTCGCTGAGGAGGTTGACCCGGCCGGCCTCCCTGTCGTACCAGGCGATGTTCCTGCCGTCCCGCAGGCAGACGTACAGCCGTTCCTGGCCGTGGCGCCGGGTCGGTACGACGCGCAGTCCGTTCATGCCCATCACCCCACGACCATGGGAACAGGCGGGCTGGGCGAGGGCAAGAAGGCGATTACCTTCCGAGCGAGTTGGGCATGCCCCAGGGACGCGGTTGGGGAGGCGCCGTTGCGGACCAGCAGGAAGCAATCCGACGTACCGGTTCCGGACAGTCCGTGGAACGAGATCGTGCCCGGCCTGTGGATGGGCGGGCACGAGTTCCGCGGACGGAGCGGACAGCGGGAGTTCGCGGTCGTGAGGGGCGAGTTCGATCTCGTCCAGACCTTGTTGAGGCTGCCCGGACACGGGCCCGACCGGGGCGTTCGGCACCATGTGTGGCCGATACCCGACGGGCCGCTGGACGGCACCCAGCTCGCCGGGGTGATACGGCTGGCCCAGGCGGCCGGTGAGGCCCTCGACGAGGGCCGTTCGGTGCTGGTCCGCTGCTGGCACGGATACAACCGCTCGGGCCTGGTCGTCGCCCACGCGCTGGTGCGCCGGGGCCACTCGCCCGACGAGGCGATCGGGCTGATACGGTCGCGGCGCTCGCCCTGGGCCCTGCACAACGAGCTGTTCGTCGAGTACCTGCGGGCGGGCCTGCCGACGGCCCGGCTGCTGGAGGAACTGGCCGAGTAATCGTTTCTCCCACCGCCTCACCGCCCCACCTCACCGCCCCACCTCCCCGCCTCCTCACCGCCTTCGTCGTCTCACCGCCCTCGTCGCCCTCGTACTGCCCCTGCCCCGCCGCTCCCGCCACCCTCGGGCGGCCCGCCCCGGCCGTCCACCGGCCTCGACCGGCCCGCGACCGGCTCAGGACCGGCCATCGACCGCCCCCTCGACCGACGCCGGACCAGTACGCAAAAAGGACTTCCCTACGAATAAGGTGTACGGGGCCGACCGTCACCGTGATCACTGGAGCCCCGTGCCGCACCCCCGCCCCGCCCGTACCGCCGCCCTGCTGGCGTCCGTCGCCCTGCTGGCGTCGGCGACCGCGGCCTGCGGCGACGCCGGCGGACTGAAGGGCGCGGGTGCGACGCCCACCGCGGTCAGCCCGGAGAAACTGTGGCCGGACCTGCCGGCGGCGTCGAGTCCGGCGTTCGACATCGACGAGGTCAACATCGAGGTCGTCAAGGGCGTCGACGTTCCCGGCGACGACATCCACCGGGTGGACCCGGTCGAGGTCGTACGCCGTGAGATCGCCGCGCACCCCGGCGACTACGACGGCTCCAAGGCGCCGTACCGCGAGACGTCCCGCCGGATGGCCGACTGCGACGAGAGCGGCGCCGAGCGGCGGCCCTGCCCGGTCCTGCGGCCGTACTACCGGGACCTGACCGGCGACGGGCGGGACGAGCTGGCGCTGGGTTTCCGGCAGCTGCCCGGCGAACTGACGGCCGTCCGCGTCTACACGGTGGCGAAGCACCGGCTGGTGCAGGTCATGGGGTGGGAGGACGCCGTCAGCGCGGTCGAACTCGCCGGCCGGTCGGTGATCATCCGCTCGCCCTCCGAGGTCGCCGGGTACGAGTACCGCCTCCAGTGGACCTGGGACCAGGACCAGAAGGCGATGCTCCTCACGCACGACGAGATGGTGCGGACCGAGGGGCGGGCCCACCCGCCCCGGCCCGCCTCCACCGCCTCGCGCACCTCGAACGCCTCCCCCGACCCCTCCACCGCCTCGCGCACCTCAAAGGCCTCCCCCGACCCCTCCGCGAGCGGCCGATGAGGCTCGCGCTCCCCCGGTGGTCCGGCACGCTGGCCGCGAAGGCCGCCGCGTTCATCACGGTGATGTGCTGCGCGCTCGCCGCGCTGCTCGGCGTCCTCGTGCACGTCTCGGTGACGCACCAGACCGTCGGCGAGGCCCGTGATCTGGCGCTGTCCCGGCTGGAGGACGCGACGACGGCGTTCGAGGCGGGGGACACGCTCGGCTTCGACGCGCGCGTGGACCCGCCGGGGCTGCCCGCGGCGCTGCGGGAGCTGGCGGTGGCCGGGGAGCGCGGCACGATGGTCGCCGAGCGCCGCGGGCGGCCGACGATGTGGGCGGCCGGGCCCGCCGACGGCGAGCGGGCCCTCGCCGTCGCCGTCGACTACGCGCAGAGCGCCCGCACGATCGAGGCCCTGGACAACGCGATCCTGGGATCGTCGGTGCTGGCTATCGGGGCGACCCTGCTGGTGGGGGCCTTCGCGGTGGCCCGGGTGACCCGGCGACTGCACGCCACCGCCCGGGTGGCCCGGCGGATCAGCGCGGGTGACCTGGACGCGCGCGTGGACGATCCGCGGACGAAGGATCCGACGCGCCCGCAGGACGAGGTGGCCGCGGTCGCCGTCGCGCTGGACTCGATGGCGTCCTCGCTCCAGGGCAAGCTGCTGAGCGAGCAGCGCTTCACCGCCGACGTGGCGCACGAGCTGCGCACCCCGCTGACCGGGCTGCACGCGGCGGCCGAGCTGCTGCCGCCGGGCCGGCCGACGGAGCTGGTGCGCGACCGGGTGGCGGCCCTGCGCACGCTCACCGAGGACCTGCTGGAGATCTCCCGCCTGGACACCGGCCGCGAGCGGCTGGAGCCGGACACCGAGGAACTGGGGACGGTGGCCCGCCGGGTGGTGCGGGCGGCGGCCGCCTCCTGGGGCGCCTCCCCCGGCGCGGCCGCCGAAACGGAGGTCGAGATCAGGGTCGTACGGGACGCGCGTGTCGAGACGGACCGGCGCCGGCTGGAGCGGGTCCTCGGCAATCTCGTCGCCAACGCCCGTCTGCACGGGCGGGCGCCGGTGGTGCTGACGGTGGACGGGCCGGTGGTGACCGTGCGGGACCACGGGGACGGTTTTCCCGAGTACCTGATGGCCCACGGGCCGCAGCGGTTCCGTACCGAGGGGGGCGCGAAGGGGCACGGCCTCGGGCTGACGATCGCGGCCGGTCAGGCGGAGGTGCTGGGCGCCCGGCTGACGTTCGCCAACGCGCCGGACGGCGGCGCCGTGGCGACACTGACGCTCCCTCGCACACCGCCCGCGGGGGTGGTTCCCCGCGACGGCGCCACGTCCCCCGGCGGCGACGGTCTCCCCGATGGCGCAGCGTGACGGGCGGCCGACCGCGACCCCTCCTAATGTGGCGGTAGGTCAGTTCCGCCCCCGTCTCGGAGGTACTCCATGCCCCTGGGCCCCGCCCGCACCCGGTTCGCCATAGCCGGTGCCGCCGGCACCCCCGATGCAGCGGCCGTCGGCGCCGGCGAAGGTGGTCGGGGCAGCACCGGCCGTCGGGCACCGCGCCCGTAGCGGGCGACGCCACCGCGAGCCGGGTGCCGCCGCGCAGTGCGCCGAACCGCGGCGGCCAGGCGGTCCGCACGGACGGTGCCCGGGCCCACGCGCGGCGCGCCACGTCCGCGGCCTCGGACCGTCGCCGCGCCCGCGGCCTCGGACCGTCGTCGCGCCGCTGCCGATACCGAAGATCCACCAAGGCTCACAAGGAGCCCCATTTGGGTAAGTTCCGGACATGATGCAAGCCGGAGCCGAAGTCATCGCCCCGACGACGGACGCGCCGGCCCCGGTGGCGCGCCTGCCCAGGCGCCGCGGCGTCGAACTCTCCCTCATCGTCCTCGCCGTCCTGCTGTCCGTGTTCGGCTACTGCGCCGTCGGGCTCGCCAGGAACGGCACCGTCCCGCCCGGCGCCGCCGGCTACGGCGCCGGGCTCGGCGTGCTCGCGCTGCTGGCACATCTGACGGTCCGGCTGCGCGCGCCGTACGCCGATCCGCTGCTGCTGCCGATCGGAGTGCTGCTCAACGGGATCGGGCTCGTGCTGATCTACCGGCTGGACCTGGAGACGCCCGGTGACCGGGCGGCGCCCACGCAACTGGTCTGGTCGACGCTCGGCGTGGCCCTGTTCGTCTTCGTGGTGGCCGCGCTGCGCGACCACCGGGTGCTCCAGCGGTACGCGTACGTGTGCGTGGTCGCCGCACTGGCCCTGCTGACGTTGCCGATCTTCTTCCCGGCGGTCAACGGCGCCCGGATCTGGATCAGGATCGCCGGATTCTCCATCCAGCCCGGCGAGTTCGCGAAGGTGCTGCTCGCGGTGTTCTTCGCGGCGTACCTGGCGGCCAACCGCACGGCGCTCGCCCACGCGGGCCGCCGGATCTGGTTCATGCAGCTGCCGACCGGCCGGGTCCTCGGACCGGTCGTCGCGATCTGGCTGCTGAGCGTCGGCGTCCTGGTCCTCGAACGCGACCTGGGCACCTCGCTGCTCTTCTTCGGCCTCTTCGTGGTGATGCTGTACGTGGCGACCGGCCGTGTCGGCTGGACCGCGGTCGGGCTGCTGCTGGCCTCGCTGGGCGCGGTCGCCGTCGGCCGGCTGGAGCCGCACGTCCACAGCCGCGTGCAGGACTGGCTGCACCCGTTCGCGTCGATCGACGCCGGTGAGGGTCCCAACCAGCTCGCGCAGTCCCTCTTCTCCTTCGCGGCCGGCGGCACCTTCGGCAGCGGTCTCGGGCGCGGTCACTCCGTCCTGATCGGCTTCGCGGTCAAGTCGGACTTCATCCTGGCGACGGCCGGCGAGGAACTGGGCCTGGCGGGGCTGGGCGCGCTGTTCCTGCTCTATGGGCTGCTGGTGGAGCGCGGTTACCGTGCCGGGCTGGCCCTGCGCGACCCCTTCGGCCGCCTGCTGGCGGTCGGCCTCGCCTCGATCTGGGCGCTCCAGGTGTTCGTGATCGCGGGCGGGGTGACCGGCCTGATCCCCCTGACCGGCATGGCGATGCCGTTCCTCGCGCAGGGCGGCTCATCGGTCGTCACCAACTGGGCGATCGTGGCGCTGCTCATCCGGATCAGCGATTCCGCCCGCCGCCAGTACGACGGGAAGGCCGCGCCGTGAAGGGAACCGAGGAGACGGCCGTGAGGCAGGAGGAGCACCGGCCCGGCGAAGCCTCTCACAACGACGAGGAGTCGCCGTGCGGCGAAGCGCCCTGGCCTGAACGGCGGTACCGGCAACCCGAGCCGCAACCCAAGCCGCGACCGCACCCCTGGCCCCAGCCCGGTCCAGCGTCCGGGTCCGGGTCCGGCGATGTGTTGCGGCGTGGACGGCCGCCCCGAAGCGGCGCAACGGCCCCGACCTCGCCTCCGTCTCCTTCCCTGCGCCCGCTCCTTCCCCCGCCCCCGCCCCCGCCGCCGCCGCACGAGCCAACCCGACCCCGCCGGACGTCACCGCGCGGCCGGCAGCCCTCGCCCGGCCGCCGAACGCCCGTGTGCGGCGAAGTGCCCGGCCCCCGGTGCACGGGCGCGCGGAGAAGCCGCGGCGCGAGATATGAGGTGACCCCATGATGTCCCGGCACATCCGGCACGCGGCCGTCTTCTGCGCTCTGCTCCTGGTGGCGCTGCTGGTCAACGCCGCCCGGGTCCAGGTCGTCCGGTCCGGCGCCTACGCCGACAATCCGGCCAACCGGCGTGCCGCCATCACCCGCTACGGCCAGCCCCGCGGGGACATCCTCGTCGAGGACGTGCCGGTCACCGGCTCCCGGGACACCAGGGAGCAGCTGCGCTACGAACGGACGTACCTCAACGGCCCGTTGTACGCGCCGGTGACGGGCTTCGCCTCGCAGGTGTACGGGACGACGCTCCTGGAGCACGCGCACGACGGTGTCCTCTCCGGCACGGATGCGCGGCTGTCGCCGTTGCCGCTGTGGAACGACGTCACCCGGTCCCTGCCCGCCGGCGGGAACGTGGTGACGACCCTGAATCCGCGGGCCCAGCGTGCGGCGTTCGAGGGGCTGGCGGGCCGCAAGGGCGCGGTGGCGGCGGTGGAGCCGTCGACGGGACGGATCCTGGCGCTGGTGTCGGCACCGTCGTACGACCCGGCCGCGCTGTCGGGGAACGGGCCGGGGGTCGAGCGGGAGTGGGCGCGGCTGAACTCCGATCCGGACCGGCCGATGCTGAACCGGGCGGTGCGGCAGACGTATCCGCCGGGGTCGACGTTCAAGGTGGTCACGGCGGCGGCGGCGCTGGACGCGGGCGTGATCCGGGATCTCGACGCGCCGACCCGCTCGCCGGCGCCGTACCGGCTGCCCGGCACGACGACGCTGCTGTCCAACGGGGGTGAGGGCTGCGAGGACGCTTCACTGCGGGACGCGTTCGTGTGGTCGTGCAACACGGTGTTCGCGAAGCTCGGCGTGGATGTGGGGCTCACCGACATGGTGCGCACGGCGGAGGGGTTCGGCTTCAACGCGGCGGACGTACGGATCCCGTTCAGCGTCGCGCAGAGCACCTTCGACACCTCGCTCGACCGGGCGCAGCTGGCCCTGTCCTCGATCGGGCAGTACAACACGCGTGCCACGCCGCTCCAGATGGCGATGGTGTCGGCGGCCGTCGCCAACGGCGGGCAGTCGCGGACGCCGTACCTGGTGGAGCGGACCACGCGGAGCGGCGGGGCGACCGTCGCCTCGGCCGGTTCGCGTGCGGCGCGGCAGGTGCTGCGGCCGTCGACCGCGCGGCGGCTGCGGGAGCTGATGACGGATGTGGTGCGCGAGGGGACCGGCAAGAACGCCGCGATCCGGGGCGCGACCGTCGGCGGCAAGACCGGCACCGCCCAGCACGGCATCGGCAACGCCGGGACGCCGTACGCCTGGTTCGTCTCCTGGGCGCAGGGCGACCGGGACATGGAGCCGAAGGTGGCGGTCGCGGTGGTGGTGGAGGATTCGGCGGCGAGGCGGCGGGACATCACCGGCGGCGGGCTGGCGGCGCCGATCGCGCGGTCGGTGATGGAGGCGGTGCTCAGCCCGTGAGACGGGGGGTTCCCGGACCGGTCAGGTGCGTCCTACCGTGCGCTCATGACTGACGCAGCCGCCGCATCGCCCGCCTTCGAACTCGCCCAGGTCAACCTCGCCCGCCTCAAGTTCCCTTTGGACTCACCGGAGTTGAAGGACTTCGTGGACGCCCTCGATCCGGTCAACGCGGACGCGGAGGCCGCGGACGGTTATGTGTGGCGCCTCCAGTCGGACGAGGGCAACGCCACCGACGTCCCGGTGTTCGGGGACGACTGGCTGATCGTCAACCTGACGGTGTGGCGGGACCCGAACGCCCTGACCGCGTACATGTACCAGGGCCGCCACCGCGAGATGCTCGCACGCCGGCGTGAATGGTTCGAGCGGGTCCAGGAGGCGATGACGGCCCTGTGGTGGGTGCCGGCGGGCCACCGCCCGACGGTCGCGGAGGCGGAGGCCCGGCTGCTGCACCTGCGCGCCCACGGCCCGACGCCGTACGCCTTCACCCTTCGGACCTCCTTCCCGGCGCAGGGAGCCGAGCCGGTCGCCTTCGAGCTGCCGGACGACCTGGGGTGCTCGGTCTAGAGCGCCACGGCGGCCCCGCCCCGAAGGAGCCCGGTGGCGCGGGGCGCGGGCGCCCAGCCCGGTGGCGCGGGGCGCGGGTGCCCGCGTTCGCTCTCGTCGCCCTCCGCGTCGCCGACGGGGGCGGGCAGGGGTACGGCGCCCGCGGGGATCGCGGCCGGCCCGTGCTCGACTCGACCTCTACGGTTTCGTCGGGCCGGCCCGTGCTCGACCGCGAGGGTCACGTCGGGCCGGCCGAGCGTCCGGATCCACGGAGGTCCCGCGGAGACGGCCGGTGGTCGCCGTCGCCGTACGGCTGGACGGAGGGCCGGCGGGGACACTCACCGTCTTCGTCCGGCCCGCCTTCGCGTGCGGCGCTCGTGGTCCCTCCCCCGTCGGAAGCCCGGCGGACGCGGTCGTCCGACCCGGCTGGGCCGACGATCGGCCACCGCGTCGCGTGGACGCGGGACAAACCGGTGGCGCACAGGGATTGACGAGCTTGCTGACAAGCAGTCTCATAAGAGTCACCGGACGAGTGAACCGCCGGTAACCCCGCACGACCCGTACACGCCCCCGTACGACGAGGTGGATCAGCCATGACGACCCTGACGGAAGCCGACGCGCTGGACGGCCTGCGCGACGCGCTCGGGCTGCTCAAGGACCGGGAGCAGGTGGCCGAGCGGCTGCTCGCCTCTTCCGCCAAGCACTCCTTCGACCCGGACCGGGAACTCGACTGGGACGCGCCCTTCGAGGAGGGCAAGTGGTTCTGGCCGCCGGAACTGGTGTCGCTGTACGACACGCCGCTGTGGAAGAAGATGGGCGAGGAGCAGCGGATCCTGCTGTCCCAGCACGAGGCCGCCGCGCTCGCCTCGCTCGGGATCTGGTTCGAGATCATCCTGATGCAGCTGCTGTGCCGGCACATCTACGACAAGGCGGCGACGAGCGCGCACGTGCGGTACGCGCTCACCGAGATCGAGGACGAGTGCCGGCACTCGAAGATGTTCGCCCGGCTGATCGCGCAGGGCGGCACCCCCTGGTATCCGGTGAGCCGCGCCCACCAGCACCTGGGCCGGCTGTTCAAGACGATCTCCACCACGCCCGGTTCCTTCACGGCCACGCTGCTCGGCGAGGAGGTCCTCGACTGGATGCAGCGGCTGACCTTCCCCGACGAGCGGGTCCAGACCCTGGTCCGGGGCGTCACCCGCATCCACGTGGTGGAGGAGGCCCGGCACGTGCGGTACGCCCGTGAGGAGCTGCGCCGGCAGATGGTGACCGCGCCGAGGTGGTCGCAGGAGTTCACGCGGGTGACCTCCGGCGAGTTCGCCCGGGTGTTCTCGGTGGCCTTCGTCAACCCCGACGTCTACACGAACGTCGGCCTGGACAGGCGGGAGGCGCTCGCCCAGGTGAAGGCCAGCGGCCACCGCCGCGAGGTCATGCAGACCGGCTCCAAGCGCCTGACGGACTTCCTCGACGACATCGGCGTGCTGCGCGGGGTGGGACGGCGCCTGTGGAAGTCCTCCGGCCTGCTGGCCTAGGCGCGCCGCGGGGGCGGGCGATTACGCTGCACGTCATGAGCCCCGCCGCCCCCGCCTACCGTCGCCTCGGCGTCGAGGAGCGCCGCCGCCAGCTGCTGGAGGCCGCCCTGTCGCTGTACGCGCGCCGCGTCCCCGAGGACGTCTCGCTGGACGACGTGGCCGAGGCCGCCGGGGTCTCCCGGCCCCTGGTGTACCGGTACTTCCCCGGCGGGAAGCAGCAGCTGTACGAGGCCGCGCTGCGCAGCGCCGCCGACGAACTCCGGCACTGCTTCGACGAGCCCCACGAGGGCCCCCTGCTCGCCCGGCTCGCCCGCGCCCTGGACCGCTACCTCACCTTCGTCGGCCGGCACGACGCCGGCTTCAGCGCCCTCCTTCAGGGCGGCAGCGTCGTCGAGACCTCCCGCACGACCGCCATAGTGGACGGCGTACGGCGGGCCGCGGCCGAGCACCTCTACAGCCACCTGGACGTGGCCGAACCCGGGCCGCGGCTGCGGATGACCGTGCGGATGTGGATCACGGCGGTCGAGGCGGCGTCGTTGATCTGGCTCGACGAGGAGAAGCAACCGCCCGCCGACGAGCTGCGGGACTGGCTGGTGGACCAGTTCGTCGCCGTCCTCGCGGTGACCGCGGCGCGGGACGCCCAGACCGCCGAGCTGGTCCGTGGTGCGCTCGCGGCGGAGACCTGATCGACACTGGTGGCGTGAAGAGCGAAGACACTCCTTTCGAGGGCGGCCCGATGGACGGCCGTGTCCTCCCCGTACTGCTGGGACCGACTGGGCACCCGCCGAAGACGTACCGCATCCCGGTCCCCGACGCGGCCGGCGGACCGCCGACCGTCCTGGTCTACCGGCGCGTCCCGCGCGGGCACGGCGGAAAGCTCGGTCTGCCACGCGGCTGGAAGTACGAGTACGACCCCGAGGGCAGGAAGGACAACCGGCTGAAGTGGCCGTGGTCGAAGCCGGACGCCACCCCGGACGGGTCGTAGCCGGACGAGGCGTGACCGCACAGGTCGGGACCGCACGGTCCGGGCCGCACGGTCTGGGCCGCACGGTCGGGACCGCACGGTCCGGGCCGCACGGGGCATGGCCGGACGGGCATGGCCGCACGCCCACCGGACGCGTCGAAGCCTCCCGGGGCCGTTGCCGGGGCTGGTCGTAGCCGGACGAGGCGTGACCGCACAGGTCGGGACCGCACGGTCCGGGCCGCACGGGGCATGGCCGGACGGGCATGGCCGCACGCCCACCGGACGCGTCGAAGCCTCCCGGGGCCGTTGCCGGGGCTGGTCGTAGCCGGACAAGGCGTGACCGCACAGGTCGGGACCGCACGGTCCGGGCCGCACGGGGCATGGCCGGACGAGGCGTGACCGCACAGGTCGGGACCGCACGGTCCGGGCCGCACGGGGCATGGCCGGACGCCACACCGCACGGGTCGAAGCCGCACGCCCACCGGACCCGTCGAAGCCGCACGCCACGCCGATGGGCAGGCGGGACGACGCCGACGGGTGACTCCGTTGGGCCGAACCGCGCACCCGGCGCGCGGAGTCCGCTCGCGCCCCTGATGCTCGCCGTGCGGGGCGGAGGGGCCGCCCCAGCGGCGGAGGTGATGGTGTGTCAGGAAGGCTGCTGGGCTTGCTGGGCATGGTCTGCACGACGGCGCTGGCCGCGCAGGCGCTGCTGATCCCGGGGGTCGCCGCGGCCCTACCGGAACCGCCGGGGCCCGGCGAGCGGTCGGTGGCCGAGCTGCTGACGGATCTTCAGAAGCTGTACCGGGAGGCCGAGCAGGCCACCGAGACCTACAACGCCACCGAGGAGCGGCTCAAGGAGCGACGGGCCGAGGCCGATCGCCTCACCGCGGCCCTGGCCAGAACCCGTCTGTCCCTCCAGGAGAGCCGGGGCGCGGCCGGCCGGCTGGCCCGTCAGCAGTACCAGACCAGCACCGACGTCTCCCCCTACGTACGGCTGTTGCTGGCCCGCGACCCTCAGCACGCCCTCGACCAGGGCCATGTGATCGACCGGTTGGCGCGGGAGCGCGTGGAGACGGTGGGCCGGCTGGAGGGGACCGAACGCCGGGCCGACAGCCTGGCCCGCCGTGCCCGCGCCGCCCTCGACGAGCAGCTCACCCTCACCGAGCGCCGGAAGAAGGAACGCGACGCGGTACGCCGCCGGCTGGCCGACGTGGAGGAACTCCTCGCCTCCCTCACCGCAGAGCAGCTCACCGCCCTGGCCCGCCTCGAACGCGACGGCGTCGCCGAGGCGCAGGCGAAGATCATGACCTCGGGGACGCTGAGCGACGACCGCAACCCGTCGGAGGAGGGCGACCGCGCGGTGCGCTACGCCGTGCGCCAGCTGGGCAAGCCGTACGAGTGGGGCGCGGAGGGCCCGAGGTCCTACGACTGCTCGGGCCTGACCTCCGAGGCCTGGCGGGCCGCCGGCTCCCCCATCCCCCGCACCAGCCAGGAGCAGTGGGCCCAACTCCCCCACATCCCGCTGGCCGAACTGCGCCCCGGCGACCTGGTCGTCTACTTCCCCGAGGCCACCCACGTGGCGATCTACCTGGGCGAGGGGAGGGTGGTCCAGGCGCCGCGGCCGGGGGCGGCGGTGAAGGTGTCCCCGATCGCGGCCAACCCGGTGCTGGGCGCCGTACGCCCGGATCCGCGGGAGCGGCCCCGGTCCTCGTACGAGCCGCCCGCCCTCCCGGAGACCGCGACGGACGGTTCGGACGCGGGCAACGACCGTCCGACCGCCCTCTAGGGGCGACGGCGAGGACCTTCCCGGCTCAGGAGGCCAGGAGGGCGGCGCAGTAGGTGTCCACGCCCATCAGGGGCAGCGGCGGGGCGGGCGGCCGGACGGCGCGGACGAGCCCCGGCACCTCGCGGGACCAGCGGCGCAGCGGGAGCCAGGCCGCGACGTAGGCCTGCTCGCGGTCGGTGCCGCGGCGGCCCTTGCCGCCGACGTCGTGGCGCAACCGCCGGGCGCGGCCACGGTGCTCGACCGCGTGCTGGCTGAAGGTGTTCGCCACGGCGCGCATGTCGGCCGGGGTGAACACCTCGGGCAGACCGGGGGCGTCGTGGTACAGGCAGAGGAAGTCGAGGTCGATGAGGGCGTGCGTGACGTCCTCGGGGACCGTGACCGGGCGGTAGGAGGGGCGGACGTCGGAACCGTCCGTCTTCGGGGAACCGGTCGCCTGCCACCCCTGGTACACGCGGCCGAAGCCGGGCCAGTACGGCCAGACCGCCACGCCGTCGGTGACGGCGAGGTCGCCGCGCAGGGCACGGGCCATGGCGGCGGCGCGCTCGTGCCAGCGGGCGTCACCGGTGACCACGGCAAGCTGGACGGCGGTGCGCCCCATCGCGAGGAACTCGTTGGTCGGCAGCTCGGCGCCCGCGAAGGACACCGGCTCGTCGGGCAGCCAGCGGTAGAAACCCCGCCCGTCCTCCGTCGTCCCCCACTGCTCGTCGTGGACGCGGAGCGCCCGGTCCACCGCGTCGAGGTAGCCGTCGACGCGGCGCCGCACCGACGCGGGCACGGCGTCCGGGCGTTCGCGGGCGAGCCGGGCCAGTCCCGCCATCGGGTAGGTGATCATGCCGGTCTGAGCGGCGAGCGAGACCATGGCGGGCCGCAGCGCGAAGGTGCCGGGACGGAGGCGGCGGGGTCCCGGTGCCGGCCGGTCGGAGGGGATGAGCCGGGCGGTGACCGCGGTGCGCTGCTCGTACGCGTCGTACAGGACCCGGTCCGCCCGGCGTTCGTCCAGCGGGTCGAGGGTCAGGCCCGGTAGGTCGACGTCCGCCCGCTGGGGGCCGGTCACGGTGACGCGGAAGTGCCGGTCGCCGTCCGCCTCGACGGTGATCGTGGCGGTCCTGGCGTGCGGCGGGCAGACCGTGATCTCCAGGGCCGGCCGGTCGTCCGTGTCGGACAGGACGGCGGAGGCGGCGGTGAACTTGTGGGCGCTGCTCCACACCGGCAGGCTGCGGCCGCGGAAGTCGCGCACGCCGCGCACGTCGTCGCGGGCCTGGAGAACCTGGTCGATCAGCTCCGCGAGCCGTTCGGAGTAGGCCGGTCGGCCGGTGCGCTCGGCCATCAGCAGATAGCCCTGCATCCGCCAGGAGGTGCCCCAGCCGATCACGCCGGTCTCGTTGTGGGGCAGCACCTCCGGGCCGTTCACTCCCACGAGATCGCGCTCCGTCTCGTGGAAGGAACGTATCCCGTGGCGGCGCAGGCTGGTTAACCGGTCTCTGAGATGAGGCATCGCGCGAGTATGCCACCGGCCCCAACTGCCGTGCCAGGTACGGCGGTACGGCACCCGCCAGGCCCCGGCGACCGACTCCAGGTACGGCGGTACGGCACCCGTCAGGCCCCGGCGACCGACTCCAGGTACGCCGCCGTCTTCTCCGGCTCGTAGAAGAAGTTCTCGAAGTCCGCCGGGTTGTCGAAGCCGTTGGCGAACCGGTCGGCGACGGGCGGCAGTTGGCCGGCGGCGCCGATGAGGCCGAGGATGTGCTCCGGCGGCGGGGCCAGCATCGCGTTCGTCCACTTGGTGACGTGCTGGGCCGTGTCCCAGTCGCGGTCGAACGTCGCCCGCATCCACGCCTCGTCGAACTCCTTCTCGCCGTGGGCGAGGATCGAGTCCAGGTAGGAGGCCGCGCACTTGGACGCGGAGTTGGAGCCCTGCCCGGTGATCGGGTCGTTGGCGACGACGACGTCGGCGACGCCCAGCACCAGGCCCCCGCCGGGCAGGCGGCCGACCGGGTTGCGGACGGTCGGGGCGTAACGCCCCGCGAGCGTACCGCCGGCGTCGGTCAGTTCGACCTTGGTGGCGCGCGCGTACTCCCAGGGGAGGAACTTCTCCATCAGTTCGAGGGTCAGGGCCAGGTGCTCCGACGGGTCCTTGACGCCGTTGAAGACGTCCAGCGGGCCGCCGGGTATGCCCTCCCAGAACAGGATGTCGGCGCGGCCCGAGGTGGTGAGCGTCGGCATGATGAACATCTCGCCGACGCCGGGCACCAGGTTGCAGCGGACGGCCTCCATGTCCGGGTGCTCCGGGCGCGGGCCGAGGCCGTGCACGTAGGCCACCGCCAGCGCGCGCTGCGGCTCGCTGTACGGGGAGCGGGAGGCGTCGCGGTCGAACATCCGCACCAGCTCGCCCTTGCCCGCGGAGACGAGGACGAGGTCGTAGGCGCGGGAGAAGTAGTCGAGGTCGGAGACCGCTGCCCCGTGGATCACCAGCTGGCCGCCGCGCTGCGCGAACGTCTCCATCCAGCCGGCCATCTTCACGCGCTGGTCGACGGACTGCGCGTGGCCGTCGAGCCGTCCCACCCAGTCGATGGCGCGCTGGGTCGGGCCGGGGTCGTGCGAGCCGGGGGCCGCCACCGAGACCCCGAGGCCCTCGATCCTCGGGGCCTGCTGCTCCCAGAAGTTCAGCTGGAGGTCGCGCTCGTGCTGAAGGGCCGTGTGGAACATGCACTGCGTCGACATCACCCGGCCGGCGCGGATCTCGTCCGCGGTCCGGTTGGACATCAGGGTGACCTCGTACCCGTGCGACTGGAGGCCGAGGGCGAGCTGGAGACCGGACTGGCCGGCTCCGACGACGAGTATCTTCCGCATGCGGGGCTGTCTCCTACTCGGGGGTTTCGTCGAGCGCGTGGCCCACCAGGGCCAGGAGGGTCTCGATCACGGAGATCCGGCGACGCGCATCCATGATCATGACAGGTATGTGCTGGGGGACGGTCAGCGCCTCCCGTACGTCCTCCGGCTCGAACCGCTCGCTGTCGTCGAAGTGGTTGACGGCCACGACGTAGGGCAGCCCGCAGCTCTCAAAGTAGTCGAGCGCGGGGAAGCAGTCCTTCAGCCGGCGGGTGTCGGCGAGGACGACGGCGCCGATCGCGCCGCGCACCAGGTCGTCCCACATGAACCAGAACCGCTGCTGGCCCGGCGTGCCGAACAGGTAGAGCACCAGGTCGTCGTCGAGGGTGAGGCGGCCGTAGTCCATGGCGACCGTGGTGGTGACCTTGTCCGGGGTGCCGGTGAGGTCGTCGGTCTCCTCGCTGGCCTCGGTCATCAGCGCCTCCGTCTGGAGGGGCGTGATCTCCGAGACGGTGCCGACGAGGGTGGTCTTGCCGACGCCGAAGCCTCCGGCGACCACGATCTTCGTGGCGACGGGGGCCCGGGTGCGGTCCGTCTGCCAGGACTTCAGCTCCTCGTCCGGCTCGTCGAGGAGTGGGGAGACACCGAACGGGGTGTCGGCGTCAGAGACGACGGAGTCCACTCAGCACCCTTTCCAGCAGAGCGCGGTCGGGACGGCCCGTGCCGTGACCGGTCCCGGTGCCGTACACACGGATCTTTCCCTGGTCCGCGAGGTCGCTGAGGAGGACCCGGACCACACCGAGCGGCATCTTCAGCAGCGCGGCGATCTCGGCCACCGTGCGCATCCGGCGGCACAGTTCGACGATGGCCCGCATCTCCGGCATCACCCGGGTGGTGAGGGATCCGTTCGTCAGTTCCTTGCGCTCCTCGGGCGCCTCGAGTTCGGCCGTGGTCGCCACGAACGTCTCGACGAGGAGGACGTGACCGAAGCGGGTGCAGCCGCCCGTCAGCGAGTAGGGGCGGACGCGGGCCGGCCTGCGGTCGCCGCCCCGCACGGGGAGCTTCTGCCCGCGGTTCTTCGGCGCCGTGCTCATCGGCTGCTCCCCGTCGTCTCCGACTCCAGGGATCTGCGCAGCTCGCTGCGGAGTTCGGGGGTAAGGACGTGTCCGGCCCGGCCCACGAACAGGGCCATGTGGTACGCCACCACGTTCATGTCGCAGTCCGCGGAGCCGTGCACACCCAGCAGCGAGCCGTCGCTGATCGACATCACGAAGAGGCTGCCCGCGTCCATGGCGATCATCGTGTGCTTCACACCGCCGAACTCCATGAGCTTGGCGGCGCCGATGGTGAGGCTGCCGATACCGGACACGATGGTGGCCAGGTCGGCGGCGGAACCGCGCGGACCGGTGGGTTTCGCTTCCACGGAATGGCGCGCCGCGTCGTTGCGGCCCGGGTCCGAGGAGAGCAGGAGGAGCCCGTCGGAGGAGACGACGGCGACGGACTGGATACCTGGCACTTCCTCCACGAGGTTCGTCAACAGCCAGTGCAGGTTACGGGCCTCACTGCTCAGTCCGAAGGTACTGGGCGCGGTCAACTGCTTGCCTCCTCGACTGTGCCCCCCGTGTCTTCTGCGGCGTGTGCGTGTGCTTCCTGAGGTGACGGGACCTTGTTCTGGGCCGTCTGCTCGGCGATCTCCGCCTCCACGTCGCGGTATCCGGCCTCCGCCCCCCGGCGGAAGCCACCGAGGCGGCGGCGGAGGGCGTCGGCGTCCACGGATCCGCTCCGCTGGCGGGGGGCCGGGGTGGGGGACGTCAGTTTGGGGGTGCGCTTGGGCAGACCCTTGTCGGTGACCACGTCCTGTGAGGCGTCGGGGGTCCGGGCGTGCTCGGACTCGTCCTCACCGCCGGCGGCCCGGCGTCCGAGCGCGGGCTGGGATGCGCGGGCGGGCTCCGGATCGTGGGCGCCCTCATGGTCCCGAGCAGGCTCGGGCTCGGGATCACGGAGGGGCTCAGGCTCGCGGACGGGCTCAGGCCCGCGGACGCCCGCACGTTCGCGAGCGGGCTCGGGGGCGGCCGGTGGTTCGGCGGCGGCCGCCGTCTCCTGCTCCGCATCCGCATTCGCGTGCCTGTCCGCGTCCGTGCCGGCATCGGTGGCGGTGTCCGCGTTCGCTTCCGCTCCTGGTTCCGCGGGGATCAGGAGTTCCATCGTCGTCTCGGCCGGCGTCTCCGGTTCCGCCGCCTGTACGGCCCGCTCGGCGGCCTCGACCAGCGGGTCGGCGCCGGGCTTCGCGCGACCCGGCAGGACGTTGGAGTTGGCCTCCGCGTCCGCGCCGGGAAGGGAGAAGGTGTGCGTGCCGGAGCCCGGTGCGGACGCGGGGACCGCGGCGGCCGGCGCGGTGGCGAGCAGGGACGTCGGCAGGACGACCACGGCCGCGACCCCGCCCTGCTTCTGCTCGCGCAGCCGCACCCGCACCCCGTGCCGGTGGGCGAGCCGCGCCACGACGTACAGACCGAGACCGAGGCCCTCCTCGCCCTCCTGTTCGTACGGCGTGTCCGGGGAGAACTCGGTGAGGCGGGCGTTGAGGCGGGCCAGGCGCTCCTCGGTCATGCCGATGCCCTCGTCCTGGACGGAGAGCATGACCTCGCCGTTCTCCAGGAGCCAGCCGGAGACCTCGACGGGCAGGTCCGGCGGGGAGAACGAGGTGGCGTTCTCCATGAGTTCGGCCAGGAGGTGGCTCAGGTCGTCCGCGGCGAAGCCGGCCACGTGCCCGTGCGGCGGCAGCGCGGAGATGCGTACGCGTTCGTAGCGCTCGATCTCGCTGACGGCGGCGCGGACGACGTCCACCAGCGGGATGGGGCCGGCGTGCTGTTGGACGTGTTCGGTGCCGGCGAGGACCAGGAGGTTCTCGCTGTGCCGGCGCATGACGGTGGCGAAGTGGTCGAGCTTGAAGAGGGTGGCCAGCCGGTCGGGGTCCTGCTCGCGCTCCTCCAGGCTCTCGATCACCGCGAGTTGGCGCTCGACGAGGCCGAGGGTGCGCAGCGAGAGGTTGACGAAGGTGCCGCCGATGCTGCCTCGCAACCGCTCCAGCTGGGCGGCGGACTCGGCGAGTTCGGCACGCAGTTCCTCGCGGGCGTCCGCCATTCGCTGGCGTTGTCCGACGAGGTGCTTGCGGTCGGACTCCAGGGTGGTGACGCGCTCGTGGAGGGCGGCGGCGTGCTCGTGCAGGGCGTTGACGGAGCGGACGACCTGGGCGAACTCGTCGTTGCGTCCGGTGAACCGCAGGGGCTCCTCGGCCGCCGGGTTCTCCGCGCCGGCCAGCCGGGCGGAGCCGATGCGCAGGACGGCCAGCGGGCGGGTGAGGCTGCGGGCCATGGCGGTGGCGACACCGATGGCCAGCAGGATCAGCGCGCCCAGCAGGGCGACGCGGATCTCCAGCGCGGTGACGTCGTCGTCGCGCAGCTGGGCGAGGTCCTTGGTGCGGCGGTCGTAGAGAGCGGACTCGGTGCCGCGCATCAGCTCGACGCGGGCGGCGAGCGCGGCGTCGAGCTTCTTGGTGCTGGTGCCGAGGTCGTCGTCGCTCAGTTCCGGCTGGTCGGTGAGGGACGTCAGGTACTTCTCGGCGGTCTCGACGTCTCCGCCGGTGACCGTGGAGTCGTAGGAGTCGACGGCCTCTTCCGGTGCGCTCTCCCGGAAGGCGCCGAGGGACGCGTCGGAGCGCAGGCGGGCCTGCTGGGCGGCGGCCGTCAACGCGTCGCGCCGCCCGGTGTCGGCGGAGGAGACCTTCTCGGTCGAGGTCCGGCCGGTGACGGGGTCGTAGACGCTCTCGGTGGACGTCGGCACGTTCAGCGCGGCGAGCAGCAGCCCGCGGGTCGCGGCGGCCTGCTGGACGGCGGTGTCCAGCTCGGCGAGGGCGTACGCGCCGGAGCCCGCGCGGGGCGGCATCTGCTCGGCGAGCAGCTCGGCCAGGCCGTGCAGGGCGGTGATGGCCTCCGAGTAGGCCTGGTGGGCCTGGAGCGCGGTGCTGCGGCCGGTGAGGGCCTCCTGGCGCACGGTCGCGATGCCGTCGAGGTCCTTGCGGAGCGCGGCGGGCGTGTCGGTGTCGGCGGTCAGCTCGCGCACCTGCCGGTCCACGCGGGCGCTGCCCTCCGGGGAGGGCGCCCTGGACTTGGTCCGGCCGGCCGCGACGTAGACGGTGACCTCGTCGCGTTCGTCGGCGAGCGCCTGGGCGAGCGCCAGCGCGTCCTGGGTCTGCTCGGCCAGGGTGACCAGGTCCTGGGAGTCCTTCAACTGCCCGGAGGCGTCCAGGACGGAGGGCGCGCCCGCTGCCGCGATGGTGGCGGCGACGACCGCGACGGCGACGATCAGCCGGTTGCGTACGTGGGTCGGGCGGCCCTTGCCGACAGGGGCGCGCTCCGCGCCCCCCTCGGAGGCCGTCCTGCTGCCTGGGCGCCGAGGCCGCGTCTTCTGCACCGGTGCTCGCATTCCTGACTCGTTTACCCATGGGCCGGATGACACCCCGTCAACTGGCGTGTCCTGTCCGGTACGGTTCCCGACCCTCCCAGTGCCGGTGGGCAGGGGTCGCGCATCGCATGCCCCGCCACCCGAAGGAGTGAACATCGGAGGGGAGTTGGCGGGCAAGTTCCTCCGGCGCGTGCGACGGCCCTGCCCGGCGGGCCGGTTGGACGTGAGCGGCAGCCTTTGGCAGGATTCGCCGCCACGCCTTCCCGGAGTGCTTCATTCCCGCCCAAAACAGGCGTCTGACCTGCGCGGGTACGTCGACCCGGCGCATGTCGCCGGTCTTTCGCGGGGGGCGTGAAGGGGTCGTGCAGACTGACTGGATGCGTACGGAACTTGTGTCGGAGCCCGGTGATCACGGCCGGCCCAACGAGGACTTCGCGAGTGTCGGACTTCCCGCTTCCGGACAGGGCGGTTCGCTGGTCCTCCTGGACGGGGTGACGCCGCCCTCGGGAGGGTCGGGCTGTCTGCATTCGGTTCCCTGGTTCACGGCGCGGCTCGGCGGCGCGCTGGGCGAACTGACCGTTTCCCTCCCGGATGTCCCCCTGGCCGAGGCGCTGAGCCGGGCCCTCACGCGTACCGCCGAGGCGCACGCCGACTCCTGTGACCTTTCTCACCCCCGCACCCCGCAGGCAACCGTGGTGGTGGCCCGCTGGTCGCCGGAGACGATCGACTACCTCGTGCTGTCCGACTCGGCGCTTCTGCTGGCTTCTCCCGACGGTACGGTCACGGCCGTCCGCGACGACCGTCTCGACCGGGTGCCGCGGGCCCTGCTGGCCAGCGCGGAGATCTGCGACGCACGCGCCCGCAACAGGGAGGGCGGCTTCTTCACGGCGGCCGCCGACCCGTCGGTGGCCGCCCGCGCGGTGACCGGCTCCGTCCCGCGCGAGGGCGTGGCGGCGCTGGCCGCCCTGAGCGACGGGGTGACCCGCTGGGTGGAGACGTTCCGCCAGGGTGACTGGTCGGACCTGTTCTCCTTCGTCGCGGGGCAGGGCGCGCGGGCGGTGGTGGAGCGGGTGCGGGAGCTGGAACGGGCGGACGCCGGGCGGGTGTTCCTGGGGCGGGCCAAGACGCACGACGACGCCACGGCCGTGTACGTGGAGCTGTGAGCCTTCCGTCCGCCCCGCGGTGGGCGCCCGTTGAGCCTGCGTCGAGCCCCGTCAAGTCCCCTGAAGGGGTCTACTTGGCCATGCCCTGGTTCAACTCGTGGAGCAGCCGCGCCAGTTCGGCCACCGCGCCGCGGTCCCAGTGGGCGAGCTGGCTGACGTACCGCGCCCGGCGCGCCTCGCGGACCCGGCCGACCCTGGTACGGCCCTCCTCGGTCAGTTCGACCAGCCAGGCCCGCCCGTCGGCCGGGTCGGGGGCACGGGCGATCAGTCCCAGCTGCTCCAGGGCGCGCAGCTGGCGGGACATGGTCGCCTTGCCGACGCCGATGTAGGCGGCCAGTTCGGTGGCACGCTGGCGGCCCAGCTCCTCCAGCCGGACGAGGAGGCCGTAGGCGGCGGACTCCAGGTCGGGGTGGACCTCACGGGCCATCTCTCCCTGGTTGGCGCGGGCCCGGCGCAGCAGCACCGTCAGTTCCCGCTCCAGGGAGAGGAACTCCTGGTCCACACCGCTCGGCGACGTCTGGTACGCGCTTCCGCGTCCGTCGCCGTTTCCGTCCTCGTGCACGCCAGCACTCCCGATCCGGTTTCCCGCACTGAAGGGTTCTCGCCCGTTTCCGCCATTGCCGCAGCTCCTCAAGTATTTCGCAGGCGCGGGCCTTCGGCCGCTTCCGGCCTCCTTTCCGCGTCCCGGCCCTCCGTGCGCGGGGGCTTCCACCGCCGGTCCGGTGCGGGCGGACCGCGCCACGATCACGTTCGGGGAGCCGGAACCCCTGTCGCCGGACCGGGAAGGGCGACGGCCCGCACAGGGCGAAGCCGCCGCACGGCGAAGGCAGGCGCACCGCGAAGGCGGGCGCACCGCGAAGGCGGGCGCACCGCGAAGCCGGGCGCACCGCGAAGGCAGGGCGAAGGCGGGCGCACCGCGAAGGCCCGCACTCAGCGAGGGCCCGCACACGGCGAAGGCACAGCGAAGGCCCGGACCCCGCACGGGGGCCCAGGCCTTCCCTCAACCGGCGGCGTCCGTCACGCCGCCACCGGAACCTCCGGCGCGGCCCCGTTCGTCGCCGGGGTCAGTGCCAGCTCCAGGACCTGGCGGACATCCGTGACGGCGCGGACGTCGAGCTTGTCCAGCACCTCCGCGGGGACGTCGTCCAGGTCGGGCTCGTTGCGCTTGGGGATGACGACGGTGGTCACGCCCGCTCGGTGCGCGGCGAGCAGCTTCTGCTTCACCCCGCCGATGGGCAGGACACGACCGGTGAGGGAGACCTCGCCGGTCATCGCCACGTCGGTGCGGACGAGCCGCCCGCTCAGCAGCGACGCCAGGGCCGTCGTCATCGTGACGCCCGCGCTGGGGCCGTCCTTGGGCACCGCGCCCGCCGGGAAGTGGATGTGCACCCCCCGGTCCTTCAGGTCGGCTACCGGCAGTTCCAGTTCGGCGCCGTGGGAGCGCAGGAAGCTCAGCGCGATCTGCGCGGACTCCTTCATCACGTCGCCGAGCTGACCGGTCAGGGTCAGACCCGCGGCGCCCGTCTCCGGGTCGGCCAGGGACGCCTCGACGAAGAGGACGTCACCGCCGGCGCCGGTGACCGCGAGCCCGGTCGCGACCCCCGGAACCGCCGTGCGCCGCTCGGCCGGGTCCTGGGCGGACTCGGGCACGTGGTGCGGCCGGCCGATCAGGTCGCGCAAATCCTCCTCGCGGACGGTGAACGGCAGCTTCCGCTCGCCCAGTTCGTGCTGGGCGGCGACCTTGCGCAGCAGCCGGGCGATGGACCGCTCCAGGGTGCGTACACCGGCCTCGCGCGTGTACTCGCCGGCCAGCTTGCGCAGCGCGCTCTCGTCGAGGGTCACCTCGGCCTTGGCGAGCCCCGCCCGCTCCAGCTGGCGCGGCAGCAGGTGGTCACGGGCGATGACGACCTTCTCGTCCTCGGTGTAGCCGTCGAGGCGGACCAGCTCCATGCGGTCCAGCAGGGCCTCCGGGATCGCTTCCAGGACATTGGCGGTGGCGAGGAAGACGACGTCGCTCAGGTCCAGCTCGACCTCCAGGTAGTGGTCCCGGAAGGTGTGGTTCTGCGCCGGGTCCAGCACCTCGAGCAGGGCCGCCGCCGGGTCGCCCCGGAAGTCCGAGCCCACCTTGTCGATCTCGTCGAGCAGGACCACCGGGTTCATGGACCCGGCCTCCTTGATCGCCCGCACGATCCGGCCGGGCAGCGCGCCGACGTACGTACGGCGGTGACCGCGGATCTCGGCCTCGTCGCGCACGCCGCCGAGGGCGACGCGGACGAACTTGCGGCCCATGGCGTGGGCGACGGACTCGCCGAGGCTGGTCTTGCCGACGCCGGGCGGGCCGACGAGCGCGAGCACGGCGCCGCCGCGCCGCCCGCCGACGACGCCGAGACCCCGGTCGCTGCGGCGCTTGCGCACCGCGAGGTACTCGGTGATCCGCTCCTTCACGTCCTCCAGGCCGGCGTGCTCGGCGTCCAGGACCGCCTTGGCGCCCCGGATGTCGTAGACGTCGTCGGTCCGCTCGTTCCACGGCAGTTCGAGGACGGTGTCCAGCCAGGTGCGGATCCAGGAGCCCTCGGGGGACTGGTCGCTGGACCGCTCCAGCTTGTCGACCTCCTTGAGGGCGGCCTCACGGACCTTCTCGGGCAGGTCGGCGGCCTCGACGCGCGCGCGGTAGTCGTCGGACTCCTCGCCCTCCTGCTCGCCGTTCAGCTCGCGCAGTTCCTTGCGGACGGCCTCCAGCTGGCGGCGGAGCAGGAACTCGCGCTGCTGCTTGTCGACGCCTTCCTGGACGTCCTTGGCGATGGTCTCGGCGACGTCCTGTTCGGCGAGGTGGTCGCGCAGCTGGCGGGTGGCGGCCTTGAGCCGGGCGACCGGGTCGGCGGTCTCCAGCAGTTCCACCTTCTGCTCTGTGGTCAGGAAGGGTGAGTAGCCGGAGTTGTCGGCGAGGGCGGAGACGTCCTCGATGGCCTGGACCCGGTCGACGACCTGCCAGGCGCCGCGCTTGCGCAGCCAGGCGGTGGCGAGCGCCTTGTACTCCTTGACCAGTTCGGTGACGTGGCCGGGCAGGGGGTCGGGGACGCTCTCGTCGATCCCGGTCCCCTCGACCCACAGCGCCGCGCCGGGGCCGGTGGTGCCGGCGCCGATCTTCACGCGGCCGCGGCCGCGGATCAGGGCACCGGGGTCGCCGTCGGCCAGCCGGCCGACCTGCTCGACCGTGCCCAGCACGCCGGTGCTCGCGTACGACCCGTCGATGCGCGGCACCAGGAGGACCCGGGGCTTGCCGGGCTCGGACCGGGCGGCGGCCTGGGCGGCCTCGACCGCGGCGCGTACGTCGTTGTCGTTGAGGTCGAGCGGAACCACCATCCCGGGCAGCACGACCTCGTCGTCGAGCGGCAGCACGGGCAGGGTGAGCGGTGTGAACGCCGCGGACTCAGCAGCCATGATCTCCCCTTAGGCAGTCAAGTTGAGTTATGCCGACTCAATGCACGTGAGCCTCCGATTGTTCCCGCCCCGCCCGCCGTTCGCTGTCAGCGATCACGCCTGCCGCCGCCCAGCTGCGACCGCGTAAAGTCGTCGTAATAGCCACAGCCTGTCAGGGACCATTACGGGGGAGTTCGTGGACGGCGTCGTGAGGGCATGGGTGGACGGCTGGGTCGTGTCCCGCGGGGCGGCCCCGCCGGTACCGGAGCCCTGGGGGTTCACCGTGGACGTGGGGCACCCCGCCCACGTGTCGCGGCACGTGCTCTCGGCGGTCGGCGACGCCGTCGAGGAGCGGACCGTGCGCGAGGTCGTGGACGGTGTGCGGGGAACCGGCGTGTGGCTCAAGGTCTTCCAGAGCCCGGCGCTGGTCGGGGACTGGCTCGGGGAGGGCTGGTGGGTGGACCCCGAGCCTGGCTGGCTCATGACGGTGCCGCTGCCGACCGGGAAGGGGCACACGCGCGTGCCCGACGGCTACGGCCTGCGCCGCTGGACGCGCGGTGGCGTCACCCGCGTCCTGGTCACCGCACCCGACGGCTCCTTCGCGGCCCGCGGCCAGGTCGCGCCGACCGGGGCGACCGCCGTGGTCGACCAGATCGAGACCGCGCCCGAGCACCGGCGCCGCGGCCTGGGCGGCCTGGTCGTGCGCGTCCTCGCGGAGACCGCGGCCGCGGAGGGCGCGGAGACGGGCGTCCTGGCGGGAACCCCGCAGGGCCGGGCCCTGTACGCGTCACTGGGGTGGACCGTGACGGCGCCGCTGACCAGCGCGAGGTTCACGGGAGACGAGAGGCGCTGACCGCGCCGGACCGCTCGCGGGGGTGCGGCACCCGCTCGCGCACACCGACGCTCCCCCGGCGCCGTACCCACGGCCAGGTCGCGACGCCGACCGCCAGAGCCATCAGGTGGCCCCAGTTGCTCAAGGGATCCGTGAGGGCGAGCAGGTCGTGGAGGAGCATTCCGCCGAACACCGCGAGCACCGGCCAGCGCAACCAGGGCGTCAGCAGGCCGGCCAGGGCACCGACGCTCGCCGCGACGCCGAAGCTGATGCCGTAGTCGAGGCGGTGCAGCGAGCTGTCCGGGAGATGGCCCACGAGGACGGCCAGACCGACGGGGACCTCGGTTCCCAGGGTCGCCAGCACGTGCCCGAGGACGAAGACACCCGCCGTGCGGGCCCCGCCGACGCGCCGCTCCAGCGCGGTGAGGACCAGCAGGAAGCCGAGCACGAACGGCGACGTGATCCCGCCGGCCACCCACAGCGCGCTGGCCGCCATCACCGGCACCGGGGCGCGCAGCAGATGGGCGACGTCGGTGCTGGAGTTCTCGTGCAGGAGCTGCACGACGGCCGTGCCCGCGTGCGCGGTGACGTAGGAGGTGACGGCGAGGACGGCGGCGTAGAAGAAGGTGAAGGGGGTGCCGGTGGGCGTGGGCAGCAGGTGCCACGGGCGCGGGCGGGGCCGGTCGCGCGGCGGGCTGTGGGGCTCGGGTGCGGCCGGGCCGCCCGGGTCGGGGGCGGGGCCGCGCTGGCGGGGGACGCCGTCCAGGAGGCCGTGGGCCTCGGGCGGGGGCGAGCCGGTCGGGCCGGATGCCGCCGTACCGGTCAGCGTGCGTTCCACCGTGCGGCGCTCCTTCCGTTTCGCTCCACCCTTCGCCCCTGCGACGCCCCTGTCTGTGACCGACGCCACGCGACAGCCGATTCACAGCAACCTCTCAGACGCCGGCAGTACCGCTGGGCGTCAGCCGCGCCTACCCCGATCGCCCCCGTTCGAACTCCCCACCACCGATATTCCTCAACGAACGGTCGGGGCCGGTGCCAAAATGGTCCGATGCGCGTCTCCTACGACACCCCCGAGGTCCTGGACCGTCGTGAGGGCCCCTACGGCGAGGTGGTCCTGCGCCGGCACGGGGAGTTGCTCCAGATCATCGCCAACGGCTGCTTCCTGATGGACACCTCCGACGGCCGCTCGGAACGCCTGCTGGTGGACGCCGCGCTCGGCGCGCTGGACGGCCGCCCCGCGCCGGAGGTGCTGATCGGCGGCCTGGGCGTCGGGTTCTCGCTGGCGCACGCCGCCGCCGACCCACGCTGGGGCCGCATCACCGTCGTCGAGCGCGAACGGGCCGTCATCGACTGGCATCTCGACGGCCCGCTGGCCGCCGTTTCCCGCGCCGCGATCGCCGATCCCCGCACCGCGATCGTGGAAGCGGATCTGGTCGACTACGTCAATGAGACATCCGACACGTTCGACGCGCTGTGCCTGGACATCGACAACGGGCCCGCCTGGACCGTCACGGAGGGCAACGACAGCCTCTATTCGCGGACCGGACTCGCAAGCTGCGCAAGGGTGTTGAGGCCCGGTGGGGTACTGGCGGTATGGTCCGCCCAGCCGTCTCCCAAATTCGAGGGAACCTTGGGGAATGCCGGGTTCCAGCAGGTGCGTACCGAAGAGATCCCGGTTGCCCGAGGCGTGCCGGACGTCGTGCATCTCGCCGTCCGACCTGGATAGCAAAGCCGTGGTGACTGCCCGTACGCTGCTGCCCTGGCGCCGATGATTAAGGCGTCAACCGCAGTCATGCGCAGAACAGGGGCCACCCCACTGGTTCCGGAAAGCACACTCAGGGGCGGGCGATGGAGCAGACACACACCGCACACAACGGCACGGCGACGGCGACACCCGGTGCACAGCGCCGGGTGCTGGTGGTCGAGGACGACCCCACGATCGTCGACGCCATCGCGGCCCGCCTGCGCGCCGAGGGATTCCTCGTGCAAACGGCGGGTGACGGCCCGGCGGCCGTCGACACCGCGGAGGCCTGGCAGCCCGATCTGCTGATCCTCGACATCATGCTGCCCGGCTTCGACGGCCTGGAGGTCTGCCGTCGGGTGCAGGCCGCCCGCCCGGTGCCGGTGCTGATGCTCACCGCGCGCGACGACGAGACCGACATGCTGGTCGGACTCGGCGTGGGCGCCGACGACTACATGACCAAGCCGTTCTCGATGCGGGAACTGGCCGCGCGCGTGCACGTCCTGCTGCGCCGCGTGGAGCGCGCCGCGATCGCGGCCTCGACGCCGCGCAGCGGGATACTGCGGCTCGGCGAGCTGGAGATCGACCACGCGCAGCGCCGGGTCCGGGTGCGCTCGGACGACGTGCACCTCACGCCCACCGAGTTCGACCTGCTGGTGTGCCTGGCGAACACCCCGCGCGCGGTGCTCTCCCGTGAGCAGTTGCTGGCGGAGGTGTGGGACTGGGCGGACGCCTCCGGCACCCGCACCGTCGACAGCCACATCAAGGCGCTGCGGCGGAAGATCGGAGCCGAGCGGATCCGCACGGTGCACGGCGTGGGCTACGCGCTGGAGACCCCGACGCCATGAGCCGCGGGCCGGACGGACCGAGAAGCCCCGGAGAGCCCTGGGGCGGCGTACGCCCGTTCTCGATCAAGACCAAGCTGGGGACGCTGGTCGTCATCTCGGTGCTGATCACCACCGGCCTGATGGTGATCGCCATGCGCACCGAGACCGAGCTGCGCTTCATCACGGTCTTCTCGATGATCGCGACCCTGCTGATCACCCAGTTCGTGGCGCATTCGCTGACCTCGCCGCTGGACGAGATGAACACCGTGGCCCGGTCCATCTCGCACGGTGACTACACCCGCCGGGTCAGCGAGAACCGCCGCGACGAGCTGGGCGACCTGGCCCAGACGATCAATGTCATGGCGGACGAGCTGGAGGCGCAGGACCGGCAGCGCAAGGAGCTGGTGGCCAACGTCTCGCACGAGCTGCGCACCCCTATCGCGGGTCTGCGCGCCGTCCTGGAGAACGTCGTCGACGGCATTGCCGAGGCCGACCCCGAGACCATGCGGACGGCGCTGAAGCAGACCGAACGGCTCGGTCGGCTGGTGGAGACCCTGCTGGACCTGTCCCGCCTCGACAGCGGCGTCGTACCGCTGCGCAGGCGGCGCTTCGAGGTGTGGCCGTACCTGTCCGGTGTGCTGAAGGAGGCCAACATGGTCGCCTCCGCGCGCGCCACGATGGGCTCGGGCGGCAGCCACACGCGCACGGACGTCCATCTGCATCTGGACGTGACCCCGCCGGAGCTGACCGCGCACGCGGACCCGGAGCGCATCCACCAGGTGGTCGCGAACCTCATAGACAACGCGGTCAAACACAGCCCGCCGCACGGACGGGTGACGGTCAAGGCGCGGCGCGGGCCGCTGCCGGAGTCGCTGGAGCTGGAGGTCCTGGACGAGGGCCCCGGCATTCCGCGTTCGGAGTGGCACCGCGTCTTCGAGCGGTTCAACCGGGGAGCCGTACGCCGGCCGCACGGTCCGGGCAGCGACGGCGGCACGGGACTGGGACTGGCGATCGCCCGCTGGGCGGTCGATCTGCACGGCGGCCGGATCGGAGTGGCTGAATCCGAGCGGGGTTGCCGGATTCTTATCACTCTTCCGGGAGACCCTTCCGTCCCAAGTTGACGTAAAGTTCGAAGCGGAGCCGGAAGATCCGCGGGTGTTCGCACCGTCGGACACGTGTGATCAGGCAGCCCGCCGACCCAGGTCGGCCCAGGTCCGCACGCTGAGCGTGCGCGACCTGCGTCAACGACCCGTTTCCCCACGCAACCGCGTTTGTTTCCCGCCATTTCCACCCCCGAAACAGCGCTTTCGATGTGACTTACACGACGATGCGGCGGCCCGGCCTGACCTTCACCCGCTGGGAGGCGTAGCCTTTATTCCCGCTGTCCATCACCTTGTGAAGCGGAAGAGGGCGGTTGCCGCCGTGTCGCCACAGTCCCCCAGTAACTCGAGCATCTCGACCGACGCAGACCAAGCGGGCAAGAACCCCGCGGCCGCGTTCGGACCGAACGAGTGGCTCGTCGACGAGATCTATCAGCAGTACCTCCAGGACCCCAACTCGGTAGACCGTGCCTGGTGGGACTTCTTCGCCGACTACAAGCCGGGCGCTGCCGCGCCTTCGGCTCCGGCGGGTACTGCGGCCGCGGGGGCCGCAGCGACCACCACCACGCCCGCGGCTCCCGCCGCACCGGCGGCGCCACCTGCTCCGGCCGCTCCGGCCCAGGCCGCGCCCGCCGTCCCGGCTCCCGCACCGGCGCCGGCCGCCCCCAAGCCCGCCGCCGCGGCTCCGGCTCCCGCGAAGGCCGCGGCCCCGGCCGCGAAGCCGGCCGCCAAGGCCGAGCCCGCCGCCTCCCCCGAGGGCCCCGAGTTCGTGACGCTGCGCGGCCCGTCCGCCGCGGTCGCCAAGAACATGAACGCCTCGCTGGAGCTGCCCACGGCCACGTCCGTGCGCGCGGTCCCGGTGAAGCTGCTGTTCGACAACCGCATCGTCATCAACAACCACCTCAAGCGCGCCCGGGGCGGGAAGATCTCCTTCACGCACCTGATCGGCTTCGCGATGGTGCAGGCCATCAAGGCCATGCCGTCGATGAACTGGCACTACGCGGAGAAGGACGGGAAGCCCACCCTCGTCAAGCCGCCGCACGTCAACTTCGGCCTGGCCATCGACCTGGTGAAGGCCAACGGCGACCGCCAGCTCGTCGTCGCCGGCATCAAGAAGGCCGAGACGCTGAACTTCTTCGAGTTCTGGCAGGCCTACGAGGACATCGTCCGCCGCGCCCGCGACGGCAAGCTGACGATGGACGACTTCACCGGCGTCACGGTCTCCCTGACCAACCCCGGCGGCCTCGGCACCGTCCACTCCGTGCCGCGTCTGATGCCCGGTCAGTCGGTCATCATGGGCGTCGGCTCGATGGACTACCCGGCGGAGTTCCAGGGCACCAGCCAGGACACCCTGAACAAGCTCGGCATCTCGAAGGTCATGACGCTCACGTCGACCTACGACCACCGGGTCATCCAGGGCGCCGCGTCCGGCGAGTTCCTGCGGATCGTCGCCAACCTCCTCCTCGGCGAGCAGGGCTTCTACGACGACATCTTCGAGGCGCTGCGCATCCCCTACGAGCCGGTCCGCTGGCTCAAGGACATCGACGCCAGCCACGACGACGACGTCACCAAGGCCGCCCGCGTCTTCGAGCTGATCCACTCCTACCGGGTCCGCGGCCACGTCATGGCCGACACCGACCCGCTGGAGTACCGCCAGCGCAAGCACCCCGACCTCGACATCACCGAGCACGGGCTCACCCTGTGGGACCTGGAGCGCGAGTTCGCCGTCGGCGGCTTCGCGGGCAAGTCCCTGATGAAGCTGCGCGACATCCTCGGCGTGCTGCGCGACTCGTACTGCCGCACCACCGGCGTCGAGTTCATGCACATCCAGGACCCCAAGCAGCGCAGGTGGATCCAGGACCGCATCGAGCGCTCGCACACCAAGCCGGAGCGCGAGGAGCAGCTGCGCATCCTGCGCCGCCTGAACGCGGCCGAGGCCTTCGAGACCTTCCTCCAGACCAAGTACGTCGGCCAGAAGCGCTTCTCGCTGGAGGGCGGCGAGTCCGTCATCCCGCTGCTCGACGCGGTGCTGGACTCGGCCGCCGAGTCGCGCCTGGACGAGGTCGTCATCGGCATGGCCCACCGCGGCCGGCTGAACGTGCTGGCGAACATCGTCGGCAAGTCGTACGCGCAGATCTTCCGCGAGTTCGAGGGCAACCTCGACCCGAAGTCGATGCACGGCTCCGGCGACGTGAAGTACCACCTGGGCGCCGAGGGCACCTTCACCGGCCTCGACGGCGAGCAGATCAAGGTCTCGCTGGTCGCCAACCCCTCGCACCTGGAGGCGGTGGACCCGGTCCTGGAGGGCGTCGCGCGCGCCAAGCAGGACATCATCAACAAGGGCGGCACGGACTTCACCGTCCTGCCGGTGGCCCTGCACGGCGACGCGGCCTTCGCGGGCCAGGGCGTGGTGGCCGAGACCCTGAACATGTCGCAGCTGCGCGGCTACCGCACCGGCGGCACGGTCCACATCGTCATCAACAACCAGGTCGGCTTCACCGCCGCCCCGGAGTCCTCGCGTTCGTCCATGTACGCGACGGACGTGGCCCGCATGATCGAGGCCCCGATCTTCCACGTGAACGGCGACGACCCGGAGGCCGTGGTCCGCGTCGCGCGGCTCGCCTTCGAGTTCCGCCAGGCGTTCAACAAGGACGTGGTGATCGACCTCATCTGCTACCGCCGCCGCGGTCACAACGAGTCGGACAACCCGGCCTTCACCCAGCCGCTGATGTACGACCTGATCGACAAGAAGCGCTCGGTGCGCAAGCTCTACACCGAGTCCCTCATCGGTCGCGGCGACATCACCCTGGAAGAGGCCGAGCAGGCGCTCCAGGACTACCAGGGCCAGCTGGAGAAGGTCTTCACGGAGGTCCGCGAGGCCACCGCGCAGCCCGCCCCCGGCAGCTCCCCCGACCCGCAGGACGGCTTCCCGGTCGCGGTCGACACCGCGATCTCGGCGGAGGTCGTCAAGCGCATCGCCGAGTCCCAGGTCAACATCCCCGACCACATCACCGCCCACCCGCGCCTGCTGCCGCAGCTCCAGCGCCGGGCCGCGATGGTCGAGGACGGCACGATCGACTGGGGCATGGGCGAGACGCTGGCCGTCGGCTCCCTCCTCCTGGAGGGCGTCCCGGTCCGCCTGGCCGGCCAGGACTCCCAGCGCGGTACGTTCGGCCAGCGGCACGCCGTGATCATCGACCGGGAGACCGGCGAGGAGTTCACGCCGCTGATGTACCTCTCGGACGAGCAGGCGCGCCTGAACGTCTACAACTCGCTCCTGTCCGAGTACGCGGCGATGGGCTTCGAGTACGGCTACTCGCTGGCCCGCCCCGACGCGCTCGTGCTGTGGGAGGCGCAGTTCGGCGACTTCGTCAACGGCGCCCAGACGGTCGTGGACGAGTTCATCTCGTCGGCCGAGCAGAAGTGGGCCCAGACCTCGGGCGTCACCCTGCTCCTCCCGCACGGCTACGAGGGCCAGGGCCCGGACCACTCGTCCGCCCGCCCGGAGCGCTTCCTCCAGATGTGCGCCCAGAACAACATGACGGTCGCGATGCCGACCCTGCCGTCGAACTACTTCCACCTCCTGCGGTGGCAGGTGCACAACCCGCACCACAAGCCGCTGGTCGTCTTCACCCCGAAGTCGATGCTGCGCCTCAAGGCCGCCGCGTCGAAGGCGGAGGAGTTCACGACGGGCCAGTTCCGCCCGGTCATCGGCGACGCGTCGGTCGACCCGGCCGCCGTCAAGAAGGTCGTCTTCTGCGCCGGCAAGGTCTACTACGACCTGGAGTCCGAGCGTCAGAAGCGCGGCACCACGGACACGGCCATCATCCGCATCGAGCGCCTGTACCCGCTGCCGGGTGCCGAGCTCCAGGCGGAGATCGCCAAGTACCCGAACGCCGAGAAGTACCTGTGGACCCAGGAGGAGCCGGCCAACCAGGGTGCCTGGCCGTTCATCGCCCTGAACCTGATCGACCACCTGGACCTGGCCGTCGGCGCGGACGTGCCGCACGGCGAGCGCCTGCGCCGCATCTCGCGGCCGCACGGCTCGTCCCCGGCGGTCGGCTCGGCCAAGCGCCACCAGGCCGAGCAGGAGCAGCTGGTGCGTGAGGTGTTCGAGGCGTAGGCGTCCTCGACGATCGCGAGCGGCCGGGCCGCACCCCTTCCACGGGGTGCGGCCCGGCCGCTTGCGCCCACCTATCCTTGACCCATGTACTTCACGGACCGTGGCATCGAAGAGCTGGAGAAGAGGCGCGGCGCGGAGGAGGTCACCTTCGAGTGGCTCGCCGAGCAGCTGCGGACCTTCGTCGACCTGAACCCGGACTTCGAGGTCCCGGTGGAGCGGCTGGCGACGTGGCTCGCCCGGCTGGACGACGAGGACGACGAGTAACGAGCAGGTCCCGTAGCGAGCAGGTCCGAGCGGGTCCGAGCAGGTTCACCGACGTCACGCCGTTCGCGTGCTGGGGGGCGCCCACGAGGCGCCCCTTTTCCGTGCTCCGACGGCGGAGGGGCGGCCGGTCACCGGTCACCGGAAGGAGTGCTTGACTTTCGACGCCCGCGATATATCGTGAATCACGTAAGACGCGATATTGCGTGTCGTGTCGTCGAGGAGGTCATTTCCATGTCCGAGTGGTCCGTCGCCGAGCCGAGGAAACTCTCCTTCGACGAGCCGGTCAGCGAGCTGCACGTCCGCATCGTCGACGGGACGGTCAACGTGGTGGGCACCGACGAGGGTTCCGCCCGCCTGGAGGTCTCCCGGATCGAGGGCCCCCCTCTCGTCATCACCCACCGGGACGGAGCGCTGACGGTGGCGTACGAGGACCTGCCCTGGAAGGGCTTCCTCAAGTGGCTCGACCGCAAGGGCTGGCGGCGCAGCGCCGTGGTCTCGGTCGCCGTTCCCGCCGGCACCCGTGTGGAGGTGGGCGTGGTGAGCGCCGGAGCGGTGGTCTCCGGCATCGACGGGCGCGCCGAGGTGAAGGGCGTCTCCGGCGACACGACCCTCGTGGGCCTGGCGGGACCGGTCCGCACGGACACCGTCTCGGGAAACGTGGAGGCGCAGGCGCTCACCGGCGATCTGCGCTTCAACTCCGTCTCCGGTGACCTGACCGTGGTCGAGGCGGGTTCCTCCGTGAGGGCCGACTCCGTGAGCGGCTCCATGATCGTCGACCTCGACCCGGCGGGCCGGCCCACCGACATCAGCCTGACCAGCGTCTCGGGCGAGATCGCCATCCGCCTGCCCCATCCGGCGGACGCACAGGTGGAGGCGAACACGGCGAGCGGCTCGGTCTCCAGCGCCTTCGAGGACCTCCGGGTCAGCGGCCAGTGGGGCGCCAAGCGGATCACCGGCCGTCTCGGCACCGGCAGCGGCCGCCTCAAGGCCACGACGGTCTCCGGCTCCATCGCCCTGTTGCGCCGGCCTCCGCTGGAGGACGGGCCGTGGGAGGCGGAGACGGCACCGACCGACGGCGAGCCCGCGGGCCCGGGAGACACTTCCCCGCCCGGGAACGGTTCCGCGTCCGGGAACGGTTCCGCGTCCGGCCCGGACGACAGCACGACCGACAAGAAGGTGCTCTGACATGCCTCCCGTCTTCGCCCACGGCCGCCTCCGCCTGTATCTGCTGAAGCTCCTGGACGAGGCCCCACGCCACGGCTACGAGGTGATCCGCCTTCTGGAGGAGCGTTTCCAAGGGCTGTACGCGCCATCGGCGGGCACCGTGTACCCCCGGCTGGCCAAGCTGGAGACCGAGGGCCTGGTCACCCACACCAGCGAGGGCGGCCGCAAGGTGTACGCCATCACCGACGCGGGCCGGGCCGAGCTGGCCGACCGCAGTGGTGAACTCGCCGACCTGGAGCTGGAGATCCGCGAGTCCGTCGCCGAACTGGCGGCGGAGATCCGGGCCGATGTACGGGGAGCGGCGGGCGAACTGCGGCGCGAGATGCGGGCGGCGGCCTCCGAGGCCCGCCAGGGCACCGGGCCCAGCGGTGCCGGCACCGGCTCCGGCGCCGGGGATCACGGCGAGTACGGCGACCGGGAGTCGTGGCGGGTCGCCAAGGAGGAGATGCGGCGCGTCAAGCATGAGTGGAAGGAGCAGGCCCGCCGGGCCAAGGACGAGAGCCGCCGGGCACGCGAGGAGGCCCAGCGGGCCCGCAGCCAGGCCAAGGAGGCCCAGGAGCGGGCCGTGGCCCAGGCCCAGGAGGAGGTCCAGCGCATAGCACGACGGGTCCAGGAGCAGGTCCAGGACCACTTCGCGCGGGGCGACTGGCCGACGGGCGTCCGCGAGGGCCTGACCGAACTGGCCAAGGAGTTCGGCGAGTTCGGCAAGGACTTCGGGAAGGAGTTCGGCAAGGACTTCGGCTTCGGCCGAGGCGGCGCCGGGAGCCCGGAAGGAGCAGGGGAAGCGGAGGGTCCGAAGTCGGGTGCGGGATCTGCGGGGCCGAAGGGCCGCGCGGGTGGCACGGCCGAGAGCCCGGTCTACACCGAGACCCCCGCGGACTTCCCGGCCGATTTCGAGCCGTCCTGGGCCCATGAGGCGCCCGGCGACGACCCGGCCCGCGACCTGGACCGGCTGCTGGACCGCTTCCGCGACGACATCCGTGACGCGGCCCGCGACCACGGCGTCGACGCCGACCAGCTCCGCGAGACCCGCCGCCATCTGTCGACGGCGGCGGCCCACATCGGGGCGATCCTGCGGACGGGCAAGGGCTGAGCGGAAGCACCCGGTGCGTCCGCCACCGCCCGCACCAGGCGGTGTCAGCGGCCGCCCGCAGGCCGCCGCCCGCCCGCCGTGCGTCGGGGCCCGCTCCCCGATCCGACCCCGACCTTGACCCGCCGTCCGCGGTCTCAGCCCGCTTGAGCCTCTCCCCCGGCGTACAGGACCCGGGTCAGGGAGGTGTGGGTGACACCGTGGTCGGCGAGGACCTCGGCAGGTGGGCCGGGACGGGCGGTCAGGGCGAGCAGGATGTGCTCGTCGCCGATGTGCCGGTCACGGTGGGCCAGGGCCATGCGCAGGGACTTCTCCAGGACGTCCCTGGCGTCCCGGCCGAAACCGGGCCGGCCGAAGCCGGCACGGCCGCTCCGTCGGCCCGCGGGCCGACGGTCGCCGGACATCGCGCCGACCCCGTGCGCCTCCTCGACGCGGGAGACGATCTCGGAGACGTCGATGCCGAGATCGGCGAGGGCTTCGGCGTCCGCCCGGGAGAGCCCCGCCCGCCGACGCGCCTCCTCCAGGGCCTCACGGACCGGCTCCCGGCCCTCCACCGGGAGGCCGAGGGCGGCCAGCGCGAAGGAGCCGCGGCTCGCCTCGCGCTCCAGCAGGGCGAGCAGCAGATGCTCGGGGCCCACGGTCCCCCCGCCCGTGTTCTGGCAGCGCGCGACCGCGTCGCGCACCACCTCCCGGGCGTCCTTCGTGAACCGCTCGAACATCACTGCCTCCCGTACTTCTTGTGCACGGCCTGCCTGCTGACCCCGAGTTCCGCGGCGATCTCCTGCCACGACCACCCCTGATGGCGCGCATTGCGCACCTGCACCGCCTCCAGTTGCTCCAGCAGCCGGCGCAGAGCGGCGACGGCGCGCAGTCCGACCCGTGGATCACGGTCACCCGCGCGCTCGGCGAGATCCGTTGCTTCGGTCATGACGTCAACCTACGTTGACATCCCCGAGGTGTCAACTCTGGTTGACACCTCGGGTGCGCGAAAGGCGGGCCCGGAATCCGGACCCGCCGCCAGGGACGCGAGAAGCGCGAGGAAGCATCAGGGGTTCCTGCGGACCGTCGGAAGTTCCTGCGGACCGTCAGGGGTTCGTGAGGACCGTCAGGGGTTCGTGAGGACGATCTTTCCGAACTGGTCGCCGGATGCGAGCCGTTCGAAGCCCTCCCGGGCACGGTCCATGGGAAGCACCTCGTCGATGACGGGTCGGACGCCGGTCGCGGCGCAGAAGGCGAGCAGGTCCTCCAACTCGTCCTTGGTGCCCATCGTGGAACCGACGACCTTCAGCTCGAGGAAGAAGATGCGGGTCAGTTCGGCATGGGAGGGACGGTCGCCGCTGGTCGCGCCGGAGATGACCAGCGTGCCGCCCGGCCGCAGCGACTTCACCGAGTGGGACCAGGTGGCGGCACCGACGGTCTCGATGACGGCGTCCACGCGCTGGGGCAGCCGGGCCCCCGGTTCGACGGCCTCCACGGCCCCGAGTTCCAGAGCCCTCTTCCGCTTGGCCTCGTCCCGGCTGGTGGCGAAGACCCGCAGCCCGGCCGCTTTGCCGAGCACGATCGCGGCCGTGGCGACACCGCCTCCGGCGCCCTGCACGAGCACCGAGTCACCGGGGCGCACCCCCGCGTTGGTGAACAGCATGCGGTAGGCCGTCAGCCAGGCGGTCGGCAGACAGGCCGCCTCCTCGAAGGACAGTTCCCTCGGCTTGGGCAGGATGTTCCAGGTCGGCACGGCGACCTGCTCGGCGAAGGTGCCCTGGTAGTGCTCGGTGAGGATGGACCGGGGCTCACGGGGGCCCACCCCGTGGCCGGTCTGGCCGATGACGGAGTGCAGCACGACCTCGTTGCCATCCTCGTCGACGCCGGCGGCGTCACAGCCGAGGATCATCGGCAGCTTGTCCTCCGGGAGGCCGACGCCTCGCAGGGACCAGAGGTCGTGATGGTTCAGGGAGGCGGCCCGGACGGTGACGGTGCTCCAGCCGGGGCGGGCGTCGGGGGCCGGGCGCTCCCCCAACTCCAGTCCGGAAAGCGGCTGGTCGCGGTCGATTCGAGCGGCGTAGACGGCGAACATGTCCCCGACGATAGGGTTCCCCGGCCCCGGACGAAACCGGAGGGCACTGTGAGACATGCCCTCTTGCGCGACCGGACGACACCGGATGTCACCGGATGAGGGCGTGAGCGCAGGGCGCCGGAGCGGCCCGCGGAACCGCGCGCCCGGCCCGAGACCCCCACGGCCACCGCACAACCGCTCCTCCGGCAGGCCGGGCCACAGCCACGCACAACCACCACCCCGGCAGGCCCGGCCCGCAACCGCCGCCCCGGCTGGTTAGGCCCACAACCACCCCACGACCGTCACGCCAGCGAGCCGGACCACGGCCACCGCACAACCGCCACCCCAACCGGCCGGACCACGGCCACCCACCACCACCCCCAGCCAGCCGGACCACGGCCACCCCACCACCGCCACCCCCAGCCAGCCGGGTCCACGGCCAAGACACAACCGCCCCGCCCCCGGCGAGGCGAGGCCCATCCCTGGATACACCCGAACGGACGGGCGGGTGGGTAAAAAAGCGGCCCCGCCCGAGAACCGGGCGGGGCCGTCTCAGCCGCACGTCAGCGACGGGCGACCCCTTCGGCACGGGCAGCCGCGGCCACCGCCGCGGTGACCGCGGGAGCGACCCGCTCGTCGAACGGCGAGGGGATGACGTAGTCCGCCGCGAGATCGTCGCCCACGACGCCCGCCAGCGCCTCCGCCGCCGCGATCTTCATGCCCTCGGTGATCCTGGACGCCCGCACCTGGAGCGCGCCGGCGAAGATGCCCGGGAAGGCCAGCACGTTGTTGATCTGGTTGGGGAAGTCCGACCGCCCGGTCGCGACGACCGCCGCGTACTTGTGGGCGACCTCGGGGTGGATCTCCGGGTCGGGGTTGGCCATCGCGAACACGAAGGCGCCCTTCGCCATCGAGGCGACCGCGGCCTCCGGGACCGTACCGCCGGAGACGCCGATGAAGACGTCCGCGCCGGACAGCGCGTCCTCGAGGGAGCCGGTGAGGCCGGCCTTGTTGGTGAAGCCGGCCAGCTCCCGCTTGACGTCGGTCAGGTCCTCGCGGTCAGCGGAGACGACGCCCTTGCGGTCACTGACCGCGACGTCTCCGATGCCGGCCTCGATCAGCATCCTGGCGATGGCGACGCCGGCCGCGCCGGCGCCCGAGATGACGGCCCGCAGGTCCGCGATCGAGCGCCCGCTCAGCCGGGCCGCGTTGCGCAGCGCCGCCAGCGTCACGACCGCCGTACCGTGCTGGTCGTCGTGGAAGACGGGGATGGAGAGCCGCTCCTGGAGCCGGCGCTCGATCTCGAAGCACCGCGGCGCCGAGATGTCCTCCAGGTTCACACCGCCGAACGAGGGCGCGAGGCGCACCACGGTCTCGATGATCTCGTCCACGTCCGTGCAGGCGAGCGCGATCGGCACCGCGTCGACCCCGCCGAACTGCTTGAAGAGGATGGCCTTGCCCTCCATCACCGGGAGGGATGCCTCCGGCCCGATGTCCCCCAGGCCGAGGACGGCCGTGCCGTCGGTGACGACGGCGACGACGGACGACTTCCAGGTGTAGTCGTTCACCAGGTCCGGCTGTTCCGCGATCGCGGTGCACACCCGCGCGACGCCGGGCGTGTAGGCGAGGGACAGGTCGTCCTTGTCGCGGATCGGAACGGTGGCCTGCACGGCCATCTTTCCGCCCCGGTGCAGCGCGAACGCCGGATCGAACGAGTCGAGGGGCTCCGCACCGCCCTCCTGGCCCGTATGGTCCGCTTCGCTCTCGCTGCGAGGATTGACGATCTCCGCTGCCACTGTGTGTTACCCCTTAGGTGATCATGGATGAGGGTGGCCACTCCTGGTTGAGAAGTGGGCGGGCGCCGCGCAGGACCCAGCGGTGATACGTACGGGCACCTGCGCGTCGGGCGCGCCGCACACGCGCCCTGAGCCCCGGGTGAGGGGTGTAGAGAACCTTCTTACCGGACGGACACCATCGACGACGAGTCCATTCGGTGCAAGGTCACATGCCGCCGTTCGCAGGACTCCCCCACCTCACCTGCGCCGTCGTGCCCCCGTGAGATGACTCATGCGCCGGGCACGGAGGAGCCGTGGGCAAACCCTTGACAAATCGTGGGAGCGGACGGCATGACGGAGCGTGTTCGTCCACATGGCGAGATGGACCGCAGATCTTTCGGCCGGAAGCAGGGATTCCCGCAGATGGTCCGGCCTGGTCCGGTCGTGATGTACCGGACTGATGGGATTCGGGTGTCGCCCGTTATCCGATTTTGACATGGCTGGCCCCCTGAATGGCGTAGTCCGAATGGCAAGATGCCGTCATCACACGAGGTCGCGACACCCGAAGGTGTGTGTTCTCGTCGACCCATCGGCATCGCATCTCCATCCATCCGCCGGAGGCACTCACCATGACCGCACGCTCCATCCGCTGTACCACCGCCGCGCGCACCCGGCTCGCCGCGGTCGGAACCCTCGCGGTCACGGGCGCCCTGCTGCTCACCGCCTGCGGTGACCAGACCAAGGACAAGGACGCCGGGAGCAACGACACCGCCTCGACGAGCACGGCCCCGCTGGCCGGCAAGCTGCCCCAGGCCATCCGTGACAAGGGCGTCATCAGGGTCGGTTCCGACATCGCGTACGCGCCGGTCGAGTTCAAGGACAGCTCCGGCAAGGTCGCCGGTATCGACCCCGACATCGCGGCCGCCATGGGCGAGCAGCTCGGCGTGAAGTTCGAGTTCCAGAACGCCACGTTCGACACCCTCGTCGGTGGTCTGGCGTCCAAGCGCTACGACATCGCCATGTCGGCCATGACCGACACCAAGGACCGCCAGGAAGGCATCGACGGCGACACCGGCAAGAAGGTCGGCGCGGGCGTCGACTTCGTCGACTACTTCACGGCGGGCGTCTCCCTCTACACCAACGCCGGCGACACTCAGGGCATCAAGACCTGGGACGACCTGTGCGGCAAGACGATGGCCGTGCAGCGCAACACCTTCTCCCACGACCTCGCCAAGGACCAGGCGGCGAAGTGCAAGAAGGACGGCAAGGGAGCCCTCAAGATCGAGGACTTCGCCACCAACCCGGAGGCGGAGACCCGGATGCGGTCCAAGGGCGCCGACGTCGTCTCCGCGGACTTCCCGATCGCCGCGTACTCCGTGAAGAACGCCGGGGGCGGCAAGTACTTCGAGATCGTCGGCGACCAGGTCGAGGCCGGCCCCTACGGAATCGCCGTCGCCAAGGACAACACCGAGCTGCGTGACGCCCTCCAGGCGGCCGTCCAGGCGATCATCGACAACGGCCAGTACAAGAAGATCGTCGAGAAGTGGGGTGTCGCGGACGGCGCGATCACCGAGTCCAAGATCAACGGCGGTTCCTGAACCGCGATGGTTCGACTCGGCTCTGAAAGGCTCCATCCGTGACTGTTGACGTCAACAAGACGGACGGTCCCGACGCGACGCCCCCCGCCGGGCCGGAGGCCATCAAGGCCATTCCGGTCCGGCACCCGGGGCGATACGTTTCGGCGGTCGTCGCGCTGGCCCTGCTGGGCTCGGTCGTCTACGCCTTCGCGCAAGGCAACATCAACTGGGGCGCGATCCCCGACTACTTCTTCGACGACCGGATCCTCCACGGCGTCTGGAACACCCTGCTGCTCACCGTGCTCTCCATGGTGATCGGCATCGCCGGCGGCATCCTGCTCGCCGTGATGCGCCTGTCGAAGAACCCCGTGACCTCGTCGATCGCGTGGTTCTACATCTGGTTCTTCCGCGGCACCCCGGTCCTGGTCCAGTTGTTCGTCTGGTTCAACCTGGGCCTGGTCTTCGAGTACATCAACCTGGGTCCGATCTACAAGGACTACTGGTCCTCGTTCATGACGCCGCTGCTGACGGCGCTGCTCGGCCTGGGCCTGAACGAGGCCGCGTACATGGCCGAGATCTGCCGCGCCGGTCTGCTCTCGGTCGACGAGGGGCAGACCGAGGCGTCGCACGCGCTCGGCATGAGCCACACCAAGACGCTCCGCCGGATCGTCATCCCGCAGGCGATGCGGGTGATCGTGCCGCCGACGGGCAACGAGGTCATCAACATGCTGAAGACGACCTCGCTCGTCTCGGCCGTGCAGTTCGCCGACCTCTTCAAGGAGGCCCAGGACATCGGTCAGAACGCGGGCTCCACGGTGGAGATGTACTTCCTCGCCGCCGCCTGGTACCTGATCATGACCTCGATCCTGAGCGTCGGGCAGTACTACGTCGAGCGGTACTACGCCCGCGGCTCGAGCCGCAGCCTGCCGCCGACGCCGCTCCAGCGCGTGAAGGCCGTCGTCCTGCCCGCACGCCGCCCGAAGGGAGTCTCGGCATGACGCAGCCCTCCCAGCCCATGGTGAAGGCCGAGGGCGTCCACAAGTCCTTCGGCCCGGTGGAAGTCCTCAAGGGCATCGACCTTCAGGTGGACTCCGGCGAGGTGTTCTGCCTGATCGGGCCCTCCGGTTCGGGCAAGTCGACCTTCCTGAGGTGCATCAACCACCTGGAGAAGGTCAACGCCGGTCGGCTGTACGTCGACGGCGAACTCGTGGGCTACCGCCAGAAGGGCGACAAGCTGTACGAGCTGAAGGACAGCGAGGTGGCGCTGAAGCGCCGAGACATCGGCATGGTGTTCCAGCGGTTCAACCTCTTCCCGCACATGACCGCGGTCGAGAACGTCATGGAGGCCCCGGTCCAGGTCAAGGGCCAGAACAGGGGCCAGGCCAGGGAGCGTGCCATGCAGCTCCTGGAGCGGGTCGGCCTCGGTGACAAGGCGGGCAGCTACCCCTCGCAGCTCTCCGGCGGTCAGCAGCAGCGCGTCGCCATCGCCCGCGCCCTGGCCATGGACCCGAAGCTGATGCTGTTCGACGAGCCGACCTCGGCGCTCGACCCCGAGCTGGTCGGCGACGTCCTGGACGTCATGCGCGACCTGGCGGAGTCCGGCATGACGATGGTCGTCGTCACGCACGAGATGGGCTTCGCGCGCGAGGTCGGCGACAGCCTGGTCTTCATGGACGGCGGTGTGGTCGTCGAGTCCGGCAACCCGCGTGACGTCCTGACCGACCCGCAGCACGAGCGGACCCAGGCGTTCCTGTCCAAGGTCCTCTGACGGGACGCGGCGCACCACGGCGAGGGGCGGTACGGAGATCTCCGTACCGCCCCTCCCGTCATTTCCGTGCGAGCAGCAGCGTGTCCGAGGGGGAGCACCACACCGGCCTCGCCTCCCCGAAGCCCTTCTCGCGCAGCACGCGCGCGTGCCAGGCCGGGGACGGCATGTCGCCGTCGGCGTGGTCGCCGTAGATCTCGAAGCGGCGGGCGGTCGGACCGGCGAGGACGGGGTCCTGGGCGGCGAGCCGCCACCACTCGGCCCAGTCGAGGGCGCCGTCGGCCCTGGCCCGGTCCATGCGGGCGTGGCGCAGGGCGCGCTCGGCCGCGTTGATCCGGGGCGTGGAGTCGTCGATCATGTGGTCCGCGTTCATGAAGACACCGCCGTCGGGGACCAGCTCCGCGACCTGGCCGTAGAGGGCCGCGAGGGGCTCGCTGTGCAGCCAGTGCAGGGCGGTGGCGGTCAGGACGGCGTCGTAGGAGTCGTACGGCAGCCGGGCCGGCCAGTCGGGATCCTTGAGGTCGGCGGTCACGAGGGTGACCCGTTCGTCGCCGGCGAAGGTGCCCGCGGCGATGGTGAGGAGCGCCGGGTCGAGGTCGACGCCGGTGCTGGTGGCGCCGGGGAGGCGGGCGAGCAGCCGGGCGGTGATGGTGCCGGTGCCGCAGGCGAGGTCGAGGACGCGGGGTGTGGTGCCGACGAGCGCCTCCACCATGTCGAGCATGATCCGGAACCGTTCCTCCCGGTCGGGCATGTACCACTCCTGCTGCCGGTCCCAGCTCCGCTGCCAGGCCTGCCAGTCGGTTCCGCTGCTCGTCGTGGTCATGGGAACCCTCTCCTCCGCCGCCCGCGTAATACCCTGGAAGCACGCTCAGCCGTTACCCGACCGCATCGACGACCATAGAGCCCCTCCGTAAGGACTACAAGTGGAACTGGCCTATTACTCGGACTATGCCGTCCGCCTCGTCAACAGCGAGGAACCGGCCCGGGGCAAGGACTCGCTGACCTCGGTCGAGGCCGTCCGCGACCTGTTCGGCGGCAACTCCTCGGCGGCCCGCCGCGCCACCGAGGCGGACGTCACCCGGTTCCGTTCGGTCCGGGCCCGTCTGCGCGCGGTCTTCGAGGCGGCCGACGGCGACAACGAGACCCTCGCCGTCGACCTGCTGAACTCGCTCCTGCTGGAGTTCCCGGTCAGCCCGCAGATCTCCGGCCACGACCACCGTGACGACGACGGCCGTCCGCTGTGGCACATGCACCTCGCCGACCACCCGTCGAACGCGACCGCCGGCTATGCGGCCATCGCCGCGATGGGCCTGGCCTTCCATCTGACCGAGTACGGCGTCGACCGGCTGGGCCTGTGCGAGGCGAGCCCGTGCCGCAACGCCTACCTGGACACCTCCACGAACCGCTCCCGGCGCTACTGCTCCGACCGCTGCGCCACCCGCGCCAACGTGGCCGCCTACCGCGCCCGCAAGCGCCTGGAGGCCGACCGGTCGGCCGGCACGGGCCTGGCCGCGGAGAGCGCCCAGCGCAGCGCGGCCAGCGGCGAACGCTGATCGCGCCTCGGGGGGCGGTAGCGGAACCACACCTTCCCGAGGATCAGCTCGTCGGGCACGGTGCCGTAGTCGGTGCTGTCGCCGCCGGCGAACGCGTTGTCGCCGAGCACCCACCAGCCGCCCTCACGCCGCTCCACGGCCCGCTTGACGACCAGCAGGTCCTGCTGGAAGGGGTGGCGCAGCACGACCACGTCCCCCGGCCGCACCCTGGCCCCGTACCGCACCACCAGCTGATCGCCGTGGCGCAGTGTGGGCACCATGGACGGACCGGTCACCTCCGCCAGCCCGAACGGCGCGGTGGCGCTTCCGCGCTCGGCGTCCTGCGACGGCTCCGGCATCGCCGCCACCTCCCCTGGTCCGTTCCTCCACCAGTCTCAGTGTGACCCCGGACTTTTGTCCTAAGCCCATGGGGGCACCCGCGAAAACCGTTGCCCCAGGGAGTAATGTCCCACCTGAGAAGACGATCACGAGGAAGGAACGCTCCATGCTTTCCCGCCTGTTTGCCCCCAAGGTCACGGTCAGCGCGCACTGCGACCTGCCCTGCGGTGTGTACGACCCGGCCCAGGCCCGCATCGAGGCGGAGTCGGTGAAGGCCGTGCAGGAGAAGATGGCCGCCAACGACGACCCGCACTTCCAGGCGCGGGCCACCGTCATCAAGGAGCAGCGCGCCGAACTCGCGAAGCACCACGTCTCCGTGCTGTGGAGCGACTACTTCAAGCCGCCGCACTTCGAGAAGTACCCCCAGCTGCACCAGCTGGTCAACGACACCCTCAAGGCCCTCTCGGCCGCGAAGGCGTCGACCGACCCGAAGACCGGCCAGAAGGCGCTGGAACTCATCGCCGAGATCGACCGGATCTTCTGGGAGACGAAGAAGGCCTGACACCCGGGCCGTTCCCGACACCGGCGGTCGGTGCATCACCGCGGGACGAGGGACTTCCCGTTAGGGGCCCGGTCGGTACACGACCGGGCCCCTTCGGCATGCCCGTCCGGGTCCCCACGGTCTCGCGGGACCACCGCCCGCTCGGCGGCACACCGTGCGATCCTGGCCCTGTGACCCTTGAGGACCTGGTCCGGCTGCGGCAGGCGCGGGACCGGATGGACCGGGAGTACGCCGAGCGCCTCGACATCGCCGCGCTCGCCCACACCGCCCTGATGTCCCCCGGCCACTTCCAGCGCAGCTTTCGCGAGGCCTACGGCGAGACGCCGTACGGCTACCTCATGACCCGCCGGATCGAGCGGGCCAAGACCCTGCTGCGGCGCGGCGACCTCACGGTCACGCAGGTCTGCATGGAGGTCGGCTGCACGTCGCTCGGATCGTTCAGCGCCCGGTTCACCGAGCTGGTCGGCGAGACTCCGAGTGCCTACCGGGCTCGTTCGCACGAGGCGGGCGCGGCCGTCCCGCCGTGCGTCGCGAGGACGTACACGCGCCCCCGACGTACGTAGGGTGATCGCCATGGATCTGAAACTCCGCCAGTGCTTCCTCGCCGTCGACGACCACGACAAGGCCCTGCACTTCTACCGGGACATCCTCGGCCTGGAGGTCCGCAACGACGTCTCCTTCGAGGGGATGCGGTGGCTGACGGTCGGCTCACCGCTCCAGCCGGACGTGGAGATCGTGCTGGAGCCGCCGGGCGCGAGCCCGGACGCCTCCCCCGCCGACCGGGAAGCGATGGCCCGGCTGCTGGCCAAGGGCATGCTGCGCGGGGTCATCTTCACCACGGCCGACTGCGACGCGCTGCACGAGCGTGTGCTGGAGGCCGGCGCCGAGGTCCTCCAGGAGCCGACGGACCAGCCGTACGGCGTGCGGGACTGCGCGTTCCGGGATCCGGCGGGGAACCTGCTGAGGTTCATGGAGCGCTCGGACGGCACCGCGGGCGCCTGAGAACGAGGGCGCCCGCGCTGGTCACCGGCCTACGATCGCCGCATGAGCCCCCGCACCCGCGTCCGCTGGACGTACGCGTTCGTCGACCGGCCCGCCGAGCACTTCGAGCGGGCCCGCTGCTTCTGGGCCGCCGTCACGCAGACCACGGCGTCCCCGCCGAGGGGAGACGGGGGAGAGTTCGTCACCCTGCTGCCGGAGGGGGCCGACGCCTGCGTGAAGGTGCAGGGAGTGGGCGACGGCGTGGGCGGGGCCCATCTCGACCTCTGCGTACGGGACGTCGAGGGGTTCGTCGGGGCGGCCCTGGACGTGGGCGCGCGCACGGTCACCGCCCACGACGGGTGGGCGGTACTGCGCTCCCCCGCCGGTCAGCTGTTCTGCGCGGTGCCCTGGCACGGCGAGTCCGCCCGCCCGCCCGTGGTGGCCGGCAGCCGCCTGGACCAGGTCGCCATCGACATCCCGCCGTCCGCGTACGAGGCCGAAGTCGCCTTATGGAGCGGCCTCCTGCCCGACTGGACGTCCCGGCCGGGCTCACTGCCGGAGTTCCACGTGGTGGCGCCGCCGCCCGGACTGCCCCTGCGGATCCTGCTCCAGCGCCTCGACGACGAACAGCCCGTCTCCGCCCACCTCGACCTCGCGTGCGGCCCGGACATCGACGTGGTGCGCGCCCGGCACGAGCGGCTCGGAGCACGGTTCGTGGCCGGCCACCCCCACTGGACGGTGCTGCGCGACCCGGCGGGCGGCGTGTACTGCCTGACCGGCCGCGACGCGGAGACGGGCGGGCTGCCTCGGGATCAGGGCACCAGGGCTTCGGTGGACACGCACGCGACGTCCGTGAAGCCGTCGGGAGGCCCCACCGGCGTCGGACACCCCGAGTAGTCGTCCACGTCCAGCTCCAGGAGCGGCGCGGGTTCCTCGGTCCTGTGCCAGGTGGGCGGCTGCGACACTTCGGACGCGTCCCGCAACCACAGGGTCGTCCCGCCCCCGACGACAGCCGTCAGCGCCCATAGGGCGACGGCCCACCGCCAGCCCCTACGACGGCGCCCCGGGTCATCCGTCAGGCCCGCCCCTCCCCGTCCGGTCATGGGACCACGCTAGCCCGGCCCGGCCGGGCCGGGGTCAGGGGGCGGGATCAGGGGGCGGGGGCGGTCGGGACGGTGGGCGCGCCGGATCCGTCGGCCAGCTCCGGCGACTCGGCGCGACCGTCCTGTTCGCTGTGTCCGGGACCTTCGGTGCCGTGCTGTCCGGTGTGTTCGGTGTGTTCCGTAGGGCCGGTGTGGCCGTGTTGTTCGGTGCCGGGCTCGACGTACGCCGTGCAGTCCGGGTTGTGGCACGGGCCCGCGACCCAGCGCGGGACCCACGCACCCAGCGTCTTGTGGCGCCGGACCACCGTGTCCACGGTCTGCCCGCAACCGGGACAGACGTGCTGTTCCCTGTCCATGTCCTCAGGGTAGGCCGGTCACCGCTTCCGTGCGTAGGTGTGTGCGGGTGCGGGAGGCGGGGAGGCGGGTCCCGCACACCGTGGGGATGCGCGGGCCCGCCGGACCGGGCCCGCGCACGAGGGCGGGCCCGGTGGTGCCCCTCCTCACGTGCTGCGGCGGGTCACGAACTCCGCCAGGGACAGCAGGCCGCCCGCCGCCTCCGGATCCGGGACGGCGCGGGCCAACTCGGACATCGCCCGGGCCATGCGGTCGGCCGCCTGTTCCTGAGCCCATTCCCGGCCACCGGCCCGCTCCACCGCCAGTGTCATGCGCTCCAGGTCGTCCCCCTGCTGGTGGGGGAGGGCGTACAGCTCGGCCAGTTCCGTGGCGGCCGGGGTGCCGGAGCCCAGCGCGGCGACCACCGGCAGGGACTTCTTGCGGGCGACCAGGTCGGCACCGGCGGGCTTTCCGGTGTGCCGGGGGTCCCCCCATATGCCGATCACGTCGTCGATCAGCTGGAAGGCGAGCCCGGCCTCACGGCCGAACGCGTCCAGCGCCCGGACGTCGTCCGCCGCCGCCCCCGCGTACAGCCCGCCGAGGGCGCAGGCGCAGCCGAGCAGCGCGCCGGTCTTGGCCTCGGCCATGATGAGGACCTCGTCGAGGGTGACCTCGGCCGGGCCCCGTTTCTCCATGGCGGTGTCCGAGTGCTGGCCGGCGCACAGCTCGACGACGCAGTCCGCGAGCCGGGCCGCGGCGGCCGAGGACGCCGGATGCGGGTCCGCGGCGAGCATCCCGAGGGCGAGCGCCTGGAGCGCGTCCCCGGCGAGGATGGCGTCGGCGTCGCCGAACACCGTCCAGGCCGTCGGGCGGTGCCGACGGGTGGTGTCCCGGTCCATCACGTCGTCGTGCAACAGCGTGAAGTTGTGGATCAGTTCGACCGCGGCGGCCGCCGGGAGCGCCGCTGCCCGGGCCGCCGGGCCGCCGAGCGCCGAGGCGGCGGCGAGCACCAGCGCGGGCCGGATCGCCTTGCCCGCGTTGCCCGCGGCCGGTGTGCCGTCCGCGTGCTCCCAGCCGAAGTGGTAGAGCGAGATCCGCCGCAGCGAACCGGGGAGCGAGTCGAGTGCCGCGCGGAGCGCGGGGTCGACGGATCCCCGGGTCTCCTCCAGGATCGCCGCCGCCTCGTGCCCGTCGAGCGGCCCCGGACCGCCGTCGGTCTGACTCGGGATGGCCCTTCCCCTCTCCCGCGCCTCGCCGGGGTACGGCCTGGTCGGCGTCACGTACTCGGTCATCGAACCCCCTCGCCGGGTCCGCGCCCGGCGGCGGCTGCGCCGCCCTGGGGCGCGGACCGCCCGGGCGCCCCCGCCCGGACGGGCGGGGACACGGCGTCCCCACGGGCGAGGTCACCGCCAGCGGCCGATCTCGACGTTCTCCAGGACACCGAGCGCGTCCGGTACCAGCACCGCCGCCGAGTAGTAGGCCGTGACCAGGTACTTGATGATGGCTTGTTCGTTGATGCCCATGAAGCGCACGGACAGGCTCGGCTCGATCTCGTCCGGGATGCCGGACTGGCGCAGGCCGATGACGCCCTGGTCCTCCTGGCCGAGACGCATCGCGATGATCGAGCTGGTACGGGCCTCGGTCACCGGGATCTTGTTGCACGGGTAGATCGGAACCCCCCGCCAGGTGGGGATCCGGTTGCCGGCGACGTCGATCGTCTCGGGGACCAGCCCCCGCCTGTTGAGTTCGCGGCCGATCGCGGCGATCGCGCGCGGGTGGGCGAGGAGCATCTTGGTGCCGCGCCGGCGGCTGAGCAGCTCGTCCAGGTCGTCCGGGCCGGGGACGCCGTCGTGCGGCTGGATCCGCTGCTCGTACTCGCAGTTGTGGAGCAGGCCGAACTCTCGGTTGTTGACCAGCTCGTGCTCCTGGCGCTCCTTCAGCGCCTCGACGGTCAGCCGCAACTGCTGCTCGGTCTGGTTCATCGGCTGGTTGTACAGGTCGGCCACGCGCGAGTGGATGCGCAGGACGGTCTGGGCGATGCTCAGTTCGTACTCGCGCGGCCGGGCGTCGTAGTCCACGAAGGTGTGCGGGATGTCCGGCTCGCCCGCGTGGCCCGCGGCCAGGTCGACGGCCTTCTCGCCGTAGCGGTTGGTCGACTGGGCCGGGATCGAGCGCAGGCCCCGCAGGTGCTCGGTCAGTGAGCCGGCCCGCTCGGCGACCTGCTCGAAGTCCTGGCGGGACAGGACCAGCACGGTGCAGGCGGTGTCCGCGCGGGCGGTGTACTCCCAGATGGCGTCCGGGTCGAGCAGGGCCTGGTCGCCGAAGTAGGCGCCGTCGGCCAGGACTCCGAGCACCTGGTCGTCGCCGTAGGGGCCGGTGCCGACCTTCTCGACCCTGCCGTGCGCGAGGAGGTAGACCTCGTCGGCCTGGCTGCCGAAGGAGGCGACGACCTCGCCCGGCGCGTACTCCTGCTGACGGCAGCGGGAGGCCAGCTCCGAGAGCACCTCCTCGTCCTCGTACGACCGCAGTGCGGGCAGTTCGCCCAGCTCGGCTGGGATGACCTCGACGCGGTCGCCGGTCTTGACGAAGGTGACCCGGCCGTCGCCGACGGCGTACGTCAGACGCCGGTTCACTCGGTACGTGCCGCCCTGGACGTCGATCCAGGGCAGATTCCGCAGCAGCCAGCGGGAGCTGATCTCCTGCATCTGCGGTACGGACTTGGTGGTGGTGGCCAGGTTCCGCGCGGCCGCGGTGCCAAGGCTCTGCTGCGGCTTGCCCTGCTCAGCGCGGACTTCTTCGCCTACCGACATAGAGAATTGCCCTCCCAGTGATGCACCGGCGCCGTGCTGCGCCGCCGCACTGTTCTCGCGGACAAGCCTTCCATCACTCAGTGTGTTCGTGCCATTACCCGAAAGAGCGGGAATGGATCAACGCCCGCATGGGCACCGCGAGTTTTCGCACGAACGGTGTTCGACAATGACGGGGTGACTGCGCCCGTTCCGTTCGACTCCGCCGCCCTGCGGCCGAGGCTGCCCTCGCCCCTGGAGGAGGTGGCCGACGAGCGGTTCACGCGGCACGGCGTACGGCTGCTGCTCAAGCGGGACGACCTGATCCATCCGCAGCTGATCGGCAACAAGTGGCGCAAGCTCGTGCCGAATCTGGAGGCGGCGGCCGGGCGGCCGGTCCTGACGTTCGGGGGCGCGTACTCCAACCATCTGCGGGCCACGGCCGCCGCGGGCCGTCTGCTGGGGCTCACCACGGTCGGGGTGGTGCGCGGCGACGAGCTGGCGGACCGCCCGCTCAACCCCTCCTTGGCCCGCTGCGCGGCCGACGGGATGCGGCTGCACTTCGTCGACCGGGCAACCTACCGCCGCAAGACCGAACCCGGCACCCTCGCGGCGGTCCTGCGCGCGGCGGACGCCGAGGACGCCTACGTCGTGCCCGAGGGCGGCAGCAACGCGGCGGCCGTCCGCGGCTGCCGGGCGCTGGGCGAGGAGCTGCGCGACCACGCCGACGTCGTGGCCCTCGCCTGTGGCACCGGCGGCACCCTCGCGGGCCTCGCGGCCGGCCTGGGAGCAGGCCGCGGGGTGCTCGGCATACCGGTCCTCAAGGGCGGCTTCCTCGGCGACGGGATACGGGCCCTGCAGTCGGAGGCCTTCGGCGGCCCGGCGGGCGACTGGCGGCTCGACGAGCGCTTCCACTTCGGCGGGTACGCCCGCACCACGCCCGCGCTCGACGCCTTCGCCGAGGACTTCGAGCAACGGCACGGCCTGCCGGTCGAGCGTCTCTATGTCGCCAAGTCGCTGTATGCGCTCGTCGTCCTCGTCGGGGAGGGCGCGTTCCCGCCCGGGACGCGGCTCGCCGCGGTGGTGACGGGGGCGCCGTTCGTCTCCTGAGCCGGCCGTCGCCAGGTGCTGCGGAGCGGCCGCGAAGGTGCCGCGGGGTCCTGTCGTCGCCTTCCGTCGTCCGCCCGCAGGGCCACCCGCCACCCCGCCGCTCGGCCGCTCGGCCGCCCCGCGGCGAGTCCTCGGGGACGAGCGTCGTCCCGGCGGGCGTGAGTGCGACGACAGGTCCTAGCCGGCCTCCCGGTAGGCCGCGGCCTCCTCCAGGTCCAGTCTGCGCAGCAGCGTCCGCAGCATCTCGTCGTCGATGTGGCGGCCGTCGCGCAGGCGCACGAAGACCTCGCGCTCGGCACTGATCACCTCGCGGGACAGGCGGCGGTAGGTGTCGTCCACGGTTTCGCCGGTGACCGGGTTGACCTGGCCGAGGCGTTCCCAGACGGCGTTGCGGCGGCGTTCGAGGACGTTGCGCAGGCGGTCGGCGAGGGGCGCCGGCAGGGTGTTGCGCTCGTCGGACAGCATTTCCTCCAGCCGCTGCTCGGCGATCCGGGAGGCCTGTGCCTGCGCGTTGGCCTCGGCGAGGGTCGCGGCCTGCGGGGCGGGGGCGGGGAACTTCAGCAGGCGGATCAGCGGGGGAAGGGTCAGTCCCTGTACGACCAGGGTGCCGATGACCGTGGTGAAGGTCAGGAAGAGGATCAGGTTGCGGTGCGGGAAGGGCCCCTCGCCGTGGTCCACGGTGACGGGGATGGAGAAGGCGATGGCGAGCGAGACGACACCGCGCATGCCGGCCCAGCCGATGACGATGGGCCCGCGCCAGGTCGGGTTCTCCTCGCGCGCGCGGATGCGTGCCGACAGCAGCCGGGGCAGGAAGGTCGCCGGATACACCCACAGGAAGCGGACCGCGACGACCACGAGGAAGAGGGCGACGGCGTACCAGGCGGCGTCCAGACCCTCGTAGTCGCCGAGACCCCTGAGGACGATCTGGAGCTGCAGGCCGATGAGGGCGAAGACCGCCGACTCCAGGACGAAGGCGACCATCTTCCACACGGCCTCCTCCTGGAGCCGGGTGGCGAAGTCGACCTCCCACGCGCGGTGGCCGAGGTACAGGGCGACGACGACCACGGCGATGACCCCGGAGGCGTGGAACTGTTCGGCGGACGCGTAGGCGGCGAACGGGATGAGGAGGGAGAGCGTGTTCTGCAGGAGCGGCTCCTTCAGGTGGGTGCGCAGCCAGTGCAGCGGCGCCATCAGGATCAGGCCGACGGCGGTGCCGCCGACCGCCGCCACCAGGAACTCCTCGATCCCGCCGGCCCAGGACGCGCCCTCTCCGACGACGACCGCGAGGGCCACCTTGTAGGCGGTGATCGCGGTGGCGTCGTTCAGCAGCGACTCGCCCTGGAGGATCGTGGTCACCTTCGACGGCAGACCCACCTTGCGCGCCACCGCCGTCGCCGCCACGGCGTCGGGCGGCGCCACCACCGCGCCCAGCACCAGCGCCGCGGTCAGCGGCAGTCCGGGGACGATGAGATAGGCGGCCCAGCCGACGGCGAGCGTGGCGAAGAGGACGTATCCGACCGACAGCAGCGCCACGGGCCGCAACTGGGCCCTCAGGTCGAGATAGGAGCTGTCGGTGGCCGAGGTGTACAGCAGCGGGGGCAGCAGGAGCGGCAGGACGACCTCGGGGTCGAGGGTGTAGTCCGGGACCCCGGGTACGTACGACACGGCCAGGCCGACGGCGACCAGCAGCAGCGGTGCCGGTACCGCTGTGCGCCGTGCCCCCGCCGCGATCGCCGCACTGCCCGCCACCAGCAGCAGCAGTGGCATCACGTCCATGTCTCGCCCGCCCTCGTCTTTCCGCGCGGTCGTCCGTACGACCGTCGTAATCTGGCAATCATGAAACAGTGCACGCACGCCGACGCGCTGCCGCACCCCGAACCCGTCCCGCTCGGCGAGACGTGTGCGGAGTGCCTGCGGGACGGCACCCACCCGGTGCAACTACGGCTGTGTCTGACGTGCGGCCACGTGGGCTGCTGCGACTCGTCGCCCGGCCGGCACGCCACGGACCACCATGAGAACTCGGGCCATCCGATCATGCGGACCTTCGAACCCGGTGAGAACTGGCGCTGGTGCTTCGTCGACCACGTTCTCGTGTGAGCCGCTCCGAGGACGGTCCGTCCGTCGACCGGGTACGGTTCGAGCATCTGACGCCTGGGTACGTCAACCCGGCGCGCCCTCTTCCCTTTTGGGCCGGCAGACCCCTAGACACGGAGCGTGTTCACAGCTTTACTGTGAGTGACGACAGGGGGTTGGGGTCCCGGGGACAGGACGGATGACGGCGCGGTAGCGTCACCGCTGCACCACACACGCGTTACCCGGGGGGCGACCCTCGGCCCCGAGAAGCTTGTACCACCTTGGAGGTGAGGGTGTCCCAGATCGCAGGCGAGCCCGCGACCCAGGACTTCGTGGAAGTCCGGCTGCCGGCTGCGGGTGCCTACCTGTCGGTGCTGCGGACGGCCACGGCCGGCCTCGCGGCCCGTTTGGACTTCACCCTGGACGAGATCGAGGACCTGCGCATCGCGGTGGACGAGGCCTGCGCGATCCTGCTCCAGCAGGCCGTGCCCGGTTCGGTGCTCAGTTGCGTCTTCCGCCTGGTCGACGACTCACTGGAGGTCACCGTCTCGGCACCGACCACGGACGGGCACGCGCCCGCGCGCGACACCTTCGCCTGGACCGTGCTGTCCGCCCTCGCGGGCAAGGTCTCCTCCGCGGTGGACGAGGACAAAACCGTTTCGATCAGCCTCTACAAACAACGCGGCGCGGGACCCGGGCCGGCGTGAGGACGGGGGACGGGCCGGTGCGGGACGAAGAGCGCGGCAGACGGGAACTGCGGGCCGAGGTCGCCGGGACGGCGGTCTCTCCGGGCGGTTCCCGACGCATGGCGGACGGCATCGACGGCATTCCCGAGCAGGCCCGGCCGCATCCGGAGGACGAGCCGGTCTCCCCGGAGACCGGCTTGCCGGAGAGTACCGAGCAGGAGTCGCCTCGGGAGAGGCGGATCGGGGGTACCCCCGGCCGGGCCGAGGAAGAGGCTCGACAGAGGGCGACGGGCGGGACGATGAGCGAGCACGAGCGAGACGACGAACACGGCGTGCCGGGCACGCGGCACGAGCCCCAGCAGCCCGCGGTCCAGCAGTCCGCGCCCCGGCAGCCGGTGCCGCAGACTCGCGGACCCCAGGACCGCAGCGGGGCACGCGCGAAGTTCGTCGAACTGCGGGCACTGGCGGAGGGCAGCCCGGAGTACGCGGAGCTGCGCAACCAGCTGGTCCGCATGCACCTGCCGCTCGTCGAGCACCTCGCGCGCCGCTTCCGCAACCGCGGAGAGCCGCTGGACGACCTGACCCAGGTCGCCACCATCGGCCTGATCAAGTCGGTCGACCGCTTCGACCCGGACCGCGGCGTGGAGTTCTCGACGTACGCGACACCGACGGTCGTCGGTGAGATCAAGCGGCACTTCCGTGACAAGGGCTGGGCGGTGCGGGTGCCGCGCAGACTCCAGGAGCTGCGCCTGTCGCTCACGACCGCCACGGCCGAGCTGTCCCAGTTGCACGGCCGCTCGCCGACCGTCCACGAGCTGGCCGAGAGGCTGGCCATCTCGGAGGAGGAGGTCCTGGAGGGCCTGGAGTCGGCCAACGCCTACTCCACGCTGTCCCTGGACGTCCCCGACACCGACGACGAGTCCCCGGCGGTCGCCGACACCCTCGGCGCCGAGGACGAGGCGCTGGAGGGCGTCGAGTACCGCGAGTCGCTCAAGCCGCTCCTGGAGGACCTCCCGCCGCGTGAGAAGCGGATTCTGCTGCTGCGTTTCTTCGGCAACATGACGCAGTCGCAGATCGCTCAGGAGGTCGGCATCTCCCAGATGCACGTCTCCCGTCTGCTGGCACGCACGCTGGCCCAGCTGCGGGAGAAGCTGCTCGTCGAGGAGTGACCCTCCTGCGGCTCCCGCACCCGGAGCCGCGGTTACTTCTCCGCGCCGCTGTCGGCGTTGCCGGGCCCGCGGATCCCGAGGGCCCGGGTCGTCTCGCCGTTGACGATCAGGACCAGCGCGGCGACGGCGACGGCCGCGAGCGCGATGCCCGCCGGGATCGCCATGCTGTCGGCCTGGAGCAGGTTGTAGGCGACGGGCAGCGCCATGATCTGGGTGATGACGGCAGGTCCGCGGCTCCAGCTCCGGCGGCCCAGCAGTCCGCGGGCGGCGAGCAGGGGCAACAGCGCGAGGACCATCAGCGTCACCCCGCCGGTGACGGCCTGCCCGCGGTCGTCGGGGTCGCCGGTGATGCCGAGGACGAGGATCCAGAGCCCGCCGACGACGAGCGCCAGCCCCTCCGCGGCGACGAGCGCCGCGGCGTACGTCAGGCGGCGCGGGCGCGGGCCCGCGGGTTCGGTGCCTGCCGCGTCGCCGGCGTTCTCCGTGCTTTTCGGGGTGACGGGGTTCCGCTCGCTGCTCACCCCAGCAGGGTAGCCGCCGCTCCCGTGCCCACCCCTGTCCCCCCGCGGCCCACCCGTCCCGCCGTGTCACGGCTCACCCCGAGGGGTCCGGGCCGATCCCCGTTCGGCCTTGTGCCCCGGTACCACCCAGTAGGTACGCTGCCATCCATGCGTGCACTTCTCGTGGTCAATCCGGCAGCAACCACTACCAGTGCACGGACGCGCGACGTTCTCATCCACGCGCTCGCCAGTGAGATGAAGCTGGAGGCGGTCACCACCGAGTACCGCGGGCACGCGCGGGATCTGGGACGGCAGGCCGCGCAGAGCGAGGACATAGACATGGTCGTCGCCCTCGGTGGCGACGGCACCATCAACGAGGTGGTGAACGGGCTGCTGCACGCCGGCCCCGATCCCGAGAACCTGCCCGGCATCGCCGTGGTTCCCGGTGGCTCCACCAATGTCTTCGCCCGCGCCCTGGGCCTGCCCAACGACCCCGTCGAGGCGACCGGCGCCCTGTTGGACGCCCTGCGCGAGGGCCGGGAGCGCACCGTCGGCCTGGGGCTGACGTCGGGAACGCCGGGCACGGAGGACGAGGCGGTGCCGGCGCGCTGGTTCACCTTCAACGCCGGGCTCGGGTTCGACGCCGGGGTGGTCGGCCGGGTCGAACAGCAGCGTGAGCGCGGCAGGAGATCCACCCACGCGCTCTACGTCCGCCAGGCCGTGCGCCAGCTCCTCGGCGAGCCGCAGCGCCGGCACGGTTCGATCACCCTGGAGCGGCCGGGCGCGGACCCGGTGACCGATTTGGTGCTGTCCATCGTCTGCAACACCGCTCCGTGGACCTATCTGGGCAATCGCCCGGTGTACGCCTCACCTAAGGCCTCGTTCGATACCGGGCTCGACGTCCTCGGTCTGAGCCGTCTGTCCACGGCCTCGGTTGTCCGGTATGGGACCCAGTTGCTCACTTCGTCCCCCGAGCGGGGACCCCATGGCAAGCACGCCGTGTCCTTGCACGATCTGGACCAGTTCACCTTGCATTCGAAGGTCCCACTACCCCTCCAGATGGACGGTGACCACCTAGGGCTGCGTACCAGCGTGACGTTCACAGGCGTACGCCGTGCACTGCGTGTGATTGTGTGAGCAGAAAGGGCTGAACTCCTTTCACTCGAACGTTTAGACCAGGGTCCACCCCATGGAAGTACGGCTGTGACCTAGTCGACACCGAGGAATCAAAAAAAACTTTCCGGAAGGGGTTGTATCCGTCGCCGAGGTTTGCGAGTCTCTACATGGCGATCGGGACGGCCCGCAGGACCAGCCTCCACTGATCACCAGAACCCCTCACCAATCCACAGGACCACGCCAGGCAACCTGGCTGGTGGCCCTTCACTTGTTGAGGGATTCGTGAAAGCGTTCACATTCACAAGCAACCTTGCATGTCATACCAAGGAGAGGTAGCAGCCATGGACTGGCGTCACAACGCCGTTTGCCGCGAGGAAGACCCCGAGCTCTTCTTCCCCATCGGCAACACCGGTCCTGCGCTGCTGCAGATCGAGGAAGCCAAGGCCGTCTGCCGTCGCTGTCCCGTTATGGACCAGTGTCTGCAGTGGGCGCTCGAGTCCGGCCAGGACTCCGGCGTCTGGGGTGGCCTCAGCGAGGACGAGCGCCGCGCGATGAAGCGCCGCGCCGCCCGCAACCGGGCCCGTCAGGCCTCCGCCTGACAACACCCGCCCCGCGAGCCTGAGCTTGGCGGCGCGTACAGCGCGTACGCATCTCCCGCCCCCGAGCCGCAGCGCGCAGTACCCCCGATGCCCAGCACACCACGCTGGCAACGAGCATTCGAGCCCCGGACCCCTGAACGGTCCGGGGCTTCTTGCTGTCCCCGGGCCGCCGTCACTTCTGCGCCCGCACCGGGATGTCCAGGATCACCTGCGTGCCCCGCTCCGGCGCCGGAACCATGTCGAAGGATCCCCCCAACTCCCCCTCCACCAGCGTCCGTACGATCTGGAGGCCGAGGTTGCCCGAGGTGTGCGGGTCGAAGCCCGCGGGCAGGCCGACGCCGTCGTCCTGGACGGTGACCAGCAGTCGGGCCTCCTTGGTGGTGCCGCCGCGGACCGCCGAGACCTCGACCGTGCCGGTCTCGCCCTCGCGGAAGCCGTGTTCCAGGGCGTTCTGGAGGATCTCGGTGAGCACCATGGACAGCGGGGTGGCGACCTCCGCGTCCAGGATGCCGAAGCGTCCGGTGCGCCGGCCGGCGACCTTGCCCGGCGAGATCTCCGCGACCATCGCCAGGACCCGGTCGGCGATCTCGTCGAACTCGACGCGCTCGTCCAGGTTCTGGGACAGCGTCTCGTGGACGATGGCGATGGAGCCGACCCGCCGGACCGCCTCCTCGAGGGCCTCCCTGCCCCGCTCGGACTCGATCCGGCGGGCCTGGAGCCGCAACAGGGCGGCCACGGTCTGGAGGTTGTTCTTCACCCGGTGGTGGATCTCCCGGATGGTCGCGTCCTTGGTGATCAACTCACGTTCGCGGCGCCGTAGTTCGGTGACGTCCCGGAGCAGGACGAGCGAACCGATGCGGGTCCCCTTGGGCTTGAGCGGGATGGCGCGGAACTGGATGACGCCGTCGTGCGCCTCGACCTCGAACTCGCGGGGTGCCCAGCCGCTGGCGACCTTGGCGAGCGCCTCGTCCACCGGACCCCGGGTCGGCGCGAGTTCGGCGGTGGTCAGGCCCAGGTTCTGGCCGACCAGGTCGGAGGCGAGGCCCATGCGGTGGTAGGCGGACAGGGCGTTCGGGGAGGCGTACTGGACGACGCCGTCGGCGTCGAGTCGGATCAGGCCGTCCCCGACACGCGGGGCCGCGTCCATGTCCATCTGCTGGTCGGGGAAGGGGAAGGAACCGGCCGCGATCATCTGCGCGAGGTCGGAGGCGCTCTGCAGGTAGGTCAGCTCCAGGCGGCTCGGGGTCCGCACGGTGAGGAGATTGGTGTTGCGGGCGATCACGCCGAGGACCCTGCCCTCGCGCCGGACGGGGATCGACTCGACCCGCACGGGGACCTCCTCGCGCCACTCCGGGTCGCCCTCGCGCACGATCCGGCCCTCGTCGAGGGCGGCGTCCAGCAGGGGGCGGCGGCCGCGCGGGACGAGGTGGCCGATCATGTCGTCCTGGTAGGAGGTGGGGCCGGTGTTGGGGCGCATCTGGGCGACGGAGACATAGCGGGTGCCGTCGCGTGTGGGGACCCACAGGACCAGGTCGGCGAAGGAGAGGTCGGAGAGCAGCTGCCACTCCGAGACCAGCAGGTGCAGCCACTCGAGGTCGGAGTCGCCGAGTGCGGTGTGCTGGCGTACGAGTTCGTTCATGGAGGGCACGTCTGCGAGCGTACCTGGGGGTATGTGCGGGGCCTAAATGCCGTCGGCGGCGACCGCCCCGGAAGACACCCGCGGGCCGCGGCGCCTGGGAGGGACCCTCAGCCCTCCCGGCACCGCAGCCCGGAGCAATATCGGCCGCGGGGTGTGCGGTCCCGTCGGCCGAGGGTGAGGATCCGGGGCAGTCAGGGCAGAGAGCACCGGGTCCTCGGTCCGCCTTCCTGTGCGGGGAAGGCGGAAGTGCGCGGTTCTCCTCGCGGAGTACTCCTGACGCATTGTGGACTAGACCACTCGGTGTGTCCATGCGGGGGAGCTTGTTCGTTGTTGTGACCGTGGTACGAGCCGGCCGGACTGTTCGGACGCCCTAGCATCCACAACGCAGCCTAGCTTGTGTGGGTTCCTGTGCGGGGCCAGATGGACAGGGCAATTTCCGCGACCGCCTCCAGCTCCTCCCGGCTCGCGCCGTCGCGCGCCTGTTGCGACATTCCCTGGAAGACCGCGCCGACCACGCGGGCGAGTGCGCCGGCATCGGTGTCCGGGGGCAGCTCGCGGGCCGCGACGTCTCCCGCGATGCGGCGCTCGATGGCGGCGAGGTTGGCGTTGCGCCGCCGGCGCAGGGCGTCCTCCACGTCCGGGGTGGTGCAGTTGGTGGCGGCGTGGATCACCAGGCAGCCGTACGGATGGTCCGGGTCGGTGAACTCGGCGGCGGCCTCGCGCAGCAGCCGCTCGACGGCGGCACGAGCGGTCGGCTCCTCCTCCAGGGCATGCTGCGGGAAGGCGCCGTACTTGCTGCCGTAGACGGTCACGACCTCGTCGAACAGCGACCGCTTGTCGCCGAAGGCCGCGTAGAGACTGGGGGCGCCGATGCCCATGATCCGGGTGAGGTCGGAGACGGAGGTCGCCTCGTAGCCGTGTTCCCAGAACGCCATGACCGCCTTCTCCAACGCGGTCGCGCGGTCGAAGGAGCGGGGGCGGCCACGGGGGCGGAGCTCGCTGCGTGCCGGTCGGGGGCGGGCGTCCTCGTTCACCATGGAGTGCATTTTATAGCGGGCGCTAGAAAATCGTCCGCGGGCTGTTGTACGGTTTTTCTGTAGCGACCGCTAGAAAAAGGGGAGGGAGCTTCGCCATGGGCGTGCTCACGGGCAGGACGGCACTCGTCACAGGGGCCGGCAGGGGAATCGGGCGGGCGATCGCCGAGCGGCTGGCCCGCGACGGGGCGCGGGTCGCGGTGCACTACGGCACCGGTGAGGCCGCGGCCGAGGAGACGGTGGCGGCGATCGAGTCGGCCGGCGGCACCGCGTTCCCCGTCGGCGTCGAGTTGGGCACACCGGGGGACGCGGAGCGGCTGTGGGCGGAGTTCGACCGCCACGCGGACGGTCTGGACATCCTGGTGAACAACGCCGGGATCGGCACGTCACCACCGTTCGAGGAGATCGACGAGGCGGAGTTCGACCGGCTCTTCGCGGTGAACGTGAAGGCGCCGCACTTCGTCACCCGGCTCGGGGCGCGCCGACTGCGGGACGGCGGCCGGGTGGTGAACATATCGTCCGGGCTCGCCCGGCGTGCCGCGATGCCCGAGATCATGGCCTACGCGATGACGAAGGCGGCGCTCGACGTCTTCACCCGGGACCTGTCGAAGGTGCTCGGCCCTCGGGGGATCACGGTGAACTCCGTGGCGCCGGGCATCGTCGACACGGACGTCAACGCGGCGTGGCTGCGGGCGAGCGACGAGGCCTGGCAGCGGGCGGCCGGGTACTCGGCGCTCGGCCGGGTCGGCATGCCGGCGGACATCGCGGACGCGGTCGCCTTCCTGGCCTCGGAGGACGGGCGCTGGGTGACGGGGCACTGGATGGACGTGACGGGGGGTTCACTGACGTAGCGGTGAGGGGAGGGGGACGGAACCGGGAATTCCGGGACGGGACAGGCGGCTTCGCCGGGCCGATTCTGTTAGATTGGCCCTGACGGATTGGTCTAAACCACATAGCCCTTCCGGGCCCCCGAGCCCCTCTTCAGAACGGCAGGCCAGCGTGGAAGTTGTCATCGTTCCGGACGCCAGGTCGGGCGGCGAACTCATCGCCGAGGCCATCGCCCAGCTCCTGCGGCGCAAGGGCGACGCCCTGCTCGGCGTGGCCACCGGTTCCACCCCGCTGCCGGTCTACCAGGCGTTGACGGCCCAGGTGCGCTCCGGTGCCGTGGACACCTCCCGGGCGCGGATCGCCCAGCTCGACGAGTACGTGGGCCTGCCCGCGGAGCACCCCGAGTCCTACCGCTCGGTGCTGCGCCGGGAGGTGCTGGAGCCGCTCGGCATCGGCATGGACGCCTTCCTGGGGCCGGACGGCACGGCCGAGGACGTCCAGGCCGCCTGCGAGGCCTACGACCGGGCGCTGGCCGCGGCCGGCGGCGTGGACCTCCAGTTGCTCGGGATCGGGACCGACGGGCACATCGGGTTCAACGAACCGTGCTCCTCACTGGCCTCCCGCACACGCATCAAGACACTCACCGAGCAGACCCGGATCGACAACGCGCGGTTCTTCGACGGCGACATCGAGCAGGTCCCGCACCACGTCATCACGCAGGGCATCGGCACCATCCTGGAGGCGCGGCATCTGGTGCTGCTCGCCACCGGTGAGGGCAAGGCGGACGCCGTCGCCGCGACCGTCGAAGGTCCGGTGGCGGCCGTCTGCCCCGCCTCGGCGCTCCAGCTGCACCCGCACGCGACGGTCGTCGTCGACGAGGGGGCCGCGTCCAAGCTGAAGCTCGCCGACTACTTCCGGCAGACCTACGCCGCCAAGCCGGAGTGGCAGGGCATCTGAGGGGCGTCCCGCAGCGCCGGTCCACGACGTCACAGGCGCCGGTCCCCCTCGCGGGGAGCCGGCGCCTGTCCTGTCGCAGGGGTCGCTACCTGCCCGCGATGGCCTCCGCCGCCGCTCGTCCGCAGACCCGGGCCGCGCCGTGGGTGGCGAGGTGGAGGGCGCCGCGGGGCGGGGCCTGGGGGACGCCCATCTCCACGACGAGTGTGTCGGGGCGGGCGGCGAGGAGAATGTCCAGGGCCGCCGTCATCCAGGGGTGGCGGTGCTCGTCGCGGACCACGGCGACGATCCGCCGCTCCCCCGCCGCGATCAGTGCCGCGTGCCCCGCGTCCTCACCGGCGAAGCTGCCCGTCTCGGTGCCGGGCAGGAACCGGGCGAGTTCCGCGGCCACTCCCCAGGGTGTCTCGTCGCCGACGGCGATGTTGGCGACCGGGGTGAGGGCGGCGACGTAGGGGGCGTCGGTGAGCGGGGGGCAGGGGGCTGCGGCGGTGCGGCGCAGCGCGCGGCGGGCCGCGACGAGGCCGATGTCGGGGTGCGCGCCGCCCCGGTCGGCGGACGTGGCGGCCGAGGCCGTCCAGCGAGCCAGGGCGCGGACCCGCCGCGCGGCGTCGGCGAGGCGTTCTTCCGGGAGGTCGCCGGTGCGGACGGCGGCGACGAGGGCGTCACGCAGCCGCCGTACCGTCTCGTCGTCGGCGAGGCCGCCGCCCACGCAGATGGCGTCGGCGCCGGCCGCGATGGCGAGGACGCTGCCGCGCTCGATGCCGTAGGTGCCGGCGATCGCCCGCATCTCCATGCCGTCGGTGACGATCAGGCCGTCGTAGCCGAGTTCGCCGCGCAGCAGGTCGGTGAGGATGCGGTGGGACAGGGTCGCCGGATGGTCCGGGTCCAGGACCGGTACCAGGATGTGCGCGCTCATCACGGCCCGGCTGCCGGCCGCGATGGCCGCGCGGAACGGGGCCAGTTCGCGTTCGGCCAGCACCGCGGGGTCCACGTCGATGCGGGGCAGGGCGAGGTGGGAGTCGACGGCCGTGTCGCCGTGGCCGGGGAAGTGCTTGGTGCAGGCCGCGACGCCGGCCGCCTGGAGGCCGGTGACGTAGGCCGCGGTGTGCCGGGCGACCAGGTCGGGGTCGGCGCCGAAGGACCGGACGCCGATCACCGGGTTGTCCGGGTTGGAGTTCACGTCGGCCGAGGGGGCCCAGTTGAAGTCGACCCCGCAGGCCGCGAGCCGGCGGCCCAGCTCGAAGGCGACCTGCCTGGTGAGGTCCGTGTCGTCCACCGCGCCGAGGGCGTGGTTGCCGGGGAAGCTGGAGCCGGTCCGCACCTCCAGCCGGGTGACGTCGCCGCCCTCCTCGTCGATCGCGACGAGCACGTCGTCGCGTTCGGCGCGCAGCTGCGCGGTCAGGGAGGCGAGTTGTTCGGGGGAGGCGATGTTGCGGCCGAACAGGCCGACCGAGGCGAGGCCTTCGCCGAGCCGGCGCAGCAGCCAGTCGGGGGCGCTGGTGCCGGCGAAGCCGGGCTGAAGGACGGTCAGGGCGTCACGCGTCAGAGTGTCGGTGCCGGTGGCGAGTGTCGTCATCGGGGCGTTATCCCTTCACGGCGCCCGCGGTGAGACCCGCGGCCATCTTGCGCTGGACGAGCAGGAACAGCACGACGATCGGGACGGCCAGCATGGTGGCGCCGGCCATCATCGGGGCGTACTCGGTGCCGTGCTTGGTGGTGAAGTTGCCGAGCCAGACGGTCGCGGTCTGGTTCTTCTGGCTGAGCAGCATCAGGGCGTAGAGGTACTCGTTCCAGGCCTGGATGAAGCCGTAGACCGAGGTGGCGACCATGCCGGGGGCGAGCAGCGGGAAGACGACGCGCATGAAGGCGCCGGTGCGGGAGCAGCCGTCGACCATCGCGGCCTCCTCCAGCTCCTTCGGGATGTTGACGATGAAGCCGCGCAGCGTCCACACCGTGAAGGGCAGGATGAAAGTCAGGTAGGTGATGATCAGGCCGGTCAGCCGGTCGTACTGGCCCAGGTCGTTCAGGAGCAGGAAGACCGGGATGATCATGGCGACCAGCGGGACCATCTGGACCGCGAGGATGCCGACGATCACGATCTTGCGGCCGCGGAAGGCGAACCGGGAGATGGCGAGCGCGGCCAGCATGCCGACGACCACGCCGATCAGGACGACGGCGAGCGAGACGACGAGGCTGCGGGCGACCGGACCCCAGAAGTCGGCGATGTCCATGGCGCGGCCGAAGTTGGAGAAGGTCAGCGCGGTGGGGAGCAGGCTCGGATCCGGGTCGATGGCGTCCTTGGCCGGCTTGAACGCGGTGTTGAGCATCCAGTAGACGGGGAAGCCGACGACGACGAAGACGAGGAGGCCGACAAGGTTCCAGCCCAGCTTGGACCTCCGACGGCCCGGGCCGCCGCCGGAGCCGCTCCCCGCCGTGGCGATGGCGCTCATTCGACCTCTCCGATCTTCAGCATCTGGCGCATGTACACGGCGACCACACCGAGCAGCAGCAGCACGGTGATCAGGGCGATCGCCGAACCCTGGCCGTAGTCGTTGACGACGAAGGCGCGGTCGTAGGAGTACGTCGTCAGCAGCTGGAACTCGGCCTCCGGATGGCCGTTGCGCATCACGAAGACCTGCGGGAAGACGCCCATGTCCCAGATGACCGACAGGGTCGTGAGCATCACGATGATCGGCTTGAGGATGGGCAGGGTGACGTACCGGAAGACGCCCCAGGCGCCGGCGCCGTCGAGTCGGGCGGCCTCCTCCAGTTCCTTGGGAACCTGGGTGAGACCGGCGCTGAGGGTGATCACGACGAACGGGACGGCTCCCCAGATCACCAGCAGCATGATGACCGCCAGGCCCTGCGGTCCGCTCGCGAACCAGTTGTGGCCGATCAGGTCGACGCCGGGCAGCCTGCTCAGGACGGCGTTGAGGATGCCGTAGTCGGCGTCGAACAGCCACTTGAAGACCGTGGTGGCCACGATGATCGGCATGCCCCAGCTGGCCACCAGCGCGATGTTGATGAGCGTCTTCACCCAGCCGGAGACCCGCTGGAGCAGCAGCGCGATCAGCATGCCGAAGACCATGGTGGCGATGACGCAGCCGGCCGCGAAGACGATCGTGCGCACGACGACCGCCCAGAACTCGCCGTCGCCCAGCACCTTGGTGAAGTTGTCGAGCCCGACCGACTCGGCCGGCTGGAAGCCCCACAGCTGGGACTGCCCGAACTTCTGGAAGGAGAGGGTGACCAGGCGGACGAGCGGATAGCCCATCACCAGCACGAGGATCAGCAGGCAGGGGGCGAGCAGCAGCCAGGGGGTGCCGGCACCGGCGGAGGCCGCCTTGGCGCGGGGCCGCCGTGGCGCGGACGGTGGTGGCGGTGCCGGCCGCGGCGGCGGCACCTTGGCAGGGGTGGTCGTGTCTGCGGCACTCATCGCGCGCTCCTCAGCGGTCCCTCAGGTCGTACGGAGGCCGGGCCCCGTGGCGGTACGCGGGCCCCGGCCCCGTAGGGGTACGGCGGCCGGGCCCGTAGGTCCTGGGCGGGGAAGTCCCGTGGGCCGTGCCCGCGGTGAACGGCCGTACGGGTACGGCGGCCGGCCCCTCTGACTCCTGCGTGGTGCGAGCCCCGCAGGTCGTACGGGTGGCGGGGCTCCGCCGTCGCGGAGCCCCGCCTCGCGTCACTTGGTGTTGATGACCTTGTCGATCGCGGCGTCCGCCTCCTTGGCGGCCTCCTCGACGGTCTTCTTGCCGGTGCCGATGCTCTGGAGCATGGTCTGAAGGACCTGGGCCTTCTCGACCTGGCCCCAGCCGGGCGCCATGGGGACGAACCAGTTGGACTCCGCCGCGGTGGCCGGCACGACCGTCTTGGGGTCGTTCTTCAGGGTCGCGAGGTCGGTCTTGTTGTTGGGCAGGTTGCCCTTGCCCATCAGGCCCTTCTGGCCGGCGGGACCGGTGAAGGCGTTGATCCACTCGGCGGCGAGTTCCTGCGCGTCGGACTTGACCGGGACGGCCAGGTCGGAGCCGCCCAGGAAGACGGGGAGGTTCTTGCCGGACGGGCCGGGCATCACGAAGTTCTCGAGCTTGCCCTTGAGCTTGCCGCTCTTGTCGTTCTCGGGGGCCTCGGCGGTCGCGCCCTCCCAGGCCGCGCCGAAGATCATGCCGGACTTGCCCTGGCCGTAGACGATGTAGCGGTCGGACTCGTCCTTGGTCTTGTCCCCGTGCATGTACTTGTCGACGACGTTCTTGAACTCGCCGAGGCCCTTGACGGACTCGGGCGAGGAGAGGTTGGCCTTCCACTGGCCGCCCTCCTCCTTCGCGATGGAGCCGCCGGCGTCGTAGACGAAGGACATGGCCGCGTACCAGTCGCGGGTGGGCTGGTACCAGGAGCTGAACTTGTCGCCCTCCTTCTTCTGGACCTTGTCCAGGGCGGCGGTCAGCTCCGCGTACGTCTTGGGGGCCGCCTTGACCCCGGCGGAGGCGAAGAGGTCCTTGCGCCAGTTGCCGACGCGGCCACCCGCGTAGTACGGCACGCCGTAGGTCTTGTCCTCGTACGTCACCGAGGCCTTGAGGCCGTCCAGCCAGGCGGAGGAGTTGTCGAACTTGGCGGTGTCCAGGGGAGCGAAGGCGCCCTTGACCATGTAGCCGAGCATCTCGGTGTTGCCCATCTCGACGACGTCGGGGGCCTTGTCGGTGGCGAGGACCGCGTCGAGCTTGGTGTTCTTGTCGGGCCAGCCGTAGTACTCGTGGGTGATCTTGACGCCGGGGTGCTTCTTCTGCACCGCCGCGTCCGCGGCCTTCACCAACTCGGGCCAGTTGTTCTGCGCGTCGACGGTCAGCCAGACCGTCAGCTCCTTGGCGTCGGTGCCCTTGTCCGAGCCCCCGTTGTCCTTGTCGTCCCCGCACGCCGCGATGGAGACCATCATGCCCGCGATACCGATCGCGGCTATCAGCTTGCGCTTCACGCCAACCCTCCTCAGGGATGCCACAAACCCCCCTGCCTCCCCGCCGCGGTCGAGCGTGAACGCGTACCGTCCGTGGGGCCAGGACCTGGACCAATGGTGTAGACCAGTACCGGGAGCTTGGCTCAGACCAATAGGGCTGTCAAGGGTGTTCAACGGGGGTTGAGTCGTCCGTTACGGGACCGCGATATGCAGGGACTTTTCAATTCGAGGGCGGCGGATCGACCCTCGCCGACGCGGTGAACCAGCCATCTCCGCGTGGCGCGCTGGACTAGACCAACAGAGGTCCCAGAGGTATACAGAGGAGATCACGGAGCGCGCGAGGTCACCGCACGGGGAACCCCGCCCACGAACCCGTGCCACGATGTGAGCCGCGGCCGACGGAACGTAGGCCGGTTCGGCACCCGGAGCCGGGAAGGCAGGCCATGAGCACCGACGTCAGCAGTGCGGAGAACGAGGGTGGGGCGACCGTCCGTACCGCGCGCGTGCCCAAGTACTACCGCCTGAAGAAGCATCTCCTCGACATGACGGAGACGCAGTCGCCCGGCACCCCGGTGCCGCCCGAGCGCACGCTGGCGGCCGAGTTCGACACCTCGCGCACCACCGTGCGCCAGGCGCTCCAGGAACTGGTCGTCGAGGGCCGGCTGGAGCGCATCCAGGGCAAGGGCACCTTCGTCGCCAAGCCGAAGGTCTCCCAGGCGCTGCAACTCACCTCCTACACCGAGGACATGCGCGCCCAGGGCCTCGAACCCACCTCGCAGCTGCTGGACATCGGCTACGTCACGGCCGACGACCGCCTCGCCGGGCTGCTCGACATCACCGCGGGCGGCCGCGTGCTGCGCATCGAGCGACTGCGCATGGCCAACGGCGAGCCGATGGCCATAGAGACCACCCACCTGTCGGCCAAGCGCTTCCCGGCCCTGCGCAGGTCGCTGGTGAAGTACACGTCCCTGTACACCGCGCTCGCCGAGGTCTACGACGTCCACCTCGCGGAGGCCGAGGAGACCATCGAGACCTCCCTGGCCACCCCGCGCGAGGCGGGTCTGCTCGGCACGGACGTCGGCCTGCCGATGCTGATGCTGTCCCGCCACTCCGTGGACAAGGACGGCCGGCCGGTGGAGTGGGTGCGGTCGGTGTACCGCGGCGACCGCTACAAGTTCGTGGCCCGGCTCAAGCGGCCCATGGACTAGACCCACAGCACGACGGACCGGCCGGGGCCCGGGGGGGCGCCCCTCAGACAACACAGCGTGGCCCGGCTCAAGCCGCCCGTGGGCACGACGGACCGCCTGGGGGTCCGCAGGGCGCCCCCCAGGACAACTCCGCATGGCCCGACTCAAGCCGCCCGCGGAGCAGACGCAGAGCACGACGGACCAGCCGAAGGCCCGGGGGGGCGCCCCCGGGACAACTCCGCATGGCCCGACTCAAGCCGCCCGTGGACCAGACCCACAGCACGACGGACCAGCCGAGGCTCCGTGGGGGCGCCCCCCGGGTCAACTCCGCGTGGCCCGGCTCAAGCCGCCCGCCGATCAGATACGGCACAGTCGGAGCGGCCTGCCGGAGTCCTCCCGTGGAGTGGCGAGACCGATATGCGGACGAGGTCTTCCGCTTGCCTTTATCCGTCACCTACATTTCGTGCGCGTTGCACATGATCTGCGAGGGGACGGAGCCGCCCGATGTCAGAAGCCCCAGAAGTGACCAGAATGCCGGTGGTGACGCCTCTGCGCGTCGTCATCGGCCTCTGCCTGTTCGCGCCCTTCGTGGCGATGCTGTGGGTGGGTTCGTACGCCAAGATCGACCCCACCTTCATCGGCATCCCCTTCTTCTACTGGTACCAGATGCTGTGGGTGCTGCTCTCCACCGTGCTCACCGTGACCGCGTACAAGCTGTGGCAGCTCGACCAGCGCGGCCGCGATAACCAGGGCGGGGGTGCCGCGAAGTGAACGACGGCGTGAACGGCGTCGCACTCGCCGTCTTCATCTTCTTCTTCCTGGCCGTCACGGTCATGGGCTTCCTGGCCGCGCGCTGGCGCAGGGCCGACGACGAGCACAGCCTCGACGAATGGGGCCTGGGCGGCCGGTCGTTCGGCACCTGGGTCACCTGGTTCCTGCTCGGCGGCGACCTGTACACCGCCTACACCTTCGTGGCGGTCCCGGCGGCGATCTACGCGGCCGGCGCGGCGGGCTTCTTCGCGGTGCCGTACACGATCCTCGTCTACCCGCTGATCTTCACGTTCCTGCCGCGCCTGTGGTCGGTGTCGCACAAGCACGGCTATGTGACGACCTCCGACTTCGTGCGCGGCCGGTTCGGCTCCAAGGGCCTGTCCCTGGCCGTGGCGGTCACCGGCATCCTGGCCACCATGCCGTACATCGCGCTCCAGCTCGTCGGCATCCAGGCCGTGCTGGACGTGATGGGCGTGGGCGGCGGCGAGGACACCAACTGGTTCGTCAAGGACCTGCCGTTGCTGATCGCCTTCGGCGTGCTGGCGGCGTACACCTACTCCTCGGGGCTGCGGGCGCCCGCGCTGATCGCCTTCGTGAAGGACACGCTGATCTACATCGTCATCGCGGTGGCGATCATCTACATCCCGATCAAGCTGGGCGGGTTCGACGACATCTTCGCCAAGGCGGGCGACGCCTTCGCGCAGACCAACCCGGCGACCGGCAAGCCGCGCGGCGCGCTGGCGCCGGCCGAGGCGGGTCAGTGGACGTACGCCACCCTGGCGTTGGGCTCCGCGCTGGCGCTGTTCATGTACCCGCACTCGATCACCGCGACGCTGTCCTCGCGCAGCCGTGACGTGATCCGCCGCAACACCACGATCCTGCCCCTGTACTCCCTCATGCTCGGTCTGCTCGCCCTGCTGGGCTTCATGGCGATCGCGGCCGGGGTGAAGGTCTCCAACGGACAGCTGGCGATCCCGCAGTTGTTCGAGGACATGTTCCCGGACTGGTTCGCGGGCGTGGCGTTCGCGGCGATCGGCATCGGCGCGCTGGTGCCGGCCGCGATCATGTCCATCGCGGCGGCGAACCTCTTCACCCGCAACATCTACAAGGACTTCATCAAGCCGGACGCCACGCCCAAGGAGGAGACCCGCGTCTCCAAGCTGGTGTCGCTCCTGGTGAAGGTGGGCGCGCTGGTCTTCGTCCTCACCATGGACAAGACGGTGGCCATCAACTTCCAGCTGCTCGGTGGCATCTGGATCCTCCAGACCTTCCCGGCCCTGGTCGGCGGCCTGTTCACCCGCTGGTTCCACCGCTGGGCGCTGCTGGCCGGCTGGGCGGTCGGCATGGTCTACGGCACCTTCGCGGCGTACGGCGTGGCCTCCCCGACGCAGAAGCACTTCGGCGGCTCGTCGAAGGAGATCCCCGGCATCGGCGAGATCGGGTACATCGGCCTCACCGCGTTCCTGCTGAACGTGGTGGTGACCGTGGTCCTGACGTTCGCCCTGAAGGCGCTGAAGGCCCCGGAGGGCGTCGACCAGACGTCCCCGTCGGACTACACGGCGGACGCCGGCGACCCGGGCGTCCAGGTGGAGCTGCCTCCGGCGACGGCGGGGGCGGGGCACTAGCGAGGGGACCGTTCCCCGCGCGTTTCCGGCAGCGGGCCGTCGAGGGCAGGTCACCTCGGCGGCCCGCCGCCGTACGCGCTCCCGGCGCCGCCGGTGCCGGGACGACTGGGCTCCGTGCCCTGCGGGTTGACGCTGTGAAGCCAGCCCGACACAACATCTGGGGGTCGCGCGGCAGCCCGACACAAGATGTATGCTCATGCTCGCTGTCGTCGCAGGGGAATCCGGTGCGAATCCGGAACTGTCCCGCAACGGTGTACTTGCGTGCGTTCCTGTCCATTCGCGCACGCATGGTCAGTCCGAGCACCTGCCGGCAGCGCACCCGGTCCGTCCGGCTCGGGTGCCCTGACGTCCGGGCCTCGCGGAATGGGCCGGTGGACGCGACGCGCCCCGCGTTCGTGTGCTGCCCGCTGCCCTGTGCGAGGCCCCCGCCGAGCGAGGGAGAGCCCCACGTGACCATCGCGCCAGCCGAACCGGTTTCAGCAGCCCTGGAGACCGACGGTCCCGGAGCCGCGCTGCTTCGGACGCTGACCGAGCTGACCGCCGACCTCCCGGACGCCGACCCCGGCCGGGTCGCCGCCGCGGCCCTGCGGGGCCGGTCCGCGCGGGCGGACGAGTCGGAGCTGCGCGAGCTGGCCACGGAGGCGGCCGCCGGTCTGATCTCCGAGGACCCCGCCTACTCCCGGCTGGCCGCCCGGCTGCTGACGCTCGGCATCCGCGCGGAGGCCGCCTCCCAGGGCGTCACCTCCTTCACCGAGTCCGTCGCCGTCGGCCACCGCGAGGGCCTGATCGCCGACCGCACGGCCGCGTTCGTGCGGCTGCACGCGGCCCGGCTCGACGCGCTGGTCGACCAGGGCGCCGACGACCGCTTCGGCTACTTCGGCCTGCGCACCCTGCACAGCCGGTACCTGCTGCGCCACCCGATCACCCGCAAGGTCGTCGAGACGCCCCAGCTGTTCCTGCTGCGAGTGGCGAGCGGCCTGGCCGAGGACGACACGACGAGGTCCGTCGACGAGGTCGCCGCGCTCTACACGCTGATGAGCCGCCTGGACTACCTCCCGTCCTCCCCCACTCTGTTCAACTCCGGCACCCGGCACCCGCAGATGTCGTCCTGCTACCTCCTCGACTCCCCGCTGGACGAGCTGGACTCCATCTACGACCGCTACCACCAGGTCGCCCGCCTCTCCAAGCACGCCGGCGGCATCGGTCTGTCGTACAGCCGGATCCGCTCGCGCGGGTCGCTCATCCGGGGAACGAACGGGCACTCCAACGGCATCGTGCCGTTCCTGAAGACGCTGGACGCCTCGGTCGCCGCCGTGAACCAGGGCGGCCGGCGCAAGGGCGCGGCCGCGGTCTACCTGGAGACCTGGCACTCCGACATCGAGGAGTTCCTGGAGCTGCGGGACAACACCGGCGAGGACGCCCGCCGTACGCACAACCTCAACCTGGCGCACTGGGTGCCGGACGAGTTCATGCGCCGGGTCGACGCCGACGGTCGGTGGTCCCTGTTCTCCCCGGCCGACGTGCCCGAGCTGGTCGACCTGTGGGGCGACGCGTTCGACGCGGCCTACCGCGCGGCGGAGGCCCAGGGGCTCGCGAAGAAGACCATCCCCGCCCGCGACCTGTACGGCCGCATGATGCGCACCCTCGCCCAGACCGGCAACGGCTGGATGACCTTCAAGGACGCGGCCAACCGCACCGCCAACCAGACGGCCGAGCCGGGCCACGTGGTGCACTCCTCGAACCTCTGCACGGAGATCCTCGAGGTCACCGACGACGGCGAGACGGCGGTCTGCAACCTCGGCTCGGTCAACCTGGGCGCCTTCGTCGACACGGCCGCCGGGGACATCGACTGGGAGCGGCTGGACGCCACCGTCCGCACCGCCGTGACCTTCCTGGACCGCGTGGTCGACATCAACTTCTACCCGACCGAGCAGGCGGGCCGCTCCAACGCCAAGTGGCGCCCGGTGGGGCTCGGCGCGATGGGCCTGCAGGACGTCTTCTTCAAGCTGCGGCTGCCCTTCGACTCCGCCGAGGCCAAGGCACTCTCCACGCGGATCGCCGAGCGCGTCATGCTCGCCGCCTACGAGGCGTCCGCCGACCTCGCCGAGCGCAACGGCCCGCTCCCCGCCTGGGAGAAGACCCGTACGGCCCGGGGCGTCCTGCACCCCGACCACTACGGCGTCGAGCCGACCTGGCCGGAGCGCTGGGCGGCCCTGCGCTCCCGGATCGCCGCCGTCGGCCTGCGCAACTCGCTGCTCCTGGCCATCGCGCCGACCGCCACCATCGCGTCCATCGCCGGTGTGTACGAGTGCATCGAGCCGCAGGTCTCCAACCTGTTCAAGCGCGAGACGCTGTCCGGCGAGTTCCTCCAGGTCAACTCCTATCTGGTGGGGGAACTCAAGGCGCTCGGCGTCTGGGACGCCCGCACCCGCGAGGCCCTGCGCGAGGCGAACGGCTCGGTCCAGGGGTTCACCTGGATCCCCGAGGACGTACGGGCGCTGTACCGCACGGCGTGGGAGATCCCGCAGCGCGGCCTGATCGACATGGCCGCCGCCCGCACCCCGTACCTGGACCAGGCGCAGTCCCTGAACCTGTTCCTGGAGACGCCGACCATCGGCAAGCTCTCCTCGATGTACGCCTACGCCTGGAAGTCGGGCCTGAAGACGACGTACTACCTGCGCTCGCGCCCGGCGACCCGCATCGCCCGCGCCGCGCGGGCGCAGACCCCGATCCCTGTGCAGGCGGTCCCCGACGAGGACGCCGTCGCCTGCTCCCTTGAGAACCCCGAGTCCTGCGAGGCCTGCCAGTGATGACCACCGCACCCGAGAAGAAGACGAAGAACCTGCTCGACCCGGGCTTCGAGCTGACCCTGCGGCCCATGCGCTATCCGGACTTCTACGAGCGCTACCGGGACGCGATCAAGAACACCTGGACCGTCGAGGAGGTCGACCTCCACTCGGACGTCACCGACCTCGCGAAGCTGACGCCCGCGGAGCAGCACCTGATCGGCCGGTTGGTCGCGTTCTTCGCGACGGGCGACTCGATCGTCTCCAACAACCTGGTGCTGACGCTGTACAAGCACATCAACTCCCCCGAGGCGCGGCTCTACCTCTCGCGCCAGCTGTTCGAGGAGGCCGTGCACGTCCAGTTCTATCTGACGCTCCTGGACACCTACCTGCCCGACCCGGCGGACCGCGCGGCGGCCTTCGACGCCGTGGAGAACATCCCGTCCATCCGTGAGAAGGCCGAGTTCTGCTTCAAGTGGATCAACGAGGTCGAGAAGCTGGACCGGCTGGAGACGAGGGCCGACCGCCGCCGTTTCCTGCTCAACCTCATCTGCTTCGCCGCGTGCATCGAGGGCCTGTTCTTCTACGGCGCCTTCGCCTACGTCTACTGGTTCCGCAGCCGGGGTCTGCTGCACGGCCTCGCCACCGGCACCAACTGGGTGTTCCGTGACGAGACCATGCACATGTCCTTCGCGTTCGAGGTCGTCGACACCGTCCGCAAGGAGGAGCCGGAGCTGTTCGACGACCGGCTCCAGGAGGAGGTCACCGACATGCTGCGGGAGGCCGTCGAGGCCGAGCTGCAGTTCGCGCGCGACCTGTGCGGGGACGGTCTGCCGGGCATGAACACCGACTCGATGCGCCAGTACCTCGAGTGCGTCGCCGACCAGCGGCTGAGCCGCCTCGGCTTCGCCCCGGTGTACGGCTCGGAGAACCCGTTCTCCTTCATGGAGCTGCAGGGCGTTCAGGAGCTGACCAACTTCTTCGAACGGCGGCCGTCGGCGTACCAGGTCGCGGTGGAGGGGACCGTGGACCTGGACGAGGACTTCTGAGTCCGCGCCGCGCGCAGTTGGCGGTCGATCCGGCGTTCGTGGGCCAGTCCCACGAGCGCCGGACCCGCGAGGACGAGGAAGAGGACGAGGACTCCGAGGAGTTCGGTGACTGTGTTCATGAGGTAAGCATCGTGCGACCACGACGCTCCTGACAGTGGCAGTACTGCCGCACACCTTCAAATTCCTGCCATCGCCGGGGCACACTGTCGGCATGCTGAAGAACGTGGTCGCGATCCTCCTCGACGGTGTGCACCCCTTCGAACTCGGTGTGGTCTGCGAGGTGTTCGGCATCGACCGCAGCGACGACGGGCTGCCGGTCTACGACTTCGCCGTCGCCTCGGCCGAGGGGCCGACCCTGTCCACCCCGCACGCGGGCTTCACCGTGAGCACGTCGTACGGGCTCGAACGGCTGGAGAGCGCCGACCTGATCACCGTACCGGCCGGTGACACGTACGCGGCGCGGGAGTTCCCGCCCGAACTGCTGGACGCGCTGCGCCGGGCCGTGGACCGCGGGACCCGGGTGCTGAGCGTGTGCTCCGGGGCCTTCGTGCTGGCCGCGGCAGGGCTCCTGGACGGGCGGCGCTGCGCGGTGCACTGGCGGCACGCGCAGCAGCTGGCCCGCGAGTACCCGCGCACGACCGTCGAGCCCGACGTGCTCTACGTCGACGAGGACCCGGTGATCACCTCGGCCGGTACGGCCGCCGGCATCGACGCCTGTCTGCACCTCGTGCGCAAGGAACAGGGACCCGAGGTCGCCAACGGCATCGCCCGGCGGATGATCGTGCCGCCGCACCGGGACGGCGGCCAGGCCCAGTACATCGAGCGGCCGCTGCCGCGCTCCTCCTGCGACACCGTGGGCGAGGTCCTCGCGTGGATGGAGCAGCACCTCGACCAGGAGGTCACCGTCGAGCAGCTCGCCGCCCGCGCCCACATGTCACCGCGCACCTTCGCCCGCCGCTTCCAGCAGGAGACCGGCACGACGCCCTACCGCTGGATCCTGCGCCAGCGGGTGCTGCTCGCGCAGCACCTGCTGGAGGCGTCCGACGAGACGGTGGACGCGATCGCCTGGCGGACCGGATTCGGCACGGCGGGGGCGCTGCGGCACCAGTTCGTACGGGCGCTGGGCACCACCCCGAACGCCTACCGGCGTACGTTCCGGGGCCCGGAGGCCGCCTGAACGCACGCCGGCGGCGGGGCTTCCCTCACCGGGGGACGGGCTTCAGCCGCAGCCGTTGGGGACGCAGCGTGATGCCCACCCGGGTCGCGTCGGCCGAGTCGGGGACCTGCTCGAAGCGGAACCCGTCCGCGAGGACCGCCGTGACCAGGGTGAGCAGGGCCATCGAGAAGTGGTCGCTCGGGCACTTGCGGTTGCCCACGCTGAACGGCCGCATCGCGTACTTGGGGATGTCCTTCGACCGCTCCGGGCGCCAGCGGTCGGGGTCGAACTCGAGGTGCCGTTCGTAGGACCGCGGGTCGCGCTGGATCGCGTACGGGCTGTACACGATGTCGGCTCCGGCCGGAATGCGATAGCCACCGAGTTCCGTGTCGGCGACCGCTCGCCGCGTCAATATCCATACGGCGGGACGCAAACGCATGGCTTCGATGACGACGTTGTTCGTGTGCGTGAGCCGGCGAACGTCGTCGAATGCGACGGGGCGCCCTCCGGTCACCTCCCGGACCTCGGCGCACACCTTGTCCGACTGTTCCGGGTGGTCCGCGAGAACCAACAGCAGGGACATGATCGTGGAGGCGATGGTTTCGCTGCCGGGGGTGAGAATCGCGACGACCTGGTCGTGGATCTCCTGTTCCCCGATCGGGTCGCCATTGTCGTCCTTCGCTTCGAGCAATGCCGTCAGCAAATCGTCCGGCTTTTGACCGGATGCCCGGCGTTCGGCGACGATCTCGTCGACCAGGAGATGCAAATCGGCCAGGGCCCGGTTGAATTCGCGGTTGGCCGGGAGCGGCAGCCTGTAGAGCGGGCCGAGGGGCACCACCATCCGGTGGTACATACCTTGGAAGACGCTGGCGAGGGCGACGCACAGCCGCTCGGCCCGTTCGTCCATGAACTGCCCGCGCAGCAGGCAGCGGGCGGCCACCCGCACCGCGATCCGGAACGACTCGGAGGTGCAGTCGATCGTCTCGCCGCCCTTCCACCGCTCGGCGAGCGCGCGTGTCTCCTCCTCCATGATCGGGCCGTAGGCGGGGATGGCGTCGAGGCGGAACGCGGGCTGGATGATGCGCCGCTGACGGCGGTGGAGCGGGCCGTTGGCGGTGGCCACGCCCTCCTTGCCCAGCAGGCCTTCCAGGGACTCCCACAGGGGTCCGGCGATGATGTAGTCGGGGCTGAGGGCCAGCGCCCCGGTGAGGGCCGGCGTGGTGACGGCGTACACCGTCTTCGGTCCGAGCCTGAGGCGGACGATGTCCCCGTGGTCGCGCAGCTGGCTCATGAAGGCCAGCGGGTCACGTGCGAGCTTCCAGCCGTGGCCGAGAAGCGGAACCCCGCCACCGGCCAGGGGCGGCTCCCGCAGTTCCGGTGCGTCGGGCGTCACGGGTTTCACGGACTCGACGGTCATGCGTCACCTGCCGCTTCGTTGTTGACGTACGGGGGCGTGGACCGGTCGTCCCAGCTGTCGACCATGTAGCGGCCGGACTCGTGGTGGAACCAGTAGACGGAACTGAACCAGTTGCGCATGTTGGCGAGGCAGGCCCGTACGGCGGTGCCCAGTTCCTTTCCGTGGATCGTCCCGTCGGCGAGCCGGTCGGCCAGCAGGAGGACGTCCTTCTCGGCGACCAGGAATTCGGATATGCATTCCTCGACGCGCCGCCTGACGTCGTCGACCGCCTCTTCGAGGGTCAGACCCTCGTGGGTGATGAGACTGATCCCGAGATTGTGCACCTCGTCACCCGCTATTTCCTTAGGGAGCGAGCAGAGGTCGTTGTACCAGGCGGCGAATTCCTGACTCAGCAGAGCCGCACGCCGATAGGCCGGGTGTTTCCGTACCGTGTCCGGGAGTTCGCAGCCGGCACTCGGTTCCAGCAGATCCGTCCATATCCAGTGCGCGAAGGTGAGCCGGCGCAGGGCCAGATACTCCTCGACGGCCGGGATGTGCCCTTCCACCCGGTTGTGGAATTCCCGGTCGTACGCCTCGATCACGGTGTGGAAGTGGCGGGCGAACCGCGCGTTCCAGGTGTCGGGGAGGAAGGAGAACAGCCGGCCCGCGCTGTCCGCGAGTCCGGCCACCAGCGGATCCTCGTGCCGCAGATAGCTCTCCGGGGAGTCGAGGGCGGCGTGCAGCCGGAACCTCAACTCCCGCCAGGCGGCGGCGCGGCCGTGCACGACGTCACGGTCGTGCCGGTCGTCCCAGACGAAGAACCACGCGCTGTAGTCGGCGATGGCCTGCATTACCTCGTCGGGTGCGCCGAGGTAGTAGCCCGCCATCAGGTCGGTGTAGCACAGGCCGTCGGCATATTCCGCCACCTTGTCGGCCGCCATGAGCCGCTTTTCCAGCAGCCACGAGCGCGTGTTCTCCTGCAACCGGGGCCAATACGGATGAAGTTGCCGGGGAAACGCCGCCTCGATGATCGGGAGAGAGAGCGATGGAGGGACCGGGACCGCGGTCACGGTCCCCGCGGTCCGGTATGTGGTGCTGTATGGGAAAGCTGGCACGAACAACCCCTCTCAGCCGCCAGTTGGCGCGCGCCCCTCCCGCCGTGCCGGGCGTGCGCCGTTGCGTATCCCCGCACTTCCCATTCAGCACTACAACTGACCGTTCTGGGAACGGATTTGCTTCATTCACTACCCCAACACGCCGAGATCCCCCCTTGTGTGACTGGTTATGGATCAGCGGATGTGCATAAGCGATCGAACGTGCGTCGGACACACGAACGACGCCTGGCCGGTAGTCATCGCGGCCAGGCGTCGTGCGAGGGGGTGAGGCGGCTCAGTCGTTGGCGACCACGGGGTATCGCGGCTCGTTCTCGGCCATCTGCCGCAGCGCGTCCTTGCGTTCGCGCTTGGAGAGACGGTCGATGTAGAGGTGCCCGTACAGGTGATCCGTCTCGTGCTGCAAACACCGAGCGAAGTAACCGGTGCCGCGCACCTTGATCGGGTTGCCCTTCTCGTCCTGGCCGGTCACCTCGGCGTAGTCCGGCCGGGCCAGCGGCGCGTACGCGGTGGGCACCGACAGACAGCCCTCGTTGCTGTCGTCCAGCCGGCGCCTGTCCGCGGGCAGTTCGACCAGCCGGGGATTGCAGACCACACCGGTGTGGCGGGCTCCCTCGTCGTCGGGGCAGTCGTAGACGAACACCTTGAGGTCGACGCCGATCTGGTTGGCGGCCAGGCCCACGCCCTCGGCGGTGTGCTGCGAGGCGAACATGTCCGCGACCAGCTGCCGCAGCTCCTCGCCGAACTCCGTGACGTCCCTGCACTCCTTGTGCAGCACCGGGTTCCCGACGACGGTGATGGGGCGCGAGGTCCCGGCCCGACGCCAGGCCTGCTCGCGCTCCTCCGCCTCCTCGGTGTCGATGACGAAGCCCTCGTCGTCCACGGGGAGCACGCCCGTGTGCTGCTGATCGGTGTCCTGCTGCGCCATGACCGACGTATGCCTTCCTGCAACCTGGGAACTGCGACCTGGAGAAACCTACGAGTACAGCCTAAAGGGAGCCGGCCCCGGTCTCAGCAGACCTCTTCCAGGTCCCGCCAGTCCCGGGAGTCCGGACTGTCCGCGACCCACCCGTCCAGCAGCCCCCTCACCAGCGAAGCCGGCGCGGCCACCCCGCACTCCCGCTCGGGTACCCACAGCTGCCCGTCGGTCCGGTGACCGAGCGGCCCGGGGTGTCCCGGCTCACTGTGGTCGTGCGGGTCGAGGTGCTCGCCGTCGCCCTCGTCGGACGGCATCCGCGACTCCGAGCACAGCCGGCACAGCAGCCGTACGGAGGAGGACCAGTCCTCGGCGGCGAAGCCCGCGTCGGCGGCCAGTTGCTCCAGGGCGTCGCGGTCCGCCTCCGTGGCCGCCTCCAGCAGGACCACCCAGGTCGGCACCGGCGAGGGCGCCCACAGCTCGATCTCGTCGAAGACGGGGTAGGAGTGCCCGACCGAGGTGGTGCGCTCGCCGTGCGGCACTCCGTCGTGCAGGACGACCTCGCCCCAGCGCCGCCCGGACGACGGCAGCGGGATCGACAGCACCTCGGTGCGCGCGGGGTCCAGCCGCCGCCCCCACACCACCTCGGCCTCCCCCTCGGGCGACAGCCGTACGGCGGCGCTGCCCAGGTCCATCCCCAGGGGCTCGCCGACGGTGGTGGCACCGCCCGGGACGTGCAGCCCGTAGGCCTGCCAGGAGCGCCGGGCCAGCGGCCAGTCCTGGAGGGCGGTGGCGGCGATGCCGACGTTCCACCAGTCGGGGGCGCCGGTCTCCCGGTCGAGCAGGGCGACCGCGCGGAGGCCGGCCGCGCGGGCCTGCTCCCAGTCGTGCCGGTACTTGTGCAGCAGGGCGAGGTTGAACCAGGACTCCGAGAGCCAGGGTTCGAGGTCGGCGGCGCGGGTCAGCAGCGCGCCCGCGTCCTCGTACCGGCCGTCGCCGATCAGCGTGAACGCGCGATCGGTGGCCTGCCGCCAGGAGGCGGAGGGCCGGTGCCGTCCCTTGCCGAAGATCCTCACGATTCCCGCCTGCCAGTTCCGTTCTGTGGGCTGGCCAGTGCCCCCGGACACTCTCTCCCTCGCATCCAACCACGTGTGGCTGGACGCCCGCTCATTACCCATGGGTTACCCAGTCGCCGGCAGGGTGAGACCGTCCCGCGACAGGACCCTGGCCAGGGCTTCCACCACTTCGGGGGCGTACTCGCCGCCCGTGCCCAGCCGCAGTTCCTCCAGCGCCGTGAGCGGCCCGCCGGGCCCCGCGTCGCGCACTTTCTCGTCGTAGGCGTTGACCACGCGCACGATCCGCGCGGCCGTCGGCTGCTCCGGGTAGGGGTCCGCCTGGCGCTCCACGACGGCGGCGACCCGCGCGCTCGCCCCGGTCTGGCGCACGACGGCCCCGCCCAGCAGCGCGATGCGCCGCTGCTCGGCCGGCGGCAGTCCGGCCGTGGCCCCGGCCGGGACCGGGTCGACGAGGCTGAGCTGTCCGATGTCGTGCATCAGGGCCGCGTACTCCAGCACGGTCAGTTCCGGTTCCGTGAGGCCCAGCTCCCGGCCGACCGCCTGACCGAGCGCGGCGACCCGGCGGGCGTGCCCGGCCGGGGTGTATCCGGCGATCTCGGTGGCGCGGGCCAGGGAGGCGATGGTCTGCCGGTAGGTGGCGCGGACGGCGGCGTACCGGCGCAGGGAGAGCTGGGTGAGCAGCAGGGGCACCGAGAACACCGGCAGCGCCCACAGGCCGACGACGGCCACCGCCAACGCCATGACCGCGCCGGTCGCGCACACCGCCGAACCGATCCCCGGCAGGGACCGCAGCTCGTCGCGGAGCAGGGGGGCGAACGGCCAGCCGGTGCGGGAGTGCGCGAGCGCGGCGGCCACGACGGTCTCGCACAGGGCGGTGAGGGCGAGCAGCGCGAGCAGCAACAGCGCGTAGGCGGTGCCGCTCCAGCGGTCGAACGCCCCCTGGTTGTACAGGGGCTGGAAGCAGACGGCGGCGAATCCGACCGCCAGGACGCGCCGGACCAGATGGTCCAGGACGGACCCGTCCCCCCGGGCGAGATGCGGCACGCTGCCCAGCAGCGAGGCGACCGCCACGACGGAGACGACCTGGGCGACCCCGTGCTGCGTGGCATGCCCGGCATGCTCCCCGAGCAGCGCGTACGACAGCGAGGCCGCGGCGCCGAGCGGGGCGGCCTCCCGCGGTCCGGGCCCGCTCCACCGGGAGGCCTCGCCGACGGCCACGAGCACCCCGAAGGCGAGCGCGACGGGCCGCTCCTCCAGCCCCGAACGGAAGACGGCGAGCAGCGAGACGAGGACGAGGAGCCCGGCACAGGCGTGCAGGACGCGCAGGGGTCCGCGGGCCCGCGCCGCACTGCGGCGGGACGCGCTGCGGCGGAACGCGCTGCTGCGGGTTTCCCCCCGGCCGGTCACGGGTGTGCGGGCCTTCCACCGGTGGGCTGGGGTCACGGTTCTGGCGGCGTCGCTCCGGCGGCCGCTCACCGCCGGCCGCCCTGGCGCCGTCGGGCAGCTTCGCGAGGGGGTCCGGAGACGCCCGCCGCCGGCAGCGGGGGCACGCCCGGCCCGCGCTCCGCCGACGGGACCGCGACGGCCGCCGGGCGCCCCGGGCCGCTCACCGACGGGCTCCCGGCCGTTCGGGTACCGGATCCGGTGAGGGGGCCGACGTCTGCACCGGCAGGCCGGGCTCGTCGGCGGTGACGACCGGGTGCCGGCCCTCCCGGTCGATCACGCGGGTCCGGCGCCCCGGGCCGCTCACCGACGGGCTCCCGGCCGTTCGGGTACCGGATCCGGTGAGGGGGCCGACGTCTGCACCGGCAGACCGGGCTCGTCCGCGGTGACGACCGGGTGCCAGCCCTCCCGGTCGATCACGCGGGTCAGCGCGGTGACCATGCGGGGGTCGAAGTGGGCTCCCGCGCATCGCCGGAGTTCCTCCAGGGCCGCCCGCACGGGGCGGGCCCGGCTGTAGGACCGGGTCGACGTCATCGCGTCGAAGGCGTCGGCGACCGCCACCACCCTCGCGGGTTCCGGGATCTGGCTGCCGACCAGCCCGTAGGGATAGCCGCTGCCGTCCAGCCGCTCATGGTGATGGAGGATCGCCGACCTGGCCTCGCCGAGGAAGGAGATGCCCCGGGTTATCTCGTGCCCGTACTCGGGGTGCAGTTCGATCACGCGCCGTTCCTCGGCCGTCAGCGGGCCGTCCTTGCGGAGCAGCCGGGTGGGCACGCCCAGCTTGCCGACGTCGTGCAGGATCCCGGCGAAGCGGATGACCTCCACCCGGCCCTCGTCCATGCCCAGTTCGCGGGCGATCATCATCGAGGCCTGCCCGACGCGTTCGCCGTGGCCGCGCGTGTAGCCGTCCTTGATGTCGACGGCCTGCACCAGCGCGCGGATCGTCGCCTGATGCGCGGCGCGCTCCCGGTGGTACTGGGCGAACACCCACCAGGACACGGCCATCGGGAACAGCACGAGCAGCGCGGCGACCGGCCCGTAGGGGCTGTGCCACAGGACGGCCATCATCAGCCCGGCCAGCCCGTGCACCCCTACGGGCGCCAGGGAGCGCAGGAACAGCCGGTGCCGGGCGCGCCGCGGCGGCAGCCCCTCGGCCGGCGCGACCGTCCCGCCGTCCAGGACGGCGAGCACCAGGCAGAGGACGAGGACGGCTGCCGCGGCCGGCAGGATCAGGGCGGGGCTGTCGGACGCCCTGACGGCGTCCCGGCCGCCCAGCGCCTCGTGCGTGCGGGACGCGGCCCATACGCCGATCACCAGTCGGGCCGCCCGCCACCCGCGCCGCAGCGCGACGGGGCGCCGGCCCACCGGAGACAGCAGCGCGCCGGGCAGCGGCACCAGCGCGGCGGCCGACGCCGGCAACAGAAAAGCCCCGGCCAACAGGACGGGGTAGAGGGTGCCGGCGAACCGGCGGCGGGCGACGCGCTCACCGCACGCGTACAGCGCGGCGAGCAGCAGGACGGGCCACCAGGACGTGCGGTCGGTCCGCAGCGGGATCAGGCAGCACAGTGCGCCGACGGCGGCGCAGGCGACGTAGAGGCGCGTCCGTGCCGGAAGGCCGTCCATGTCATCCCTCCCCCCGCCCACTCCTGGTCCAGGTTTCGGAGCCTAGGGTGGCGGGGGGTGGCGGCATGGGCGTATCACCCGCGGATTAGCACATTCGGGTGACAACGGTCCGGCCTACAACGGTCCGGCCTCGGTCGGCCGAGGTCCAAGCCGAGTCAGGACTCCTGCCGGGTGACCGACACGTCGTGTTCGGGCACGGCCTGGCCGGAGCGGATCAGCTCGATCCGGCCCATGACCTTGGAGCGCAGGTCGATCGGCACGTCGTCATGGCCGCAGCAGCGCTTGACCAGCTTCTTGACGGCCTCTTCCAGCCCGTACTTCTCCAGGCACGGCGAGCACTCCCTGAAGTGCTGCTTGAACTTGTCGCGGTCGACGTCCGGCATCTCACTGTCGAGGAACTCGTAGAGATGGTCGAGGACCTCACCGCAGTCCGTCTCGTGCGGCTCTCCACAGCTCATGACCCAGAGCCTTTCGCTTCGTTCGACTCTCCGGCGCCGGCCGGGACCAGCCCGCGCTCACGGGCGTAGTCCTCGAGCATGCCGCGCAGCTGACGGCGGCCCCGGTGCAGCCGGGACATCACCGTACCGATGGGTGTCCCCATGATGTCCGCGATCTCCTTGTACGCAAAGCCCTCTACGTCAGCGAGATAGACGGCGATGCGGAACTCCTCGGGGATCGCCTGGAGCGCCGACTTCACGTCCGAGTCGGGCAGATGGTCCAGCGCCTGCGACTCGGCGGAGCGCAGACCTGTGGACATGTGCGACTCGGCGCGCGCCAACTGCCAGTCCTCGATCTCCTCGGCCGCGCTGCGCTGGGGTTCGCGCTGCTTCTTGCGGTAGGAGTTGATGAAGGTGTTGGTCAGGATCCGGTACAGCCAGGCCTTGAGGTTGGTGCCCTCGCGGAACTGGTGGAAGGACGCGTACGCCTTGGCGTACGTCTCCTGCACCAGGTCCTCGGCGTCCGCCGGATTGCGCGTCATGCGCAGGGCGGCCGAATACATCTGGTCGAGGAACTCGAGCGCGTCCCGCTCGAAGCGCGCGCTGCGCTCCGTGCCGGACTCCGTGCGCGCCCCCACGTCCGTGCCCTGGCCCTCGGGCAGCTCCGCCTGGCCGTTGTCGGTCCCTGCGTCGGTACCGGTGACCGGACCCACCTCCTCAAGATCGCGGGCAGGACCGAGACCGGTCCCACTCGAATCGGAGGATAGACGACTACCCGTCCCACCCGCCGCTCGAATAGGAGCGGTCTTGGCCGCGTGCAGCACCGTCCAGTCCAGGTCGGTGCGGCTGGGGCAGATGGTCGAACCCATGCGCCGGACTTCCTCTCCCACGACATCGGTGCTGCGTGTTCAGCACTTCTGTCCGGCTCAACAGCCCTGCGCCCCACAACATTCCCCGCCGTTCACGCGAGTGACACGGCCCACTGGACCACCGCCGCGGTGATCGTCTCCAGGGCTTCGTCCTGGGTGACCGGGGCCCGCTTGGGCACGGCGAACCCGTGATCGCCGTAGGGCACCCCGACGAGTTCGTACGTCCCCTCGGGGAACTCCTCGGGTCTGCCGAAGGGGTCGTTGCCCCCCTGGACGACCAGGGCGGGCACCCCGGCGCCCAGCAGCTCGGCGGCCCGTGACTTCTCCGGTCTGCCGGGCGGGTGCAGCGGGAAGCCGAGCGCGAGCACGGCGTGGGCGCCCAGTTCCGTCGCGGTGCGGCAGGCCACGCGTGCGCCCGCGCTGCGCCCTCCGGAGATCACCGGCACACCGGGCGCGGCGACGGCCGGCCAGATGCCGCGCCAGCCGACGTCGAGCGTCTTCGGCGCGGGCGCCACCCTCTTCCCGGCGACCCGCCAGGGCTGCTCCACGAGGGCGACGGCGACGCCGTGCCCGGGGAGCGCGTCGGCGAGCGCGCGCAGGTCCCGTGCCTCGATGCCGCCGCCGGCGCCGTGGCCCACGGCGAGGACCAGCCTCGGTCGCCCGGCGCGGTGCCAGGTGATGCGGGCGGGCCCGGCGTCGGTGTCGATGGTCTCGATGGTCTGGGTCGTCACGTCGGTCACGTCGGTCACGTCCGTCACGAGTCACATGCCCGGCGAGTCACCCGCCCGGCGTCGGTCACGTCAGAAGAGTGTGCCCTCCTCGGGCCCCTCCAGCTCCTTCAGCAGCTCCGGGCCGTTGTTGCGCACGTTGCTCACGGTCGTCGACACCGGGTAGGCGCGCATCAGGCCGGGCGGTGGCGGGGCGAGCAGGGAGCGCAGCTCCTCGACGTCCGTGCGGGACGGGTCCAGCCAGGCGTCCCAGCGGTCGGGGGTGAGCATCAGGGGCATCCGGGGGTGGATGTCGGCCAGTGTCCGCGGGCCCTCGGCGGGGGACACGGCCAGCGGGCCCGTCTCGGCGTCGGTGGTGACCACCGAGCAGGTCGCCCACCAGGCCCCCGGATGGTCGTCCGGCAGCGTGCGGTCGCGCCAGAACTCGTACAGCCCGGCCATCGCGAGGACTGAGCCGTCGGCCGGGAGCACGAAGTAGGGCTGCTTGCGGGGCCGCTTCTTCCTGCCCTCGACCTCCAGGTCGCGCTCCTGTTGTCCGGTGACCCACTCGTAATAGCCGTCGGCGGGGATCACGCAGCGGCGGGTGGCGAAGGCCCGGCGGAACGACGGCTTCTCGTGGACGGTCTCCGCACGCGCGTTGATCATCCGGGCGGCGCCCTCGGGGGTCTTCGACCAGGACGGGACCAGACCCCACCTGAGGGTGCGCAGCTGACGAACCGGACGCGGATCCGGCACGTCCTTCAAAGGACGGTCCAGGACCACGTGGACCTCCTTGGTGGGGGCCACGTTGTAGTCGGGCTCGAGGCTCTCCCCGGGCTCCCACTTCTCGATGCCGAAGACCTCCGCCAGCTCCTCGGGCCCGCGACTCGCCGCATACCGTCCGCACATCTCGAACCACCCCTCCGACCTGCGGAAAACGCTGGATCGTCAACCGATCGTCAACCCACGCCCCCACCACCTTACGGAAGGCGGCCCGCACCCCCGGCGGTCGGCGCGGTGCGCTGGTGCCCCCCGACTCCGCCGGGACGGATCGCCGCCGGGTGTGATCACAGGTGCCTCACGGCCGGCACACAGTCGGCGGCGTGGAGCGAGTGCGCCGGTCCACTCCGCGGCTTCACCGCCGTGACCAGCGCGTTTCCTCGGGAACGAACGGCGGTCCTACGGCGTCTCCGATACCGTCCGCGCACACGTGCCACACTGCCAGATTCCTTAGGACAAGAGGGAGCCACCGGAAACCATGGACAGCACCGCCGCCACCGCGCTGCCCGACCTCTGGGACCGGCTCGTCGGCACCCAGACCGACCCCGACCTGTGGGTGGTGGTCGCCACCATGGCCGCCGCGCTCGCCGTGGTCGTCCCGCACACTCTCTGGCGGCTCTCCCGCAACGCCATCACCATCGCCCACGAGGGCGGCCACGGGCTGGTCGCCCTGCTGACCGGCCGCCGACTGACCGGCATACGGCTGCACTCCGACACCAGCGGCCTGACCCTCAGCCGGGGCAAACCGCACGGCCTCGGCATGATCCTGACCGCGGCCGCCGGCTACACCGCTCCCCCGCTGCTCGGTCTGGGCGGTGCCGCGCTGCTCGGCGCGGGACGCATCACGCTGCTGCTGTGGCTGGCGACGGCGCTGCTGGTCGCGATGCTGGTGATGATCCGCAACGCCTACGGGGTGCTGACCGTGGTCCTCACGGGCGGCGTGTTCCTGCTGGTGTCCTGGCTGGCCGGTCCCCAGGTGCAGGCGGCGTTCGCGTACGCGGTGGTGTGGTTCCTGCTTCTCGGCGGGGTACGTCCGGCCTTCGAACTCCAGGCGAAGCGGTCCCGCGGCGGCGCGGGGGAATCGGACGCGGACCAGCTGTCCCGCCTCACCCACGTACCGGCGGGTCTGTGGCTGTTCCTGTTCCACGCGGTCAGCCTGTGCGCCCTGCTGGGCGGCGGGCGCTGGATGCTCGGGCTCTGAGGCCCCCTCGGGGAGGCACCCGGGGGGTACGAGGAGTGCGCGGGGGCTGGGAGCGGGCCGCGGGAACCGGCACGGGCGGCACAGCCGGTGGGGCCGCGGGAGCCGGCACGGGGCGGCACAGCCGGCGCGGGCCGCAGGAGCCGGCACGGGGCGGCACAGCCGGCGCGGGCCGCAGGAGGGGCGCACGCCCGCGAAATCCGGTGGGGGCCGCACGAGGGGCGTGGATCAGCGAAGTCCGGTGGGCGCCGCAGGAGGGGCGTGGGTCAGCGTGTGAAGCGGGCGGCCGAGGCCCGCGGAGGCGTAGTCGTGCGAGGGCGTGGCCGACCCGCGGGGGCGTGGACGTCGTCGCGGCCGGGTGGCTGGCATCCGTGCCCTCGGCGAGGGCACGGCCGGAGGGGCGTGGAGGGCGCGGGAGGGGCGCGGGCCGCCGGAGCCCGACGCCCGTTCGCTCCCCGGCCGGCCCCTCCTCCGGACCACCTGGGCGATGCCCTGCTTATACAGTGGGGCCATGGCCCCGAACCCCACCCACACCGCCCTTTGGCCCGCCCCGCACGCGAGCGAGGCCGTCGACGCGACGGTCCACGTGCCGGGGTCCAAGTCGGTCACCAACCGCGCTCTCGTCCTGGCCGCCCTGGCCTCCGAGCCCGGCTGGCTGCGTCGTCCCCTCCGCTCCCGCGACACCCTGCTCATGGTGGCGGCCCTGCGCGAGATGGGCGTGGGCATCGAGGAGGGCGTGGGACCGGACGGGACCGGCGAGGCCTGGCGCGTGTTCCCCACCGGTCTCCGCGGCCCGGCCAACGTGGACGTCGGCAACGCGGGCACGGTGATGCGCTTCCTGCCGCCGGTCGCCGCGCTCGCCGACGGCCCGGTCCGCTTCGACGGCGACCCGCGCTCGTACGAGCGTCCCCTGACCGCCGTGATCGACGCCCTGCGCGTGCTCGGCGCCCGCATCGACGACGACGGCCGGGGCTCACTGCCGCTCACGGTGCACGGCGGCGGCGCGCTGGACGGCGGCCCGGTCGAGGTCGACGCCTCGTCCTCGTCGCAGTTCGTGAGCGCCCTGCTGCTGTCGGGTCCGCGCTTCAACCAGGGCGTGGAGGTTCGGCACACCGGCGCCAGGCTGCCTTCCCTGCCGCACATCCGGATGACGGTGGACATGCTGCGCGCCGTCGGCGCCCAGGTCGACACCCCGGAGGCGGGCGGTGAGCCGAACGTCTGGCGGGTCACGCCGGGCGCGCTGCTCGGCCGGGACCTGACCGTCGAACCGGACCTGTCCAACGCGCAGCCCTTCCTGGCGGCGGCGCTGGTCACCGGTGGCCGGGTCGTCGTCCCGGACTGGCCGACCCGGACGACCCAGCCGGGAGACCGGCTGCGGGAGATCTTCACCGAGATGGGCGGTTCCTGCGAACTGACCGACTACGGCCTGGCGTTCACCGGATCGGGCACGATTCACGGCATCGACGTCGACCTGAGCGACGTCGGCGAGCTGACCCCGGGCATCGCGGCGGTCGCCGCCCTCGCCGACTCCCCCTCCACCCTTCGGGGCGTGTCGCACCTGCGGCTGCACGAGACGGACCGTCTGGCCGCGCTCACCAAGGAGATCAACGAGCTGGGCGGCGACGTCACCGAGACCGCCGACGGCCTCCACATCCGCCCGCGCCGGCTGCACGGCGGGATCTTCCACACCTACGACGACCACCGCATGGCCACGGCCGGCGCGATCATCGGTCTGGCCGTGGCGGGCGTACAGATCGAGAACGTGGCGACGACGGCGAAGACCCTGCCGGACTTCCCCGAGCTGTGGACCGGGATGCTCGGGGCGTCCGGGGTATAGGGACTTTCGCCATGCGCCGCTACGGCAAGCACACCGACGAGGACGACATCCGCAGCCGCCCGAACCGCAAGGGCAACCGGCCTCGTACGCACATCCGGCCCAAGCACGAGGACGCGGCCGAGGGCATGGTCCTCACCGTCGACCGGGGCCGTCTCACCTGCCTCGTCGAGGACCGCATCGTGATGGCGATGAAGGCCCGCGAACTGGGCCGCAAGGCCGCGGTGGTCGGTGACCGGGTCGCCCTGGTCGGTGACCTGTCCGGTCAGAAGGACACCCTCGCGCGCATCGTCCGCATCGCGGCACGCACCTCGGTGCTGCGCCGCACCGCGGACGACGACGACCCGTACGAGCGCGTGGTGGTGGCCAACGCCGACCAGCTCGCGATCGTGACCGCCCTCGCCGACCCCGAGCCGCGCCCGCGGCTGATCGACCGCTGCCTGGTCGCGGCGTTCGACGGCGGTCTGACCCCGCTGCTGGTCATGACGAAGTCGGACCTGGCGTCCCCGGACAAGCTGCTGGAGCTGTACGGCCACCTCGACATCCCGTACGTCGTCACCAACCGCGAGGAACTGGCCGGCGGCGACGCGGCGGACCTGGTGCGCGAGCAGTTGGCCGGGCGGACCACGGCGTTCGTCGGCCACTCGGGCGTCGGCAAGACCACGCTGGTGAACACGCTGGTCCCCGAGGAACGGCGCCGGGTGACGGGCCATGTCAACGCGGTGACGGGCCGCGGCCGCCACACCACCACCTCGGCTCTCGCCCTGCCCCTGAACGGCACGGACGACTGGGTCATCGACACCCCTGGCCTGCGTTCCTTCGGGCTGGCCCACATCGACCCGTCCCGGGTGATCCTCGCCTTCCCCGACCTGGTGCCCGGCACGGAGGGCTGCCCGCGGGCGTGCAGCCACGACGAGCCGGACTGTGCGCTGGACGCGTGGGTGGCCGAGGGGCACGCGGACCCGGCGCGGCTGTACTCGCTGCGCCGTCTGCTGTCCACGAGGGAGCGCACGGAAGGCGACTGATCCCCGCGTGTTTGTGGGTGCCAGGGTTCGGTAAGTGCATAATCGCACCGAGCCGCTTACACGGGAGGACAGCACATGGCGTGGCTGCTGGTCATCGTCGCGGGAATGCTCGAGACCGGCTTCGCCGTCTGCCTGAAGCTGTCCCACGGTTTCACCAGGCTCTGGCCGACGATCGCCTTCTGCGCGTTCGCCCTCGGCAGTTTCGGCCTGCTGACCCTGGCCCTCAGGAAACTCGACGTGGGTCCCGCCTACGCGGTCTGGACCGGCATCGGCGCGGCCGGCACCGCGATCTACGGAATGATCTTCCTGGGGGACCTGGTCTCCGTCCTGAAGATCGTCTCGATCAGCCTGGTGATCATCGGAGTGATCGGCCTCCAGCTGTCGGGCTCGGCGCACTAGCCTCCGGCCGGCCTCGCCCGGCCGGAGGCCCGGCACTCGTCCTCTCCGGAAGACGGGAACGGACGCCGGGGGACGCGAACGAGCGCCGGGGGCGCGGGAACGGGCGACAGCGCCGGGGGAACCAGCGACGCGCCGCGGGAACGGGCGGCAGCGCCGCGAACGCCCCTCACACCAGGCCCTGCCGGTAGAGGGCCCCCCGCACCAACTCCGCCACGGCACCCCCGCCGCCCTCGCCCGGCGGCGCCGCCACACAGGACAACGCCAGCCGCACCACCACCTCGCAGATCAGCCCGACCTCACCGCCGCCCCCACCCGCGCCTCCCAGCACGGCCACGGCCCGATCCCGCACCGCCCGCACCAGCTCCCCCGGCGAGGGCAACGCCCCGTCCGCCCGCCGCTGCGCCGGCACGGCGGAGGACGACGCCACCGCGGCCAAGCTCAACGAGGGCAGCCTCGCCCCCCAGCACCCGGTGAGCAGGGCCCGTACCACCGCGTTCCCCCGTGCTGCGGAAACCGTCCACTCCGCGACCGCCACCAGCCGCTCCCGCGCGTCGCCCTGCACCCCCAACGCCCTCTCGGCCCCGGCGAGATAGCCGTCGGCCTCCCGCCGCACGAGCGCGCGGGCCAGCCCCTCCTTGCTGCCGAACTCGTTGTAGAGGGTCTGCCGCGACACCCCGGCCGTCGCGGCGACGTCCACCATGCGCACGGCGGCCCACGGCCGACGCGCGACCGCCGCGTAGGCGGCGTCCAGTAGGGATTCCCGCGCAGGCATCATCGCCTCCCTGGGACGAGCGGCTCTGCGCCCAGGTTTGACGCGCCCGTACGCACTGTCAAGGGTTCGCGAGGGCGGCATCGCCACCGGACACCGCCTCCATCGCCACCGCACGCGGCCTCCACCACCCCCGCACGCCGGCCCGCACCCCACCCGGCCACCCTTCGGCGGGCGCCCGCCGGGCCCCCTGTGGCCCCACCCCCACCACGGCGGATACGGTTCGTCCCATGCCGGACTACCACGACGACCTCCGCCTCGCGCACGTCCTCGCGGACGCCGCCGACGCCGCGACCATGGCCCGCTTCAAGGCTCTCGACCTCAAGGTCGAGACGAAACCGGACATGACCCCGGTGAGCGAGGCGGACAAGGCCGCCGAGGAGCTGATCCGGGGCCAGCTCCAGCGGGCCCGCCCGCGCGACGCGATCCTGGGCGAGGAGTACGGCATCGAGGGAACCGGACCCCGGCGCTGGGTGATCGACCCGATCGACGGCACCAAGAACTACGTCCGCGGCGTCCCCGTCTGGGCCACCCTGATCTCGCTGATGGAGGCCGCCGAGGGGGGCTACCAGCCCGTCGTCGGTGTCGTGTCCGCGCCGGCCCTGGGCCGCCGCTGGTGGGCCGCCAAGGGGCACGGCGCCTTCACCGGACGCAGCCTGACCTCGGCCGCCCGGATGCACGTCTCCCGGGTGTCGACGCTCTCGGACGCCTCCTTCGCCTACTCCTCGCTGACCGGCTGGGAGGAGCAGGGCAGGCTGAACGGCTTCCTGGATCTGACCCGTGAGGTCTGGCGCACGCGCGCGTACGGCGATTTCTGGCCGTACATGATGGTCGCCGAGGGCTCGGTCGACCTGTGCGCGGAACCCGAACTGTCCCTGTGGGACATGGCGGCCACGGCGATCGTGGTGACGGAGGCCGGCGGCACCTTCACCGGCCTGGACGGCCGTCCGGGCCCGCACAGCGGCAACGCGGCCGCGTCGAACGGTCTGCTCCACGAGGAGCTGCTGGGCTATCTCAACGAGCGCAACTGATCGACACAGATGAGCGCGTGCGCCCTCAATTGGACGCGCGCGCCCCCTTGTTGACCCGTGCTTTACCTGCCACGCTGACACCACCCCCACTTGTGCATTTGTGAATCCGCGCACCGGCGGATTCTTAGGAGGTGCTCAGCCCATGCTCGTCCGCGACGCCATGAGCACGGTGGTGCTCACCATCGGCCCCGCGCACACCCTTCGGCAGGCCGCCGCCCTGATGTCCGCACGCCGCGTCGGCGCGGCCCTGGTACACGACCCGGACGCCGGCGGAATCGGCATCCTGACCGAGCGGGACATCCTCAACTCCGTCGCCCTCGGCCAGAGCCCGGACACGGAACGCACCCATGCCCACACCACCAACGACGTCGTCTTCGCCGCCCCCACCTGGACCCTGGAGGAGGCGGCCGCGGCGATGGCACACGGCGGCTTCCGGCATCTCGTCGTCCTGGAGCGCGAGGAGGCCGTCGGCATCGTCTCCGTCCGCGACATCATCCGCTGCTGGGCACCCGTACGGCAGCCCGCTCCGGCCCGGTGAGCACGGACGGGCCGGACTCCCCGAGGGGAATCCGGCCCGTCCGCCCACGACAAGCGGTCCAGTGCTGGAGTCTCAGCCGCGCAGGGCCTGGACCGCGGCCTCCAGCCGCTTGCCGTAGTCTCCGTCGGCCCGACGGAAGTTGTCGATCGCCCGCTCCACGATGTCGTCGCGCGAGACCTTGGCGAGGAAGCCCGCCAGGTTGGCGATCAGGCGCTCCTTCTCCGGCTCCGACATCAGCCGGTAGAGGTTGCCCGCCTGCACGAAGTCGTCGTCCTCGGCATGGACGGGCGCCGGGTGGTTCCCCGTCCCGCCGGTCACCGCGGTCGCGGACCACAGCGGACGGTCGGTCTGGAACGGTCCGCCGAAGCTGTTCGGCTCGTAGTTCTTCGCTCCGCCGTGGCGGCCGTCGTACAGGAGGCCGTCCCGCGCGTGGGTGCGCGCCACGGTGGCGTGCGGGCGGTTCACCGGCAGGTGGTCGGCGTTGACGCCGACGCGGTAGCGGTGCGCGTCGCCGTAGGCGAAGAGGCGGCCCTGGAGCATCTTGTCCGGCGAGGGGCCGATGCCCGGCACGAAGTGCGCCGGGGAGAAGACCGACTGCTCGACCTCGGCGAAGATGTTCTCCGGGTTGCGGTTCAGCTCCAGCCTGCCGAACTCGATCACCGGGTAGTCGGCGTGCGGCCACACCTTGGTCAGGTCGAACGGGTTGAAGCGGTACGTCGCCGCGTCGGCCACCGGCATGATCTGCACGCCGACCGTCCAGGTCGGGTACTCCCCGCGCTCGATCGCCTCACGCAGGTCCCGCTGATGGGAGTCGGGGTCCGCACCGGCGAGCCGGGCGGCCTCGGCCTGGGTGAGGGTCTTGATGCCCTGGTCGGTCTTGAAGTGGTACTTGACCCAGAAGGCCTCGCCGGCCTCGTTGTTCCACTGGTAGGTGTGGGAGCCGAAGCCGTCCATGTGGCGGTAGCTCGCCGGAATGCCGCGGTCGCCGAACAGCCAGGTCACCTGGTGGGTGCTCTCGGGGCTGAGTCCCCAGAAGTCCCAGACGTTGTCCGCCTCCTGCGAGCCCGTGTACGGGTCCCGCTTCTGGGTGTGGATGAAGTCGGGGAACTTGATGGCGTCCTTGATGAAGAACACCGGGGTGTTGTTGCCGACGAGGTCGTAGTTGCCCTGCTCGGTGTAGAACTTCAGGGCGAATCCGCGCGGGTCGCGGACGGCGTCCGCGGCACCGAGGTTGCCCGCCACGGTCGAGAACCGCAGGAACGTCTCCGTCTGCTTGCCGACCGTCGAGAGGAACGCCGCCCGGGTGTACGGGGTGACGTCGGCGGTCACCGTGAAGGTGCCGTAGGCGCCGGCGCCGCGGGCGTGCACGACGCGCTCCGGGATGCGCTCGCGGTTGAAGTGCGCCAGCTTCTCCAGGAGCAGCTGGTCCTGGACGAGCACGGGACCGCCCACGCCCGCGGTCTCGCTGTTCTGGTTGTCGGCCACCGGCGCGCCGGCCTCCGTCGTAAGCGGCCCCTGCGTCACGTGCGTCTCCTGCGTCATTCCCGACCGTTCCTGTCACTTGGCTAAATCCAGTCCCGATCCTACAATAGACATTGTCTAAGTCAAGGAAAGCTCCAAAGTCACACCTGTTCGGGACTCGGGTCCCCCTGCTGTTAGGCTGGTGCTCATGAGCGACCTACTGGAACGGCTGCGCGGCCGCGGATGGCGGATGACCGCGCAGAGGCGCGTCGTGGCCGAGGTCCTCGACGGCGAACACGTCCACCTGACGGCCGACGAGGTCCACGCACGGGCCGTCGCCAAGCTGCCCGAGATCTCCCGGGCGACCGTCTACAACACGCTCGGTGAGCTGGTCTCCCTCGGCGAGGTGCTCGAGGTCGCCACCGACAAGCGCGCCAAGCGGTACGACCCCAACGCGCACCGGCCGCACCATCACCTGGTGTGCGCGCAGTGCGGCGCGATCCGCGACGTCCACCCGAGCGGCAACCCGCTGGCCGACCTTCCCGACACGGAGCGCTTCGGCTTCACCGTCTCGGGCGTCGAGGTGACGTACCGCGGCGTCTGCCCGAACTGCGCGGCGGCGTAGCCCACGCGACACCGAAGCCCCGGCATCCTCCTGGACGCCGGGGCTTCGCGCTGCCTGCCACACGGCTCGGAAACGAGTCGAGGGCCGGAACCCTTGCGGATTCCGGCCCTCGACCTTCAGTAGCGGGGACAGGATTTGAACCTGCGACCTCTGGGTTATGAGCCCAGCGAGCTACCGAGCTGCTCCACCCCGCGCCGTTGAATGCAACGTTACGTCACGGGGACGGGAAGAAGCAAATCCATTACCGCTCCCCGTTGTCGCAGGTCAGACCCACCCAGCCCGTCAGGCGTTCGAGGACGGGACCCTGAGGGCCGACAGCAGGGGGCTGGAACGGCAGCCACGAGGGCCAGAGGAAAGGGGCGGGGCCGAAGCCCATACCGGCACCGGCGTCAACCCTCGACCGGGGTGAATCCCGTACCGGCACCGGCGTCACCCCTGGACCGGGGTGAAGGCCACCCCGGCGCCACGCACGGCCGCCGGCCGGGCTCAGGCCGACAGCTCCTCCCGCAGGGCATCCCGCAACCGGGCGGCCCGCTCCGCCACCTCCGCCGGCCCGAGCGACACCGCCCGGTCCGCCCACCGCTGCCCCTCCGCCAGCTCCCCCCGACGCGCGTAGACGAGGGCAAGGCGCAACGCCGCCCGCCCGTGCCCGGCGTCGGCCGCCCGCGTCCACCACACGGCGGCCTCGGGCTCGCTGCCCTCCCGCGCGAGCAGCAGCCCCAGATTGAAGGCTCCGTTGCGCGAGCCGGCTTCCGCGGCCGTCCGGTACCACCGCGCCGCCTGCACCACGTCTCCGCGCGCGGCGGCCAGCATCCCGACCCGCACCTGCGCCCGCCGGTGCCCCTGGGTCGCCGCCCGCTCGTACCACTCCTCGCACTCGGTCTTCTCATGCACGGTCTCGCCCAGCTCGTGCGCCGGCTGGGGCGGCCGACGGGCGTCGAGCACGGACGCCAGCCGGTACGCCGCCTCCGCGCTGCCCCCGCCCGCCGCGCACCGAAGATGCACTTCGGCGGCCTGCTCGTCGCCCTCCCGCAGCCGGGCGATGCCGACCTGGAGTGCCGCCTCGGTGTGCCCGGCCGCCGCCGCGCGCTCGTACCAGCGCAGCGCGACCGCGTCCTCGCCGCGGCCGGCGAACAGGATTCCCAGGTTGAAGGCGGCGTCCACGCTGCCCGCCTCCGCGGCCTTGGAGAACCACGGCTCGGCCCCGGCCGCGTCCCCGCCCTGGAGCAGCAGGACCGCCAGCGCGTTGGCGGCCTCGCGGTGTCCGGCGTACGCGGCGCGCCGGTACCACTGCTCGGCCTGCGCGGTACGGCCCTGCTCGGCGCAGAGCAGGGCGAGGTTGTAGGCGCCGTTGTCGTCCCCGGCGTCCATGGCCGCCCGGTACCAGCGCTCGGCGGTCTGGGTCTGGTTGCGTTCGGCGTACAGGGCGCCCAGCGCGTTGGCCGCGTTGCCGTCGCCGTCCTGGGCGGCGCGCAGCCACCACACGGCGGCGTTCTCCGTGTCGCCGGCGTCACGCAGCAGGAATCCGAGGGCGCAGGCGGCCCGGGGCTCGCCGTCCTTGGCGGACGTCAGGTACCACCGCCCGGCCTCCTTCAGCTCGCCGCGCCGCTCGAGGATGGCCCCGAGGTGCAGTGCGGCCCGCCGGTGGCCGCGCGCGGCGGCCTGCCGGTACCACTGTTCGGCCTCCGCGGGCACCGCGGCACCCTTGCCGATGGCGTTCCCGCGCCCGTCGGGGACGTGCGGCTCCCTCCGGTCGAGCGCCCGCGCCAGCCGGTACGCCGCCTCCCGGTGCCCTCGTTCGGCGGCGGCCCGCATCCACCGCTCGGCGCCCGGGTGGTCTCCCCGGTGCTCCAGCAGGTCGGCGAGGGCGTAGGCGCCCAGGACGTGACCCTGCTCGGCGGCCTGGCGCAGCCAGTACTCGGCGGCCGGTTCGTCGCCGCGTTCGCGGTGGTGGCGGCCCAGCGCGTGCGCCGCGGGCGCAGAGCCGGCGACGGCGGCGACCCGCCACCACCCGGCGGCCTCGTCGGGGTAGCCGCGCTGGTGGAGGAGGACGCCCAGGTTGTTGGCGGCGGCACGGTCGCCCGCCGTGGTGGCGGCACGCAAGTGGGGTTCGGCTCCGTCGAGATCGCCGCGGCGCAGCAGCAGGGCCCCGAGGACGCTCATCGCCTCGACGTCGCCGGCCTCGGCCGCGAGCCGTCGGCGCGCTTCCTCGACGGCCTCTCCCGTCTCGTCCCGGCTCTCGTCCCGACCGATGTCCGAAGCCTCCTCAGAGGTTTCGTCCGGGGTCGCTTCCACACCGGAAGGCTGCACAAATCGCCCTGTCTCGAACAGAGTTGCCTTGTCCCCCATAACGTCCATCGTCGCACCACCTGCAACCGGGGTACACCTGGTATACCGCAGCCCATAAGGTCACTTCAGCGTTTTGTCGACATGCCCACAGAGAGACAAGTCAAACACAGATGCCACCAACTCCCCACGGCGGCACGGCGGTTCCGCTCCGAGGACATGTGTTCGCACACCACGAAGGCCCGGATCCTTTTCAGGATCCGGGCCTTCGCCTGGAGTAGCGGGGACAGGATTTGAACCTGCGACCTCTGGGTTATGAGCCCAGCGAGCTACCGAGCTGCTCCACCCCGCGTCGTGTTCCACAACCGTACCACGACGCGGGGTGGTTCTTGATCAGCCGCTGGGACTGCCGCTCGCGCTCGGCTCGGGACTGGCTCCCGCCCCGGGCTTGGCACTCGCTCCGGACCCCGGCTTGGCACTCGCGCTCGGCGAGCTGCTGGGGCTCGGACTGCTCCCGCCCTTCCTGTCCGCCGCGGCCTGCGCGTCCTCGGCCCGCTTCAGCGCGGCCTCGAGATCCGCCTGCGCCTTGGCGTACGCCTCCCAGTCGGGCTTCTTGAGGGCCTCCTGGCCCGCGGTGAAGGCCTTCTGGGCGTCCTGGAGGGCCTCCTGGACCGTCGCGTCACCGGTGGCCGGTGGCGGGGTGGTGCCCCCGTCGTCCGCGGGTGGCTTCGGTGCGGCGCCCTCCGTGCCGAAGACCTTGTTGAGGGCCTCGTCGAGGGAGTCCTCGAAGGCGGTGACGCCTCCGTAGGACACCAACACCTTGCGCAGCAGCGGGTACTTCAGTCCGCCACCGCGGACGTAGACCGGCTCCACGTAGAGCAGTCCTCCGTCGAGCGGCACCGTCAGCAGGTTGCCGTACTCGACCTCCGAGTCGCCGCCCTTCAGCAGCCTGATGGACTCGGCGATGTCCTGTTCGGAGTTGAACTGGCTCTGCACCTGTTTGGGTCCGTCGACCGTCGTGCTGGTCGGCAGCTTCAGGACTCTGATCTTGCCGTAGTCGGAGGTGCCGGCCTCGGAGTCGACCGACATGAACGCGCTGAGGTTGTCCCGGCCGTTGGGCGTGAAGGTCGTCGTCAGCGAGAACGCCTGGGCCTTCTGGTCGGGCATCTTCATGCTCAGGTAGTACGGCGGCACCGCGTCGTTCGACTGGTTGGTCGGGTCGTTCGGCACCTGCCAGACCTCGCTGCCGCTGAGGAACGTCGTCGCGTCCTTCACGTGGTAGCGGGTGAGCAGCTCGCGCTGGACCTTGAACAGGTCCTGGGGGTAGCGGAGATGGGCCATCAGGTCGCCGGAGATCTCCGACTTCTTCTCCACCGTGCCGGGGAAGGCCTTCATCCAGGTCTTCAGGACCGGGTCCTTGGTGTCCCACTGGAAGAGCTTGACCTCGCCGGTGTACGCGTCGACGGTCGCCTTCACCGAGTTGCGGATGTAGTTGACCTGGTTCTGCTGGGCGACCACCGCGCGGTTGTTGTTGGTGGCGGTCAGCGAGTCGGCCGTCGTGTCACCGAGGGTCGTACGCGAGGCGTACGGGTAGCCGTTGGTGGTCGTGTACGCGTCGACGATCCACTGGACCCGGTCGCCCACGACCGCCGGATAGGCGTCGCCGTCGATGGTCAGCCAGGGGGCGACCGCCTCGACCCGCTCCTTGGGGGTGCGGTTGTAGAGGATCCTCGAACCCTCGCCGATCGCACCGGAGTACATGATCTGCGGTTCTCCGAACGCCACCGCGTACGCGGCCCGGTTGACCGGGTTGGAGAGGTTGACCCCGCTCCTGCCCGTGTAACTGGTCGTCTTCTCGCCCTGGTCGTCGGAGTAGTCGATCTCCTTCTGGGGACCGCCGACGATCGAGTACGTGGTCGTCTTCTCGCCGTAGTAGATGCGCTGCTCGTACTTGCCGAGCACGCCCTCCGACGGCAGGTTGGACTCGGTGAAGGCCGGGCGGCCGTCGGTGTCGGCGGTGGTGCCCTTGGCGGCGACCACGCCGTAGCCGTGGGTGTAGCGGAAGTGGTTGTTGATCCAGTTCTGCTTGTCCACGCCCGCGAGGTTCAGCTCGCGCAGACCGATGACCGTGTCCTGGTCCTGGCCGTTCACGTGGTAGCGGTCCACGTCCAGGTTGGTCGGGAAGGCGTAGTACTTGCGGATCTGCTGGAGCTGCTGGAAGGTCGGCGACACGATGTTCGGGTCCAGGACGCGGATGCTGGCCGCGCCGGCCACGTCGTCGCGCAGCGTCGTCTTGTCCTCGGTCTTGCTCGTCCCCGAGTAGTCGGTGACCTGGGCGCCCTCGATGCCGTACGCCTCACGCGTCGCCTTGAGGTTCTTCTCGACGTACGGCGCTTCCTTGGCCTGCTCGTTCGGCTGGACCTGGAACTTCTGGACGATCGCCGGGTACAGGCCGCCGATCAGGATCGCGGACAGCACCATCAGGCCGAAGCCGATGACGGGCAGCTGCCAGGTGCGCCGCCACAGCGTGGCGAAGAACAGCAGGGCGCAGATGACCGCGATGCAGAACAGGATCGTCTTGGCCGGCAGGTAGGCGTTGGCGTCGACGTAGCGCAGGCCGGTCCAGTTGTCGGTGGCCTTGAAGTCACTGGACTTCACCGCCAGGCCGTACCGGTCGAGCCAGTACGCGACCGCCTTCAGGGCGACGAAGACGCCCAGCAGCACCGACAGATGCCCGGTGGCCGCCGCCGTGGCGCGCGCACCGGGGCTGGTGACGCGGAGCCCGCCGTAGAGGTAGTGGGTGAGCGCGGCGGCGATCAGCGAGAGGATCGTGGCGGCGAAGCCGAAGCCGAGCAGGAACCGGTACCAGGGCAGGTCGAAGGCGTAGAAGGACACGTCGAGGTGGAACTGCGGGTCCTTCTGTCCGAAGGACACGCCGTTGACCCACATCAGCCAGGTCCGCCACTGCCCGGAGGCGGAGGCGCCGGCGATCAGTCCGACGAGGGCGGTGATCGCGAGCAGCAGCCACTTCTTGTACGGGGCGATGCCCATGCGGTACCGGTCGAGGCTCTGCTGCTCCATCGACATGGCGCTGAGCGGCGGCCGCAGGCGGTGGGCCAGCCAGATGTTCAGCCCGACCGCGAGGGCCATCAGCAGACCGAAGACGAAGAAGAGTCCGATCTTGGTCGACAGGGTGGTCGTGAAGACGGAGGAGTAGTTCACCGACCGGTACCAGAGCCAGTCCGTCCAGAACCCGGCGAACATGGTGAACGCCATGGCCAGGACGGCAAGCACGCCCAGTGTCATGAGCAGAGTGCGGACACGCCGGGAGGGGCGGCCCACTCTGATCCGTGGCCCGGTCGGGCCTCCGCCGCGGTCCGGCATCTGGAAAGCCAAGGTTCGCACCCCGAGGTTCGCTGTTGATCCGTCAGGCCCGCGTCTTCGTGGACCCTCCGTGGCCCCCCGTGATCGTGGGCCCACACCTATGCAACTTACTCACCGCTTACTCGGTTCCCGATTCCGGCCCTGAACGAGGCAGGATTGTGACCATGTCCAACACTCCCATGGCGGCGAGCCCGCTCACCCGGGCCGTACTCGAGATCGACGAGTACGCCTCCGGCCTCGGCTGGGACCAGCCCGCCCGCCTTTTCGCCCTCGTAGACACCGCACGGCTGCGGACCCAGGAACCCGCGCTCGCCGCCCAGCTCGGTCTGCAGGACGCGCCCGAGACCACCGGTCTCACCCCGATCGAGCAGGACGAGGTGCCGACGGACAAGCCGCTCGACGAGTTCCTCGCGACGATCGCCTGGCCGGACGCGGTGGTCGGCTGCGCGCTGACCGTGGAACGTCTGATGCTGCCTCCGTCCGCCGAGGCGCAGGTCCCGCAGGGGCTGAGCGAGGGAAAGCTGACGCGGTGGGTGGCCGAGCACCCCGACCGCCAGGAGGTCCGGATGACGGTGGCGGTCCTGCGGGACGGCGCCCGTGACTCGGCCCTGCGGCTGCGCGAGAAGGACTCCCCGACGGAGGTCCTCACGGGTTCGGAGCTGGTTCCGGGCCTCGCGGAGGCGCTGTCGGCGACGTTCGAGGAGTAGCCCCGCGTCGCCGCACGGTCTAGCCGGCCGTGCACTTCGGCAGGTCGGCGGTGTCGCCGCTGCGGATGTCCTTCAGCGCGCCCAGAGCGTCGTCGATGGTGTCGACCTTGACGAGCGTGAGGCCGCCGGGGGTGTCCTCGGCGGCGGACGCGCAGTTGTCGGCGGGCGTCAGGAAGTACTGGGCGCCCTTGTCGCGGGCGCCGACGGTCTTCATCTCGATGCCGCCGATCGGGCCGACCTTGCCGTCGTCGTCGATGGTGCCGGTGCCGGCGACGAACTTCCCGCCGGTCAGGCTGCCCGGGGTGAGCTTGTCGTAGATGCCGAGCGCGAACATCAGGCCGGCGCTCGGGCCGCCGACGTCGGCGAGCTTGATGTCGATGGTGAACGGGAACGTGTGGTCGGTGCCGGCGGAGATCCCGACGATGGCCCGCTTCTCGCCGGTGTCGTCGGAGGCCGCGGTTCTGATCGTGACCTTCTGCGTCCTGGTCGCCGTCCTGTTCTCCTTCTCGGCGGCGGCCTGGTCCTTCGCGGGCACGATGGTGAAGACGACGTCCTCGCCGGGCTTGTGCTTCGTCACCAGCTTCGCGACGTCGGAGGGGTCCTTCACCGTCGTGCCGTCCACGCTCTGGATGACGTCTCCGGCGTGCAGCCGGCCCTCGGCGGGCGATCCCTTCACGACGGTGGAGACGATCACCCAGGACCGCACCGGGACGTCCAGCTCCTTCAGCGCGGCGACCTTGGCGCTCTCCTGGGACTGGCTGAACTCCTCGGCGTTCTCCTGGGTGGACTGCTCCTCGGTCTTGCCGTCCGGGTAGAGCGTGTCGTGCGGGACGACCTTGTTGTCGTGCGCGAGCCATCCGTAGACGGCCTCGACGAGGTTCATCCGGTAGTCGGCGCTGGTGACCCGCACGGTCGTCATGTTGAGGTGGCCGTCGGTCGGGTAGGTCTTGCGCCCGGCGATCTGGAGCACCGGCTCGCCGCCGTGCTCCCCGAGGGTGTTCACCGTCGGCCCCGGGGACATCTCCGCGTACGGCACGGGGATGAGCACTCCCGCGCAGAGGAGCGCGATCAGCATCAGGGTGGAGGCGAGCATCGTCGCGGTGCGGCGTGGCATGACTCGACAGTACGGGACGGTCCTGTCAGCGCACCGTCAGGGCCACCGCCCGGGTCACGGGCCTCAGGTGCCCGAGTGGGACCTCTCCATGGCCGCGCGGAACCGGGCGTAGCCGTCCAGCTCGGGGCCGTCGCCCCGGGCCTTGCGGGTGCGGTTGGCCCAACTCCCCCACAGACCGGCGCCGACAGCGGCGACCAGCGGAATCAGCAACCAGGCGAGCGCCCCCATGCCGACCTCCAACCCCACGTGCGACCGCGACTGACTGATCAGCAGATTAACCATCCGCAGTGACAACGCTCAGGCCAGGGGTGCGGTTACGCAACCGGACGGGTGGCGGGGGGTCAGCAGGCCCCGACCCATTCCTCGGTGCCGTCGGAGAACCTCTGGTGCTTCCAGATCGGCACCTCGTGCTTGAGGTCGTCGATCAGCTTGCGGCAGGCCTCGAAGGCCTCCCCCCGGTGCGGACAGGACACGGCGACGACGACGGCGAGGTCGCCGACCCTCAGGTCCCCCACCCGGTGCACGGCCGCGAGCGCCCGCACCGGGTACTCGGCGACGACCTTCTCCGCGATCCGCCGCATCTCCGCCTCGGCACTGGGATGACTGGAGTATCCGAGGGTGTCCACGTCGGCACCGCCGTCGTGGTTGCGCACGGTCCCCACGAACAGGGCGGTCCCGCCGGCCGCGTCGTCTCCCACGGCCCGGAAGACCTCGTCCAGCGACAGCGCGCTGTCCCGGATCGCGATCAGCTTGACGGGATCCTGCGCGGCCCGCTCACCGGGATGATCTTCACTGGGTGCCATACCCCCATCGTGCCGCACCCCGACGACAACGGGGAATAGCGGAATCACCCGGCACACGCGCGTGCGCGCTTGGAGCCTCCTACAGAGGTGGCAGCCCGCCCGCGGACCTCCCCTCCGGAGAATGCGAGGACGAGGGCCGTCCAGGAGCCTGACGGGGGGGTCTGGGGCGGCAGTCCGCGGGGACGTGATGGGCGGGAGGTCCGACCGGCGGCCCTCAGGGACGGAGAGGGCGACCTGAAGGGCGGGCGGTCCGGGGTCCGGTGCGGACCGTCTTGCACGCGGGCCGCCAGGGCAGGGCGGGGTGGTCCGGGGCCCGGTGCCGACCGTCTTGCCCGCGGGCCGCCGGGCACAGCGAGCGATCCCGGACGCGGTGCCGACCGTCTTGCCCAGGCCGCCGGGGCACAACGGGCGGTCCGGGGCCCGGTCCGGACCGTCTTGGTCCGGGCCCCGGGACACGGCTAGCGATCCCAGGCCCGGTGCCGACCGTCTTGCCCGGGCCGCCGGGGCACAACGGGCGGTCCGGGGCCCGGTCCGGACCGTCTCGGTCCGGGCCCCGGGACACGGCTAGCGATCCCAGGCCCGGTGCCGACCGTCTTGCCCGGGCCGCCGGGCGCGGCCCCGGGGACGGCGGGGGGCGGCGGCGGGCGACCCCAGGCGGGCCACCCACCGCCGCCACCGGTCAGCGCCGCCGCGCCTTGCGCGCCCGCCGCACCACCGCGGCAGCTCCCAGCAGAGCCACCGTCGCCCCCGCGGCCCCCGCGGCTGTCGCGTCCTTCCGCCCGAGCCGCCGCCCGACCACGGTGTGCCGTCCGGCCACTTCCTCCAGCAACTCCGCGAGCACTTCCTCATTGGTCCACCGCGGCCGCCATCCGGCGTCGTGCAGCCGGCTCCCGCTCACCACCCACGGGTACATCGTGTACGCCAGGTCGCCCGCCGGGGACGGCGTGAGCCCGATCCGGTGCAGCCGGGCCGCCGCGCCGAGCGCGACCGCCGACGGCAGCTCCATCCGCCGGATCCCGCTCAGCTCCTCGACCTCCTCCTGCTCCAGCCAGCCGTCGCAGCCGACGGCGAGTTCGCCGTCGACCTTCTCCAGGACGGCGTACTCCAGTGCCCCGCACAGATCCTCGACGTGGCAGAACTGCCAGACCGGCCGCGACCCGGCGACGACCAGCAGCCGGGGCGACTCGAAGTACCGGGTCAGCGCCGTGTCCGTGCCGCCCACCAGCACGGCCGGCCGCACCACGGTGACGTTGAGCCCCGGATGCGCGCGTGGGGCGCGCCGCGCGAGGCGTTCGATCTCCAGGAGGTCCCCGACGCCGGTGGCCTCCGCCGTGGCCTTCAGCTCCGCGTCCTCCGACAGCGGCAGCTCGTTGTCCGGCAGCGCCCCGTAGACCATCGCGGACGTGCACAGGACCACGCGGTGCACCCCGGCGGCCGCGGCGGCGGTCAGCACGGTCTGGGTCCCGCGCACGTTGTAGGCCGTTCGGGCGGCGGCTTCGCTCCCCAGGTCGAGATCGAGCGCCAGATGGACGACGACGTCCGCGCCGCGCAACTTCTCGGCGATCGCCGGGTCGCGGACGTCGAGGATGTGCCACTGCGCCGCGTCGCACTCGCCCCGCCGCTCGTCGATGGCGATGACCTGCTTGATTGCGTCGGACGCGGCGAGCCGCTCGGTCAGCAGCGCGCCCACCCCGGTGGCGGCGCCGGTGACGGCGACGACGGGGCCGCGCGGCACGCCCGGACTCGAGGGGTTTCGCGCTGCGCGAACCTGCGGATCTGGGGAACTCACCAGGTGTCTCCAGCGGTTGTTTTCCATACGGGCGTGAGTGACGCGTTCGTACCAGGTGGCATCCATCCTGCCGCAGGCCGCGAGTCGGCGGAGCACCGAGGCCCGATCGAGCCCGGGTGTCTACGCTGGGTGGTGTTGCAGGGCAGCCGCGCCGCCGGACCAGAGCCGGTGGCCTTACCAGCCGAGGAACCCCGTGAGTGACACCCCATTCGGATTCGGCCTTCCGCCGGAGGAGCCGGACGACGGCGACGAGGGCAAGAAGAAGGACCCGCAGGGCGGCGGTGGTCAGGGACCGGCCAACCCGTTCGGCTTCGGCGGGCTGCCCGGCGCCGGCGGCTTCGGCGGCCCCGGGGCGGACAATCCGCTCGCCGCCGTGTTCGGCTCGCTGAACCCCACCGACCTGGGCGCCGCGTTCCAGCAGCTGGGCCAGATGCTCTCCTACGAGGGCGGCCCGGTGAACTGGGACATGGCCAAGCAGATCGCCCGCCAGACGGTCTCCCAGGGCACCTCCGACGGCGTCAAGGACACGAGCGTCGGCCCGGCCGAGCGGACCGGCGTGCAGGAGGCCGTCCGCCTGGCCGACCTGTGGCTGGACGACGCCACCTCCCTGCCGTCCGGCGCCGGTACCGCCGTGGCCTGGTCGCGCGCGGAGTGGGTCGAGGCGACCCTGCCCGCGTGGAAGGAGCTGGTCGACCCGGTCGCCGAGCGTGTCGGGGCGGCCATGGGCGATGTCCTGCCGGAGGAGATGCAGGCCATGGCCGGCCCGCTGATCGGCATGATGCGCTCGATGGGCGGCGCCATGTTCGGCTCCCAGATCGGGCAGGCCGTCGGCGTGCTCGCGGGCGAGGTCGTCGGCTCGACCGACATCGGCCTGCCGCTCGGTCCGGCCGGCAAGGCCGCGCTGCTGCCGCTGAACATCGAGTCGTTCGGCAAGGACCTGGGCGTGCCGAAGGAGGAGGTGCGGCTCTACCTCGCCCTGCGTGAGGCCGCCCACCAGCGCCTCTTCGCGCACGTGCCGTGGCTGCGCTCGCACCTGTTCGGCGCGGTCGACGGCTACGCGCGCGGGATCAAGGTGGACACGGCCAAGCTGGAGGACGTGGTCGGTCAGTTCGATCCGCAGAACCCGGAGCAGCTCCAGGACGCCCTTCAGCAGGGCATGTTCCAGCCGGAGGACACCCCGGAGCAGAAGGCCGCCCTGGCCCGTCTGGAGACGGCTCTGGCGCTGGTGGAAGGCTGGGTCGACGCGGTGGTCCACGCGGCCGCCAAGCCGCGCCTGTCGTCCGCGGACGCCCTGCGCGAGACCCTGCGCCGGCGTCGCGCCACGGGCGGTCCCGCGGAGCAGACGTTCGCGACGCTGATCGGTCTGGAGCTGCGCCCGCGCCGCCTGCGGGACGCGTCCCGGCTGTGGGCCTCGCTGACGGACGCGCGCGGTGTCGACGGCCGCGACGCGCTGTGGGCCCATCCGGACATGCTGCCGACCGCCGCCGACCTGGACGACCCGGACGGCTTCGTGCACCGCGAGCAGATGGACTTCTCCGAGTGGGAGACGATGCTCGGCGAGGCGGCCAGCGGCGGCACGGACGCCGGTTCCGGTTCCGCTTCGGGCCCGGGTTCGGTTTCGGATTCCGGTTCCGGCTCGGATCCCGGTTCGGGCGAGAAGCCGGACCTGCGGAAGGGCGACGGCACCGACGACGGCAAGGGCGACAGGACCGAGTGAGCCTGCACGACGACGCGGTTCTCGTACTGAAGGCCTACGAGGACCAGGACGAGCTGCGCCAGGACTACCTCGGCCATCTGGCGGCGCACCCGGACGGCATGTGGAAGGCCTGCGCGGCCGGGCATCTCACGGCGAGCGCCCTGGTGATCGACCCCGAGCGGGGGCGGGTGCTGCTGACCCTGCACAGGAAGCTGCGGATGTGGCTCCAGATGGGCGGCCACTGCGAGCCGCAGGACGCCTCCCTTGCGGCAGCCGCCCTGCGCGAGGCCACCGAGGAGTCCGGCGTCCCGGGCCTGACGCTGCTGCCGGGCGGCCCGGTCCGGCTGGACCGGCATCCGATCCCGGCCCCGTGCCACTGGCACCTCGACGTCCAGTACGCGGCCGTGGCACCGCCGGGCTCCACCGAGGCCATCAGCGACGAGTCGCTCGACCTGCGCTGGTTCCCCTACGACAAGGTCGTGGAGGTGGCGGACGAGTCGGTCGTCCGCCTGCTGGAGGCGACACGGGCACGCCTGTGAGGCGGAACGCGTAAGGGGCGACCCGCCAGGCGGTCGCCCCTTACGTCTGCTCGCCGGACGGTCAGCTCCAGGCGTTGCCCTGGTTCTGTGCCCGCGCCCCCTGCTGGCCCATGCCGTACTGGGCGGCGAGGCCGGAGCCGATCTGGGCGTTCTGCGGCGGCAGCAGTTCACTCGGCTGGACCAGCGCGAAGCCGCTGCCCATGAAGCTCAGCTCCCAGCCCTCACCCGTGCTGCCCCGTCGCCGCCACACCCCGGAGGAATGCGTCTGCGCCTGCATCTGCACCCGCAGCCCGGTGGACCAGGCGACGATGGCGTCGGCGTCGCAGTTGACGTACTTGTCGGGCGTGACCTGGAGCATCAGCGGCGCGCCCGAGGTCATCAGCGCGACCCGGCCGCGTCCGGTGATGTTGAGCTGGTACTTCCCGGAGCCGGAGATGCCGTAGAGGCTGTCGACGGCGATGACCTCGTGATGCAGCGCGGAGTCCATGGCGAGGACGTAGCTGCTGTCGACGGTCAGTCCGTCCTGGTCGACCTCGACCACATGGATGTGCTGGGCGAGGTTGGCGAGGTAGACGATGCCCTGACCGTGGCAGCGCATCAGGTCCAGGCCCTCGCCGGTCCGCGCACGCGCGCGGGACTGGCTGTTGCTCTGGAACTCGGCGTCGAACTCCACGAGTCCCTGGTAGGCGACCATCGTCCCCTTGCGGGCGAGGATGTCGTCGTGGCCCTCCAGGGCGACGCGGAGCATCTGCTTGTTCTGGAGGCTCCAGCGTTCCTGGCTCTGCTGGTCGTTGAAGGCGAAAAGCGGGCTCTGCATGGTGACTCTGGCTCCCCCTCAGCCCCGGACCCGAAGGCGGTCGGTGCTGTCCTCGCTGGGCTGGACGACGACGATGCCCTCACCGGAGAAGGCCATCTGGTAGGCCTCGCCGCTGCCCCGGCCGAGCAGCGACTGCGCCTTGAAGCTGCGCTTGCCCTTGACCTTGAGGTTCGGGGACCAGGCGACGAGCGCGTCCGGGTCGACGTAGGTCTCGTTCTCCCCGCCGCCGCAGTCGACGACGATCGGCTTGCCCCGGGAGGTCAGCGCGACCCATCCCTGCCCGGAGATCTTGGTGTTCCACAGACCCTGTCCGGCGAACTTCGCCAGCCCCTTGACCCGCTCGACACCCCAGGTGAGGTGGGCGTCGAAGGCGAGCAGGTTGGTGGCGTTCACGGAGATGCCGTCGCCGTTGAGGTTGATCACGACGACGTTCGCGCCGTAGTCGGCGAGGTAGAGCAGGCCGTCGCCGGAGCACTTCATCAGGGGCGCGCCCTCGCCGGTCATCCAGTCGCGCGCGATCTGGCGCACGGCCGGCGGGTTGGGTTCGTACTGGATGAAGCCCTCGTAGGCGACCATCGAGCCCACGCGCGCGAGGAGGTCGCTTCCGGTCTGGAGGGCCACCTTCAGCATGTGGTTGCCGTGGTTCTCCATGCGGGCGGTGACGGGTGCGGGGGCATAGCCCGCGAGCGGCTGGTTCATGACGGGCTCCCTCAGACCTCGTACGGCTGGACGACGATGAAGTTGCCGGGAGCGGCCCGGAACTGGAGGTTCACGCTCTCTCCCGTGTCGCCCGGATAGGCGTTGCGGCGCATGCGCACCTGGCTGGAGACGACGACCTGGGCCGCGGCCGACCATGCGACGACGGCGTTGCAGTCGGCGAAGGTCGTCGGTGTGACCGGCAGGACGACGGGCGTGCCGTGCGTCTTCACGACGATCGTGCCGGTGCCCGTGAACTGCATGGTGAAGAGGGCGCCGCCGGGGATGCCGTGGCCCTCGATGCGGCGGACCTCGTACTGCAGGCTCTCGTCGAAGGCGAGGACGTTCTCCGCGGAGACGCAGATGCCGTCGCCCTGCAACTCGATGGGGTGCAGCATCGTGGAGTCCTCGGCGAGGAACACCTGTCCCTGGCCGGTGCAGCGCATCAGCTGCATCTCCTGGCCGGTCGCGTTGCCGACGATCCGCCCGGCGAAACCGGCGCCCTTGTAGCTGAAGTCGACCTTGCCCTGGTAGAGCACCATGCTGCCCTGGCGGGCCAGCACCGGCTGGCCGCCGACGCCGAGGTCGACGCGGATCAGCTTCCGGTTCTGCTGCGTCCAGCGCTGCCCGGTGGGCGTCTCCTTGAACTGCTGGAGGGCCGCGGTCACACCGACGCCTCCCTGGGGCGCACCTTGCGGCACGCCGTAGGCCTGCTGGCCCGGCACCTGGCCGAACGCCGGCTGCTGACCGTAGCCGGGCGGCGGGGTCGGCTGCCCGTAGCCGGGCGGCGGCGTGGGAGCCTGCGGCGCCGGGGGCTGGCCGTAGCCGGGGGGCGGCGGGGCGGTCGGCGCGCCGGGCCCGCCGTACGGCTGCTGCTGCGGCGGCTGACCGTACGGCTGCTGCTGGCCGGGCTGGCCGTACGGCGTGGGCGCCGGGGGCGGCGGCGGGACCTGGACCCCGCCGGGCGGGGTCAGGGGCGCGATGATCGTCGGCGCGGCGTGCACCGGCGGCCGGGGCGCGGCCGGAGGCGGGCCGGCCGGCGGGGCGAAGCCCTGTGCCGCGGGCTGCTGCTGCGGGACGGGCGCCGGGGCGGACGGGGCGCCGAAAGCGGGCGGTGCGAAGCCGGGAGCGGCACCGGACTGCGGCTGAGGTGCGGGGGCGGCGGCGGGCGCCTCTTCCTCGGCGACCTCGCCGCCGAAGTTCTTCAGCAGCGCGTCCAGACCGCCGTCGAAGCCCTGTCCGACGGCCGCGAAGCGCCACACGTCCTTGAAGTAGAAGTCGCCCAGCATCACGGCGCGCTCGGTGGAGAACTCCGAGCCGCCGAAGGAGTAGCGGGCCACCTCCTCGCCGCCCGCGACGATCCGCAGGTAGCCGGGGGCGATCTGCGACATCTGGCCCGCGCCGTCGAGGGTCGCGGTGAAGGACAGCCTCCGGATCTGCGGGGGAATGCGGTCCAGAGTGACGCGGAAGGACTCCGTGTCGCCCGCCTGGGCGCCCAGGAGCTGGACGGACTCCTCGGGGGTCTTCGGCTGGTTGAAGAAGACGAAGTACCGGTCGTCCGAGAGCCGCTCCTCGGCGTCGAGACCGAAGCAGCTGATGTCGAAGGTCAGGCCGGGGCCGGAGATCTGCACACCTACGTACAGATCCGTGCCCGCGGTGAGGTCACTGATCCTGGCCTTGTGGCCGCGTTGGAAGTCCCTGGACATGCGTAACGACCGTCCCCCATCCCGATTGCGAATGCGTCGCGTCAGGCTAACGGCAAATCCGGACACCGGACGATGTCGGTACAGACCCGGTACACAACCCGCGCGGGACACCGCCGCACGTCCCGCGCGCGGGGCTCACTCCGCGTGCGTGCCTGGCAGGTGGGGCAGGCGCTCGGCCGCCACCACCCCCTCCAGGTAGCCACGGGCCCGCTCGGTGCGCGGGTACGCCTCCAGCAGCCGCCAGAAATCGGGGCCGTGGCCGGGCACCAGCAGATGTGCCAGTTCGTGCAGGAGCACGTAGTCGACGACGTACTCCGGCATGCCCTTGAGTCGGTGCGACAGGCGGATGCTGCCCTCGGCGGGGGTGCACGAGCCCCAGCGGGTGTTCTGGTTGGTCACCCAGCGGACCGTGGTGGGGCGGGCCCGGCCGCCGAAGTACTCGGCCGACAGCCGCTCGGCGCGTTCGGTCAGTTCGGCGTCGCCGGGGACGCGTCGGCGGCTCTCCTGCGCGGCGAGTTTGTCGAGCATGACGCTCACCCAGCGTTGCTCCTCGGCCTCGGACATCCGGGCAGGAATGAGCACGACGGTGCGATCGCCCTCGCGGTACGCGGAGACGGTCCGGCGTCTGCGGGCGCTCCTGCGGACCTCGATCGCGCTCGCCCGTGAGCCGCTCGGCGGCTGGCTCGTCGTGTTGTGCTGTGGCGTCGTCGCGGCGCGGTGCGGTGGGTCGGCGGGCACGCCCCGACGTTACCCGTTGCGCACGGGAGAAGTCCCGACTCCGGGACGGTTCGGTTTCGATCCCTCACCCTGAGTCTGCCTCGTACGACGGATTTGTACGATGAATGCCGTTCCCTGTGGACAACTTTCGGCGCCCCTTCGGCCCGGCCGGGCATGCTGGCACTCGTCGGCGGAGCGAGGTCGCCCCATGGCCCAGCTCCGCCGGCGTACGGGGAGATTCCAGCCTGACGGGGGCCTTCGATGCATCCGATGGTGAAGCCCGCGCTGCGGCGCGGCTGGCGTGACCTGAACACCGTGCAGTTCGGGCTCGCCCCGGCGCACGCACTGACGCTCGGCCCGGTGGACACCGCGACGGGCAGTTTCCTGGACCTGCTGGACGGCACCCGCGGGCTCCCTCTCCTGCGCGAGGAGGGCCACCGGATGGACCTGCCGGACGGGTACGTGGATCAGTTGGTGCGGCGGCTGGGGCGGGCCGGGCTGCTCGACGACGCCCGCGGGGGCGGCGCGGACGGGGCCGCGCTGCGGGAGAAGAAGGACGTCATGGACCGGCTGCGCCCGGACCTCGCGTCGCTGTCGCTGACCACGTCGGAACCGGGTGAGGCCATCGAGCACCTGGCCGCCCGACGCCGGTTGCGGGTGCAGGTACGGGGTGCGGGCCGGGTGGGTGCCGTGCTCGCCTCGCTGCTCTCGGGCGCCGGGGTCGGCGAGGTGGACGTCCGCGACGGCGGGGTGGTGGAGCCGGGTGACGTCGCTCCGGGCGGACTGCCGGCCGAGGCGATCGGCGAGCGGCGGGACGAGTCGGCCCGCCGTGCGGTGCGCCGGGCCGCACCGGACCGGGCGCCCCGCCGGAGCGGCGGCTCACCGAGGGAAACGGACGTACCCGGTTTCTCCCTCGTGGTTCTCGCCCCACGGGACGACGTGTCCGTGCACGCCCCGGCTCCGTCCGAGGCCGAGCCCCTGATCGACTCGGGCACACCGCATCTGTACGCGGGGGTGGTGGAGGCGACCGGGGTGGTGGGCCCGCTCGTCCTGCCCGGTGAGACGGCCTGCGCGGGGTGCCTGCACCAGGCACGTACCGACCGGGATCCGGCGTGGCCCCGGCTGGTCGCGCAGTGGCACTCGGGGACGCGGCGTGCCGTCCGCGCCTGCGACCTGACGCTGGCCACCACGGTCGCGGGGCTGGCGGCGGCCCATGCCCTCGCCTTTCTCGACGGCGCCCTCCCGTCCAGTGCGGGCGCCCGCTGGGAGGTCTCCGTACCGGCCCTCCAGTGGCATGCGCGACCGGTGTGGGCGCACCCCGCGTGCCCGTGCGGGACGGCGGAGAAAGGTAATGAGGAACACACCTCCTCCGATGACGCGGAGTCGCGCGCGACAATGACGGAGCAACCGCATTCGAAGGAGTTACGCCGTACGGCAGACGCGGCGCGGCTTTCTGGGACCTGGAGGGCGCATGTCTGATCTTCCCCGGAAGGCGGTCACCCGGACCGCCAAGCTCGCGGCGCTCCCGCTCGGCATCGCGGGCCGGGCCACCTGGGGCCTGGGCAAGAGAATCGTGGGCGAGTCCGCGGAGATCGTCGGCCGTGAGCTGCAGCAGCGCACCGCGGAGCAACTGTTCAAGGTCCTCGGCGAGTTGAAGGGCGGCGCGATGAAGTTCGGGCAGGCCCTGTCCGTCTTCGAGTCCGCCCTGCCGGAGGACGTGGCCGGCCCCTATCGCGCGGCCCTCACCAAGCTCCAGGAGGCCGCGCCGCCCATGCCGACCCGCACGATGCACTCCGTGCTCGCGGAGCGGCTCGGCGAGGACTGGCCCGACCTGTTCCTCGAGTTCGACGACAAGCCGGCCGCGGCCGCCTCGATCGGCCAGGTCCACCGGGCGGTGTGGCACGACGGGCGGGAGGTCGCGGTCAAGGTCCAGTACCCCGGCGCGGGCGAGGCCCTGCTGTCGGACCTGAACCAACTGAGCCGCTTCGCCCGGTTGTTGGGCCCTCTCATCCCCGGCATGGACGTCAAACCGCTGATCACCGAACTCCGGGACCGCGTCTCGGAGGAGCTGGACTACGGACTGGAGGCGCAGGCCCAGCAGGCCCATGCGGAGGAGTTCGCCGGCGACCCCGATGTCGTGGTCCCGGCGGTGGTCCACCAGTGCGACCAGGTCCTGGTCACCGAGTGGATCGACGGCGTACCCCTGTCCGAGGTGATCTCCGGCGGGACCCCCGAGCAGCGCGACCGCGCCGGCCAGCTGCTGTCGCGCTTCCTCTTCTCCGGCCCGGCCCGGACCGGTCTTCTGCACGCCGACCCGCACCCCGGGAACTTCCGTCTCGTGCCCGGCGGTCCGGACGGCGAGGACGACTGGCGCCTGGGCGTCCTGGACTTCGGCACCGTCGACCGGCTTCCCGGCGGTCTGCCCGAGCCGATCGGCAACTCGCTGCGCATGACCCTCGACGGCGAGGCGAACGCGGTCTACGAGTTGCTGCGCGAGGAGGGCTTCGTGAAGGAGTCCATCGAGCTGGAGCCCGACGCCGTCCTCGACTACCTTCTGCCGATCATCGAACCGGCGCTGGTCGACGAGTTCACGTTCACCCGGGGATGGATGCGCAGCCAGGCGGCCCGGCTCGCCGACCCGCGCTCCCCCGCCCACCAACTGGGCAGGCGGCTCAACCTTCCTCCGGCCTACCTGCTCATACACCGGGTGACCCTCAGCACGATCGGCGTGCTCTGCCAGCTCGGTGCGACGGTGCGGCTGCGGGAGGAACTGGAGGAGTGGCTCCCCGGATTCGTCCTCGACGAGGAGTCGGAGGGCAAGGAGGCCGTCGCGGAGGCGTGACGGGCAGCCGGGGATCGAGGGGCTGATCGGCTGGCCGAGTCGGCCGCTCCCCGGCGGATCACCTGGGCCTCCTCGCCACAACGCGCCGCGGGGGCCGGTCCGTTCGGACGGACCGGCCCCCGTGGGGAGAGCTTGGCCTCCCCTGACGGGAGGCCACCGCTTCAGGTGGAAGGGATCACTGCATCACGGCCATGGCGAGCGCCCGGCGGGCACGCAGCGAGGCGCGCTCGGCCCGACGCTGCATCCGGCGGGCGGTCACCACGCGCACGGCCCGGCGTTCCTGCTCGGCCTGGTGCAGCCGGTCGTGCATATGCGCACGAGCCAGGGCTTCTGGGATGAGTTGCATCTCGCGGGTCCTGTTCTGACGCGAGTCGTTCGCGCCGGTGGTGGCGATGTCTTGGATCGCGGAGCCGGTGGGCTCGCTGGTGGACGGCTTCATCGGGGCCTGCTTCTTGGGGTCGTGCGTGACGGGACGGTCGATCGTTCCTGCGATGGTGTTCATGCTGTGACCGGGTTCTTGCGCGGGCGGCCACGCGGCCGCTTCCGGGCGACGACGACGCCCTGGACGAACAGCTCGCCACCCCAGACCCCCCAGGGCTCACGCCGCTCCTTGGCACCGGCGAGGCACGCCTCGACCAGCGGGCAGGTGCGGCACAGGGACTTGGCGTACTCCACGTCCGCAGGGGACTCGGCGAAGAAGACCTCCGGGTCGTAGGAGCGGCAGGGGACGGGTACGCCGAGGTTCTCGATGGCGTCGTCGAGCGCGGTGAGCGCCGTGAGCGGGGTCAAGGTGGAGTCCTCCGTGAGGCCGGGCGGGGGGATCGTTTCGGAAGGCGGTACGGACGGGGCGTGCGCTTCGAGTTGCACGGTTGGTTTTCCTCGTCTGGTCGTTCCGGCCCTGTTGGGCCGGTTGGCGGCTTGGTACCGGGTTCTTTTCTTGTCCCGAGGCCCCTTTTCGCTCTGCCGTCCCCGGTCGGGGACAAACAGAAGGGCCGCGGATCCCGGGTGGGGTTCCGCGGCCCTGAAGGCGCCGGCCTGATCGAAGATCAGGCTGGATCACTCCAGGGTTCTGGCCCACGGAAGGCCCACATCAGGTGGTGCTGCGTCGTCTGCTTCCGGGCTCCGGCACCGGTCGCCGTAAAGGCATAGGCCTTCGCCTGTGCCGCTACTGCCGCTTCCAGTGCCTTGGTCGGTCGCTCGCTGCGGTCGCGGACAAGGAGGCCCGCGGGGGCAACGGAGGAGGACGCCAGCCGGCCGGCACGGATGCCGGACAGACCGGTGCCCAGGTTCGAGGCGTCGAGAATGCACGTGGAGACGTTCGAGCGATCGGTCAGTTTGGCGGTGCTGACGGAGTTGGTGTTGATGGTGATCACTGGAATCGCCTCCTCTCGGCGTCTCGGGGGACCGGAAACGAACCCGGTCCGACGGATATGCAAGTACAGCACGGAACCGGGGCCTCCGAGAAGGCCTCTGTTCTCGTGCCTAAGAACCTATGGGGATTCCTGCGGCATGCGCAAACTATTTTTCCGACGAGTTTGGATCAGTCGTCCTCGTCCTCGGCCGCCAGGTCCTGGCCTGCGCAGATGGCCAGGACGTCGGTTCCGTAGCGGTTGAGCTTGCGCGTGCCGACGCCCGGGATCCGCGCGAGTTCGCCCGGTTCCTCGGGGGCGGTCTCCGCGATCGCGATCAGGGTCTTGTCCGTGAAGACGCAGAACGCGGGCTGCCCGGCCCGCCGTGCCTGGACCGCGCGCCAGGACCGCAGCCGCTCATAGAGTCCCTCGTCCATGTCGGAGGGACAGTCCTCGCAGCGCATCAGCTTCATCTCGCCGCCGTCGGTCAAGGTGCGCCCGCAGATCCGGCAGCGGGCCGGCGTGCGCTGGGTCCGGCGCGGCACGGCCACCACGCCTGCCGCCACGCTGCGAAAACCACGCTCGACGCCCCCGGCGCCGACACTGGCGCCGCGTCCGGCCGCCCCGGCCGTACCGGGGCGCAGTCCTTCGAGGAACCGGCTGGGACGGCGGTTCGGGCGGCCGCCGGGCGACCGGCAGAGCGACCAGGAGAGGTGCAGGCGTTCGCGGGCCCGGGTGACGCCGACGTAGAGCAGACGGCGCTCCTCCTCGATCTGCTCGTCGGTGCGCGCGTAGGTGATCGGCATCATGCCCTCGGCCACGCCGACCAGGAAGACGACGTCCCACTCCAGGCCCTTGGCCGAGTGCAGGGAGGCGAGGGTGACGCCCTGGACCGTCGGGGCGTGCTGGGCGCCCGCGCGCTCGTCGAGTTCGGCGACCAGGTCGGCGAGGGTCGCACTCGCGCTGGCGGCGGTGAAGTCCTGCGCCAGGTTCACCAGCGCCGCCAGCGACTCCCAGCGCTCCCGGACGGCACCGGAACCGGCCGGCGGCTGGGGTGTCCAGTTCTCGCCGGACAGGACCGCGCGCACCTGGGAGGGCAGGTCGACGACGTCGTCGAGGAGGGTGTCGTTCCCGCCGAAGCGGGCGGCGGCACGGAGGGCGTTGATCGCCTTGCGCACCTCGGGGCGGTCGAAGAAGCGCTCGGCGCCGCGCAGCTGGTACGGGATGCCGGCGTCGGCGAGGGCCTGCTCGTAGGTCTCGGACTGGGCGTTGGTGCGGAACAGGACGGCGATCTCGGCAGGCTGGACGCCGGCGCCGAGCAGTTCACGGATGCGGCGGGCCGCGCCCTCCGCCTCGGCGGGCTCGTCGGGGTACTCGGTGTACACCGGCTCGGGGCCCGGTGCGCGCTGGGAGATCAGTTCCAGGCGGTGGTCGGCGGCCCGGCCGCGCGCCTGCGCCAGCAGACCGTTGGCGAGGTGGACCACCTGGGGGGTGGAGCGGTAGTCGCGGACCAGTTTCACGACGGTGGCCCCGGGGTGGCGGGCACGGAAGTCGAGGAGGTGGTCGGGGGTGGCTCCGGTGAAGGAGTAGATCGTCTGGCTGGCGTCACCGACCACGCACAGGGTGTCCCGGTCGCCGAGCCACAGCTCGAGCAGGCGCTGCTGGAGGGGGCTGACGTCCTGGTACTCGTCGACCACGAAGTGCTGGTACTGGGCGCGGACCTGCTCGGCGATGTCCTGCCGGTCCTGGAGGACGGCGACGGTCAGCAGCAGCACGTCCTCGAAGTCGATGACCCCGCGCTCGCGCTTGAGGTCCTCGTAGGCCGCGTACAGCTGGGCGATCTCGGCGGGCGCGCGAGGGGCCTCGCGGCCGATCCTGGCGGCGGCCGCCGGGTAGTCGGCGGGCACGGTCTGGGTGACCTTGCACCACTCGATCTCCGCGGTGGTGTCCCGCAGCTCGCCCCGGTCGAGGCGGATACGACAGGCCGCTGCCGCGTCGGCGACGAGTTGCACCTTTCGGTCGACGAGTCGGGGCAGGGAGCCACCGATGGCTTTCGGCCAGAAATACTGGAGCTGGCGCAGCGCGGCCGAGTGGAAGGTGCGGGCCTGGACGCCCTGGGCGCCGAGCTGGCGCAGCCGGCCGCGCATCTCTCCGGCGGCGCGGTTGGTGAACGTGACGGCGAGGACGCTGGAGGGTTGCAGGATGCCGGCGCGCACGCCGTAGGCGATGCGGTGGGTGATCGCCCGCGTCTTGCCGGTACCGGCTCCGGCCAGCACGCACACCGGTCCGTGCAGGGCGGTGGCCACCTCGCGCTGCTCGGGGTCGAGCCCTTCGAGCACCGCGTCGGCCGAGTCCGGTACCTGCGGGAAGAGAGTGGAGTGCGTTGCTGCTGTCACACAGCCATGCTGCCAGGTCGCCGGAGACGAGTGAGCCGGTTGTCCACAGGCGGGTACCGGTAGTCGTACTAATGCGGCAGGCGTCACGCCGGTGCGGTGCCGGTCACGGGAATGGCGGTGCCTCCGCGTGCGTTCCCCTTCCGCGACCCCACATCCCCCGAGTTGCCGAAGGAGCGCGAGAGACATGCCGGGCACTGTGACGATGTACAGCACCACGTGGTGCGGCTACTGCCGCAGGCTGAAGAGCCAGATGGACCGCGAGGGCATCACGTACGACGAGATCAACATCGAGCAGGACCCGGAGTCCGCGGCGTTCGTGGAGAAGGCGAATGGCGGAAACCAGACGGTGCCGACCGTGCTGTTCCCGGACGGCTCCACGCTGACGAACCCCTCGCTGGCTCAGGTCAAGCAGAAGATCGGCGCGTAACCCGCCGAAGCGCAACCGGCGGACGAGTCGGCAGTACGACGAAGAGGGCGGTCCCTGGGTCTCAGGGGCCGCCCTCCGTCATGTCGGGGATCTCACGTGAAGCTGCGGATCGGCAGCGGCTTGCCGTACCAGAGTTCGATGAGGCGGGCCGCGATGGAGATGCCGTAGGGGGGCAGGACCTCGCCGGACTCGAAGGCCGCGCCGAGTTCGTCGCGGGAGAACCAGCGCGCCTCGTGGATCTCGTCGCCGTCGACCTCGATGACGGTCGAGGTGGCGCGGGCCATGAAGCCGAGCATGAGGCTGGACGGGAAGGGCCAGGGCTGACTGGCGACGTACTCGACCTGGCCGACCGTGATGCCCGCCTCCTCGAAGACCTCCCGGCGCACCGCCTGCTCGATGGACTCGCCGGGCTCGACGAACCCGGCCAGCGTCGAGAAGCGGCCCTCCGGCCAGTGCACCTGGCGGCCGAGCAGGACGCGGTCCTCCGCGTCCGTGACCGCCATGATCACCGCGGGGTCGGTGCGCGGATAGTGCTCGGCGCCGCAGGCGGGGCAGCGGCGGATGTGGCCGGCGGCGGCGATGACCGTGCGCTCGCCGCAGCGTGAGCAGAAGCGATGGGTGCGCTGCCAGTTCTCCAGGCCGACCGCGTGCACCATCAGGCCCGTGTCGCGGGGGGACAGCAGCGAACCGGCCTCGCGCAGGCCCGCGGGGCGGGCGGACTGGTCTATGCGACCGGGCAGCGCGTCCTTCTGGAGGGCGAAGTAGCTGACGCCGTCGTCGTCGGTGCCCAGGAAGTAGCGGTGGGCCTCGGTGAGGGGGGCCTCGAAGGAGGGCGTCATGACGAGTTCGGTCCGGCCGTCCGACGTCTCGTCGATGAGGACCTGGCCGCCGGAGACGACGAAGCAGCGAGTGGTGGGGTGGCTCCACGCCGCGGCCAGCCAGGCCTCGTCGAGCCGGTGGTGGGCCGCGCGGTCGATGCCGCTCGGGGCGGTGAGCGAGATGGGTCGGTCGGCGTTCTGGTCGGTCCAGGTGGTCACGGGTGCTTCCAACTCCCCCGGTGGAACGGTTGTTTCGGCGGGCGGTTCAGCGGGACGTGCGGCAGGGGGCGAGCTGGTCCGGTGCGGTGTCGCCGTGCGGGGCGGCCTTTCCAGTGTGCCCCGCGCGCGGTGCCGCTCCGGACCGAGCGGGGTCGTCAGGGCGCATGGCGCCAGGTCTCGGCGAGGTCGCCCCAGAGGTACGCGGTGGTCTCGACGCCCTTGAGGAGGAGGTCCAGCTCCACCTTCTCGTTCGGCGCGTGCCAGCCGTCGGAGGGGACGGAGATGCCCAGGAAGAGCACCGGGGCGTCGAGTACTTCCTGGAGGTCGGCGGCGGGGCCCGAGCCGCCCTCGCGGGTGAAACGGACAGGTCCTTCGAAGGCGCGGCCCATGGCGCGCACGACGGATCGCAGCGCCGGGTGGTCGAGCGGGGTGAGGCACGGGCGCGTGGCGGGACTGAACGTGATCTCGTGGCGGACGCCGGCGGGCACCTGCTCCTCGGTCCATGCGCGGACCGCCTTCTCCACATGGTCGGGGTCCTGCCCGGCGACCAGCCGGAAGGACAGCTTCACGAAGGCGGAGGACGGGACGATCGTCTTGCTGCCCGGGCCCTGGTAGCCGCCGCCGATGCCGTTGACCTCGGCGGTGGGGCGGGCCCAGATGCGCTCCAGGGTGGTGTGCCCGGCCTCGCCGTGGGCGGCGTGCGACTTGGCGGCGCGCAGCCAGCGGTCCTCGTCGAAGGGCAGCTCGGCGAAGAGTTCGCGCTCGCGGTCGGTGAGTTCGACGATGCCGTCGTAGAAGCCGGGGACCGTCACGCGTGCGTGCTCGTCGTGCAGGGCGGCGACGAGGCGGGCGGCGGCGGTGGCCGGGTTGGGCACGGCGCCGCCGAAGGAGCCGGAGTGGATGTCCTGGTCGGGGCCGTACAGCCGGATCTCGCACTCGGCGAGCCCGCGCATGCCGGTGCACACCGTCGGGGTGTCCTCGGACCACATGCCGGTGTCGGAGACGATCACGGCGTCGGCGGCGAGCCGCTGGGCGCGCTCCTCGACGAGAGCGCGGAAGTTCGGGGAGCCGGACTCCTCCTCGCCCTCGATCAGCAGCTTGAGGTTGACGGCCGGGGCGGCCCGGCCGGTCGCGGCGAGGTGGGCGCGCACGCCCAGGGTGTGGAAGAAGACCTGGCCCTTGTCGTCGGCGGCCCCGCGCGCGTAGAGACGGTTTCCGCGGACGACCGGCTCGAAGGGGTCGCTGTCCCAGCCGTCCTCGCGGGCGGCGGGCTGCACGTCGTGGTGGCCGTAGACCAGGACGGTGGGTGCCCGCGGGTCGCCGGAGGGCCACTCGGCGAAGACGGCGGGCGCGCCGGGTGTCTGCCAGACCTCGGCGGTGGGGAAGCCGGTCTCCTCGAGCTCGGCGGCGAGCCAGTCGGCGCTGCGGCGTACAGCGGGCGCGTGGTCGGGCAGGGCCGAGACCGACGGGATGCGCAGCCACTCGGCGAGGTCGTCGAGGAACGCCGCACGGTGGCGCTCGATGTACGTGCGGACGGCGCTGTCCGGGGTCTGGCTCATGGTCACGAGCCTATCCGGCCGCACCGGCATCCTGGCCGGGCGCTCAGGCACGGTCCATTTGCGCGGCCGGTCCGCCGATGCCGTCCCGCAGGTCCTCCTCCGGCGTCAACAGGCGCTCCAGCGCGGTGCGGTCCGGCAGATCCCGGGGCCGTACGACCTCGCCGGTGCGCACGTACACGAACGCCGCTGTGACCGATTCCACGGGCACACCCTGCTGCTCGGCCCAGGCGAGCCGGTACACGGCGAGCTGGAGCGGGTCGCCGTCACGTCCCCGGCCGGTCTTCCAGTCGATGATCTCGTACCTCGCGCCGTCCTCGTCGCCCTCCTCGTAGACGGCGTCGATACGGCCTCGGACGACGCGGCCGGCGAGGGTGAGCTGGACGGGGACCTCGACGCGGTAGGGGGTGCGGCGGGCGTACTCGGTGCGTTCGAAGGCCTCCTTGAGCGCCTCCAGGTCGCGTTCGTCGGCGATCTCCGCGTCCTCGCCGGGCAGTTCCTCCGGCTCCAGGAAGGGCAGGGTCAGCTCCTCGAAGCGGGCCTCCACCCACGCGTGGAACCGCGTGCCCCGGCGCGCGGCCGGCTGGGGCGGGCTCGGCATGGGGCGCGCGAGTTCCTGGGCGAGTCCGTCCGGGTCGGCGGCCAGGCGCAGCAGCTGCGACGCGGTCAGCGTCACCGGCAAGGGTACGTCCGTGACGCTCTGCCGGGCGCGGATCAGCTCTCCGGTGAGCGCGTCCAGGTCACGGTCCCAGGAGGCGACCGTACGGGCCTCCTCGGGGCTGAGGCGGGCTTGGCGCGGTTCGGGGGGCGGCGCCTGGTGCGGGACGGCGGGGCGGGCGCTGGTCCGCTCGGCCGGATGGGCCGGGGGCACGGCGCGGGGGTGGCCGGCTGTCGCCTCGTCGAAGGGGTCGGATTCACCGTACGGGTCGGAGTCGCCGTACGGGTCGGAGTCGCCGTACGGGTCGTCGCCGTACGGGTCCGGTTCGCCGAACGGATCCGGCTCGTCCTCGTCCGGCGGTGGGGGCCAGTCGGGGTCGTGGTGCGTCTCGGGGTCGGGCGCGGCCGTGGGTGCGCCGGACCCGGCGGCGGCGAGGTTCTCCAGGTGGGTGAGGACGGTCGCGGCGGCGGCGCGGCGGCGGGCCAGCGCGGCGTCGTCCAGGGGCAGCGGCCAGATGTGGTCGGCGGACGTCTGGTGGAGGACGGGGTTCTCCTCCCCCTCCTCGGGCTCGTCGGCCCAGGCCTCGATCTCTCCGTACCCGGCCGCGCAGTGGTCGTACAGGGCCTGGAGGAAGGCGGAGGGGCCGCGGGGCTTCTTCTGGGTGGGGCCCCACCAGTGGCCCGAGCCGAGGAGCAGGGAACGGGGGCGGGTGAAGGTGACGTAGCCGAGGCGCAGTTCCTCGGTGTGCTGGTGGTCCTTCATGGCCTCGTGGAAGGCCTTCATGCCCCGGGAGTCCCAGGCCTCGACGTCGGGCAGCGTGTCGGCGTCTCCGCGCAGTCCGTGCGGCAGCACCTTGGCCTGGGCGGTCCACTTCTCGCGGCCCTGGCCGCTGGGGAAGGTGCCGGTGACCAGTCCGGGGACGGCGACCACGTCCCACTCCAGGCCCTTGGACCGGTGCGCGGTGAGGACCTTGACGGTGTTCTCCCCGCCGGGCAGGGCGTTGTCGAGACCCTTTTCGTACTGGGCGGCGGTGCGCAGGAAGCCGAGGAAGGCGAGCAGGCTCGCCTCGCTCTCGGCGGCGGCGAAGGAAGCGGCGACGTCGAGGAAGTTCGACAGGGTCTCGCGGCGGCGGGCGGCCAGGGCGTGCGGGGACGCCGACAGTTCGACCTCCAGTCCGGTGACGGCGAGGACGCGGTGCAGGACGTCCATCAGCGGGTCGGCCAGGGAGCGGCGCAGGTCGCGCAGTTCCGCCGCGAGCCGGGCGAAGCGCACGCGCGCGTCCGAGGAGAAGGGCAGCCCGTCGTCGTCGCCGGCGCCCTGCATGGGTGTCTCGAGGAAGGTGTCGAGCGCGTCCGCGAGCGATATCACCTCGGAGGGGTCGACCCCCTCGACGGCCTCGGCGAGCCGCCGGTCCGGGTCGTCGCCGTCACCCCCGCGCGTGCGCGACACGAGCAGCCTCGCGCGCCGCCCCAGGAGGGCGAGGTCGCGGGGGCCGATGCGCCAGCGCGGGCCGGTGAGCAGGCGGACCAGGGAGGCGTTCGCACCGGGGTCCTGGAGCACCTCGCAGACCGCGACGAGATCGGCGACCTCGGGCAGGTGCAGCAGACCCGAGAGGCCCACCACCTCGACGGGCACGTCCCGGGCCACCAGGGCGCCCTGGATCTCGGCGAAGTCGGTGGCCGTACGGCACAGGACGGCGATCTCGCCGGGGGCCTTGCCCGTGTTCACCAGGTGGGCGACGGAGTCGGCGATCCAGTCGATCTCCTGCGCGTGGGTGGTCAGGAGTGCGCAACGGACCATCCCGTCGCGCTCGGCGCCGGGGGCAGGGCGCAGCGCCTCCACGCCCGCGTGCATGGCGCGCAGTGGTTCGGCCAGGCCGTTGGCGAGGTCGAGGAGGCGGCCGCCGCTGCGGCGGTTCTCGCTGAGCGCCTGTCGGGTCGCGGGACGGCCGTCGGAGAGCGCGAAGTGCTCGGGGAAGTCGTCGAGGTTGGCGACCGAGGCACCGCGCCAGCCGTAGATGGCCTGGCAGGGGTCGCCGACGGCGGTGACGGGATGCCCCGTCCCGCCGCCGAAGAGGCCGGCCAGGAGGGTGCGCTGGGCCACGGAGGTGTCCTGGTACTCGTCCAGGAGCACCACCCGGAACTCGTCGCGCAGGACGCGGCCCACCTCGGGGATCCGGGCGAGCTGGGCGGAGAGGGCGATCTGGTCGCCGAAGTCGAGCAGATCGCGCTCGCGCTTGGCGGTCCGGTAGCGCAGCACCAGCTCGGCGAGTTCGCGCCGGGCGGTGGCCGTCTCGGGCACCTTGCGCAGATCGGCATTGCTGAGTTTGGCGCCCTCCAGGGTGCGCAGCAGATCGGCGTCCCACGCGCGCAGGTCCTCGGGGCGGACGAGGTGCTCGGCCAACTCGGCGTCGAGAGCGAGCAGGTCGCTGACGAGGTCGGCGAAGGACCGGGTGAGCGCCGGGTAGAGGCCGGGTGCCTCGCGCAGCACCCGCGCGGCGAGTTGGTAGCGGGTGGCGTCGGCCAGCAGCCTGGACGTCGGCTCCAGGCCGATGCGAAGGCCGTGGTCGGTCAGCAGACGGCCCGCGAACGAGTGGTACGTCGAGATCACGGGCTCGCCCGGCGGGTTGTCCGGGTCGATGACGTCGGGGTCGGTGACGCCGGCCCTCACCAGGGCCTTGCGGACCCGTTCGGCGAGTTCACCGGCGGCCTTGTTGGTGAAGGTCAGGCCGAGGACCTGCTCGGGGGCGACCTGGCCGGTGCCGACCAGCCACAGCACGCGCGCGGCCATCACCGTCGTCTTGCCCGACCCGGCTCCGGCCACGATCACCTGCGGGGCGGGCGGCGCGGTGATGCAGGCCGTCTGCTCCGGAGTGAACGGGATCCCGAGAAGCTCCTTGAGCTGCTCGGGATCGGTGATACGGGCGGGCATGGGGAGAGGCTAGCGGCGGCCACTGACAGTCGATGACAAATCGCCTGGCGCAGCGCAGGACGCGCAGGTCAGCACATGTGGTGCGGTCCGTCACACCGGACCGCACACGCCACACGGCGGCAGCGCCGACTCACCCCACGCACTCACAGCCCGGCGGTCGCACCGGCGCCCGTACACGGCCCGGCGCGTCTCACAGGCCCGGTCACCGCCCTGCGGTCG
>NZ_JBIAHY010000004.1:643310-660579 GCF_042870975.1 Streptomyces sp. NPDC006259 | reverse complement strand
CGCCGACTCACCCCACGCACTCACAGCCCGGCGGTCGCACCGGCGCCCGTACACGGCCCGGCGCGTCTCACAGGCCCGGTCACCGCCCTGCGGTCGCACCAGCGGCCCACTTCCACCCCGCGGTCGCACCAGCGGCCCGCACACAGCCCCGCGGTCGCACCAGCGGCCCGCACACAGCCCGGCGGTCGCACCAGCCCCGTCACCACCCCGCGGTCGCACCAGCGGCCCGTTCACAACCCCGCGGTCACACCGCCCGCTCACAGCCCGTGCCGCACCCGCCGGTTCGCACCGGGCGCCGCACCCGCCCGCGCGGACCCCCGCATCACGCCGGTGGACTCACTCCACCACGTGGCGTCCCTCGGGCCGGGCGCTGCACGAGGCGCGGAAGGCGCAGTGCGTGCAGTGCTGGCCGGTGGTGGGCGTGAACCGTTCGTCCAGGACCTTGCCGGCCGCGGTGGCCAGCAGTTCGCCGACCCACTCGCCCTCCAGCGGCTCCTGCGCCTGGACCTTGGGCAGGCTCTCGCCGCCGTCCCGCTTGGCGGCGCCCTGGCGCAGCTGCACCAGTTCGGCGCCGCCCGGTTCGGGGCGGACGCCGTCGAAGACCTCGTCGACGGCGCCCTCGCGGACGGCGAGCTGGTACACGGCGAGCTGCGGGTGACGTTCCACCTCGCGCGCGGTGGGCGCCTGTTTGCCGGTCTTGAAGTCGACGACGTAGGCCCGGCCGTCGCCGTCGGCCTCGACGCGGTCCATCTGGCCGCGGATGCGGACCTCGTACTCGCCCGCTTCCAGGGTGACGTCGAAGTCGTGCTCGCTGGCGACGGGCGTGCGGCCGGTGCGGTCCATGACGTGCCACTTGAGGAACCGTTCGAGTGCCACGCGCGCGTGCTCCTTCTCCTGCGCCGACTTCCAGGGCGCGTCGAAGGCGAGCGCGTTCCACACGGAGTCCAGGCGCTCCGTCAGGACGGCGAGGTCGGCCGGGGTGTGTCCGGAGGCGACCTCGTCGGCGAGGACGTGCACCACGTTGCCGAAGCCCTGGGCGGCCGTGGCGGGGGCGTCGGCCTTCACCTCGCGGCCCAGGAACCACTGGAGGGCGCAGGTGTTGGCGAGCTGGTCGAGGGCGCTGCCGGAGAGCACGACGGGCCGGTCCCGGTCGCGCAGCGGCACCTTGCTCTCGGTGGGCTCGAACATGCCCCACCAGCGGTACGGGTGCGCCGACGGCACCAGGGGCCGGCCGTCCTCGTCGGCCAGGCCGGCCAGGCGGGCGAGGCGGTGGGCCGCGGCTTCCCGGAGCGGTTCCGAGACCCGCGGGTCGACGGTGGTGGCGCGCAGTTCGGCGACCAGCGCGGCGACCGACAGGGGGCGGCGCGGGCGGCCCGTGACGTCCTTGGGCTCGACGCCGAGTTCGGTGAGGAAGCGGGAGGGCTGGTCTCCGTCGTCCGCGGGCGCCTTGACCGCCGTGACGACGAGCCGGTCACGCGCGCGCGTGGCGGCCACGTAGAACAGGCGGCGCTCCTCCGCGAGCAGGGCGCCGGGAGTGAGCGGTTCGGCGAGTCCGTCCCGGCCGATGCGGTCCGCCTCCAGCAGCGAGCCGCGGCGGCGCAGGTCCGGCCACAGTCCCTCCTGTACGCCCGCGACGACGACCAGGCTCCACTCCAGCCCTTTGGCGCGGTGCGCGGTCATCAGGCGTACGGCGTCGGGGCGGGCGGCGCGCCGGGTGAGGGTGTCCGCGGCGATGTCCTCGGCCTCGATCTCCGCCAGGAAGTTCAGCGCGCCGCGCCCGCCGGTGCGCTCCTCCGCGCGCGCGGCGGTGGCGAACAGCGCGCACACGGCGTCCAGGTCCCGGTCGGCGTTGCGGCCCGCCGCGCCGCCGCGGCGGGCGGACCGCTCCAGGCGCGTGGGCCAGGGCGTGCCCTCCCACAGGTCCCACAGCGCCTCCTCGGCCGTGCCGCCGCCCGCGAGACGCTCGCGTGCCTTCCTCAGCAGGGCGCCCAGGCGCTGGGCGCCGCGCGCGTACACGGGGTCGTGCACGGCCAGGCGCTCCGGCTCGGCGAGGGCCCGTGCGAGCAGTTCGTCCGACGGCGGCGGCAGGGGGTTGCCCGCGGCCCGCTCCTCGTCCCGCAGGGCACGTCCGAGGCGGCGCAGATCGGCGGCGTCCATGCTCGCGAGGGGCGAGGCGAGCAGGGTGAGGGCGGTCTCGGTGTCCAGCCAGCAGGCGCGCTCCGCCTCCGCGTCGACGGCCCCGGCTTCGCCCTCGTCCGGCGGGCCGCCCTCTTGCGGCCGATCGGCGCCCATGGGGGGCCGTGCGGTGCCCGAGGCCGTCTCCGCCGCGGCCACCGCGCGCAGGGCCGTCAGCAGGGGAGCCACCGCGGGCTCGTGGCGCAGGGGCAGGTCGTCGCCGTCGATGTGGAGGGGGACGCCCGCGGCCGTGAGGGCACGGCGGACCGTGGGGATCGTGCGGGAACCCGCCCGCACCAGGACGGCCATCTCCTCCCAGGGCACGCCGTCCTCCAGGTGTGCCCTGCGCAGGATGTCGGCGATGTTGTCCAGTTCGGTGCCGGACGTCGGGTAGGTGAGGACCTCGACGCGGCCGCCCTCGCGCGCGGGGGCGAGGTCGCGGTGGGCGCGGACCTTCTCCGCCGGGAGCCGGGTCAGGGGCATGCGCTGGGTCACGAGCCGGGTGGCGGCCAGCACGGCCGCGCCGGAGCGGCGGGAGGTGCGCAGGACCTCGACGGGGGCCGGACGCCCGTCGCGGCGCGGGAAGGCGTGCGGGAACTCCAGGATGCCGTTCACGTCGGCGCCCCGGAAGGCGTAGATCGACTGGTCCGGATCGCCGAGGGCGACCAGGGTGCGGCCGCCGCCCGCCAGGGCCTGCAGGAGTCGTACCTGGGCGGGGTCGGTGTCCTGGTACTCGTCGACGTAGACGGCGTCGTACTGCCCGGCGAGCCGCTGGGCGATCTCGGGGCGGTGGGCGAGCAGCACGGCGCGGTGGACGAGTTCCGCGTAGTCGATCACGCCGTGCAGGTCGAGGACGTCGAGGTACTCGGCGAGGAAGGAGGCAGCGGCCCTCCAGTCGGGGCGTCCGATGCGGCCGGCGAAGGCGTCCAGGGCGTCCGGACCGAGACCCAGTTCACGGCTGCGGGCGAGCACCGCGCGGACCTCGTCGGCGAATCCGCGCGTGGTGAGGCAGGCACGGAGGTCGTCCGGCCAGCGCACGTGCGCGAGGCCGTGCCGCTGGAGTTCCACCTGGCCGGCGAGCAGTTCACGGACGGCCACGTCCTGTTCGGGGCCGGAGAGCAGCCGCAGCGGCTCGGCGAACAGGTCGCTGTCCTGCTCGGCGCGGACGAGGGCGTAGCAGTACGAGTGGAAGGTGGTGGCGCGGGGCGCGCGGGCGGCGCCCATGCGCAGCGCCATCCGGTCGCGCAGCTCGACGGCCGCCTTGCGGCTGAACGTCAGTACGAGGATGCGCGCCGGGTCGCCGCCGCGCGCCACCCGGGCCGCGACCGACTCGACGAGCGTGGTGGTCTTCCCGGTGCCCGGGCCCGCCAGGACGAGCAGGGGGCCGGTGGTGTGGTCAACCACGGAGCGCTGCGCGGCGTCCAGACGAGGGGGATCCACCCGCACCGGCCGGGTACGCACCAGTCGGTACGCGCCACGGCTCCCCTGCCGCCCCTGGGGGTGCGGCAGGCGCCTGGTGGAGGAAGAGGAGCTCACGTGGTTCGCCGGTCCTGGTGGGTGTGCAGATCGTCACGTCCGGCGCCGGGCGCCGTCGGGAGGTGGTCGTGGTGGGACGGGGGCCGCCCTGGGCGGGCGGTGGTCCCGGGATGAGGGCGAAGCGTGCGGCCGACGCTACGCGGCCGGACGGCTCGGAAGGAAAGCTTCGGCTTCTTCCCTCACGGCCCGTGCGACCCGCGCGTCACGCAGGCCCCCCGCCCCTCGAACGTACGCCATGCCACGGACGTGCCTCTTTTCCCTCGTACGGGCCACAAGGTCCCCCTGGGCCGGGTCGATGGCGGAAGCTGTCAGGTGTGACCCTCCGCACGTTCGCCGCCGTCCCATCTCGCCCGTCTCATGTCCAGGCGCGGCAGATGCCCCTCGGCGGCCCTGCTCGCGGCCTTCAGGGGCGTGCCCTCGGCGCGGTAGTGGCCGAGAGCGCGCAGTTCGTGGCCTGGCAGGAGCACTCCGTCGGCGCGCACGACACGCCACCAGGGGACGGCTCCGCCGTAGAGCGCCATCACCCGGCCGACCTGCCGCGGCCCGCCCTCCTCGAGCCACTCGGCCACGTCGCCGTACGTCATGACCCGCCCGCGCGGGATCAGCTCCGCGACTTCGAGGACGCGCTCGGCGTACTCCGGCAGCGCGGCGTCGGCGTGGTCCGACGGCGGGTCGCCGGTGTACTCCGGGCGGGCGGCGTCCGGAAGGCTCTGCTCGCTCATCCGCCCCATCCTGCACCACGCCACCGACAATGCGACGGGCCCGCGACCCTGTGTGACCCTCGCCCCACGGCGGCGCTTCGGGCAGACTGTGCGCCCCGCGTTTGCACCCTGATGCCCCTGTGTGTCGGTGGGGCATGCCACCATCGTGCGGGCGGTGACCGGTGATACGAGACCAAGAAGAGACGATGAACCAGCAGGGTGTGCATCCCGAGGACGCGGAGGGCACCGCTGACGCCGGGTCGCGCCCGAACACCGCCGGCCCGGCGGGACAGGACGAGGACCTGGTCGAGGTGACACACGTCGACGAGGTCGAGGGTGACGAACCCTTGCTCCCCGCGCGCGTGCACCGCCCCTCCGACCTCATGCGCCTGCTGATCGGCGTGCTCGCCGTCGTCGTCCTGGTCGGCATCGCCGCCTTTGCGCACGGAACGACCTCGGGCCTGGAACAGGACATCAACAAGGGCACCGGGCAGGCACCCGATCTCCTCATCAAGATCGCCGGACTGGCGTCCAGCATCGCGATCCTGCTCGTGCCGGTGGCGTTCGCCATCGAACGGCTCATCAAGCGGGACGGGCTGCGGATCGCCGACGGCGTGCTCGCGGCGGTCCTGGCACACGGCGTGACGCTCGCCACCGACCTGTGGGTGGCCAAGGCCGCCCCCGACTCGATCCAGGAAGCGCTCACCCAGCCCTCCCCGGGCGACATCCACGCCCTCACCGACCCCGTCCACGGCTACCTGGCGCCCGTCATCGCCTACATGACGGCCGTCGGCATGTCACGACGGCCCCGCTGGCGCGCGGTGCTGTGGATCGTGCTGATGCTCGACGCGTTCTCGATGCTGGTCACCGGCTACACCACACCGTTCTCGATCATCCTGACGGTGCTGATCGGCTGGACCGTCGCCTACGGCACCCTGTACGCGGTCGGCTCCCCCAACGTCCGGCCCACCGGACGGACCCTGATGGCGGGCCTGCGGCACGTCGGTTTCCGCCCGGTGAGCGCCGCGCGCGAGGAGGTCACGGAGACCCCGGAGACCGGGGACCGCGGCCGGCGCTACTTCGTCACATTGGAGGACGGTCCACCGCTGGACGTCACGGTGGTCGACCGCGAGCAGCAGGCGCAGGGCTTCTTCTACCGCGCGTGGCGCAATCTGACCCTGCGCGGCTTCGCCACCCGCAGCAGCCTCCAGTCGCTGCGTCAGGCGCTGGAGCAGGAGGCGCTGCTGGCCTACGCGGCGATCGCGGCCGGCGCCAACGCGCCGAAACTGATCGCCACCTCCGAGCTGGGCCCCGACGCCGTCATGCTCGTCTACGAGCACACCGGCGGCCGCACCCTGGACTCGCTCGCGGACGAGGAGATCACCGACGAACTGCTGCACGACACCTGGCACCAGGTGCGCGCCCTCCAGTCCCGCCGCATCGCCCACCGCAGGCTGGTCGGCGACGCGATCCTGGTGGATCGTTCCGGCACGGTGATCCTCACCGACATGCGGGTCGGCGAGATCGCCGCCGGCGATCTGCTGCTGCGCATGGACACCTCGCAGCTGCTGGTGACGCTCGGCCTGCGGGTGGGGGCCGAGCGCGCGGTGGCCTGCGCGGTGAGCGTGCTCGGTCCCGACGCCGTCGCCGACTGCCTGCCGATGCTCCAGCCCATCGCGCTGAGCCGCTCCACGCGCGCGACGCTGCGCAGACTCGCCCGGGAGCGCGCGCAGCGCGAGCGCGACGCCGTCCTGGAGGCCTCCCGGCAGGCCAAGCAGGCCCGCCACGAGGCGGCCGGGCACGAGTCCGGGTCTCCCCTCGACAAGGCCGAGAAGAAGGCCGTACGCGCGGAGACGCGGGCCGAGAAGAGGGCCATCGACGACGCGCTGGACGAGGCCCGCGAGGAGGACCTGCTCACGCAGATCCGGCACGAGGTGCTGCTCATCCGGCCCCAGGCGCCGGTGGAGCCCGCCCGCCTGGAGCGGGTGCGGCCGCGCACGCTGATCAGCTTCATCGCCGGCGCGATCGGCGCGTACTTCCTGCTGACGCAGCTCACCCACATCGAGTTCGGTCCGCTGATCGCCAACGCCGAGTGGGGCTGGGTCGCCGCGGCCGTGCTGTTCTCGGCGGTGAGCTATGTGGCGGCGGCCATGAGCCTTCTGGGGTTCGTGCCGGAGCGGGTGCCGTTCCCGCGGACGGTGGCCGCGCAGGTCGCCGGGTCCTTCGTGAAGATCGTCGCACCGGCCGCGGTCGGCGGGGTGGCCCTCAACACACGGTTCCTCCAGCGCGCGGGGGTGCGGCCGGGACTCGCGGTGGCGAGCGTGGGCGCCTCGCAGCTGTTCGGGCTGGGCTGCCACATCCTGATGCTGCTCTCGTTCGGCTATCTGACCGGCACCGAGAAGACGCCCTCCCTGTCGCCGTCCCGGACCGTCATCGCGGGACTGCTGACCGTGGCGGTGCTGGTCCTCGTGGTGACCTCGGTACCGTTCCTGCGCAAATTCGTCGCCACGCGCGTGAGGTCGCTGTTCGCCGGGGTCGTGCCGCGCATGCTGGACGTGCTCCAGCGGCCGCAGAAGCTGGTCACCGGCATCGGCGGCATGCTGCTGCTGACGGCCTGCTTCGTGATGTGCCTGGACGCCTCGATCCGCGCCTTCGGCGACGAGACGACCTCCATCAGCATCGCCAGCGTCGCCGTCGTCTTCCTCGCCGGCAACGCGCTCGGTTCCGCCGCGCCGACGCCGGGCGGTGTCGGCGCGGTGGAGGCGACCCTGACGGTCGGCCTGATCGCCGTCGGCCTCCCCAAGGAGGTCGCCGCTCCCTCGGTGCTGCTGTTCCGGCTGCTGACGCTGTGGCTGCCGGTGCTGCCGGGCTGGCTGGCGTTCACCCACCTCACCCGCAAAGGCGCCCTCTAGCAGGGCGAGAACGGCCGTACCTCGTACGGACCGCGCCCCGCGCGCGGGGCTGGACGCGACCGCAGGATGGGATCATGCCGAACCCCTCCCGCCCGCGCGCCGCGGTGCTCACCGCCGCCGCCGTCCTGTTGTCCTCGCTGGTGGCGGGGTGCAGCGAGGACTCCCGGGACGAGGATCTGACGGCGCAGAAGCTGCGCTGGAAGGACTGCCCCGCACCCGCCCAGTCCGAAGGCGGCGGCAACGCCCCGTCACCGCTGCCGGACGGCGACGAATGGCAGTGCGCGACCATGCGGGCGCCCCTGGACTGGAGCGAGCCCGACGGTGACACGATCGGCGTCGCACTGATCCGGGCGCGGACGAGCGGCCCCGAGAACAGGCGGATCGGTTCACTGCTGTTCAACTTCGGCGGGCCCGGCGGCTCGGGGGTCACCACCCTGCCCGCGTTCGGCGAGGACTACGCCACCCTGCGCACCCGCTACGACCTGGTGAGCTTCGACCCGCGCGGGGTGGGCCGCAGCGCGGGTGTGCGCTGTGAGAACGACCAGCGGCTCGACGCCTACTTCCAGCAGGACATGACGCCCGACGACGCCGCCGAGCGCCGCACCCTCCTGGACAACACCAAGGAGTTCAACGCGTCGTGCGAGAAGAAGTCGGAGAAGATACTGCCCCATGTGCGCACCACCGACGCGGCCCGCGACATGGACCTGATGCGCCAGGTGCTCGGCGACGACGAGTTGTACTACTTCGGCATCTCCTACGGCACCGAACTCGGCGGCGTCTACGCCCATCTGTTTCCCCGGAACGTGGGCCGTGCCGTCTTCGACGCGGTCGTCGACCCGACGCTGACCCCCGAGCGGAGCGCGCTGGGGCAGGCCAAGGGCTTCCAGCTCGCGCTCGACAACTACGCCGAGGACTGCGCCTCCAAGACGCCGGACTGCCCCGTCGGGGACACTCCGCGGTCCGTCAAGGACCGGATCGCCGACCTGCTGAAGACCCTGGACGGCAAGCCGATCCCCGGCGTCCTCCCACGCGAGCTGACGCAGACCGCCGCGACCAACGGCATCGCGCAGTCGCTGTACTCGAAGGACTTCTGGGAGTACCTCACCGAGGGCCTGGACCAGGCCTACGACGGTGACGGCAGGATCCTCATGCTGCTGTCCGACTCGATGAACGGCCGGAACGAGAACGGCGAGTACAGCAACATCACCGCCGCCAACGTCTCCGTCAACTGCGCCGACGACAAGCCGCGTTACTCCGTCGCCCAGGTGGAGCGGAGGCTCCCCGAGTTCCGGGCGGCCTCCCCGCTGTTCGGGGAGTTCCTCGCCTGGGGCATGGTCGGCTGCACCGACTGGGCCGTGCCGGGCGCCGCCGATCATCCCGACGTGAGCGCGGCCGGCTCCGCGCCGATCCTCGTCGTGGGGAACACGGGCGATCCGGCGACCCCGTACGAGGGCGCCCGGAAGATGGCGGCCGCCCTCGGCGAGGGCGTCGGGGTGGAGCTGACCTACGAGGGCCAGGGGCACGGCGCGTACGACAGCGGGAACCGGTGTGTGCGGGCGGCGGTGGACGGCTACCTGCTGAACGGGAAGGTGCCGACCTCCGGGACCGTCTGCTCCTGACACCCAAGGCGGCGATAAAAGTGCAGGTCAGAGGGTTATCCACAGCCTCCGACGGGTGTGCTGGGATCCGCCTACTATGGCCTGACAGCCGTCCGCCGCCGGTGCGGACGGTCCCGCGAGGGGGGACGCACATGGCGCGATTCGTACGGTGGACGGCTTGGGGAGCCGCCGCCGCACTGCTGATGACGGGCTGTAGCGGCTCGTCGGACGAAGGGGACGACGACAAGGGACGTACGGCCGACGCGCGCCCTTCGGCCTCCTCCGCCGGCACTCCGGACGCGGGTGCGGTGCCCCTGCCCGCCTCGCTCACGGGGCAGAAGCCCGACTGGGGCCGCTGCGGGGCCACCGCGGACTCGGAGGCGCCGAGCGGCGAGTGGCGGTGCGCGAAGCTGAAGGTACCGCTGGACTGGTCGAAGCCGGACGGCCGGACGATCGACCTCGCACTGATCCGCGCCAGGTCCCGCGGCACCGGCAGCGAGCGCGTCGGCTCCCTGCTGTTCAACTTCGGCGGCCCCGGCGGATCCGGAGTGTCGACGATGCCGGCGTACGGCTCCACCGTCTCCTCCCTCCGCGAGCGCTACGACCTGGTGAGCTGGGACCCACGCGGAGTGGGCGCCAGCGAGGGCGTGCGGTGTCGCGGCGACAAGCAGATCCAGACGGCCGAGTCGGTCGACTCCACACCGGACACCACGGCCGAGGAACAGGCCTACCTCCGCGACGCCGTCGACTTCGGAAAGGGCTGCCAGAAGGACGCCGGGCAGCTGATGGGGCACGTCTCGACCACCGACACCGCGCGCGACATGGACCTGATGCGCCAGGTCCTCGGCGACCCGAAGCTGCACTACTTCGGTATCTCCTACGGCACCGAACTCGGCGGCGTGTACGCCCACCTGTTCCCGAAGAACGTGGGCCGGATGATCCTCGACGCGGTCGTCGACCCGAGCGCCGATGCGGTGGGCCACGCGAAGAACCAGGCGAAGGGCTTCCAACTGGCGCTCGACAACTACCTGAAGTCGACCGGCCAGAGCCCCGTTCAAGGCAGCCGGAAGATCGCCGACCTGCTGAAGCGGATCGACGCCGACCCCCTGCCGACGTCCTCGGGGCGCAAGCTGACCCAGACACTCGCGGTCACCGGGATCGTCCTGCCGCTGTACAGCAAGGAGGGCTGGCCGACCCTGACCAGCGCCCTGGAGTCGGCGCAGGAAGGCGACGGCTCCGAGTTGCTCTCGCTCGCCGACGCCTACAACGAGCGGGACAGCGAGGGGAATTACGGCACGACGACCCACTCGCAGCGGGTCATATCGTGCCTGGACGACAAGCAGCGGCCCACGGTGGAGGAGACGAAGAGGCTGCTGCCGGAGTTCGAGAAGATCTCACCCGTTTTCGGCACGTTCCTGGCCTGGGACACGGCCGGCTGGTGTCACGACTGGCCGGTGGCCGGGCAGTTCGACAGCCCGGAGGTGAGCGCGGCCGGGGCCGCGCCCATCCTGCTGGTCGGCAACACCGGCGACCCGGCGACGCCCTACGAGGGCGCGCCGCGGATGGCGGACGAGCTGGGCAAGGGCGTGGGCGTGCTCCTCACCTGGAAGGGCGAGGGTCACGGGGCGTACGGCAGCGGGAGCGACTGCGTCGACTCGGCGGTGGACGACTACCTGCTCGACGGCACGGTGCCGAGGGACGGCAAGGTCTGCTCATGACGACGGCGGGGGCCGCGGGCACTCGTGGTGCGCGCGGCCCCCGCCGGTCGGGCAGGCGGGTCGGCTCAGTAGACCGGCTTGCTCGGCTCGATCTGGTTGACCCAGCCGATCACACCGCCGCCGACATGGACGGCGTCGGCGAAGCCCGCGGACTTCAGCACCGCGAGGACTTCCGCACTGCGGACACCCGTCTTGCAGTGCAGGACGATCTTCTTGTCCTGGGGCAGTCCCTCCAGGGCGGTGCCGAGCAGGAACTCGTTCTTCGGGATCAGCCTGGCGCCCGGGATGGAGACGATCTCGTACTCGTTCGGCTCGCGGACGTCGATGATCTCGATGTTCTCGCCGTCGTCGATCCACTCCTTGAGCTGCTTCGGAGTGATCGTCGCGCCGGCGGCCGCCTGCTGGGCCTCCTCGGACACGACGCCGCAGAAGGCCTCGTAGTCGATGAGTTCCGTGACGGTCGGGTTCTCGCCGCAGACCGCGCAGTCGGGGTCCTTGCGGACCTTGACCTGGCGGTACTGCATCTCCAGCGCGTCGTAGATCATCAGGCGGCCGACGAGCGGCTCGCCGATGCCCGCGAGGAGCTTGATGGCCTCGTTGACCTGGATGGAGCCGATGGAGGCGCACAGCACGCCCAGCACGCCGCCCTCGGCGCAGGAGGGGACCATGCCGGGGGGCGGGGGCTCCGGGTAGAGGCAGCGGTAGCAGGGACCGTGCTCCGCCCAGAAGACGGAGGCCTGACCGTCGAAGCGGTAGATCGAGCCCCACACGTACGGCTTGTTCAGCAGCACGGCGGCGTCGTTGACCAGGTAGCGGGTCGCGAAGTTGTCCGTGCCGTCGACGATCAGGTCGTACTGGCTGAAGATCTCCATCACGTTGTCGGCCTCGAGCCGCTCCTCGTGGAGGATCACGTTCACGTACGGGTTGATGCCGAGGACGGAGTCGCGGGCGGACGCGGCCTTGGAGCGGCCGATGTCGGCCTGACTGTGGATGATCTGGCGCTGGAGGTTCGACTCGTCGACCTCGTCGAACTCCACGATGCCGAGCGTGCCCACGCCCGCCGCGGCCAGGTACATCAGCGCCGGCGAGCCCAGGCCGCCGGCGCCCACACACAGCACCTTGGCGTTCTTCAGCCGCTTCTGCCCGTCCATCCCGACGTCGGGGATGATCAGGTGGCGGGAGTACCTGCGGACCTCGTCTACGGTGAGCTCGGCAGCCGGCTCGACCAGGGGTGGCAGCGACACGGGGACTCCGTTGGTCGGTCAATCACTACAGTTGTTCTCCCCGTAACACTGCCACGGCCTTCTTCATTCCGAGACACCCGTTCCGACACGCGAGACGATCTCGTCCCAGTAGCCGGGCATGGTCTCCCAGGGGTCGATCGCACCGTCGCGGTCGTGACGGTCGGTGAACCAGATCGTCGCCGCTCCCTGCCAGCGTGCGATGCGCAGGGCTTCGTCGAGGTGGCCGCGGGGGACGCCGTGCACGAAGTGGCAGAACCGCTCGGGCGGGTGGTCGGCGGTCCATGCGGCCGCCTGCGACCAGCGGTAGTCGCTCCAGGGGCCGGAGAAGGTGACGAGCTGGTCGGCGTTCTCCGCGTATCCGGGATGCGGGTGGGTGCCGTGTCCGAGCACGATGTGGGGCGCGTCACGGAGCGTGCGGAGGGTGGCGACGGTCCGGCGGACCTCGGGGAGTTCGGCGCGTTCCGTCGGGCAGCGGTCCAGGAGGAAGCCGTCCACCCGGTACCAGTCGAGGTAGCGGTGGGCGTCGGAGATCACCTCGCCGGAGGCGCGCGCGCCGTGGACGGAGTCGAGGCGGCCCAGGACGCGGACGCCCGCTTTGCGGAGCCGGCCCGCGGCCTCCAGGCAGTGCGGGTCGGGACGGACACCGGGTCCGTCGGCGACGTCGAGGACGACCCAGTGCACGGGCCTTCCGGGACGGGCGAGTTCACCCCACTCGGCCGGCGCGACGAGGGGGTGCGCGAAGCCGGGGACACCGAACCGGGTGCGGACGTCGGTGCTCGCGGTGCCCGCTCGGGTACCGGTCAGATACGACATGCCGCCTCCATCCAGATGTCGGCGAGGGACTCCTCGAGGTTGATCCGCGGCCGCCATCCCAGCCGGTCGCGGGCGGTGCGGACATCGGCCTGCTGCCAACTGCCGCACCCGTCGGGGTACGGGTACGCGACCGGCGCCGCGTGGTCGGAGTCCGGGCGCGGGTGGCCGATGGTGGGCCTCAGGTGGCCGCCGGGCGGACCGTCCAGCTCGTGCAGGCTGCCGCCGTATCCGGCCACACGCGCGAGGACGGCGGCGGCGTCCCGGAGACGGACGGCGCGGCCGGAGCCGATGTTGATGACGCCCTGCGCGGCGGACAGCGAGGCGGCGTGCACGGCGCGGGCGACGTCACGGACGTCGATGAAGTCGCGCTGGACGCCCAGTCCGCCGAGTTTCAGCTCCCCGTCGCCGGACTGCATCGCGCGGCGCATCGCCTCGGCGAGCCGGCCCAGTGGGGAGCCCGCGGGGGTGCCGGGCCCGGCCGGGGAGAACACCCGCAGCACGACAGCGTCCAGGCCGGAGCCCAGGACGAGTTCGGTGGCGGCGAGCTTGCTGACGCCGTACGGGCCGCCGGGGCGCGGGACGGCGTCCTCGGCGGTCGAGGAGCCGGGCTGGCTGGGGCCGTACTCGGCACCGCAGCCGATGTGCACGAGACGGGCGCCGCAGCCGCTGCGGCGCAGTGCCTCGCAGACGGTGGCGACGGCCACGGTGTTGTGCCGGGTGAGGTCCCGGGCTCCGCCGCGGGTGGCGCCCGCGCAGTTGACGACGACCTGGGGGTGGACCGCGTCGAGGAAGCGGGTGAGGGCGCCGGGGCTGCCGCTCGCGAGGTCGAAACGGACGTCGGCGTCGTCGCCGCGGCCGAGCGCGGTGAGCTGGACCGCCGGGTCGGCGAGGAGACGGTCGGCGACGAAGCGGCCGACGTAACCGTTGGCTCCGGTCAGCAGAACCCTCATCGCGCCGCTCCCGGGGTGTACGTCGCGGCTGCTCCGGTGACCGCGCGGGCTCCTGCGACCGCGGGTGTCCCGGGGGCTCCGGTCGCTCCGGATCGGGAGGTGGTCATCTGGTCTCTCCTTAGGGGGACTGCATGGATGGAGGAGCGCGTGCGTCGTGCGGTCCGTGCACGGTGGGGGTGGCGCGGCGCGCGGTGGTCGGGGGTGGGCGGACGGCTCCGGGTCAGCACGGCTGGTCCGTTCGCGCGTGGGCCGAGGCCCGGGTGAGGGTGCGGGTCGTATGGATCAGCAGGGTCAGGGCCGCCGTCCCGCAGGCGAGGACGGGGACTCCGGCGGGGCCCCAGGCGGCCACGAGCGTGTCGACGGGTACGGCCAGGAGGCCGCAGCCGGGCAGCCGGCCCGCGAGGAGCAGGGCCAGGGCGATCGCCTCGGCCGCCCCCGCGGCCCTGAGGACGACCGCCGGGGCATGGGTGAATCCGTGGACGGTGAGGAGGCGGGAGAGGTGGAGCAGCGCGCCCAGGGTGAGCGTTGCCGGGTAGGCGGCGGGTTCGCCGAGGGCTGCGGCGCAACCGCCGGTGAGGACCGCGAGGGAGCACAGGAACAGGAGGAAGGTGCCGAGCAGCAGTGGCCGTACGGAGTCGGCGAACTCGTCCAGACCTCGGCTGGTGCCGAGCCTGCGCCCAGCACGTACGACGAGGAGGTGGGCGCACCACGCGGCGGGCACGCAGGCCAGCGCGAGGGTGAGGACGGGGGCCGTCGCGAGTGGCCAGGGGCCGTCGGCGGTTCCGGTGGGCAGGCCGTCGGGTCCGCCGTCGGCCGCGGCGCGCAGGAGGCCGTCGCCGAGGGCCGCGTAGGCGAGGAGCCAGCCGGTCCAGCCGCCGGTGCGGTGTCGGCCGGCGTGCGGGCCGCCGCGCGGCATCGACGGGTTCCGGCCGTCCCGAGGGCTCAGGGGGCCCCGGCGCAGGACCGCGCGCAGAGCCAGGGTCACCGCCAGGACGCCGGCGGTGACCGCGAGGAGACGGGCCTGGCCGTGGGTGAGGCGCAGGCCGACCACGGTCGCGGCGGTCAGGGCGCCCGGCAGCAGGGTGAGGAGCGCCCAGTCCAGGCGGGCCCGTGGCGCGGGAGCGGGCTCGGGGCGCGCGGGTGTGTCGCCGTCTCGGGGAACGCGGGCGTACATCTCCTCCGCGAGGGAGAAGACGTCCCGGTGCCGGAAACTGGCGGCGGTGCGGTCGGTGACGCCGTGGGCCTCCAGCCCCGCCGCGATCTCCAGGGGATCGACCGCCCGTTCGCACAGTTCGCGGTGACGGTGCATCAGCGCCTTCACCGGGTCCACGGCGCCGCCTCGCCGGGGAGCGACGGGGGCGGCACCCGGACCGGCGTGTGCGCCGGAGTCCTGCGCGCCGGAGTGTGCGCCGGAGTCCTGCGCCGGACGTTCGGCCGGGGTGGCCGCCGGAGCGCCGGAAGGGGACGGCGTGTCGGTGCCCGGAGAGGTGTTCTGGCTCCCGAGCCACTTCCCCGACCGTTCGTCCCAGGCGCCGGGACTCGCCGGTGTCGCGGGGTGGTCCAGCTCGCCCAGGCCGCTCATCGGGCCCCCTCGGTCGCGGCGACGGGAGTGGGGCCGGAGGCGGGGATGTGGGGCGACGACGTGCCCGGTACGGCGGCGGAACCGCGCGCCGCCGCGATACCCCGCACCGGCGGTCCCGCCGGCCAGCCGGACGGGTTCCGGGGTGCGGCCCGTCCGCCGAGCCCGGTCCACCGACCGGGCAGCCACGCCTCGGCCGGGACCGCGAAGGGGCGGGGCTCGCCGGCCGCGTCGAGGACGACCCGGCGAACCGGGCTCCGGGAGACGATCTCCAGGTAGATGCCGTGAAACGCCGTGACGTTCTGCTCGACGGTGAACAGCTCGAGGGCGCGGGCGCGGGCGGCCGCGCCCAGGCGTGCGCGGCGCCCCGGGTCGCGCAGCAGGGCCACGCACGCCTCGGCGAGCGCTCGCGGGTTGCGCGGCGGGACGACGAGTCCGGTGCCTCCGATGACCTCGACCACCGCTCCGACGTCCGTGGACACGGTCGCGCGCCCGCAGAACATCGCCTCGACCAGGCCGACCGGGAAGCCCTCGACGACACTGGACAGGACGACGACGGCGCCCGCCGCGTACGCCTCGTCGAGTCCGGGTACCTCCGGGCCGCCGATCTCCTCGAAGGACACCGGATTGTCGCCGACGGAGTGGGGCCCGGCCGCTTCGTCGGGGAAGAGCTGCGCGGCGAGCATCCGGCAGTGGCCGAGGTAGGCCTCACCCTCCGCTCCGGCCGCCGTGCCGAAGATCCGCAACCTGGTCCCGGGCTCCTCCTTGCGGATCTCCGCGAAGGCGTGCAGCAGGGACACCAGGTCCTTGGCCGGTTCCACCCTGCCGACCCAGACCAGCGTGCGCGGGTCGGCGGCGTCCGGGGAGTCGCCGACGTGGCTGAAGCGGGAGGCGTCCATGCCCGGGTGGACCGTGCGCAGCTTGGCCCGGTCGGCGCCGCAGCGCTCCTGCCAGCGGCGGGCGTGCGCGTTGCCGGGCGTGACGCACTCCGCCCGGCGGTACACCTCCGCGGCCAGCCGCCCGTGGAAGGCGGCGAGCAGGGACCGTACGGCCGGGGCGGCCTCCGGTAGCGGAGCGGCGGCCCGAGCGGCGCCCGAGGCGGGCTCCGATCCGGCAGCGACGGTCGCGCCCCCACCGGCCCCCAGGTAGTGCGTCCGCAACCGGACCCCGTACTCCGTCACCAGCAGCGGCACGCCGAAGAAGTGCCGGGCCAGCAGGCCGGGGAGCGCCGCCGTCCCTCCTGAGGCGGCGTGGCAGAGGTCGACCGAGCCGAGCCCGTCGCTCCCGTCGTCCTCGTACCAGTCGAGCGAGAGGGGGCGCAGGGCGCGTTCGAGATGCGCGGCGACGGCGAGCAGATCGGGTACGCGCGCCTCACGCGCCGCACCCAGTGCGCCGGGCGCACGACAGGCACGCTCCAGGGCGCGCACGGCGCGCTCCGAACGGAGCGCTCCCACCAGGCCGCCCTCGTCGCGAGCGAGTTCGGCCAGCCCGTACAGCGCGTTGCCGAAACGGTCCGCCTGGGGGGCGGACCGGCCCGTGCCCGCATCGGCGGGCGCTCCCTCGCACAACGAGGACACCAAAGCGCCGTAGTGCTCGGTGAAGCGCCGGCGCGCACGCCGCCCGTGCACCACCCCGTCGTCCTCGGCCGTCCACAGCGGCGCGGTGCGCACGCGGCTGACCTGCGGCGGCAGCGCGACCTGGCCGGCGCTCTCCTGCCCCTCACTGCGGCTGAGCGCGTAGACGTCGAACTCGTGCTGCCCGAGCCCGCGCACGAGCCGGTCGCACCAGAGCCCCGCATCACCGCTCACATACGGATAGCCACCCTCCGTAAGCAGTCCGATGCGCACGTGTGCACCCCCGATCTCCCGTCTGGGGAGCCGCCGTTGGCCCGGCGGCTCGCAGCGGGACGAACGTATGCGGACAAGGCGGTGGTGGGGGGGGGGGGGTGGTGGGGGAGCGCAGACGCGAAGGAAGGGGGGGGGAGAAGAGAGTAGGAGGGCGGGGGGTGTTGGGGGGAGATGGAGGGAGAGTCTGCCCTTAGAC
>NZ_JBIAHY010000004.1:210379-643300 GCF_042870975.1 Streptomyces sp. NPDC006259 | reverse complement strand
GAATCTTGAGGGCGGCCCCGGGGCCCCCCCCCGCTCGCCGGTGGGGGGCGCGGCGGGGGCCCGGGGGGCGCCCGGGGGGCACAACTTCCGCGCCCTGGGGGGGGGGGGGGGGGGGGGGGCCCCCCCCCCCCACCAAAAGGGGTGAACGGTCGTAACTTTCCCGTGCGGGCGGCGTTCGGTCGCGCTAAGAGATCGCGCGAGCGCGAAACGTCACCTCGCCGGGGGGCGCGGACACCGCGCCGGGCGCCCCGCTGAGCGGCTCCGGCCGGGCGTCAGCTGTTCGGATAGGGCCAGGGGTTGGGCAGACAGCGGATCCCGTCGTACTCCAGGAACTTCGTCTGCTGCTGCATGACCGGGGCGAGGTCGCCGTCCTTGTCGCAGGTGACATGGCCGTAGCCGAGCCGGTGCCCCACCTCGTGGTTGATCAGCATCTGCCGGTAGGCGTACATCTGATCGCCGTATGTCGTGGACCCCTGTGCCCACCGGTAGGCGTTGATCATCACGCGTTCGGTGGCGGCCGAGTCGCAGGAGACATTGTCCTCGGTGGTGTCCAGGCCGGACTTCGCGCACCAGTCGGCGGTGGTGCCGGGGCTCGCGAGCGTGATGACGAAGTCGGGTTCGCCCGATTGGACGCGCTCGAAGGTCCGCGCACCGCCGTGTGCCCAACTGCGGTCGTCGTTCAGCGTCGTCTGCACGGCTTGTGCGAACAGTTCGGCATCGAGCCCGAGCCCCTGCTCGACGTCCACGCGGTAGGTGTACTTCTGCCCCGTGCCGGGCGCCTTGTCGATGCCGGGCACGGCGTCGAAGCTGCCCGGCCCCGCGAACGTGGCCCCGAGCCGGTACCGCGCGCTCATCTTCTGGGCGTACGTCAGGGGCACCACCGCGGGTGACGCCGACGGGCTCGGCCGCTCGGCGCCGCGAGCGGCGGTGGAGCGGGCGTCACGGGCGGCCTTGTCGGCCGTGGCCTGGGCCTGGGTCCGGACGGAGTCCTCGTCGCGCGCGTCGGTGACCTGGCCGGCCACGACGATGGCCAGCACGGTGGTGACGGCGGCGGCCGCGATGCCGGTGAAGGCCCGGCCCTTGCCGCCCCTGGCCGCCGGCTCGGCGCCGGGCGGCTCGTCGTCGGATCCGCCGGCGCCGCCGCCCGTGGAGGCCGGACGGGGGCTCCTGTCCCGGTCGGTGACGCAGACATAGGCGTCGGTGGGGCGCGGGGTGACGCGGGTGTCCGTGGCGAGTGCGGTGCTCGCGGCCGCCGCCTCGGGCGTGCGGTGTGCGAAGACGTCGTCGTCCCCGGTGAAGGCGTCGAGGTAGTCCTGGCGCGGACCCGCCGCCGGATCGGCCCGCCGCTGCCGGGCCCCGGCCGCCGCCTCGGGTCGCTGGCGAGGGATCAGCGGGCCGAAACCGCGGGCCGTGCGCTCCCGCAACTCTCCCCAGGCTCCGCCGGCTTCACGCTGCTCGGGGTGCCCGCCGCGGACCTGCGGCGTGCCATGGGCGGGGGTGCCGTCGGGGGCGCGGCGCCCGCCCGGGACGGGCAGGCCGTGGGCGGGGGTGCCGTCGGGGAGTCTCGGCATGCCCCGAGCGGGCGTGCCGTCGGGAGACCGGGGCACTGCGCGAGCGGGGGTCGAGTCGGGAGACCCGGGCGTCGCGGAGGGCCCCTCGGCGGGCCGGGCCTGGCCCTGGGGACGGCCGTCCCGCGCCTCGTCCGGCGCGGATCCCGGCGAAGCGGAGCCGGTGCTCTCCCGCGGCGCGCTCTTGGGCGCGGCCCCGCGTCGACTGTGACGTCCCACGACCCCCCTCAGCTCCCCGAGCCCGCGGATCCGCCGGCCCGCTCAGAGAACGAGCCGGAGCCCGAACCGGTTCCCCGCGCCGAGATCGACTCCGCATCCGACGTCACTGCCGACGCCGACGCCGTCTCAGCGTCCACAGCCGCGTGCGCATCCATGTCCACATCCGTATCCGTATCCGAATCCGCCCCGGATCCGGTCCTCCCATCCGGTCTCGGCCCGACATCGGCGTCCGGCCTCGACCTCCTCCCCGCATCCGAGCGCACACCGGCGTCCGTACACGGTCCGGCCCCCGGCTCCGTGGCCGATGCCCGGTCCCGGGTCTCTGCCAGCAGCTCCCGGAACGCCGTGGCGACCGTCTCCGGATACTCCATCATCGCCACGTGCCCCGCGTTCGGCAGGGTGAGCAGGCGGGAGTCACGGAAGGCGCGTGCCGACCTCTGGGCCATGCGGAAGCCGACGAGCTGATCGCGGCCTCCGTAGACGAGGAGGGCAGGGGCGAGGACGCGTTCGGCCTGGCGCCACAGGCCGTGCTGACCGCCCAGCGTGTAGGCGTTGACCAGCCCGCGCGCGGAGCGTGTCATCGCGTCCCAGAAGTAGGGCAGCCGCATCCGCCGTTCGAGTTCCTCCACGGCGTGGCCGAAGGCCTCCGGACTGACCCGTCCGGGGTCGCCGTAGCACAGGGCCGTGACTCCGCGGACCCGCTGCTCGGCCGTCCACTCCCGGGTGAACCGGGTGAACAGCGCCGCCACGCCGGGCATGCCGAGCAGGCCGGTGGGCACCGCCGTGCGTTGGACCCGCAGCTCCGGGAGAGCGGGCGAGACGAGGGTCAGTGTCCGGACGAGGTCGGGACGGACGGCCGCGACACGGGTGGCGACCGCTCCGCCGAGCGAGTTGCCGAAGAGGTGGACGGGGCCGCGGCCGGACGCGTCGAGATGGCGGATCACCGCACGCGCGTGGGCGGTGATGGAGTAGTTGCCGTCGTCCGGCGGCGGGGAGTCTCCGAAACCGGGGAGGTCGACGGCCTCGCTCTCGACGACGCCGTCGAGCTGCGCCATCAGCGCGGACCAGTTCTGCGAGGAGCCGCCGAGGCCGTGGACGTACAGCGCGGGCTGCAGCCCCGCGCGCGTGGGCGGCCTGGAGCGGACCGTCAGGGTGACGCCGGGGAGGCGGACCGACCGCAGTCTCTCGCCCTCGGCGACCCGGACCGACGCGGCCTTCGGCAGCACGCTGGTGGGCGGCACGGACGGCAGCTCTGTCGAAGACATGCCGCAATGTTACGAGACGATCACGCCAGGACCCGTGTGTTCGGCGTCACAAGAGGCCCACCGCGCGTCGCGCAGATGGCGGCGCGATTCCTGGGCACATCGCATAGCGTCCGAAAAGGGTGTCTCCTAGGCTCGTACAAAGGGCACCCGCGTGTAGCCCCTGCACTCTCAGGGACGTTCGTAGGAAGGGAGCCCCTCATGGCCATCGACCCCACCGATCCGGAGACGTTCGCCGACGAGAAGGACGACGCCACGGAGATCGCCGTCGAGGCGCCGGAGAACGACGCCGCCGAGCAGCAGGCGGACGTCGCGCCGAGGCGTGACGATCCACTGGAGGACGTCGACCCCGGCCGGGCCAACGAGGCGGATCTCGTCGAACAGACGCGCGTGGTCTCGCACGACGAGGACGACTATCGCTGACAGGACCGACGTCGGCCTCCGAGAAGACACCGTAAAACGCCGCGCGCCGAGCAGAAGTGGGCCGCGATTTTTCCCACTAAGACCTACTTCGAAACCTTATCTGAGGCTTTTGTCATCGTCCGGTCCGTGAAATTCTGCGCTCGCACCGCGCACACCACGGTTACCGAAAAGTACGATGGCGACGCGGCGGCACACCGCAAGAGTGACGACTTTGGGAGGCGGCGTGACAGCCATCGAGCAGACCGAGGCGGCGCGCCCGCGAGGCACGCGCCTGCCGCGCCGTGCCCGACGGAACCAACTGCTGGGCGCCGCCCAGGAAGTCTTCGTCGCACAGGGCTACCACGCGGCCGCCATGGACGACATCGCCGAACGCGCCGGCGTCAGCAAGCCGGTGCTCTACCAGCATTTCCCGGGCAAGCTGGACCTCTACCTGGCTCTGCTGGACCAGCACTGCGAGTCGCTCATCCAGGCCGTGCGCAGCGCGCTCGCGTCGACGACCGACAACAAGCAGCGCGTCCGCGCGACGATGGACGCGTACTTCGCATACGTCGAGGACGACGGCGGCGCCTTCCGCCTGGTCTTCGAGTCGGACCTGACGAACGAGCCCGCCGTGCGCGAGCGCGTCGACAAGGTCACCAACGAGTGCGCCGAGGCGATCTGCGACGTCATCGCCGAGGACACCGGTCTCTCGCGCGCGGAGTCGATGCTGCTGGCCTCCGGCCTCGGTGGCCTGGCGCAGGTCGTGGCCCGCTCCTGGCTGCACAGCGACCGCAGCGTCCCGCGGGACCAGGCGGTGCAGTTGCTGGCCTCCCTGGCCTGGCGGGGCATCGCCGGATTCCCGCTGCACGGCATCGAGCAGCACTGAGCGACACCACCCCGGCCGTTTGTTCCCGTGCGCTGTTCGCTCCTGGCGTGGACGCCCGCGCCGTACACGTCCCCTCACCGGGCTAATGTGTGCAGCGTACGGCGCGGACGCCCGCGCACCTCGTGATCGTCGGAGGGACTTAGCCGTGGAGGTCAAGATCGGCGTGCAGCACGCGCCCCGCGAGATCGTTCTGGAGAGCGGTCAGACTCCGGAGGAGGTCGAGCGCGTGGTGGCCGACGCCCTGGCCGGGAAGTCGCAGCTGCTCAGCCTCACGGACCAGCACGGCCGCAAGGTCCTGGTTCCGGCCGACCGCCTGGCCTACGTTGAGCTGGGCGAGCCGGCCCCGCGCAAGGTGGGCTTCGGCGCGCTGTAGCGATGCTCGACGGAAGGGGCCCGGCGGCCGTTCGGCTGCCGGGCCCCTTCCGCGTTCCGCCCCCGCGGACACACCCCGCTCCCGTACCGCGCCCTCCACGGACGGAGCACGACCTCCCCACAGGGGATTGCATTCCGCAGGTCACGGGTATGACGGGCTACGACCTTGGTACACAGCCCGGCCGCCTGGAGGGACCTCGGATGATCTTGGAAGCGCTCGGCTCCGCTGTGTTCGGTCTCGTGCTCGCGTGGGCGGCGGTCCACCGCCTCTCCCACCGGCTCCCGGCCCGCACGCTCGTGCTGGCGACGGGCGTCGCCGGAGCCCTGTTCGGAGACTTCGTCACCCACAGCGCACTGGGCCCCGGTTCCCCGTTCGCGAGTCTCCTCGGCGCGGCGATCGTCTCCACCGCCTCGCTCTCCCTGCTCCTGCGCCCGGCGACGAGACTCCGCCGCCGATCGGCAACGGCGTAGCGGACTCGGTCCCACCGGATCCGCCACGGGCGCGCAAGCCCCGCCCGAGCGGCGGCGAACGGCCGCCCATGCGCCGGCCGCCAAGGAAGGCCGTCCAGGAAGCCGCCTCTGGCCCCGGCGTGGCGTGCAGGCGTGGAGGCTACGGCGTCGAACAAAACCACGCGCCAGGGGCCGGAGCCGCCCCACGGCGAACCCGCGAGGGCGCGACGCGCTACGCGGCCGACCCCAGCCGGCGAGGAGGCCGCAGTCGGCGCCGGCGGCCACGACGACGCCCCGGCCGGAAAGGCCGGCGGCGTGCCGTGCACGCATGGACCACGTCGGCAACGGCGTGGAACACAGCCACGCGACAGGGACCGGACCCGCCCCCCGCCGATCCCACGGGGGCGCGACGCGCTACGCGGCCAACCCCAGTGCGGCCATCCGCTTCGTGTGCGCCTCGGTGATCCGCGAGAACATCCGTCCCACCTCCGCGAGGTCGAACCCGTCCGCCACGCCGCCCACGAGCATCGTGGACAGGGCGTCGCGGTCGGCCACCACCCGCTGGGACTGCGAGAGGGCCTCGCCCATCAGCCGCCGCGCCCACAGCGCGAGCCGTCCGCCCACCCGCGGTTCCGCGTCGATCGCCGCGCGCACCCGGTCGACGGCGAAGCCGGCGTGACCGGTGTCGTCGAGCACGGCCAGGACCAGGCCGCGGGTGTCCGTGTCGAGCCGGGCCGCGACCTCCCGGTAGAAGTCGCTGGCGATCGAGTCGCCGACGTAGGCCTTGACGAGGCCCTCCAGCCAGTCCGACGGGGCGGTCTGGCGGTGGAAGCCGTCGAGCGCGGCCACGAACGGCTGCATCGCGCGCGTCGGCTCCTCGCCGATCTCCGTGAGCCGGTCGCGCAGCCGCTCGAAGTGGTGGAACTCCGCCGACGCCATCTTCGCCAGCTCCGCCTTGTCCTCCAGCGTGGGCGCCAGTTTGGCGTCCTCGGCGAGCCGCTCGAACGCCGCCAGCTCGCCGTACGCGAGCGCGCCGAGCAGGTCCACGACCGCGGCCCGGTACTGAGGATCGGCGGAGGCCTTCGCCCAGTCCTGGGCGGCGATACCGGTGGCGGCGTTCTCAGGCTTGTCAGAGCTCGTCATGCAGCGCACAATAGCCCGCCCGTGGTGGGACGGAAGTCCCTGGTCAATCAGTGTGACAACGACGACGCGAAGGACCACGTCCGACGGCGCGACAACCACAACGTGACCGAATCGGCCATCGCATGTGCGCGGATCCGGGGTATGGTGGTAATGCGCCTGCCGATGATTCGACGGGCTGCAGGTATGAGGATGCCCGGTCGGTGGCCCGATCGGCTCCGACCCGACAGCCCTCCCTGGCCGTACGGCACCTCGCGTACGACGACCGGAGGGAACCCCTCAGCGGTACGAACGCTAGAGCGTCGGCAGAGGTCCCGTGTCTTGCCGGTTTCGCCCAGAGGGCGACCGACGTCCCCGACACGGTCCGCCACGACCCCCGCGCTCGCCTCGCACCGCGCACACAGAAGAGGCAGCACCCTGACTACGTTCCGAGAGCTCGGGATCCTTCCCGAGACCGCCGAAGCCCTCGAAGCCGTCGGCATCATCACCCCCTTCCCCATCCAGGAAATGACGCTTCCCGTGGCCCTGACGGGCACGGACGTCATCGGACAGGCCAAGACGGGCACCGGCAAGACGCTCGGCTTCGGCCTTCCGCTCCTCGATCGCGTCACCGTCCCCGCCGACGTCGAGGCCGGTCGCGCCAAGCCCGAGGACCTGACCGACGCCCCGCAGGCGCTCGTCGTCGTCCCCACCCGCGAGCTGTGCACGCAGGTCACCAACGACCTGCTGACCGCGGGCAAGGTGCGCAACGTGCGCGTCCTCGCCATCTACGGCGGCCGGGCCTACGAGCCCCAGGTCGAGGCCCTCAAGAAGGGCGTCGACGTCGTCGTCGGCACCCCGGGCCGACTGCTGGACCTCGCGGGCCAGAAGAAGCTCGACCTCAAGCACATCCGCTCGCTCGTCCTCGACGAGGCCGACGAGATGCTCGACCTGGGCTTCCTGCCCGACGTCGAGAAGATCATCAACATGCTTCCGGTGAAGCGCCAGACCATGCTGTTCTCGGCGACCATGCCGGGCGCGGTCATCGGCCTCGCGCGCCGCTACATGTCGCAGCCGACGCACATCAACGCCACCTCGCCGGACGACGCGGGCCGGACCGTCGCGAACACCAAGCAGCACGTGTTCCGCGCGCACAACATGGACAAGCCCGAGATGGTCGCGCGCATCCTCCAGGCCGAGGGCCGCGGTCTGGTCATGGTGTTCTGCCGTACCAAGCGCACGGCGGCCGACCTGGCCGACCAGCTCCAGCAGCGCGGCTTCGCCTCCGGCGCGGTCCACGGCGACCTCGGCCAGGGCGCCCGCGAGCAGGCGCTGCGCGCCTTCCGCAATGGCAAGGTCGACGTCCTCGTCTGCACCGACGTGGCCGCCCGCGGCATCGACGTCGAGGGCGTGACCCACGTCATCAACTACCAGTCCCCCGAGGACGAGAAGACGTACCTGCACCGCATCGGCCGCACCGGCCGCGCGGGCGCCAAGGGCATCGCCGTCACCCTCGTCGACTGGGACGACATCCCGCGCTGGCAGCTCATCAACAAGGCGCTGGACCTGAAGTTCCCCGACCCGCCGGAGACGTACTCCACGTCCCCGCACTTCTTCGAGGCACTCGCCATCCCCGCGGGCACCAAGGGTGTCCTGCCGCGTTCGGAGCGCACGCGCGCCGGTCTCGACGCGGAGGAGATGGAGGACCTCGGCGAGCCGGGCGGCCGTGGTGGACGCGGCCGTAACGACCGGAACGACCGGGGTGACCGAGGCGACCGCCGCGGTGGCGGCCGCGACGAGTCGCGCTCCGCCGAGCGCGAGCGCCCCGCCCGTACGCCGCGCCGTCGCCGCCGCACCCGCAACGGCGAGCCCCTCGACGCGTCGGCCCCCGCCGGGACCGTCGCACCCGAGCAGACGCCCGCCGCGGAGGACGCGACCTCGTCGCGTACGCCGCGACGTCGGCGCCGGGGCCGTGCCGCGCAGGAGGTCGCCGCCGCGGCGTCCGTGACGCCGGTGGTCAGCGTCCCCGAGGCCGCTGAAGCGGTCGTGACGACCGTGGAGAGCCCGGCCCCCGACGCTTCGGACGCCGCCAAGCCGCGCCGCCGCCGTACCCGCAGGAACGCGGACGCGCCGGTCGGCGCGACGGGGACGGCGGTCGAGACCGTGGCCGGGACCACGGTGGAGATCCCCGCCCAGGCGCCCGCGGCGGAGGCCACCGTGGCCGAAGCCGCCGTCGACACGGCGGAGGCCACCGAGGCCAGGCCGCGCCGCCGTACCCGCAAGGCGACGGCCCCGGTCGAGGCCACGGCCGACGCCGCCGAGAGCGCCGCGGTGGCCACCGAGGCCGCGCCGCGTCGTACGCGCAAGACGACGGCTGCTCCGGCTGCCGAGGTCGCGGTCGACACGGCCGAGGCCACGGAGGCCAAGCCGCGCCGCACCCGCAAGACGGCCACCGCACCGGCCGCCGAGGACGCCACCGAGGCCAAGCCCCGCCGCACCCGCAAGGCCGCCCAGCCGGAGACGACGGCCACCGTCGACATCCCGGCCCAGGCCGCGCAGGAGCCCGAGGCCAAGCCCCGCCGCACCCGCAAGACGGCCACCGCACCGGCCGCCGAGGCCGCGGTAGACACGGCCGAAGGCACGGAGGCCAAGCCGCGCCGCACCCGCAAGGCGGCGGTCGCGACGGACGCCGCGGCGGACGTCGCCGAAGCGGTCGAGGTCAAGCCGCGCCGCACCCGCAAGACGGCGGCTGCCCCGGCCGCCGAGGTCGCGGTCGACACGGCCGAGGCCACGGAGGCCAAGCCGCGCCGCACGCGCAAGACGGCCACCGCACCGGCCGCCGAGGACGCCACCGAGGCCAAGCCCCGCCGCGCCCGTAAGACGGCGGCTGCCCCGGCCGCCGAGGCCGCGGTCGACACGGCCGAGGCCACGGAGGCCAAGCCGCGCCGCACCCGCAAGACGGCCACCGCACCGGCCGCCGAGGACGCCACCGAGGCCAAGCCCCGCCGCACCCGCAAGGCCGCCCAGCCGGAGACGACGGCCACCGTCGACATCCCGGCCCAGGCCGCGCAGGAGCCCGAGGCCAAGCCCCGCCGCATCCGCAAGACGGCGGCGGCTGCCCCGGCCGCCGAAGCCGGTGCCGCCGAAGAGGCGAAGCCGAAGGCCCGGCGCACGCGCAAGGCGACGGCCGCCGCGGAGTCCGCGGAGAGCTGATCGCCCGCAAGGGCACAGTCCGACGGCCCGGTCGCTCCCTGGTGGAGCGGCCGGGCCGTCGGCGTTCCGGCACCGGCGCCGTCCCTCGCCGGCCCCTCCTCGCGGGCCCCGTCGCCGTGGCCCGGTAGCCTCGGCGTGTGACCATGCCGACCGCCTTCACCCCGCCCCCCGGCGCTCGCGCGTACCCCCTGCGCACCGCGCGCGGCGAGTTCGCCGTCGTCGACTCGCCCGTGGCCGACGGTGTGGTGCCCCGGGGTGTCGCGCTGCTGCTGCCCGGGTTCACCGGCAGCAAGGAGGATTTCCACCTGCTGCACGAACCGCTCGCGGCGCGCGGGTACCGCACGGTCGCCGTGGACGGTCGCGGACAGAACGAGAGCGACGGTCCCGCGTTCGACGAAGCACCGTACGCGCAGGAGGAGTTGGCGCGGGACGTGCTCGCGCAGGCGGCCGCGCTCGGCACCCCGGTCCAGCTGGCCGGGCACTCCCTGGGCGGTCAGATCGCCAGGGCGGCCGTTCTGCTCGACCACTCCCCCTTCGTCTCGTTCACGCTGGTCGCGTCCGGCCCGGCGCGGATCTCCGAGTCGCAGCGGCAACGCGTGCGGCTGCTGCACGACGCGCTCGCGCTGATGACGATGCCCGAGGTGTGGGAGGCGATCCTGGCGATGGGCCCGCCGGAGGAAGTCGGCGGCCCGGCCCGCGGATTCGGCGATCCGGTGCTGCTGCGGCAGCGGTGGGTGAACCACAAGCCCGCGCAACTCCTGGCGACGGGTCGCCAGTTGCTGACCGAGCCGGACCGCGTCGCGGAACTCGCCGCCGTGCCGCTGCCGTTCCACGTCCTGTCGGGGGCGTACGACGACACCTGGCCGGTGACCGTCCTGGACGACATGGCGATGGAGCTGGGCGCGCACCGGACGGTCGTCGCGGGCGCCGAGCACTCCCCCAACCTGGACCAGCCTCTGCCGACGGCGCACGCGCTCGCGGACTTCTGGGACAAGATCCGCCCGGACGGGCACGGCTAGGGCGGCTCGTCCGGATCGGTCCGGTCGCGGACGTGCAAGCCCAGGGCTGCGCCGGATCCGTCCGGTCGCGGACGTGCACGACCACGACTGCTCCACATCGGCCGGCCCCGAACGGGCAAAGCCCAGGACTGCTCCGCATCGGCCCGTCCCGAACGGGCAAGCCCAGGACTGCTCCGCATCGGCCGGTCGCCGGACGGAGCGGCTAGTACTGCGTCTGCAGGTGCTCCCAGAACCCGTCCCGCAGTGCCCGCCTGAGGTCCGACTGGCCGCGCAGCGAGTACTGAAGCATGCCCTCCGCCTCCACGAGCAGGTCCTGGTCGACGGAGCCGGGCAGGTAGGGGTGGCCCGGCAGCAGTTCCACGAGGGACTCCCGGCCCCGTGCCGCCAGCCACTTCGCCGCGATCTGCGCGCCGACGAAGCGGACGTCGTCGCGGGTCGGCCGGGCCGCGCCGGCCGGCTCGTAGGTCTGGGCGGTGCGCCGTGAGACGTACGGCTTGAAGAAGTCGAGGTCGAGGGTGCGCTGGCTGTCGACCTCCCACAGCAGGGGTTCCGCCTGGTTGCGGCCCTCGGGGGCCTCGATGCCCCAGAGGTGGACCCGGGCGCCGTAGCCCTGAGCGGCCTCGACGGCGGAGACCAGGTCCTCGTCGCCGCCCAGCAGCGCGGCGTCGCTGATGGCGCGGTGCCGGGCGAGGGACTCCAGGTCGCTGCGGATCAGGGAGTCGACGCCCTTCTGCTGGTTGTTGGCGTTGAGGTTGCCCAGGCGGACCTTGACGTCGGGGAGTTCGGCGATGGACTGCTGCTCGACGGTGTGGATGCGGCGGCGGGCGCCGTCGTACCAGTAGACGCGCAGCAGCCGGCTGTCCGCGAAGATCGTGCGGGCGCGGTCGATGAGCGCGTCGATCAGGCCCTCGGCGTCGAGGTCGAAGGCCCGGCGGTCCTCGGTCCCGGCGACGAGCCGGCCCGCCGCCGCGTAGAGGTACCCGGCGTCGACGAAGATCGCATGGGTCGAGGGTGTCTTCGCCACCTCGGCGAGCATGCGGGTCAGCAGCTCGTTGGTGCGGTCGATGCGGGCGGCGAGGGCCGGGAGGTCGTCGTTCATCGCGTCCATTGTCCCGGCGGTCACGCTGCGAACACAACCGGTCCCGCTCGGTCCGGGCACGCGCCGTCATCGATCACGGCGGGTCCCCTGTCGGGCGTCGGCGACCCCGCTCCCTTACCGGTGAGTAATTAGGCGTTCGAAAAATTTCTTTAGCGTAGGGAATGTTTGTAACACGGGAGCGGTTGACTCCTCATGTACAGCAATTCTCCTCAGGAGGATGACCAGACGAAGGGAGAAGCCCATGCGCTTCGAAATCATGCGACTCGACGACGTCGACGGCACGCCCGTGGACAGCACCGTCGTGGACGCCGCCTCCGTCAACCGGATCGTTCAGCAGGCCGCCGCCATCGGGCAGCGGCTGTGGATCCGTCCGGCCGACACCTCGGCCTCGTAACACCACGGAGCCACACACAGACTTCAGAGCCCCCCACGGCACGATGCCGTAGGGGGCTCTGCGCGTACCGGCGGCCGGCTCAGGTTCCTTGGACCACCTGTGTGACGCCGTTGATGATCTGCTGTACGGCGATGGCGGAGAGCATCATTCCGGCGAGGCGCGTCACCAGGACCACGCCGCCGTCCTTGATGACCCGGATGATCAGCAGCGAGTAGCGCATCACCACCCACAGCACGGCATGGATGGCGAGGATGGCCGTCCACACCGACACCTGCGTGACGGCGCTGTCGGCCTTCTGCACGGCCAGGATGACCGACACGATCGCACCCGGCCCGGCCAGCAGCGGCATGCCGAGCGGGACCAGCGCCACATTGACGTCCTTGGTCTGCTTGGGCTCGTCGGTCTTGCCGGTCAGCAGGTCGAGGGCGATCAGCAGGAGCAGCAGTCCGCCCGCGATCATCAGGGCGGGCACGGACACATGCAGGTAGTTCAGGATCTGGTGGCCCAGGAGCCCGAAGACGGCGATGACACCGCCGGCCACGCAGACGGCCTGGAAGGCCATCCTCTTCTGCACCTTGGCGGGGCGCCCGGCGGTCAGCGCGAGGAAGATCGGGGTGATCCCGGGGGGATCCATGATGACGAAGAGCGTGAGGAAGAGAGAGCCGAAGACGGCAACGTCGAACATCGGTACGAGAGCCTTGCGAAAGAGGTGAAGGGTGACGGATCGGGGTGGGCCTCAGGCTCCGCCGGCCCCCGGCACCGGGAACGCGCCGGTCGCGCGCCGGGTGATCTCCCCGTAGACCTCGGGGTCCGTCGTGTACTCGCCGAGCGTGCACGTCTTGCGGCTGCCGTGGTAGTCGCTCGACCCGGTCACGAGAAGCCCCAGGTCGGCGGCGAGCCCGCGCAGTCGCGCCCGGGTGTCGTCGTCGTGGTCCATGTGGTCGACCTCGATGCCGTCGAGGCCGGCGGCGGCCAGCTCGGCGATCGCGGACTCCGGCACCGTACGGCCCCGCTTGCTCGCGGCCGGGTGGGCGAAGACGGTCACGCCGCCGGCCGCCTTGACCAGCCGGATCGCCTCGAAGGGGTCAGTCTCGTGCTTCTCGACGTAGGCCCGGCCGCCGTCGGACAGCCAGTTCTGGGTGAACGCGTCGTTCACGGTCGGCACGACGCCGAGTTCGACGAGCGCGGTGGCCACGTGCGGACGTCCGACGGAGCCCTCCCCCGCGATCCGCGCGACCTGCTCCCAGGTGACGGGCACGCCCAGCTCGTTGAGCCTGGTGACCATCGCGCGCGCCCGCGGCACCCGGTCGTCGCGCACCAGCTCGCGCTCGGCGAGCAGGGCGGGCTCGTCGGGGTCGAAGAGGTAGGCCAGCATGTGCATGCTGATCCCGTCGAGACGGCAGGACAGCTCGGCGCCCGTGACGAGGGTGAGACCCCGCGGCAGCGCGGCGATCGCCTCGGCGTGTCCACGGGTGCTGTCGTGGTCGGTCAGCGCGACGACGTCCAGTCCGGCCGCGGCGGCGTTGCGCACCAGCTCGGCCGGGGTGTCCGTACCATCGGAAGCCGTGGAGTGGCAGTGCAGGTCGATGCGCACGACGCGGACTCCAAGCGGTGACGGGCGGACGGGGACGCTCAAGGATAACCGGATTTCCGGACTCCCCTGTCACACCCGAACCTCCGGAGCACCCCCTACACCTGGGGAGCGCCGACCGGACCCGGACCGGACCGGGAGAGCACCCCCGGACCTGCGGACCCCACCTCAGCGCGACCGCGCACCGCCGGGTCCTTCCCGCACCGGGAACACCCCTACGGTTTCAGCAGTCGCGGCGAAAGCGCCCCGCACGGCACCAGCTCGACCTCCGCGCCCGCGTCGCGCAGATCGGTCAGCACCAGCTCGTCGTACATCAGCAGCCCCGACTGCTCGGGCCACACGACGGCCCACAGCCACAGCCCGCGCGCCTCGCCCGCGAAGACCGCGCGGTCGTCCGGAGCGCCGTTGACCAGCCAGAGCGGGGTGGGGCGGCCGGCTGCGAGGACCTTGGCCTGGGGCGGCTTCTCCACGTTCATGTGGGGGCCGGGATCGGGGCCGTCCATCCCGGCGTACCGTGCGCCGAGTCCGACGCCCAGCTCCTCGGCGACGAGGATCAGCTCCCCCATGCCGCCGACCGGGCCGGGGCCCGTGCAGGCGACGGCGGAGGCGCGGCCGCCGCTGCGGTCGTCACCGGCGTAGGTCACGCCCGTGAACAGCCAGCCGACCGGCAGCGGCCACGGCATCCACACCGGCACCCGCGTGCGGTGCACGACGACGCTGAGGGCCTCGACGCTGGGCGGGATCACGGGCTGGAGCGGATGCACGGCCCCGTGCACATCGCACTGCCAGGAATCGGCGAAGAGGCCGGGAGCCCTGACCCGGCCACCACACTTCGGGCAACTGGGTTCGCCCCTCATAGAGCCCCACGGTCCTACCCGATCCGGCCCACGTCAAGGACGATCACCCGTCCGGGCGGAACCCCGTCCGGCCGGACCCAATGCATGTAACTTGCATTAGTTAGCTTGGCTAACTTAGTATGTGTAAATACCAACCAACTCTTGGGACGGGAGCAAGCATGGACCCCTTCGATGCGGGAGCCGGTGGCCTTCTGCGGCAGCCCAAGGCGGTCTGGGCGACCGCCGGCGCGTCCGTCGTCGCCTTCATGGGCATCGGACTCGTCGACCCGATCCTGCCCTCCATCGCCCGGGGGCTGGACGCCACGGCCGGCCAGGTCTCCCTCCTCTTCACCTCCTACTTCCTGATCACCGCGTTCGCGATGCTGGTGACCGGCTTCGTCTCCAGCCGGATCGGCGGTCGCAGGACCCTGCTGCTCGGTCTCGCCCTCGTCGTCGTCTTCGCGGGCCTGGCCGGCACCTCCGACACCGTCGGACAGCTCGTCGGCTACCGCGCGGGCTGGGGTCTCGGCAACGCGCTGTTCGTCTCCACCGCGCTGGCGGTGATCGTCGGCGCGGCGGCGGGCGGCAGCGCGGCGGCCATCCTGCTGTACGAGTCCGCCCTCGGCCTCGGCATGGCGTGCGGGCCCCTGCTCGGCGCGCTGCTCGGGGACGCCAGCTGGCGCTATCCGTTCTTCGGCACCGCGGTGCTGATGGCGATCGGCTTCCTGTGCGTCGCGGCGTTCCTGAAGGAGCAGCCGAGGCCGGCCCGCAGGACCTCGCTGCTGGACCCGCTCAAGGCGCTCGGCCACGGCGGTCTGGCCTCGGCGGCGGTCTCGGCGTTCTTCTACAACTACACGTTCTTCACCGTGCTGGCCTTCACGCCGTTCGTGCTGGACATGACGCCCTACAGGTCGGGCGCGGTGTTCTTCGCCTGGGGCCTGCTGCTCGCCGTCTTCTCGGTGCTGGTGGCCCCGCGGCTCCAGAAGCGGTTCGGGTCCCTGAAGGTGCTCGGCGGCTCCCTGCTGCTGCTCGCCGCCGACGTCCTGGTGCTCGGCTACGGCGACCACGCCACCGCCGTGCTCTGCACGATCCTGTCGGGCGCCTTCATCGGCGTGAACAACACCGTGTACACGGAGCTGGCGCTCGGCGTGTCGGACGCCCCGCGCCCGGTCGCGAGCGCCGGCTACAACTTCGTGCGCTGGTTCGCCGCGGCCGCCGCGCCGTTCTTCGCGCCGAAGATCGAGGAGTGGACCGACGTCCACGTCCCGTTCGTCGTCGCGGCGGTCACCGCCGTCCTCGGCGCGGTCGTGGTCGCCGTACGGCGGGAGGCGCTGACGCACCAGGCCGAGGAGCTGGAGCCCCGGCACGCGACCGAGGACGGGGTCACCGTCTTCGCCAACTGACAGCGCCCGGACGCCTGTCGGTGAGTTCGCTCACCCCAGGGGGACGGACCCGCGGGACGGATCCCGCAGGTCCGTCCCGTGCGTCAGCCACCGCTCCTGGAGGGCCTGGGCGCCGTGCACGCGCTTCCAGGCGGCCTCGTTGGGGGTCATCGGCAGCAGCGGCAGGAAGTGGACCGGGTCGAGGGGCTCGTCGAGGCCCAGGTCCTCGACCAGACCGCCGGGCTCGGCGACCAGTACGGAGGTGAACGGGGAGCCGGGCCACAGGGGTTCACCGACGTCGAGGGAGGCGCCGGGCGCCACGACGACGCCCTCGACCTGCGGGGAGGCGGCGAGCACGGCGAGCGGGCGGAGCACCTTGTCGGTGTCCGCCCGCCCGGCGCGCACGGACAGGACCAGCTCGGCGCGCGGCCCCTTGACCGGGTCGGCGAGCATCGCCGTGGGGTCGCTCATCGGCTGCGCGGACATGCCGAGCGTGGCGTAGCGGACGATGTCCCCCTCCTGGAAGCGGAGGACCTCGATGCGGTCCGTACCCAGGAAGGTGACCGCGGCACGGGCGTCCGGCTCGCCCAGCGCGCTGCGCAACCGGGCTTCGACCAGAGGAAGAACATCAGCCATGCCGCGAGCATAGAACTCGCCAGTACCGGGCAAAGCAGCGCCTTGACACTTCGGTCGGCTGATACTCTGGCCCGGCGGTTCGGGGCAGCACGCAGAAGCGTCGCCATCAAGCCCCGACGCCGAAGGTATTCCCTCACGGGGGACCGGCTGGAGGAGGTGGGGCTGTCATGGATCGAAGTCGACCGTGCAGTACCACTCGCTCTTCCCGCCGCTGACGTAGCTCTGGCTCCGGCCGACCGCCGCCTCTCGCGTTCGCTTCTTCACTCGGAAGAGCACTTCGTTTCGTTGTACCGGATCCGCCCGAGCTTCCTCGGTCCGCGCGATCCGTCTGATCTGAAGCAGTAGCCGAATCAGTAGCGAAACCCGCCACCGCGACGGTGCGGTGCTCCCCGCTTTGCGGACGTGCCAAACATCCTCTCCCTGCCTCGATGGGCGGGAAGGACCCTTGTCAGGACGTCCCCATTCCGGGTAGTTCCACCCGTCGTCGGCGCCTTTCGTTGCCCGTCGCGAAGGAGCCTGCCATGTCGATGATCCGCGACCTGCGTGCCGTGGTCCGCCCGTCCCGCCCCTCCCTGCGCAAGGAGAGCGGCGCGTACGACACCACGCGCGACCCGGCCACCCCCTCGGCCGTCGTCGACTGCGCCGTCTACCGCGACGGCGCCCGCGTCGAGACGGCGACGCCGCTGGCCCCGCACGAGGCGATGCGCCAGGTGCGCCGCGACGGCGGCTTCGTCTGGATCGGCCTGCACGAGCCGACGGAGAGTGAGTTCTCCGGCATCGCCCGGGAGTTCGGGCTGCACCCGCTGGCCGTGGAGGACGCGGTCCAGGCCCACCAGCGCCCCAAGCTGGAGCGCTACGACGACTCCCTGTTCACCGTCTTCAAGACCATCCACTACGTGGAGCACGACCAACTCGACGCCAACAGCGAGGTCGTGGAGACCGGCGAGGTCATGTGCTTCACCGGCAAGGACTTCTTCATCACCGTCCGGCACGGCGGCCAGGGCTCGTTGCGCGCCCTGCGGCACCGCCTCCAGGACGACCCGGAGCTGCTCGCCAGGGGCCCCTCCGCGGTGCTGCACGCGATCGCCGACCATGTCGTCGACGGCTACATCGCGGTCGCCGACGCCGTGCAGGACGACATCGACGAGGTCGAGACGGAGGTGTTCTCGCCGGGCCGCAAGGGCAGCCCGCGCGGCACCGACGCCGGCCGGATCTACCAACTCAAGCGTGAGGTACTGGAGTTCAAGCGCGCGGTGTCGCCGCTGCTGCGACCGATGCAGCTGCTGAGCGAGCGGCCCATGCGGCTGGTCGACCCCGACATCCAGAAGTACTTCCGCGACGTCGCCGACCACCTCGCACGGGTCCAGGAACAGGTCATCGGCTTCGACGAGCTGCTCAACTCGATCCTCCAGGCCAACCTCGCCCAGGCGTCCGTCGCGCAGAACGAGGACATGCGCAAGATCACGTCCTGGGCGGCCATCATCGCCGTACCGACGATGGTCTGCGGGGTGTACGGCATGAACTTCGACCACATGCCGGAGCTGCACTGGCGCTACGGCTATCCCATGATGATGTCGGTGACGGTGGCGCTCTGCGTGGGCATCCACCGCACGCTGAAGCGCAACGGCTGGCTCTGACGGGCGCCTGGATAGGGTGGGTCCCATGACACGCGAGCTGCTCGATCCGGCCCTCGTCGAGGAGGCCACCAAGAAGTCCGGCCTCATCTGGGTCGAGGCGGCCGGTGAACGGAGCGCACGGGCCCTGTGGCACGTGTGGCACGCGGGCGCGGCCCATCTCGTCGGCGACGGGCCCGGCGAGCAGCCGCTGCCGGGACTGGCGGACGGCGTGACGGCCGAGGTGACCGTCCGCAGCAAGGACAAGGGCGGCCGGCTGGTCACCTGGACCGCGCGGGTCGTCCAGCTCGCCCCCGGCACCGAGGCGTGGGAGGCGGCCGTCGCCGATCTCAAGGGCAAGCGGCTCAACGCGCCCGACGGCGAGGCGATGACCGGGCGCTGGGCGCGCGAGTGCCGGGTGGTCCGGCTGGAGCCCACCGGCGCCACGGCCGCGCTGCCCGACGGGGACCTGGCGGCGCCGCCGGTGCCGTCCCCGGCGACGACCCGTCAGCCGGTCCCGGCGGCCCTGCCGCGGCTGCTGCTGAAGAGGAAACCCAAGAAGGCCCCGCGCGCGTAGCCGGTCACGACGTCGGCAGTTCCTTGCCGTAGTCCACGGTCTCGCCCTTCGCCGGCTTCTCCAGGGCGAAGTCCCTGCCCCAGGCCGAGAAGGTCAGCGTGCCCGCCCCGCCCGCGCGCACCAGGCGCAGCGGGTACGGCTTGCCCTCCAGGGACACGTCCAGCGTGCCGCCGGAGCCCCCGTCGCCCGTGATGCGGATGGTGCGCACCCCGCCCTGCTCGTGGTGGCCGTCCTTGCCCAGCGAACCGTGCAGTGTCAGCACACTGTCGAGAAGGAGGTCCTTGTCCGTGAACCCGCTGAACTTCTTGTACGAGGGATCACCGGTCGGCACCTTCACGTACTTGTCGTCGAGTTTGCCCGCGGCCGCGGTGTCGGAGCCGCCGTCGTCGGACTTGCCGTCCTCGTGCTTCCAGAACGCGGCGTCCGCCTTGAGGTACAGCTCCTCGTCGACCCGCAGCAGGTGGAAGGTGGCGCCCCCGGCGGTGACCGACCCCGTGGCGCCGTCCGACTTCAGGCTCATGTCGAGCTTGTACGACTTCCCGCCGGCGACCACGCTCCCGGAGAGCCGCACCGCGTCCACCGCCGCGGCGGCCGTCTGCGTCCTCGCCTGGATCTTGTCGGCGGCCAGCTTGCCGACCCCGTTGGTTCCCGCGTCCGGGTCCTCGCCGCCGCACCCGGTGAGCCCCAGGCCCGTCACGGCCAGCGCGCACATCGCGCTCACCAGCGCGGCTCGGCGATGGGTACGGCCCTGGGTGATCGCAGTCACAGAGGGGGCTGCCTTTCTGCGGGAAACTCCTGAGCGGCGTACCGCAGCGTACCGGGGTCCGGGCAGGGGAACGGAGCCAGTCCGTCCGGACCCCTCACCAGCGCGTACCCGATCGGGACGGGCTAGCCTTAAGCCCGCACGAGCGGGCATTTGCGAAAAGAACCTCACCCGCGACACCGCGGGGAGCACGACGGCGAACACCCCGTACGAGCGCGTACGAGAAGGAGGTCCGGACATGGCTGCGGGCGCCCCCCGGATCTTCGTCTCCCACCTGGCCGGAGTCGCCGTGTTCGACCCGGCCGGCGACACCGTGGGGCGGGTGCGTGACCTGGTCGTCATGCTGCGGGTCGGCCGCAAGCCGCCCAGGCTGCTCGGGCTGGTCGTCGAACTCACCACCCGGCGCCGGATCTTCCTGCCGATGACCCGGGTGACCAGCATCGAGTCCGGCCAGGTCCTCAGCACCGGAGTGCTGAACGTGCGCCGCTTCGAACAGCGGCCCACCGAGCGGCTCGTCTTCGGCGAGCTGCTCGACCGGCGCGTCACGCTCGCCGAGACCGGCGAGGACGTCACCGTCCTCGACCTGTCCGTGCAGCAACTGCCGGCCCGCCGGGACTGGGAGATCGACCGGATCTTCGTGCAGAAGGGCAGGAAGTCGGGTGCCTTCCGGCGCGGCAAGGGCGAGAAGCTGACCGTGGAGTGGTCGGCGGTCACCGGCTTCTCCCTGGAGGAGCACGGGCAGGGCGCCGAGAGCCTCCTCGCCACCTTCGAGCAGCTGCGCCCGGCCGACCTGGCGAACGTCCTGCACCACCTGTCCGCCAAGCGCCGCGCGGAGGTCGCCGCCGCCCTCGACGACGACCGGCTCGCCGACGTCCTGGAGGAGCTGCCGGAGGACGACCAGATCGAGATCCTCGGCAAGCTGAAGGAGGAGCGCGCCGCGGACGTCCTGGAGGCCATGGACCCCGACGACGCGGCCGACCTGCTCTCCGAGCTGCCCGAGGAGGACAAGGAGCGGCTGCTGAGCCTGATGGAGCCGGACGACGCCGCTGACATGCGCCGTCTGATGGCGTACGAGGAGCACACGGCGGGCGGTCTGATGACGACCGAGCCGATCGTGCTGCGGCCGGACGCGACCGTCGCCGACGCCCTCGCCCGCGTCCGCAACCCCGACCTCTCCCCCGCCCTCGCCGCCCAGGTGTACGTGTGCCGTCCACCCGACGACACCCCCACCGGCAAGTATCTGGGCACCGTCCACTTCCAGCGGCTCCTGCGCGACCCCCCGTACACCCTGGTCAGCTCGATCCTCGACGACGACCTCCAGGCGCTCGCCCCGGACGCGGCGCTGCCCGTGGTCGCCGGGTTCTTCGCGACGTACGACATGGTCGCGGCGCCCGTCGTCGACGAGGCGGGCTCGCTGCTCGGCGCGGTGACCGTGGACGACGTACTGGACCACATGCTGCCCGAGGACTGGCGGGAGACGGAGTTCCACCTGGCCGAGGGGGAGGTGCCCGATGGCTCCTGACCGTGACCCCGCCCGCGCCGAGCGGACCCCGACCGGCGCCACGGCGGCGACCCGCCCCCGCGTCCGGCTGGACCAGCCGCGTCCGCCCAGGCGGCGGATCCTGCCCGAGTGGGACCCGGAGGCCTTCGGACGGCTGTCGGAGCGCATCGCCCGGTTCCTGGGCACCGGACGCTTCATCGTCTGGATGACGATCGTCATCATCGTGTGGGTGCTGTGGAACATCTTCGCCCCACGCGACCTGCGCTTCGACAACTATCCCTTCATCTTCCTCACGCTGATGCTGTCGCTCCAGGCCTCCTACGCGGCCCCGTTGATCCTGCTCGCGCAGAACCGCCAGGACGACCGCGACCGGGTCAACCTGGAGCAGGACCGCAAGCAGAACGAGCGGTCCATCGCGGACACCGAGTACCTCACCCGGGAGATCGCCGCCCTGCGGATCGGGCTCGGCGAGGTCGCCACCCGGGACTGGATCCGCTCCGAACTCCAGGACATGGTGAAGGAGCTGGAGGGGGCGCGCGACGGCCATGTCGTATTCCCGGCAGACCGGTCGCGCGGACGTGACGTAGACGACCGCTGACGGGCATGCCGAGGGTCGCGCGGGGCGCCGTACCATCGTCCTTATGGCTACGGAAGACGCGGTGCGTGAAGCACTGGCGACGGTGAACGACCCCGAGATCAACCGCCCCATCACCGAACTCGGGATGGTCAAGTCGGTGGACATCGGGGCGGACGGAGCGGTCGCGGTCACCGTGTACCTGACGGTCTCCGGCTGCCCGATGCGCGAGACGATCACGCAGCGCGTCACCGACGCGGTCTCCGCGGTCGACGGCGTCACGCGGGTCGACGTGACCCTGGACGTGATGAGCGACGAACAGCGCAAGGAACTGGCGAGCGCGCTGCGCGGCGGCCAGACCGAGCGCGAGGTGCCCTTCGCCAAGCCCGGCTCGCTCACGCGCGTGTACGCGGTCGCGTCCGGCAAGGGAGGCGTCGGCAAGTCGTCGGTCACGGTGAACCTGGCCGCGGCGATGGCGGCCGACGGTCTGAGGGTGGGTGTCGTCGACGCCGACATCTACGGCCACAGCGTGCCCCGCATGCTCGGCGCGGACGGCCGTCCCACCCAGGTCGAGAACATGATCATGCCGCCGTCGGCGCACGGCGTGAAGGTCATCTCGATCGGCATGTTCACGCCGGGCAATGCCCCGGTCGTCTGGCGCGGCCCGATGCTCCACCGGGCGCTCCAGCAGTTCCTGGCCGACGTGTACTGGGGCGACCTCGACGTCCTGCTGCTCGACCTCCCGCCGGGCACCGGCGACATCGCCATCTCGGTGGCCCAGCTGGTCCCGAACGCGGAGATCCTGGTCGTGACGACGCCGCAGCAGGCCGCCGCCGAGGTGGCCGAGCGGGCGGGTTCCATCGCCGTCCAGACCCACCAGAAGATCGTCGGCGTCGTCGAGAACATGTCCGGGCTGCCCTGCCCGCACTGCGGCGAGATGGTCGACGTCTTCGGCACCGGCGGCGGCCAGTCCGTCGCGGACGGCCTGACCCGCACCACGGGCGCCTCGGTGCCGGTCCTCGGCTCCATCCCCATCGACGTCCGGCTGCGCGAGGGCGGCGACGAGGGCAAGCCGGTCGTCCTCACCGACCCGGACTCCCCGGCGGGCTCCGCCCTGCGGGCCATCGCGGGCAAACTGGGCGGCCGTCAGCGCGGTCTCTCGGGCCTGTCCCTGGGGATCACCCCGAAGAACAAGTTCTGACCTGCGGGCTCCGACCCGCCGTACGAACCCGATTCCCGACCGTCGTACGACAGCGGGGGCGCCGTCGGTCAGGACCGCGCCCCCGTCGCCGTCACCGCGGCTACTCGTACGCGGCGATGTCCTTGATCACGGCGAAGCCGAGCCCGTACGCGCTCATGCCCCTGCCGTACGCCCCCACGTGCACGCCCTCCTGCGTCGAGCCGGCCAGCACCCAGCCGAACTCGGACTCGCGATAGTGGAAGGGGGTCGGCACGCCGTCGACCGGCAGGGACAGCGTGGACCAGTCCGAGCCGGACAGGTCGTCGGCCAGCACCCACGCCGTCTCGGTCTGCTGGTCCAGCCAGTCGTCGCGCAGGCTGTGGTCCATCTGCCCCGGCCAGGTGAAGGACAGCAGCCCCACACCCGCCAGCCAGGCCGCCGAGGACACCGAGGTGGCCTCCAGCAGTCCGGTGCCGTCCGCGCTGCGCCGGACGGGATTCGCGGCGACGGTCACGACCACGGCGAACTTCCCGCGGTCCTCCCCGGCCGTCTCGTGCCGTACGGAGGGCTCGTCACCGTGCCCGATCGAACCGTGCTCGACGGCACCGTCGGCCGCCGTACCGACCTGCATCAGCCAGCGCGGTCCCGTGAAGGCCTCGTCGAGGCCGTACCACGGGAAGGACGCCTCCAGGTAGCCGTCGACCGTGCGCCGGGCGGAGGGGACCTGTTGTCCGCCCTCCGCGGCCGACGCCTGTTCGACTGCCCGACTCGTCGTCTCCATGTACCCGGACGCCTCCTTGCTCTAGCCGGACCGTACGGCCCGCCCCCCTTCGGGCGGCGTCGCCCTTGTGGGTACGGCCCGCACAACAACCAGGCAGCATAGCCACCCCGCTCGTGACTGGGGGGAAGCCGCCCGGCGCGTGAGGCGTGCGCCCCCTCACATCCGGGGGCGCGGGTGACTCAGGTGGCGTCCGCGTCGAAGGGCGGGCGGTCGTCCTTGCCCGGCTCCTCCGGCTTCTTCACCATGTCGATCCGGCCGCCGGACGAGGAGGCCGAGGAGGACGACGAGGACTCCTGTTCGCGGGCCTGCACGGCGTCCGTGACCTCGGCCATCTCCTTCTTGAGGTCGAAGCCGTTGCGGATCTCCTTGAGCCCCAGGTCCTCGTTGTCCAGCTGCTTGCGGAGGAAGGTCTTGGGGTTGAGGTCCTCGAACTCGAAGTCCTTGAACTCCGGGCCGAGTTCCTGCCGGATGTCCTGCTTGGCGCTCTCGGAGAACTCACGGATCTTCCGGACCGTGCGCATCACGTCCTGGATGACCTTCGGGAGCTTGTCCGGACCGAAGACGAGCACGGCCAGGACGACGATCGTCACCAGCTCGAGCGCACCTATGTCATTGAACACCTGAAGCTCCTTGCGATGTCCGCGGTCCGCGGTCCTCGGTGGCCCTGGTGGCCCTCGGTGGTCAGTGCGGGTCTTCCGTGGTCCGGGCCGGGTCCACGGTACCTGTCGCACCTGTCCGACCGGTACCGTCCCGAGGTGTCCGACTGGTCGTGGGCGACCTGTTTTCCGCGTTGTTTGCCTGATGGGGCCAGGCGTCGGCGTCCGAAGTGTGAGGTATCCGGCAATCGTGGGGTGACCGGCCGGTTCAGCCGCTGTCGGAGGAGCCGAGGACGAGGGACAGGGCGCGTTCCTTGCCGTCGCGTTCGACGGTCAGTTCCAGGCGGTCGCCGGGGCGGTGTGCGCGGGTCCTGACGATCAGTTCCTCGCCCGAGTGGACGCGTCGGCCGTCGACCGCGGTGATGACGTCCCCCGGCCGGATGCCGGCCCTGTCGCCGGGGCCGCCCGCGGTCACCGGATCGCTTCCGCCACCGTTCTCGGTGCCGACCCGGGCGCCGTCGCCCGCGTAGTCCATGTCGAGGGTCACGCCGATGACGGGGTGGGTCGCCCGGCCCGTGTTGATCAGTTCCTCGGCGACGCGTTTGCCCTGATTGACCGGGATGGCGAAGCCCAGGCCGATCGAGCCGGCCCGGCCGCCGTCGGAGTCGCTGCCGTCGGCGGCGGACCGGATGGCCGAGTTGATGCCGATGACGTGGCCCTGCGTGTCGAGGAGGGGGCCACCGGAGTTGCCGGGGTTGATGGGCGCGTCGGTCTGCAAGGCGTCCACGTACGACACGTCGCTCCCGTCGCCGCTGCCGCCGCCGGCGGTGATGGGCCGCTCCCTGGCGCTGATGATGCCCGAGGTGACGGTGCCCGCCAGGTCGAAGGGGGCGCCGATGGCGACGACCGGGTCACCGACCCGCACGTTGTCGGAGTTGCCGAGGGGCAGGGGCTCGAGACCGCGCACGCCGGTCACCCTGACCACCGCGAGGTCGTATCCGCTGTCCTTGCCGACGACCTCGGCCTCGGCGGTCTGGCCTCCGTTGAAGGTGACCGATATCTCGCCGCCGGACCCGGCGGGCTCGACGACGTGGCTGTTGGTCAGGATGTGCCCCCGCGTGTCGAGCACGAAGCCGGTGCCGGTGCCGGCCTCCGCACTGCCGCTGACGTGCAGGGTGACGACGCCGGGCAGGGCACGGGCGGCGATCCCGGCGACACTGTCCGCGTCCCGGCCGCCCGGCACGACGGGGGCCTGCGGCAGCTCCACCGCCGCCACCCCGCCGTTCCGCTCCAGATACACGCCGACGCCCCCGCCGACGCCCCCGGAGACCAGAGCCACCAGCAAGGCCCCACCGACCAGCCCCCGACGCCTACGCCTGCGCCGCTGCTCCACGCTGAGGACGGCACCCCCGGTCTGCTGGAGCGGCCCGGCCCCGAGGGGAGCGGCCGCCCAGGGGTCATAGCGACGCCAGGGGTCGGCGGGGGCTTGGGAGGAGGAGTCGGCGGGGGCCTCGGGGGAGGCGGGGGGCACGGACGGGGCGGCGGGTGCCTCGGGGGAGGCGGGGCTGCTGTGGGAGGCCGCGGGTTGGTCGGAGACGGGCGCGAGAGGGACGCCGTGTGCCGGTGGGGGCGTCCCGAAAGCCGCCGCGCCGGGAACACCGGACGCGGGCGGCGGCGTCTCGGGAGCCACCGCGTCGGGAATGGGCATGTCGGCGACTGGCGGGGCCACGTCGAGCGCGGGCTCGGCGGGAACACCGGTCGCGAGTGGGGGCGGGAGCGGGGGCGTCTCGGGAGCCACCGCGCCTGGAGCGGACCTGCCGACGACTGGCGGATCCACGTCGAGCGCAGGCCCGACAGGAACACCGGTCGCGGGCGGGGGCGGGAGCGGGGGCGTCTCGGGAACCACCGCGCCTGGAGCGGACCTGCCTGGGACTGGCGGATCCACGCCGCGCGCAGGCCCGACAGGCGTCTCGGGAACCACCGCGCCTGGAGCGGACCTGCCTGGGACTGGCGGATCCACGCCGAGCGCAGGCCCGACAGGAACACCGGTCGCGAGCGGGGGCGAGGGCGGGGGCGTCTCGGGAACCGCCGCACCGGGCACCGGCGCCCCGCCGGACTCCGCAGCTACGGCGCCCGGCACGGGCGAGGGCACGCCGTAGGCCACCGCGCCCGGAACGGGCATGCCGACGGCAGGCGGGGCCACGCCGAACACCGGCGCAGCGGGAACGCCGGGCGGGAACGGTGGCACCTCGGGGAGGCCCGTACCGCGCACGTCGGCGACACCGGGCGTCGGCACCGTCGCCCCGGAGGCGGCCGTGGCGGAGGTCGGTGACGCGGCCGGGTGCTGGACGGGCGGTGCGGGCGCCCAGGGGCCCGGTTCGCCGTAGGGAGGGGTGCTGTAGGGGTCGGGGTCGTGCAGGGGCTTGGGACGGTCGGTGACGGCAGGAACGTGGGACGCGGGGTCGGTCGACGGCGGTGACTGCGTCTCGTCCCCGGCGAGCGGCCGGAGCGCGGTGTCAGCCGGCTCCATTGCCTCCCCCGACGACAGCTGCGAGGGACCGGCCACCGGGGCCCCCGGGCCCACGGCAACTTGGGGACGGGCCAGTTCGAAGTCGCCCTGGGCGACGGCGTCCCACGCAGGCCCGCTCGACCGCTCGGCGGCCTCCCGCCCGGCGGGGCTTCCGCCGGGGACCTCGCCACCCGCGGGCACACTCGGCTCGTCCCCGGACACCCGCCCGGCAGGGCTCTCTGTGGGCTTGCCCTCGTTCATGCTCTCCCCGTGCTCAGGCTCGCACTCCGCCCCGCGTCGCATGGGCGCGATTCACCCTGGATTCAACCAGGTTCGCGGGTCAGTGGGCCTGGTGCGGGGGCGGGGTCGGGGCGGACGTGGGCTTGGGGACCGGTGCGGCGAGCAGGCCGGGGGAGGTGATGCCCGGGGTGGTGGTCCAGGAGGTCAGCGAGACCGGTGGGGTCGTGCCGAGCGGGCGTATGAGAGGGGACATGGCGGCGGCGCCGGCCATCACGGGGGTGGTCAGCCGGTGCAGTGGCGCCTGCTCGGGGTGGACCGCCGGGGACGGCACTCCGGGCAGCAGCGGTGCGGAGACCTGGGTCGGGACCAGCGGGGTCTCGCCGAGCATCTGCCCACCCTGGGCGAGCAGGGGTCCGACGCCACGGCGGCGCTGGCTCTCGGGGCTCGTCGCAGAGCCGCCGCCCGGCGTGCGGGCCGGTGTCACATTGCTGCCCGCGCCGGTGCCGCCACGGGCGTCCGTGTCGGCCGGGACGCCGGTGTTCATGCCGCCCAGGGCGATCGCTGCCAGCGACACCGCGCCGGCGGCGACGAAGGCGAACCTCAGCCCCCGCGAACGCTCGGCGTCGGAGCGGCCGACCCCATGGATACGGAAGGCTCGCTCGGCTGAGGGCGTCAGCACGGAGCCGTGGTCGCGCGCCGGGATGTAGCCGAACTCGAACGGCTCCGCCCGCTTGGCTCCGAAGACTCCGAACGCTCCGGGGCGGGCCCCGAATCTGTCGCCGAAGCCTCCTCCTGCGAGCGGCGGCAGGCCGTCGTCGTCCGGGTCGCCTCCCCCGGGCAGCCCTTGCAGGCGCGCCAGGAAGCTTTCGGATGGGGCGGGCGGGGCCACTTCGGCGAAGACGTTCTTCAGTCGGCGCTGTGCGTCGACCTCCGCCTTGCACTTGGGGCAGGTCGCCACGTGCGCCAGCACGCGTTCACGGGTGTCATGGCCCAGCTCGCCGTCCACCAGGGCGGAGAGCCGGTCACCGAGATGCTGTTCGGCCGGGGTAGGACGGGTTCCACTCACGCGGTCGCGCCCCCTCCCCCCAGAGCGGGGACACGGGCCACGAACGAGCGACGCTCGGAGCGCGCCTCGGGCGAGCGGTGGGCCAGTGCCTTGCGCAGCTGCGAACGGCCGCGGTGGATACGCGAGCGGACCGTGCCCAGCTTGACGCCGAGGGTCGCGGCGATCTCCTCGTACGACAGTCCTTCGATGTCGCACAGGACGACCGCGGCGCGGAACTCGGGCGCGAGGGTGTCGAGGGCCTGCTGGACGTCCGCGTCGAAGTGGGCGTCGTTGAAGAGTTGCTGCGGGTTGGGTTCCTTGCTGGGCAGCCGCTCCGCCGCGTCATCGCCGAGCGAGTCGAAGCGGATGCGCTGCTTGCGGCGGACCATGTCCAGGAAGAGGTTGGTGGTGATGCGGTGCAGCCAGCCCTCGAAGGTGCCCGGGGTGTACGTCGACAGCGAGCGGAAGACGCGGACGAACACCTCCTGGGTGAGGTCCTCGGCATCGTGCTGGTTACCGGTGAGGCGGTAGGCGAGCCGGTACACGCGGCCGCTGTGCATGCTGACGATCTCCTCCCACGTGGGCGGAGTCCACGCCTGCCCGTCCGCGTCGGTGGAGAAGGTCGCGGTCTGGGCCGGGCCGGCACCAGGGCCGGCGGCGTGACTGTGGTCAGCGGTGTCGTTCACGGATTTCGGCCTGCCTGCCGAACCGAGAAAGCGCCGCAGCGCTCCTCCCCGATCCACGGGCGCGGCCGCACCTCCCCTGTCGGCTCTGGTGGTGTCCAGCGGAGCCCCTACCATAGCCACCTCGCCCGTTAGCTCCGGATAAGCGGTTTTACGAGAGATTGATCGGTGCTGATACGGCTCATGCGGCTGCGTCAGCACTTGCTCGGCATCCCGTCCGTCGTCGTGATCCAACCGTGTCCCCCCGTAGTCCGTCACACCCCTTCAAACGCGCGGTCCCATCTGCGGGTTCCCGGCACCAACGGATACAGTCACGCCCAGGCAACCACGGGGACAGGAGAGGGTCATTACCGGCAACCGGCAGACGAGCTGGGCGTTCGCCGACGCCTATGTCGCCGAGGACGAAGCACTGCGCTGGGCCCGCGACCGGGCCCGCGACGCGGGGCTGCGCTCGGTGTCGCCCAGCACGGGCGCCGCGCTGCGGTTGCTCGCCGCCACCGTGGACGCCAAGGCGGTCGCGGAGATCGGTACCGGTACCGGCGTCTCGGGGATCCACCTGCTGCACGGCATGCGCCCGGACGGCGTCCTGACGACCGTCGACCCCGAGCCGGAGCACCAGCAGTTCGCCCGGCAGGCCTTCCGGGCCTGCGGTTTCGCCAGCAACCGGGCCCGCTTCATCCCGGGCCGCGCGCTGGACGTGCTGCCACGGCTGGCGGACGCCGGCTACGACCTCGTCTTCTGCGACGGTGACCGGCTCGAGGTCATGGACTACCTCGCTGAATCGTTGCGCCTGCTGCGACAGGGGGGACTCGTGGTGTTCGAGGGCGTCTTCGCGAACGGCCGCACGATCGACTCGGGCCCGCAGCCGACGGAGGTCATAAGGGTCCGCGAACTGCTGCGCGCGGTACGCGAGAGCCAGGAGATGGTGCCGTCGCTGCTGCCGGTGGGCGACGGCCTTCTCTGCGCGGTCAAGCGATAGCCGTACGCCGACGGCCAGGCGTCAGCCCGTACGCCGACGGCCGAGCGATACCTGTGCGACCGAGGACCGTGCGAGCCACCACCGCGTGAGCCGCGCCCTGCCGCCTCCCGTTCGGGTACCTACCCGCTCGGATACCTGCCCGCCCGGTCACCTCCCCCGGCCGCCTCCCGCCCGGATACCTGCCCGCCCGGTACGCCGTTCGGGCTACGGGCCCCCGTCGCCCCCGGCAAAACAATCTCCCCGGCACCCTGAAGGATGCCGGGGAGACCGAAGGGGTATGGTCGCTTGCGCGTCAGCCGACGACCTTCTTGAGGGCGTCGCCGAGCGCGTCGGCCTCGTCCGGGGTCAGCTCGACAACGAGCCGACCGCCGCCTTCGAGCGGAACTCGCATGACGATGCCCCGCCCCTCCTTGGTCACCTCGAGCGGGCCATCGCCCGTCCGCGGCTTCATGGCCGCCATGCTCGTTCCCCTTCCTGAAACCAGCTCATCGTCAAAGCCGACGGCCCGTGGAGGGCAAGGCGCGGCCCAGCACGGGACCAACGACCAACGACACCGGCATCGAACACATTGCTTCCCAGCCATTATCCCGCATCGCAGGACCCGATGACCAACATCGGTCGGCATCGCTTGGGCAACGCGCGCGAGCAAAACCACTCAATTCGGCGATGTGACTGCGATACTGCGCGCCCGCACGGACTTCCGCCCGCCGGAAATCGTCCTGATTTCTTTGACGCAGGTCACACGTCCCGCGCGCTCGCCGTCCCTCATGCTGTCCTTCGGACACCTGCGCGTACTGGTCAGTACGTCAGCCGCGACACCGGAGGGGACATTCCATGGCCGACACCGTGCTCTACGAGGTGAGCGACGGGCTCGCGACGATCACCCTGAACCGCCCCGAGGCGATGAACGCGCTGGACATCGCGACCAAGGTCGCCCTGCGGGAGGCGGTGGAGTCCGCGGCGGCCGACGACGCCGTACGGGCCGTGCTGCTGACCGCCGCCGGTGAGCGGGCCTTCTGCGTGGGCCAGGACCTCAAGGAGCACATCGGGCTGCTGGCCGAAGGCTCCGGCAGGGTCATGAGCACGGTCAAGGAGCACTACAACCCGGTCGTGCGGGCGCTCACCGAGGCGCCCAAGCCGGTCGTCGCCGCCGTGAACGGGGTCGCCGCGGGCGCCGGCTTCGGCTTCGCGCTGGCCGCGGACTACCGGGTGGTGGCCGACACGGCGTCCTTCAACACCTCGTTCGCGGGGGTCGCGCTCACCGCCGACTCGGGCGTCTCGTGGACCCTGCCCCGCGTGATCGGCCCGGGCCGTGCCGCCGATCTGCTGCTGTTCCCGCGCAGCGTCAAGGCGCAGGAGGCGTACGAACTGGGCATCGCCAACCTGGTCGTACCGGCCGAGGCGCTGCGCCCGGAGGCCGAGCGGGTGGCGCGGGCGCTGGCCGCCGGGCCGACGGTCGCCTACGCGGCGATCAAGGAGGCCGTCGCCTACGGGCTGTCGCACTCGCTCAGCGAGACGCTGGACAAGGAGGACGAGTTGCAGACTCGGGCGGGGGCCTCGCAGGACCACGCGATCGCCGTGCAGGCGTTCGTGAACAAGGAGAAGCCCAGGTACCTGGGCCGCTGAGTCCGGCGACGCGAGCGGCGTCGGGGGCCGCGGGGCCGGTGCGGCCGTAGCGCGCCCCCGCGCCCCTCAGCCCCCCACCCCTCAGGCCTGTGCGCCGCTCACGGCCGCCGCGCCTCGGGACACACAGGTCTCCAGGTGGTCGTCCACCAGCCCGCACGCCTGCATGAGCGCGTACGCCGTGGTGGGCCCGACGAACCGGAGGCCCCGCTTTTTGAGCGCCTTCGAGAGGGCCGTCGACTCGTCCGTCACCGCCGGGACGTCCGCGAGGGTTTTGGGGACCGTCCGGGCCGCCGGGTCCGGGGCATGGGACCAGATCAGTTCGTCGAGGTCGCCCGGGGACCAGCCGGCCAGCACGCGCGCGTTGGCGAGCGTGGCGTCGATCTTGGCGCGGTTGCGGATGATGCCGGGGTCGGCGAGGAGGCGGGCGCGGTCCTCCTCCGTGAAGGCGGCGACCGCGTCGATCGCGAAGTCGGCGAAGGCGGTACGGAATCCGGAGCGGCGGCGCAGGATCGTGATCCAGGACAGACCCGACTGGAAGGCCTCCAGACTGAGGCGCTCGAAGAGGGCCTGGTCGCCGTGGACCGGGCGGCCCCACTCCTCGTCGTGGTACGTCACGTAGTCCGCCGTGGACAGGGCCCAGGGGCAGCGCAGCGCGCCGTCGGGGCCGGCGAGGGCGGCACCGTCGCTCACTGCTGCTCCTCCGGTGCGGGCTTGTCCATGGAGACGTGCGGTTCGGGCGTCCGGGCGGCGGAGAGCGCGGACTCCAGTTCGCCGATGCGGGCGTCGCGCTCGGCGAGTTCGGCGCCGAGGCGGTTGAGCGCGTCGTCGACGTCGGCCATGCGGTAGCCGCGGGCGGCGAGCGGGAAGCGGAGGCGGTCGACGTCGGACCGGTCGAGGGGGCGGTCCGGGGGCAGCGGGTCGTGCAGCCGCTCGGGCTCGACCTCCGGCAGCGGACCGGTGCCCTCGCCGCCGCCCACCACGGCGAGTGTCACCGCGGCCACCACGACGGCGAGCGCGACGACCAGGAAGAAGAACATAACCATCGGTGGGTCCCCACGCTCGCTGTGCTCGTTGTCGGATGTGTCAGGCTCCGATCGTGCCATGAGGGTGTGACAGTTAGGGTCGCAGGCGGCGGATGTCAGGGACGTACGAGGAGAGGTCACAGGGGATGCTCAGGCTGGGCAGGCGGGAATTCGGCACCCACGAGCCGGTGATCATGGCGATCGTGAACCGGACCCCCGACTCCTTCTACGACCAGGGCGCGACCTTCCGTGACGAGCCGGCCCTCGCGCGCGTGGAGCAGGCGGTGGCCGAGGGCGCCGCGATCATCGACATCGGCGGCGTGAAGGCCGGTCCCGGTGCGGAGGTCACGGCCGAGGAGGAGGCGCGGCGCACGGTCGGTTTCGTGGCCGAGGTGCGGCGGCGCTTCCCGGACGTCGTGATCAGCGTGGACACGTGGCGGTCCGAGGTCGGCGAGGCCGTCTGCGAGGCGGGCGCGGATCTGCTGAACGACGCGTGGGGCGGGGTGGATCCGCGGCTGGCCGAGGTGGCGGCGCGGTACGGGGCCGGGCTGGTCTGCACGCACGCGGGCGGCACGCGGCCGCGCACGCGGCCGCACCGGGTGGCCTACGACGACGTCGTGGCCGACATCCTGCGCGTGACCGTGGGGCTGGCGGAGCGGGCCGTGGAGCTGGGGGTGCCGCGGGAGTCGATCCTGATCGATCCCGGGCACGACTTCGGGAAGAACACGCGGCACAGCCTCGAGGCGACGCGGCGGCTGGGCGAGATGGTGGGCACGGGCTGGCCGGTGCTGGTGTCGCTGTCGAACAAGGACTTCGTGGGCGAGACGTTGGACCGGCCGGTGAAGGAACGGGTGGTGGGGACGTTGGCCACCACCGCGGTGTCCGCGTGGCTGGGGGCACGGGTGTACCGGGTGCACGAGGTCGCCGAGACGCGGCAGGTGCTGGACATGGTGGCGTCCATCGCGGGGCACCGGGAGCCGGCGGTGGCCCGGCGGGGGCTGGCGTAGTTCCCGCTCGCCCCCGCCACCGCTTCCCGCCCCCTCCCCCGCCGCGGCTTCCCGGCCCCGGCGCGGGGGCCGCGCCCCCGCGCCCGCAGCCGCCGGCCGCCACGGGTTGCCCGGCCGCCACGCGTCCCCCGGCGCCGGACGGGCGGGCGGGGCAAATCCGCCCTCTAGCGGCCCGCTTCCTTGGAGACCAACGCCACCGCTTCCTCCACGTCGTCCGTGACGTGGAAGAGGAGGAGGTCCTTCTCCGAGGCCTTGCCCTGGGCGATCAGGGTGTTCTTCAGCCAGTCGATCAGGCCGCCCCAGTACTCCGTGCCGAAGAGGACGATCGGGAAGCGGGTGACCTTCTGGGTCTGGACGAGGGTGAGGGCCTCGAAGAGTTCGTCCAGGGTGCCGAGGCCGCCGGGCAGGACGACGAACCCCTGCGCGTACTTCACGAACATCATCTTGCGGACGAAGAAGTACCGGAAGTTCAGGCCGATGTCGACGTAGGGGTTGAGGCCCTGCTCGAAGGGCAGTTCGATGCCGAGGCCGACCGAGACGCCGCCCGCCTCGCAGGCGCCCTTGTTGGCCGCCTCCATGGCGCCGGGACCGCCGCCCGTGATCACCGCCCAGCCGGCCTGCACCAGCGCGCGGCCGAGCCGTACGCCCGCCTCGTACTCCGGGGAGTCCACCGGCGTCCGGGCGGAGCCGAAGACGCTGATGGCGGCCGGGAGTTCGGCGAGGGTGCCGAAGCCCTCGATGAACTCCGACTGGATGCGCAGGACCCGCCAGGGGTCGGTGTGGACCCAGTCGGACGGGGCCCGCTCGTCCAGCAGCCGCTGGTCCGTGGTGCTCGCCTGCACCTGGTCCCGCCTCCGGAGGACCGGTCCCAGGCGCTGTTCCTCCGGTGGCCGCCGCTTGCCCTCCGGGTTGCCTGTAGCCATGTGAACTCCCTCCGCTAGCAGTCGTTCCACCTCAGCGTAGATCTACGCGGGTTACGGACGGGGGACGTCGGCGTGTCCGCCGTCCGGCGCCCCCGGCACGGATGCCCCGGGATCAGGCGGTCAGCCAGGACCGCAGCCGCTCCTCGGCCGCCAGGATCTTCGCGGTGTCCACGTGTTCGTCCCGCTTGTGCGCCAGGTGCGGGTTGCCGGGGCCGTAGTTGACGGCGGGCACGCCGAGCGCCGAGAAGCGGGAGACGTCGGTCCAGCCGTACTTGGGCTGCGGGGTGCCGCCCACCGCCTCGATGAAGGCCGCCGCGGCGGGGTGGGAGAGGCCGGGCCGGGCCGCCCCGCTGTGGTCGTCGACGACGAACTCCGCCACCCCGCAGTCGGCGAACACCTCTCGGACGTGGGCGACGGCCTCCTCGGGCGTACGGTCGGGCGCGTAGCGGAAGTTGACGGTCACGACGCACTCGTCGGGGATGACGTTGCCGGCCACTCCGCCGGTGATGCCGACCGCGTTGAGGCCTTCGCGGTACTCCAGGCCGTCGACCACCGGGTGACGGGGCTCGTAGGAGGCGAGGCGGGCCAGGATCGGGGCGGCGGCGTGGATGGCGTTGGAGCCCATCCAGCCGCGCGCCGAGTGGGCCCGCTCGCCGCTGGTCCTCAGCAGGACCCGCAGGGTGCCCTGGCAGCCGCCCTCCACCTGACCGTCTGAGGGCTCCAGGAGGACCGCAAAGTCGCCCTCCAGCCACTCCGGGTGGGCCTCGGCGACGTGCTTGAGGCCGTTGAGGTCGGCGGCGACCTCTTCGTTGTCGTAGAAGACGAAGGTGAGGTCCCGGTTGGGGGCCGGGACGGTCGCGGCGATGCGGAGCTGGACCGCGACGCCCGACTTCATGTCGCAGGTGCCGCAGCCCCACAGGATGCCGTCCGCGTCCAGCCGGGAGGGGACGTTGTCCGCGATCGGGACGGTGTCGATGTGGCCGGCGAGGATCACCCGCTCGGGACGGCCCAGCCGGGTGCGGGCGGTCACGTTGTTGCCGTGCCGGTCCACCGTCAGGTGCGGGAGCGCGCGCAGAGCCGTCTCGACGGCGTCCGCGAGCGGCTTCTCCGTGCCGCTCTCGGAGGGGAAGTCGACGAGCTGCGCGGTGAGCAGGGCGGCGTCCAGCGTGAGGTCAAGCGGGGTCTCGGCCATGGCCTCGACCCTAACGCCCCGACCGCTGGGAGCGCCCCGACCCGCCTTCCGCACCGGTCTCCCCGGTTTTCGTACTCTCCAGTACCTTGTACGCGTGCCAGAGCCGTCACCTTCTCCCAAGCGCCGCGGCCGCCTCCTGCGATGCGGGGCGGCCTGCGTGGTCCTGTCCGCCGTCGCGGGGTACGTCGTGGTCCAGTACGTCACCGGCGGCGCCGGGGATCCGGGGTGCAGAGTCGTTTCCGCGGACGGGGCGGCGTACGAGTTCACCCCGGAACAGGCGGTGAACGCGGCCACCATCGCCGCCGTCGGCACCAACCGGGACATGCCCGAACGGGCCGTGACCATCGCCCTGGCGACCGCGCTCCAGGAGTCGGCGCTGCGCAACCTCGACCACGGCGACCGGGATTCGCTCGGCCTCTTCCAGCAGCGGCCCTCGCAGGGCTGGGGCAGCGCGCGGGAGGTCAGGGACCCGGCCTACGCGGCGAACATCTTCTACGAGCACCTCGCCAAGGTCCCCGGTTACACCGGACTGCCGCTCACCGTCGCCGCGCAGCGGGTGCAGCGCAGCGGCTACCCGGAGGCGTACGCCAAGCACGAGCCGGACGCGACGCTGCTGGCCGCCGCTCTCACCGGGACCACCGCGGCCTCACTGACCTGCGAGGGCCGCCCGGACGCCGGCACCGCCGTCGCGACGGCCACCGGTCCGGACGCGGTCCGCGCCGCGCTCGTACGGGACTTCGGGCGCGACGCGCTCCAGCAGGCGGGCGCGGAGGTGGGCGCCGAGGAGACCTCCCCCGCGGACGTCGGCCCGCCGGTCGCCGAGACCGACGGACGGACCGTGACGCTGCCCGTGGCCGAGGCCACCGCCACGGACGGGCCCGAGGCCCTGCGGCGCGGCTGGCAGCTCGCGCACTGGGCGGTGGCCAACGCCTCCGCGCTGCGCGTGGAGCGCGTCAGCTATGCCGGCCGGGAGTGGGTGGCCGGAAACACCCGCAGCACATGGCGCCCCACCGGACCGGCCGACGACGGCGCCACAAAGGCGGGCGACGGCTCCGGAAGCGTACGGATCGTCACCGCGCAGTAGTACGGGTATTCACCCTGACGGGTGGTGCGTGGGGTACCGGGCGGCGGTGCGTCCGGGTTTCCGCGCCGTCACCCCCGACGTGGGCGAACAGCTTGGGAACAAAGGGCTCCGCGGGTTCTGCGCATTTTCCTGTCGGTCGGGTTTCGCCCGTTTTTAACCAGAGCTGATTATGCGACGCATTGCCAACTCTTTACGTCGGCAGTCCGCAACCTTCGCGGGGTTCGAGCGGTAGTCAGTGCGTCCGGGCCCGGACAGACGTCACAGACAGTTCTTGTTCTCTCCCGTCGAAGGAGCATCATGTCCCTCCCCCTGACCCGCAGGATCGCCCGTGCCGCACTGCTTGTCGCCGCGGGAGCTGCTGCCGGTGTCGGTGCGGCCGGCTCCGCCAGCGCTGCCCCCGACCTGCCCGCCACCCCGAACCTGGGCGGCCTGACCGCCCTGGACGGGGCGAGCGTCGGCAACACGGTCGACAGCGCGGCGCAGAACGTCACCGGGACCGCGGGCGAGACCGGTGGCAAGGCGGTCGAGCACGCCGTGCCGGCCGCGGGCAAGACCGGCGGCAAGGCCGTGAAGAAGGTGACCCCGGTCGCGCAGAAGGCCGCCGGTGAGGCCGCCGGCTCCGCGGCGGGCTCCGCCGGGGACCTCGTCGGGGACACCGCGTCCACGGCCACGAAGGGCGGCCTGCCGACGGAGTCGCTGACGCAGGGTGGACTGCCGGGCGCGGGGACGCTGCCGGTGAAGGACCTGCCGCTCGGCTAGCACCGGGCTTCGGCCGTGACGGGGTCCGGGGTGTCTCCCCGGACCCCGTCCCGCTGCGCGAGCGCGCTCACGCCCGCCTAGTCAGAGCCGGCCGGGCCGAGCCGGGCCCGGCGCCGCACGCGATGCCCGCCCCGCGCCACGCCGCCCACACCCCGGACCCCCTCCCGCTGTGCGGGCGTGCTCACGCCGGCCGAGCCGGGTGCGGCCCGGCCGGGACCCGGGCCGCACCCGATACCCGCTCCGCCCACGCCGCCCACACCCCGGACCCCCTCCCGCTGTGCGAGCGTGCTCACGCCGGCCGAACCGGGACCGGCCCGGCCGGGACCCGGGCCGCACCCGATACCCGCTCCGCCCACGGCCGCCCACACCCCGGACCCCGTCCCGCTCGCTGTACGAGCGTGCTCACGCCGACCGAACCGGGACCGGCCCGGCCGGGACCCGGGCCGCACCCGATACCCGCCCCCGCCCCACGGCCCCCGACACCCCGGACCCCGTCCCGCTGCGCGAGCGCGCTCACGCCGACCGAGCCAGGGCCGGCCGGGACCCGGCGCCGCAAGCAACGCCCGCCCCGCCCCGCCCCGGCGGCACGGCCACCCGCAGCGGTACCGGCTCACGCCAGCCACTCCACCGCCGGCGTCACGCCAGCCGCTCCACCGCCGCCCGCACCCGGTCGTCCGACGCCGTCAGGGCCACCCGCACGTGCTGCGCGCCCGCCGGACCGTAGAAGTCGCCGGGGGCCACCAGGACGCCGCGGGCCGCCAGGTGGGACACCGTGTCCCAGCAGGACTCACCCCTCGTGGCCCAGAGGTAGAGGCTGGCCTCGCTGTGGTCGATGCGGAAGCCGTGGCCGACGAGGGCCTCGCGCAGCAGGCCGCGGCGGACCGCGTAGCGCTCCCGCTGCTCGTGGACGTGGGCGTCGTCGGAGAGGGCCGCCACGACCGCCGCCTGCGTCGGCGCCGACGTCATCATCCCGCCGTGCTTGCGGATCTCCAGGAGCGGTGCGAGCACCGCCGGGTCGCCGGCCAGGAACGCGGCACGGTAGCCGGCCAGGTTGGAGCGCTTGGACAGGGAGTGGACCGCGACGATCCCGTCGTACGAGCCGCCGTTGACGTCCGGGTGGAGGACGGAGACCGGGTCGGCCTCCCAGCCCAGTTCGAGGTAGCACTCGTCGGAGAAGACGAGGATGCCGTGCTCGCGCGCCCAGGCCACGATCCGGGTCAGCTCGGCCTTGGAGAGGACCTTGCCGGTGGGGTTGGAGGGCGAGTTCAGCCAGAGGAGCCTGAGGTCCGTCGGGTCCAGCTCGGTCGGGTCGTCGTAGGCCTCGTACGCGGCACGGGCCAGGCGGGCGCCGACCTCGTACGTCGGGTAGGCGAGGCGCGGGAAGGCCACCCGGTCGCCGGGGCCGAGACCCAGCTGGGTGGGGAGCCAGGCGACCAGTTCCTTGGAGCCGACGATCGGCAGGACGTGCCGGTGGGTGACCGCGCGGGCACCCAGGCGCCGCTCCAGCCAGCCGGTGATCGCGTCGCGCAGCGCCGGGGTGCCCCAGACCGTCGGGTAGCCCGGGGAGTCCGCCGCGTCGATCAGCGCCTTGCGAATCAGCTCGGGGACCGGGTCGACCGGGGTGCCGACGGAGAGGTCGACGATCCCGTCGGGATGCGCCGCGGCCGTCTTCTTGTACGGCTCCAGCTTGTCCCAGGGGAAGGTGGGAAGACGGTCGGAAACTGCGGACACGGTTCTTGGCTCGCTCTCTGACGGATACGGCAAACGCCTCGGCCCCCTACGGCGATCTTGGGCGATCAGGCCGTACGGGACCGAGGCGGCGCGATGGTGCGGACCGCTTGCCCGACTACTCGGCCTGCGGCGGCAGCGCGGCGACGAAGGGGTGGTCGCGCTCGATCAGACCGAGCTTGCTGGCACCGCCGGGCGAGCCCAGCTCGTCGAAGAACTCGACGTTCGCCTTGTAGTAGTCCTTCCACTCCTCCGGAGTGTCGTCCTCGTAGAAGATCGCCTCGACCGGGCAGACCGGCTCACAGGCACCACAGTCGACGCATTCGTCCGGGTGGATGTACAAGGACCGCTGGCCCTCGTAGATGCAGTCGACCGGGCACTCCTCGATGCACGCCTTGTCCTTCACGTCGACACAAGGCTGCGCGATGACGTAGGTCACGCTGTCATTCCTCCTCGATAGGGCGCTGGCGGGCCTCCCCAGGCTCCGCCGCCTGGCGCGCGGGAGCGCGGCGTCGTCGATGCCCGACCCTAGTATCTCCGTTCTTGGCAATGATCCGACCAGGAGGGGTGGACCGACCTGTGGAAATTTCGGCCACTGGACGTCTCGAGGTCCGCATCACCGCCGCTGACGTGGGAAAACGCGTCTCCGTGCGGCGTCTGAGCGAACCTGGGGTGACTGAGGGGCGATTCACCGACACGGTGGGTGTTCTCACATCATGGGACAGCGGTGTGCTGGTGATCACACGCAAGAGCGGGGAGAGCGTCCGCTTCTCGGAGTCCTCACTGGTCGCCGGGAAGGTCGTGCCGCCCGCTCCGGCCCGCCGCCGGGGACCGGCCGCCTCCTACGCCGAACTCGCCCACGTCTCCGCCCGCGCCTGGCGGCCGACGGAGAGCGAGCGGCTCGGCGGGTGGGAGCTGCGCGCCGCCTCCGGGTTCACCCGCCGGGCCAACTCCGTGCTGCCGCTGGGCGACCCGGGCCTGCCCCTCGACGGGGCGCTGGACGTCGTACGGCGCTGGTACGGCGACCGGGGGCTGCCCGCCTATCTGCAGACCGCGACCGGGGCCGAGGGCACCCAGGAGCTGCTGTGCGCCGAGTTGGAACGGCGCGGGTGGGTGCGTGAGGTGACGGCCGAGCTGTGGATCGGGGCGCTCGCGCCGGTCGCCGACCGGGCGGAGGCGGAGGCCGGGGGTGCGGTGCTGGCGCGGCAGGCCGACGAGGCCTGGCTGGCGCGGTACCAGCGCAAGGGGGTCGACGAGGTGGCGCTGAAGGTGCTGGGAGGGGGGTCCCCCCGCCCGGGCGAGGCCGGGAGGGGGAGGGAGCCGTCGGTGTGGTTCGCGTCGGTGCCCGGCGAGGGCGCGGTTCCCGCGGCCATCGGCCGGTGTGTCGTGGACGGTCGGTGGGCCGGGTTCGGGGCGGTCGAGGTGGATCCGGCGCAACGGCGGCGCGGGCTGGCGACGGTCGTGATGGCCGCGCTGGCCCGTCGGGCGCTGGCGGAGGGCGCGTCCGCGGCCTGGCTCCAGGTCGAGGAGGACAACACGGCGGCGCGGGCGCTGTACGCCGGCATGGGGTTCGGGGCGCATCACGCCTACCACCATTATCGGGAGCCGGAGGGGAGTACGCCGTGACGGGACTCGAGCCCGCGGAGCTGCGGCGGCGGTTCGCCGAGGAGGCGCGGTCCGAGCGGCCCGATCTGTCGCTGCTGTGCCTCCTGGTGGGCGCGGCGGCGGACCGGTCGCTGGACGAGGCGCAGCTGGACGCCGCGCAGGTCGAACTGGACTCGCTGGCCGGGCAGGTGCCGTTCCGGCCGGGCGGGCCGCGCGCGTGGGCGGTCGCGCTGCGCGAGCTGCTCGGCGAGCGGCTCGGCTTCGGCGGCTCGGCGGCGGCGTACGAGCGGTTGGAGTCGTCCCTGCTGCATCAGGTGCTGGAGCGGCGGCGGGGGCTGCCCATCCTGCTGTCCGTGGTGTGGATCGAGGTCGCGCGGCGGGCCGGCGCGCCGGTGTACGGCGTCGCCCTGCCGGGGCACTTCGTGGTCGGCTTCGGCCCTCCGGAGGAGCAGGTGCTCGTCGATCCGTTCGACGGGGGCCGGCTGCTGACGGGGCGCGATGCCGAGCTGCTGGTGACGGGGGCGACGGGGGCCCCGCTGGAACCCTCGATGCTGGCACCGGCCGAGACGCTGGACGTCGTACGGCGGATCCTCAACAACATCCGGGCGTGGGCGGCGGCCCGGCCCGAACGGTCGGACGTCGCCCTGTGGGCCGTGGAGCTGGGGCTCCTCCTGCCGTCCCATCCGGCGCGCCTGCGGTACGAGCGGGGGCAACTGCTGGTGCAGCGCGGGCAGTTCACGCAGGGGGCGGAGGAGATGGAGGAGTACGCGGGGCTGGTCGAGGTGGTGGACGCGACGCTGGCGGAGCGGGTCCGGCAGGAGGCGCGGGCGGCGCGGGCTCTGCTGAACTGACGCCCCGACCACGGCACCCGCCGGCTCAGAGCCAGCCCTTCTCCCTCGCCGTCCGCACCGCCTCGGCCCGGTTGCGTACCGCCAGCTTCTGGATCGCGGTCGACAGGTAGTTGCGCACCGTGCCCTGGGACAGGTGCAGGGCCGCCGCCAGCTCGGCGTTGGTGGAGCCGTCCGCCGCCGCCCGGAGCACCTCGCGCTCGCGGTCCGTCAGGGGGTTCGCGCCCTCGGCGAGGGCCGCTGCCGCCAGGGTGGGGTCGATGACGCGTTCGCCGGCCAGGACCTTGCGGACCGCCTGCGCCAGCTCGGCCGCGGGGGCGTCCTTGACGAGGAAGGCGTCGGCGCCGGCCTCCATGGCGCTGCGGAGGTAGCCGGGGCGGCCGAAGGTGGTGAGGACGACCAGTTTGACCGCCGGGAGTTCCCGGTGGAGCACGGCCGCCGCCTCGATGCCCGTCGCGCCCGGCATCTCGATGTCGAGGAGGGCCACGTCCACGTCGTGGGCCCGCGCGGCCGCCGGCACCTCGTCGCCGCGGGCCACCTGGACGACCACCTCGATGTCGTCCTCCAGGCCGAGCAGGGCGGCGAGCGCCTCGCGGACCATCGACTGGTCCTCGGCGAGGAGGACCTTGATCGTGCGGGTCATGAGCCGGATCCTACGTCGGTCACGGGCACGCGCGCGGTGATCCGGAAGCCGCTTCTGGAGCCGCCCGCCTCCAGCGTGCCGCCCGCCTTCTCCAGGCGCTCGGTCAGGCCGGTGAGGCCGTTGCCGGGGACCGTCGCGGAGACGGCTCCCTGGCCGCCGCAGCCGTCGTCCTCGACGGAGAGTTCCAGGACGGGTCCGTCGAGGGTCCGGCGGCGCAGCACCTCCACCGTGCAGCGCCGGGCGCCGCTGTGCCGTAGGACGTTGGTGACGGCCTCGCGCAGGGCCCAGGCGAGGACCGACTCGCTGTCCTCGGGGACGCCGTCGAGGTCGACGGGGCCGGGGATCCCGGCGACGATGCCCGCCGCGGTCAGGGCGGCCCGCGCTCCGGCGAGTTCGGCGGCGAGCCGGGGGCGGCGGTATCCGGTGACGGCCTCCCGTACGTCGACGAGGGCCTGCCGGCTGACCTGCTCGATGTCGGCGACCTGGCGCGCCGCCTTCTCGGGGTGGTCGGGGAGCATCCGGCCGGCGAGTTCGCTCTTGAGGGTGATCAGGGACAGGGAGTGGCCGAGCAGGTCGTGCAGATCGCGGGCGAGGCGCAGCCGCTCCTCGTTGGCGGCGAGCTGGGCGACGGTGGCGCGGGCCTCCCGCAACGCGATCGTCGTACGGACGAGTTCGCGTACACCGGTCATGGCGAAGCCTCCGAGGAGGGCCGGGATGAGCAGGCCAGCCAGGTAGGCCCGGCCGCCCGGCACCGCGAAGGCGATCGCGGCCATCAGGGCGGACGCGGCCGGGATCGTCCAGCGGGCCGCCCGCAGCGGCAGGGCGGCGCCGGAGGCGATCGACACGTAGACGAAGAGGACCAGCCACTCGCGGCCCAGGGTGAGGGCGAGGAGCGTGGACTGGGCGGCGAGAACGCCCAGCGAGCCGAGCACCAGGCGGTTGTGTTCGCCGCGGCCGGTGCGGAAGACCAGGACCATGTACCAGACGACGAAGGCGCCGAGGCCGGTCCAGCCGAGGACCCGCGCGACCGCGCCGTGCCCGCCGTGCAGCAGGTCGCCGACGGGCGCGCTCAGGTAGACCAGCCAGATGCCGGTCCACAGGGACTTGACGACCCGTTGTCTGCGATTCTCCGGGCGTTGCCCGATGCCGACGCCGCTCACGCCTTCAGCGTGTCCTTCCGGTACAGCCAGGCGGCGCCGCCCGTGAACAGGACGAAGAAGGCGGCGAGGACCGCGATGTCCCGGGCGTGCGGTGCCTGGTTCTGCTCGATCGCCTGCCCCAGGGCAGCGTACGCGTGCGTCGGCACCCATCGGGCGATGTCCTGGAGCCAGCCGGGGAAGGTGGTCGTCGGCATCCACAGACCGCCGAGGATCGACAGGCCGAAGTAGGTGATCATCGTGATCGGGCGGACCGCGTCCCCGCTCGCGAGGTAGCCGAGCGCGACGCCGAGGGCGGCGAAGACGAGGCTGCCCGCCCAGATCGCGCCGGTGAGGGCGAGCCACTGCCAGGCGTCCAGGCGTACGTCCTTCACGGCCGCGGCGACGGCGAAGACGATGACGATGGACGGCAGGCTGACGACGGCGGCGCTCGCGGTCTTGGCGAGGACGTACCCGCGGCCCGGCAGCGGGGTCAGCCGCAGCTGCCGTACCCAGCCGCTCTGGCGCTCCTTGGCTATCCGTTCGCTGTTGCCCATCAGGACGGCCGTGAGGGCGCCGAAGGAGGCCATGGAGACCATCATGTAGGTCGGCAGGGTCAGGCCGGTGCCGTCGATCTTCGTGGTGGCGTCGGCGCTGCCCGCGATCAGCAGGAACAGCACGGACGGGTAGATCACCGAGAAGAACAGGAACTTGCGGTTGCGCAGGGCGCGGACGAGTTCCAGCTTGATGAGGGCGTTCATGCGGTGCGTGCCTCCTCGGCGGTGGTGAGGGCGACGAAGGCCTGTTCCAGGCCGAGGCCGGCGACCTCCAGGTTGCGGGGGTACAGGCCGAGTCCGTAGAGGGCGTGCACGGTGGCGTCGGCGTCGGTGGACTGGATGCGGACCGTGCGGCCGGTGACGGTGAGGGCGGTGAGGAAGGGCAGCTCGCGCAGGGCGCTCTCCTCGACCCCGCCGGTCGTTCCGTTCTCGCCGTCCAGGTCGAAGGAGATGCGGCGGGCGCCGGCCTTCGCCTTGATCTCGGCGGCCGTCCCGTCGGCGAGCAGACGGCCGCGGTGCAGCACGACGACGCGGTCGGCGATCGCGTCGGCCTCCTCCAGGTAGTGCGTGGCGAACAGCACCGTGCGGCCCTGGTCCGCCTGCTCGCGCATGGTGTCCCAGAACGCCCGGCGGGTGGTGACGTCCATTCCGGTGGTGGGCTCGTCCAGGACGATCAGGTCGCTGTCGCCGGCGGTGGCGAGGGCGAAGCGGACGCGCTGGGCCTGGCCGCCGGAGAGCTTGTCGACCTTGCGGTCGGCGATCTTGGTGATGCCGGCGCGGGCCAGGACGTCGGCGGTCCGGTACGGCCGCGGGTGCAGGGAGCAGGCGAGCGCGACCAGTTCGGCGACGGTCACCTCGTCCATCAGGCCGCCGCTCTGGAGCATGGCGCCCACCCGTCCGGCGACGATCGCCTCGCGGGGGCCGGTGCCGAGCACGCGGACCGTGCCGCTGTCGGCCTGCTTGAGGCCGAGGAGGAGGTCGAGGGTGGTGGACTTGCCGGCCCCGTTGGGTCCGAGCAGCGCCACGGTCTCCCCCGGGCGCAGAACGAGGCTGAGCCCGTCCACCGCCCGAACGTCCCCGTAGCCCTTGGTCACCTGGTCGAAGGCGACCACCGCTGTTGTCGTCGTCATGCGTCGATCCTCGCCGCCGGGACGCGGCGGGCGGCAGTGTCGGCCGTCCGGTGTGCCGTATGACAGATGTCATGCGGCGGGGGTGGCCGGGGAGCTGACCCGGTCGGCATGCTGTGGAAGGCAGTTGGGGGCGACGAGTGGCGATGCCCGGTGCGAAGCAGGGCAGTTGGGCGACGGCGGGCTGTGGTGGCCGGGCGGCGGGCGGCAGTTGACGCCCGGAGGAGGGCAGGTGGGTGCGCGCCGGGGCGGATCACCCGCGGGTCTCCGCCGACGCCAGGCCGCCCGCCGGCGCCGGCCGCACCCGAGCGGTACCCGCGAGCCGGCCGGCAGCGGTTCCGGCGGAGCCCCGAGCACCACACGGGGAGTCGGCCGCACCGGACGGCACGCGGTATCCGTCGGCACCCCGAACGGCGCCCGCGGCCGGCACCGAACCGCACGCGGGTCCGCCCGGACCGGACCGTCCACGCTCACCGGCGCCCAGCCGCCCGCGCCGGTCGGTCCCCGGCGGTACGGCGAAGGGCACCCGGCGGAGATGCCGGGTGCCCTGGGTGGCCGCAGTTCCGCCTCGGGTCAGCTCGGGTCGGTGTCGATGACCGCGAGCCGGTCCGTCCTGCTCATCAGGGCCGGGCGCAGGGCGCTGATGACGTCCTGGACCGTGACGGGTGTCTTCTGGCCCGTGCCGCGGGTGATCAGGACGCCGTCGAAGGCGCCGCCGTACAGCTCCTTCAACGCGGCCTCGTCGTAGCTCTCGACGAGCTTGCCGTCGATGGCCTTGACGCCCAGGAACTTCCACAGGGAGTTCTTGGGGCTCATCGGGACGGCGTGCGCGGCGTCGGTCTGGACGGTGACGTTGCCGGACATCGCCGGTTCGGCGAACTTCTTCATCATCCGGTCGACCTCGGCGTCGGACACCGTCGGCTGCCTGGTCGTCGTCGGGACCTTCGCCGCGGTGGCCGCGCCGGTCTCGACCTGGCTGCGGTACGCCGCCACGACGGCCGTCTGGGCCTTGGTGGCGTCGATGCCCTTGCCCGCCTTGCCGTAGACGGCGACGGCCTTGCCGGACTTGAACTCGATCGTGCCGTCGGTGGCCGAACCGGCGCCGCCCGCGGCGGTCTCCAGGGCCGCCTGGAGCTTCTCCTCGTCGACCGGCATCGCGGGCTCGATCTCGCGGTGCTCGCCGAACAGCGACCCGATCACCGAGACGGGGTTGTAGTCGCTCTTGGCGGCCGCGTCGACGGTGGCCTGCATGTCGAACTGGAGGCCCGCCTGGTCCGGCTTGAGGGTGACGGTGTCGCCGTCCACGGACAGCTTCAGCGCCTGGTTCACCCTGCTGTCGAAGGCGTCGTCGAGCTTCTTGACGGCGTCGTCGCGGGTTCCGCCGCCGATGTCGACGCCGAGCACGGTGGTGCCCTTGGGCACGTCGGAGTGGTTCATCAGCAGTCCGGCCCCGTAGGCACCGGCCGCGGCGACCACCACCAGGCTGCCGAGCAGGACCAGTTTGCTGCGGCCCTTCTTCTTTTTCTTCTTCGCGGCGGCCGCGGGCGCGTTCTGCGGGACCGGCTCGGGCGCCTTCGGCGGGGTGTGCGGCAGCGGCCCGTCGGGGTGTCCGCCGGCCGCGAACGGCCCGCCCGGTCCGGGACCCTGACCGGCCGCGGGGACGACCGGGATGCCGCTGGTGACGGTCTGCCCGGAGACGTTGTCGTGCCGGCCGTAGCCGCCGGGGCCGGGATCGGGGGCCGGCTGCTGCGGGGTGAGGATCGCGGTGTCGTCGCTGATGCCCCCGCCGGGATGACGGACGGCTCCCGCGGCGGCGCCGGGAACCGCGCCGGGGGGTCCCCCGAGCATCGGCGGCACCATCGGGCCGTCACCGGTCACCGGGCCGCCGGTGGGACCCGCGGGACCCTGCGGGCCGCCCCGGCCACCGCGGCCGACGGGGCCCTCCGGTCCGTTGAAGTCGTAGGGGCCGCCGGGTGCGCCGGGGCCGCCGCCCTGACCGTTCGGCCCGGGATAACCGCCCTGGCCGCTGCCGCTGCCGTGCCCGGCGAAGTACGGCAGGTCGTCGCGGCGGGGCTCCGGGCCGCCGGCCTGCGCCGGACCACCCTGCGCGGGACCACCCTGCATCGGACCACCCTGCACCGGGCCGCCGCCCTGCACCGGACCGCCCTGCGCCGGACCGCCACCCTGCGGTGGGCGGGCGCCGTTGCCGTGGGGACCCGCGGCGAGCGCCTCGGTCACGTCGAAGGAGCCGGTGCCGCCGCCGTGCCCGGGAGCCACCGGACCGCCGGTGGCTCCGGACATCCCGGCGCCGTTGGTGCCGCCGGGGCGGGGGGCGCCCGGTGCGCTCATGGAGCCGACCACACCGCCGGGCCGCCCGGCCCCCGGTCGCGCGCCGCCGGGCGCACCGGCGTTGCCGCCGGGCGCGGACGGGGCGGAGGGGGTGCCGGAGGGCGCTCCGGCGGCCGAACCACCCGCCGGAGCGGCGCCGTTGGCCGGGCCGCTGCCCTGGGTGCCCTTGGCGGGGGCGGACTTGCGCGGTGCGAACCATTCGCTGGGCATCTTCTCCTCGGCCGTCGGCCCGGGGTCGCCGGGTGCCTCGCCGGCGCCCTCGGCTCCCGGACGTCCGGCGGCTCCCGGCGTGGGGGCACCGCCCGCGGCTGCGGCGGGGTCGGCGCCCCGCGCGTCGGCACCGCCGTCGTCGCCCGCGGAGTCCGCGTCGGTGACGGGCGTGCGCACGACGACCGGCGGGATGGGCCGCGACCCGGGGATGTTGATCCGGATCCGGGTCGTCAGCGTGGTCTCGGTCTTGCGTTCCTCCGGCCGTGCGGCCGAACGGCCCGTGTCAGGGCCGCCGTCGGACACCACCGGGGTGCCGTAGGGCGGCGTGCCCGAGGGGTATGCGGCTCCGCCGCGCCCGTTGGACCCGTTGGGCCCGGAGGACGGACTGTCAGTTTCACGACTCAAGGCAGGTTCTCCAGGTTGGCTCCGCCGCCCGCCACGACCTCACGGGCAGCTCGGCGGCGCGCACCACCATACTGGCCGCTTCTGGCCGGTATCCCATGACCGCCGCCGAAACCGTCACGGGACTCGCACGCCCGCGCCACGGCGAAGCGGTACGTCACTTGGCAAGTCGGACGCCGTCGCCGCCCGGTTGCCGCCCCCAGCCGATGGTGGCGCAGATCACAGCAAGTGTCATGCCGCCGAACAGGAACAGGTAGGAGCCGTACCCCGCGCCGAACAGGAAGTCGCCCTCGGGGCGGCTCGTGAGGAGCAGGACGACGGCGATCATCCAGCCGGCGGCGGGCGCGACGGCCCCGGCCCGGCTGCCGACGGCCCGCACCCCGCCGAGGAACAGCCCCGCGGCGCCCGCGAGCGCGAGCAGCAGCCCGCCGGGGAACCAGCCGGCCTGGAGCAGCGCCCCGGCGAGCGCGGTGAGCGCGCCGAGCAGCAGCAGCCCGAGGTGGGCGGCGATCCGTCCGGCGGAAGGCCGCTGGAGGGGCTGGGCGAGCAGGGAACCCTGGTCCGGCATCAGAGGGCCCCCTCGTCGGCGGCGGACCCGATACCGGCGAACAGGTCGGTCTCCCGCTCCTGGGGCCGCTGTCCGCGCACGAGTTCGTAGTACTCGGTGGTGAAGAGGGGCTGGGCCAGCTCGTTGGAGAGCGCGAAGTGTCTCTCGTCGGGGGCGACCTCGATCTGGGTGGCGTGCGCGCGCATCGCGGCGGCCTTGGCTGCGGCGTGGGCGCCGCCGTCGATCTCGGTGGTGACGCTCTCGTCGTCGACGACGCCGGGTACGTCGTCGATCTCGGCGCTCTTGGAGAAGGGCAGGCCGGGCAGCTCCTCCCGGAGCCGGGTGAAGGCGGCCTCGGCGACGGAACGCGGGACGCGGTTCCAGTAGACCTTGGGGACGCTCCAGCCGGCCTCCGCGGCCAGCTCCACGGCCCGCATGGCGACGCGGTGGGCCTGGATGTGGTCGGGGTGGCCGTAGCCGCCGTGGCCGTCGTAGGTGACGAGGACCTGGGGGCGCAGGTCGAGGATCACCTCGACGAGGTATCCGGCGGCGGCGTCGACGTCGGCCTGCCAGAAGCAGGCGGGGTCGTCATTGTCGGGCAGGCCCATCATCCCGGAGTCGGCGTAGCGTCCGGCCCCGCCGAGCAACCGAAAGTCCTGGACGCCCAGTTCGCCCATGGCCGCGGTGAGTTCGCGCAGGCGACACCCGCCCAGGGCGGCACCGGTGAGGTGCCGCAGCTGCGGCGGGATGACCTCGCCACGCTCACCGAGGGTGCAGGTGACCAGGGCCACCTGAACGCCCTCGGCCGCGTACCTGGCCATGGTCGCGCCGTTGTTGATCGACTCGTCGTCGGGGTGCGCGTGCACCAGCAGCAGACGCCGGGCTGGCAGTTCCGTCATGGGGCAACCCTACGAGGCAGGCATGCATCCGCGCCGCACGGGCAGACGCGGAGGCAGACCTCGGGCGGGCACCCCGTCAGAACTTGATGCTGCCGATCATGCTCGCCACGCTCGTCGTCAGGTCGCTGATGGTCGGCGCGATCGTCGAGGAGGCGAGGTAGAAGCCGAGCAGGATGCAGACAACCGCGTGACCGCCCTTCAGTCCTGACTTCTTGACCAGCAAGAAGACGATGATCGCCAGCAGCACCACCGCCGAAATCGAGAGTGCCACGGCGGCTCACCTCCAAGAACCCGGGTACGTGGGGGAATGACAGAGCTAGAGAACCTGTAAATCCATACATCAGCCAGCAGGTTCATACCCACACAGCGCTAGTGATCATAACTGTGGGTGCGTGCGCATCTCTCGGCGCACAGCCGCACAAGGGGGCGCATGGCCAATATGGTCGGGGCATGACGACCGAGTCCGACTCATTCCCTCGCCGGCACGCCCGCACCCAGCGGTTCACGCTCGGCGCGCCGCGTTCGTTCACCGTGGCGCCCGACGGCTCCCGTGTCGTGTTCCTGCGCTCCTCCGCGGGTGACGACCGCAGCAACGCGCTGTGGGTGCTCGACCCGGCGGACGGCCGGGAGCGCGTGGCCGCGGACCCGCGCGCCCTCCTGGGCGGCGCCTCGGAGGACCTCTCGCCCGAGGAGCGGGCGCGCCGCGAGCGCAGCCGGGAAGGCGGCGCCGGGATCGTCGGGTACGCCACCGACGCGGCCGTCGAGCTGGCGTCTTTCACGTTGTCAGGGCGGCTTTTCACGGCGGAGCTGCGGGCCGGTACGGCACGCGGGATCCGCGTTCCCGGGCCGGTGATCGATCCCCGCCCCTCCCCCGACGGGCGGCTCGTGGCGTACGTCGCGCGGGGCGCCCTGCGCGTGGTGGGCGCCGAGGGTGAGGGTGATGCGGCGCTCGCCGAGCCGGAATCGGAGTCGGTTTCCTACGGATTGGCCGAGTTCATCGCCGCGGAGGAGATGGGCCGTTCGCGGGGGTTCTGGTGGGCTCCGGAGTCCGACCGGCTGCTGGTGGCGAGGGTGGACGACACGCCGGTGGAGCGGTGGTGGATCTCCGACCCGGCACAGCCGGAACGTGAGCCACGACACGTCCCCTATCCGGCTGCCGGGACGGCCAACGCGGACGTACGGCTGTTCGTGTTCGACCTCGACGGGGGGCGCACGGAGGTCGTCTGGGACCGGGCGCGGTATCCGTATCTGGCGCGAGTGCACTGGTCAGCGGCGGGTGCTCCGCTGCTGCTCGTCCAGGCGCGCGACCAGCGCAGTCAGCTGTTCCTGGCGGTCGACACGGCCTCCGGGGCGACGCGGATGGTGCATGCCGACGAGGATCCGATTTGGCTTGATCTTTTCCCTGGAGTGCCCTGCTGGAGCCCTTCGGGACAGCTGGTGCGGATCGCCGACGAGGGCGGCGCCCGGGTCCTCGCGGTCGGCGAACGCCCGCTGACCGGAGCCCAGTTGCAGGTGCGGGCGGTACTGGACGTGACGGCCGACGACGTGCTGGTCTCGGCCTCGGCCGGGGAGTCGGCCGAGAGCCCCGAGATCGGCGAGGTGCATGTCTACCGCGTCAACGAACTCGGTGTGGAGCGCCTGTCCGACGAGCCCGGCGTGCACTCGGCGGTACGGGCCGGGGGCGTGACCGTCCTGGTCTCGTCGACGCTGGACCGGCCCGGCAGCCGGGTGCGGGTCCTGCGGCACGGTGCCCGGAGGGAGACGGGGGTCCCCGCGGCCGGAGGCCGGGACACGACAGTCACGGTCCGGTCGTATGCGGAGAATCCCGGCCTCACCCCCCGCGTGAAACTCACCCAGGGGGGCGCACGGCGGATCCCGTGCGCCGTGCTTATGCCTACGGACTACTCCGGTGACACCTCGCTCCCGGTCCTGCTGGACCCCTACGGGGGCCCGCACGGCCCTCGGGTGCTCGCCGCGCACAACGCCCACCTGACCTCGCAGTGGTTCGCCGACCAGGGCTTCGCGGTGGTCGTCGCCGACGGGCGGGGCACACCGGGGCGCTCACCGGCCTGGGAGAAGGCGATCAAGGACGATCTGGCGGCCGTCGTGCTCCAGGACCAGGTCGACGCGCTCCAGGCGCTCGCGGCGGACTTCCCGCTCGATCTGGGCCGGGTCGCCATCCGCGGCTGGTCCTTCGGCGGCTACCTGGCGGCCCTCGCGGTGCTGCGCCGCCCGGACGTGTTCCACGCGGCGGTGGTCGGCGCGCCGGTCACCGACCTGCGCCTGTACGACACGCACTACCAGGAGCGCTACCTCGGACACCCGGGACAGCAGCCGGAGGTCTACCGGCGGAACTCACTGGTGGACGACGCGGGCCTGGTCGACCCCGCCGAACCGGCCCGTCCGATGATGATCATCCACGGCCTCGCGGACGACAACGTGGTGGTCGCCCACTCCCTGCGGCTGTCCTCGGCCCTGCTCGCCGCCGGCCGCCCGCACGAGGTCCTGCCGCTGGCCGGGGTGACGCACATGACCCCGCAGGAGACGGTCGCCGAGAACCTGCTCCGCCTCCAGCTGGACTTCCTCCGGCGCTCCCTGGGGCCCGCCTAGGCACGGCAACGGGCCGGGAGACATGGCGCTCCCGGCCCGTTCACGGCACCCGCACGGCCGTACGCTGTTCAGCCTGACGCGTCCGTATATCGGAATCGCGTCGGTCAAGTTGCCTGCGTGTTAACGCGATTGCGGCTCGAATGTCTGCCTATGACCGCTCGTTCCCCTGATCCTCCCGGAGTTCCTCGGGCGGGACCACCTGCTTCTCCTCCGCGAAGTGGCAGGCGGAGTCGTGGGCCGCGGGGCCCTGCGTGTGGCGGAACTCGGCCGGGACGGCGAGGGCCGGCACCTCCAGGGCGCACCGCTCCCGCGCCTTCCAGCAGCGGGTGCGGAAGCGGCAGCCGGAGGGGATGTTCGTCGGGGACGGCACGTCGCCGGAGAGGATGATCCGCTCCCGGTGCTCGCGCGCCTCCGGGTCCGGCACGGGCACCGCGGAGAGCAGCGCCTGGGTGTACGGGTGGGTGGGGTGGTCGTAGATCTCGGCGTCCCGGCCGGTCTCCACGATCCGGCCGAGGTACATCACCGCGACCCGGTCGGAGATGTGCCGGACGATCGACAGGTCGTGCGCGATGAAGATGTACGACAGGTCGAACTCGCTCTGGAGGCCAGCCATCAGGTTGATGACCTGCGCCTGCACGGACACGTCCAGCGCGGACACCGGCTCGTCGGCGACGATCACCTCGGGACGCAGGGCGAGCCCCCGCGCGATGCCGATGCGCTGGCGCTGGCCGCCGGAGAACTGGTGCGGGTAGCGGTTGATGTACTCGGGGTTGAGGCCGACCACGTCCAGCAGGTCCTGGACCTTCCTGCGCCGGTCCCCCTTGGGCGCCACCTCGGGATGGATCTCGTACGGCTCCCCGATGATGTCGCCCACGGTCATGCGGGGGTTGAGGGAGGTGTACGGGTCCTGGAAGACCATCTGGATGTTGCGGCGCACGGCCCTGAGGGCCCGCCCGGAGAGCCTGGTGACGTCCTCGCCCTTGTAGCGGATCTGCCCGGCCGTCGGCTTCTCCAGGTTGACCAGCATCTTGGCGACCGTGGACTTGCCGCAGCCCGACTCCCCCACGATGCCCAGGGTCTCGCCGCGGCCGAGGGTGAAGTCGACGCCGTCGACCGCCTTGACCGCGCCGACCTGTTTGCGGAAGAGGACGCCCCGGGTGAGCGGGTAGTGCTTGACGAGTCCGGTCACCTCCAGGATCGGCTCGGCCGGTGAGGTGGCCGGGACGGGCGCGGCGGCCGAGGTACTAGGCATGCAGGCACTCCCTCCAGAAGTGGCAGGCGCTGCCCCGCTCCTCGTCCACCTCGTACAGCGGCGGTTCGTCGGTGCGGCACACGTCCTGGACCATGGGGCAGCGCGGGTGGAAGGCGCAACCCGGCGGGATGTGCATGAGGTTGGGCGGCAGGCCCCTGATGGCGTACAGCTCCCGGCCCTTCTGGTCCAGGCGCGGGATGGAGTCGAGCAGACCGCGGGTGTAGGGGTGGGCGGGCGCCTTGTAGATGTCGTGGACGGGTGCCGACTCCACGATCCGGCCCGCGTACATCACGGCGATGCGGTCGGCGACGTCGGCGACCACGCCGAGGTCGTGGGTGATCAGGATGAGCCCCATGTGCAGCTCGCGCTGCAACTCCGCGAGCAGGTCCATGACCTGGGCCTGGACGGTGACGTCGAGGGCGGTGGTCGGCTCGTCGGCGATGATGAGCGCCGGTTCGAGGGCCATTGCCATCGCGATCATGATGCGCTGGCGCATGCCGCCGGAGAACTGGTGCGGGTACTGGCGGACCCGCTCCTTCGCGGCGGGGATGCGGACCCGGTCCATCAGCTCCACGGCCTTGGCACGGGCGTCCTTCCTGGACATGCCGCGGTGCACGACGAACATCTCGCCGAGCTGGTCGCCCACGGAGAGCACGGGGTTCAGCGAGGACAGCGCGTCCTGGAAGATCATCGCCATCTCGGCGCCCCGGACCTTGCGGCGCTCCTGCTCCTTGAGCGTCAGCAGGTCCCGGCCCCGGAAGAGGATCTGGCCGCCGGTGATCCGGCCGGGCGGGGTGTCCAGGATGCCCATGACGGCCTGGGCGGTGACGGACTTGCCGGAGCCCGACTCGCCGAGCACGGCGAGGGTCTCCCCGGCGTCGACGCCGTAGGTGACGCCGTTGACGGCCTTGGCGATCCCGTCGCGGGTACGGAACTCCACGTGCAGGTCGCGTACTTCGAGCAGCATGCGGCGTCACCTCAGCTTCGGGTCGAGGGCGTCGCGCACCGCGTCGCCGAGCATGATGAACGCCAGCACGGTGAGCGCCAGGGCACCGGAGGGCCACAGGAGCGCGTGCGGGGCGTTGCGGATGTACGGCGAGGCGGCGGAGATGTCGATGCCCCAGGAGACGGTCGGCGGCTTCAGGCCGACGCCGAGGTAGGACAGGGTGGCCTCCAGCGCGATGTACGTGCCGAGCGCGATGGTCGCCACGACGATCACCGGGGCGACGGCGTTGGGGGCGATGTGCCGCAGCAGCATGCGGGAGTTGGAGGCGCCGAGCGCCCGCGCGGCCTGGACGTAGTCGTTCTGCTTGGCGGTGATGACCGAGCCGCGGGCGATGCGGGAGATCTGCGGCCAGCCGAGCAGCACCATGAAGCCGATGACGGGCCAGACGGTGTTGCTGGTCACCACGGAGAGCAGGACCAGGCCGCCGAGGACGACGGGGATCGCGAAGAAGATGTCGGTGATCCGGGACAGGAACGAGTCCCCCACCCCGCCGAAGAAGCCGGCGAGCCCGCCGAGGACGCTGCCGAACAGGGCGACGCCCAGCGTGGCCAGGACGCCGACGGTGACGGACGTACGGGCGCCGTAGACGGTGCGGGTGTACACGTTGCAGCCCTGGCCGTCGTAGCCGAACGGGGCGCCCTGCTGGGAGCCCTCCTGGGCCTTGGCGAGGTCGCACTTGAGGGGGGAGCCGGAGGCGATCACCGAGGGCCACAGGGAGATGAACACCAGGAAGAGGATGACCAGGGCGGAGATGATGAAGACGGGGTTGCGGCGCAGGTCGCGCCAGGCGTCGGACCACAGGGAGCGGGCCCGTTCGCCGGGGGCCGAGGCGTCCGGTTCCGTGGGGCCGGTGCCGTCCGGGCCGGCCGGGGCCCGCTCCAGGGTCTCGCCCTCGGAGGTGGCGAGGTCCATCGCGCCGCCCATGCCCGTCGCGGCGATGGCGCCGTCCTCCGGGGCACGGCCCCCGCCGGAGGGGTACGACTCCGGCGGCATCGGTTCAGGCATAGCGGATCCTCGGGTCGAGTACGGCGTACAGGAGGTCGACGAGCAGGTTGGCCACCAGGAAGACCAGGACGAGGACGGTCACGAAGCCGACGACGGTCTGGGTGTTCTGGCGGAGGATGCCCTGGTAGAGCTGGAAGCCGACGCCGTGGATGTTGAAGATGCGCTCGGTGACGATCGCGCCGCCCATCAGGGCCCCGATGTCGGTGCCGATGAAGGTGACGACCGGGATGAGCGAGTTGCGCAGCAGGTGGCGGGTGACGACACGGCGCCTGGGCAGGCCCTTGGCGATCGCCGTACGGACGTAGTCGGACCGCTTGTTCTCCGCGATGGACGTGCGGGTCAGGCGGGTGACGTAGGCCAGTGACACGCTCGCCAGCACCAGGCCCGGCACGATCAGCTCGCCGAACGCGGCATCCGAGGACACCGACGGTTTGATCCAGCCCCATTCGACGCCGAGCAGCAGTTGGAGCAGCAGGCCGGTGACGAAGGTGGGGACGGAGATCACCACGAGGGTGACGAGCAGGACGCCGGTGTCGACGGGACGGCCGCGGCGCAGGCCGGTGACCACGCCCAGGGTGATGCCGACGACGATCTCGAAGACGATCGCGACGATCGTCAGCCGGATGGTGACGGGGAACGCCGAGGACATCAGCTCGGTGACCGGCTGGCCGTTGAACGCCGTCCCGAAGTCACCGGTGAAGACGTTCCCCATGTAGGTCAGGTACTGCTGCCAGACCGGCTTGTCGAGGCCGAACTCCTTCTTCAGCTGGGCGGCGGTAGCGGGGTCGCACTGCCGGTCGCCGCAGAGGCCCGCGATGGGGTCGCCCATCACGTTGACCATCAGGAAGATCAGCAGCGTGGCTCCGACGAACACCGGGACCATCTGGAGGAGACGCCGGATCACGTACCGCCCCATGCGGGTCAGCCGGCCTTGATCTCGTTGTAGACCGGGACGGAGAACGGGTTGAGCTTGACGTTGGAGAGGCGTTCCGAGTAGCCGGCGCTGCCGTTCTGGTACCAGAGCGGGATGGCCGCCATGTTGTCCCGCACGACCTCCTCGGCCTGCTGGAACGTCTCGACGGCCTTTCCGGTGTCGGTCTCGGCGTTGGCCTTGTCGACGAGGTCGTCGAACTTCTTGTCGGACCACTTGCCGTCGTTGGAGGAGGCGTTGGTGTAGTAGAGCGGCTGGAGGAAGTTCTGGATGAGCGGGTAGTCCATCTGCCACCCCGCCCGGAAGGGGCCGCTCATCTTCTGGTCGCCGATCTGGCTGCGGAAGTCCGCGAAGGTGCCGACCGGGTTGCCGACGCAGGCCTTGTCGTTGTCCAGGGCGTTGTTGATGGAGTTGCAGACGGCGTCGACCCACTGCTTGTGGGAACCGGTGTCCGCGTTGTACGTGATCTTTACCTGGCCGCCGGGGATGCCGCCGCCCTCCTGGATGAGCTTCTTGGCCGCCGCCGGGTCGTAGTCGCAGGCGTCCCCGCAGAGGCCTTCCTTGAAGCCGCCGTCCTCGCCGAGCACCGGGGAGGTCCAGTCGGTGGCGGGGGTGCGGGTCTTCTGGAAGATCGTCTCGGTGATCTGCTCGCGGTCGATGGCCCGGGACAGGCCGGTACGGACCTTGTCCGAGCCGCTCTTGTTCCAGTTCTTGTCGTAGAACGGGAAGGCGAGCGTCTGGAGGATGCCGGCGGGGGTGTTGAGGTAGCGGTCCCCCAGGTCGTTCTTGACGTTCTTGAGCTGGGCCGCGGGCACGTCGTCGACCAGGTCGAGGTTGCCGGCCAGCAGGTCGGTGTAGGCGGTGTTGTTGTCGGTGTAGACCTTGAGGTCCACGCCGCCGTTCTCCGCCGCGTCGTCGCCCGGGTAGTCCTCCCACTTGCGCAGGCTCATCTGGGAGCCCTTGGTGTAGGAGTCGATGGCGTAGGGGCCGTTGCCGACGGGCTTGGACAGCCAGCCGGCGTGGTCGGTGAAGAAGGCCTGCGGCAGCGGGGCGTAGGCGGGGTAGCCGAGGGTGTCGGGGAAGGTCGAGAACTTCTGGTTGAGCTTGACCGTGAAGGTCCTGTCGTCGACGACCTTCAGCCCGGAGAGGGTGTCGGCGGTCTGCTTGCCGCCGTCCTCGGGGTGCGTCTTGTCGTAGCCCTCGATGTAGCCGAAGAAGTACGCGTTCTTCTGGTTGTTCTTCAGGCCGGCGCCGTAGTTCCAGGCGTCGACGAAGGACTTGGCGGTGACCTTCTCGCCGTTGCTGAAGGTCCAGCCGTCCTTGATCGTGACGGTGAAGTTCTGCGAGTCCGAGGTCTCGATCTTCTCGGCGAGCATGTCCTCGGCCGCGCCGGTCTCCGGGTTGTACTTCTTCAGGCTCCGGAAGATCATGTCGAGGACCTTGCCGCCCTGCACCTCGTTGGTGTTGGCCGGCTCCAGCGGGTTCTGCGGGTCCCCCCACGAGGAGCTGAGCACCGCGCCGCTGTCGCCCCCGCTGTCGCCCCCGCCCCCGCAGGCCGTCGCCGCGAGGGCTACGGCCGCCGCGCCTGCGGCCCACTTGGCGTGCGTGGCTCCACGCATGGATGCCTCCTCTTGACCGCGCTTCACCTGAGCGCTGTGCCGTCGGTGTCGACGTCCGTATCGACGTACTGATCCTTTATCAGTCAATATCAACGCAAAAGGTGCATGACGCACATGCGCGCCACCCGTCCGGGTGTCGACGGTCCGGGGGCCGGGGACCGGGGGGCCGGGCGGCGGGCGGCGGGCGGCGGGCGGCGGGCGGCGGGCGGCGGGCGGCGGGCGGCGGGCGGCGGGCGGCGGGCGGCGGGCGGCGGGCGGCGGGAACCTGCCCGGTTGCGGCCGGTGAGGCCGACCAGGGGCATGGTCAAGGGGAGCCCGGCCCACAAGGGGCAGGAGGGCGGGTCCGGGAGCCGTGCCGGCCCCGCCGCTCGCAGACCCCTCTCGCCCCCGAGATCCGTACCGTCCAGCCCCACGCCGCGCCCCGGCATGCGGCCGCTGGGCAGCCGGGTGACAGCTGTGGGCGGCGGGCGGCGGGCGGCGGGCGGCGGGACACGGTGTTGGACGGCTTCCCCGATCGGGCTCCGTGCGGCCGATGGGGCGAGGCGTTCGACGGCTTCCCGGACCGGGTCCGCTGCGGGCGGCGGGGCGCGATGGAGGGGGAGCGATCAGGTCCACTGCGGGCGGCGGGGCGCGATGGCGGCGGAGCCACCAGGACCACTGCGGACGGCGGAGCCACCACGTGCCCCGCTCGTCACGGAAGACGCGCGGTTGTGACCGCCGCCGACCGCCGCCCGTCGAGGGTCCCCGCAGGCGGGTCAGCCCCGACCAGCTCTGATCGGCTCCGTGGGCGACGGTCGAGGAGGTCGAGCAGAGGTGCCGGGTACGGATGACCTCTCACACCCTGGACCGGACGACTCAGGCACTGGGCAACGTGGGGGCGGAGTTCGAGGTGCTCGGCCCTCCCGAATACGTCGACTTCGTCCGGGAGTGGGCTACCCGCTCACCCGTGCCACCGGCTCGTGACGTCCGGCGACGCAGCCCCGCCACCACAGGCCGAGCGAACCCGCCTCACGGCCCTGCGCGGACAGAGACGTGGTCCCGCGGCGGACCGGGCGTCGAAGCCGTGGTCGCGCCGCGGACCGGAAGGCTGACACGCCGCCGGCCGGAGACAGACCTTGCCGTCATACGGCGGACCCGGGCGTCGAGGCCGTCGTCGTACGGCCGGCCGGCCCGCCGGGCGCTGAGCCTGTGGTCAAGCGCCCGGAGTTGAGGCCGTCGTCGTGCGGCCGGGCGTTGCGTCTGCGGCACGGCAGCGGGCGTTGGCGCCGCGTGAGTCGCGCGGCCGACCGGAAGGCTCACACACCGCCGGCCGGACCCCGGCCTCCGCTCACGCGGCCGGCCGTCGATTCCCTCTGCGGTCGGCCGGGGAGGGGGCACGGGCGTGCGGAGGCCGGACGCCGGCTGCCGTGATCCCGCGCCGGCCGTCGAGGTCGTGGCCGTGCACCCGGCCGGACGCCGACGTCATGAGCCTCCGCCGCACGCCGACCTCCTGGTCGTACCCCCGGCCGGGTGCCGACCTCCTGGTCGTCCCCCCGGCCGGGTGTCCCTCACTTCTTGGCGGCGGGGCCGCCCTCCGCGTCGCTCTCCAGCGCCTTGAGCGCCGGGTCGAGGACGACGTCCTCGTCGCGCGGCTCCGTGGTCGGGTCCTCCGGGAAGTGGCAGGCCGTCAGGTGGCCGCGCCGGTTGCCGGAGAGCTGGACCAGCGGCGGCTCCTCCGTCGCGCACTTGTCCTGGGCCTTCCAGCAGCGGGTGCGGAAGCGGCAGCCGGACGGCGGGTGGATCGGCGAGGGCACGTCACCGGAGAGGCGGATCCGCTCGCGGGCGGGACCCTCCTCCGCGATCTCGACCTCGGGGACGGCGGAGAGGAGGGCGTGGGTGTACGGGTGCCGGGGGCCGTTGTAGATCGACTCACGGTCGCCGACCTCGACGATCTTGCCCAGGTACATCACCGCGACGCGCTGCGAGAAGTGCCGGACCACGGCCAGGTCGTGGGCGATGAACAGGAACGCGATGCCGAGTTCCCGCTGCACCTTCTGGAGCAGGTTGACGACCTGCGCCTGGATCGACACGTCCAGCGCGGAGACCGGCTCGTCCGCCACGATCAGCTTCGGCTCCAGGGCCAGCGCGCGGGCCACGCCGATGCGCTGGCGCTGGCCGCCGGAGAACTCGTGCGGGAAGCGGTTGTAGTGCTCCGGGTTGAGGCCGACCAGTTCGAGCAGCTCGCGGACCTTGGTCTCCCGGCCGCCCGCCGGCTCGATCCCGTTGACCTCCATCGGCGACTTGATGATCGTGCCGACGGTCTGCCGCGGGTTCAGCGAGGAATACGGGTCCTGGAAGATCATCTGGATCTCGGAGCGCACCGGCGCCAGTTGGCGGCGCGAGGCGTGGGTGATGTCCTGCCCCGAGTAGGTGATCTTCCCCGCGGTGGGTTCGAGCAGGCGGGTGATCAGCCGGCCCGCGGTCGACTTGCCACAGCCGGACTCGCCGACCAGGCCGACGCTCTCGCCGACGCCGACCGTCAGGTCGACACCGTCGACGGCCTGGACCGCGCCGACCTTCCGTTTGATCGGGAAGCCGCCGTAGATCGGGAAGTGCTTGGTCAGGCCCTCGATCTTCAGCAGCGGCTCGGGGGACGGGGTGTCGGTCGATCCCTGCTGTGTGGGGAGGGTGAGGTTGTCGCTCATGTCTCGGTGCTCCCTAGCGCAGCCGGGGCTGGATCTTGTCGATGAAGATGGTCTGCTTCTGCTCGGCCGTCAGATGACAGGCCGAGGCGCGCCCCGAGCCCAGCGGCGGCCGTTCCTGCGAGCACAGGTCGCCCGGAACCTGGTCCTTGAAGGCGCAGCGCGGGTGGAACGGGCAGCCGGAGGGCGGGTTGAGCAGCGACGGCGGGCTGCCCGGGATCGGGTCGAGCGCCTGGTGGATGTCCCCGTCCAGGCGCGGCATCGAGCTGAGCAGGCCCCAGGTGTAGGGGTGCTTCGGCGTGCGCAGCACCTCCTTGACGGAGCCGCGCTCCACGGCCCGGCCCGCGTACATCACCAGCAGGTCGTCGGCCATGTTGGAGATGACGCCGAGGTCGTGCGTGATGAAGACGATCGCGGAGCCGAACTCCTGCTGGAGGTCCTTGAGCAGGTCCAGGATCTGGGCCTGCACGGTGACGTCCAGCGCGGTGGTCGGCTCGTCGGCGATCAGCAGCTCGGGGTCGCACATCAGCGCCATGGCGATCATCGCGCGCTGGCGCATACCGCCGGAGAACTGGTGCGGGTAGTCGTCGAAGCGGACCTTGGGCTGCGGGATGCCGACCTTCTCCAGCATCTGGACCGCCCGGTCCTTCGCCTCCTTCTTGGAGGCGCCCCGGTGCTTCATGAAGGGCTCGGACAGCTGTCGGCCCACCGTGTAGAACGGCGACAGGGCGGTCAGCGGGTCCTGGAAGATCATCGCCATCTTGTTGCCGCGGAGCCGCTCCAGCTCGCGCTCGCCGGCGGTGACGAGTTCCTTGCCGTCGAGGAGGATCTCGCCCTCGACGGTCGTGTTGGCCGGATTGTGCAGGCCCAGCACCGTCAGGTTGGTGACGGACTTGCCGGAGCCGGATTCGCCGACGATGCCCAGGGTCTTGCCGCGCTCGACGTCGAAGGAGAGGCCGTCGACCGCCTTGACGATGCCGTCCTCGGTGGAGAACCGCACCTTCAGATCACGCACCGACAGGAAGCTCTCCGGGCCGGTCGGGGCCGGGGCGTCCTCGGTCTTGGTCAGTGTGGTCACGATGGTTCGTTCTTCCTAGGAGAGCCGGACGCGCGGGTCGATGTAGGCGTACGCGATGTCGGTGAGGATGTTGAAGATCAGGATGAAGAAGGCACCGAACAGCATGACGCCCATGGTCAGCGGCAGGTCCTTGGTGGTCGCGCCGTCGACCGCGAGGCGGCCGATGCCCTGGAGCGAGAAGGTCAGCTCCGTGACGACGGCACCGCCGAGCATGCCACTGATGTCCATGCCGAGGACGGTCACGATCGGGATGAGCGAGCCGCGCCAGGCGTACCGGAAGAAGACGTATTTCTTGCTCATGCCCTTGGCCCGGGCGGTACGGACGTGCTCCTCCGCGAGCTGCTCGATCATCGAGGAGCGGGCCATACGCGTGTACTGGGCGGTGAAGATGGTGGCCATCACCAGGGTGGGCAGCAGCATGCCCGTGAACCAGCCGACCGGGTCCTCGGTGATCGGCCGGTACTGGGGGTTCTCCATCAGGCCCGTGCTGTACACGAAGATGATCAGGACGATGGGGCCGAGGAAGTAGATCTGGAAGGAGCTCAGCACCATCGACGCACCGGTGGCGATCTTGTCGACCATCGAGCCGCGCCGGTAGGCGGCGAGCATGCCCGCCCCGACACCGACGACCAGGAAGATGACGGCGCCGCCGGCCGTGAGGGTCATGGTGGTCGGGAAACGGTCCAGGATCGTCGACCAGACCGGGTCGCCGGAGTAGAACGACATACCGAGGCAGGGCGCGTCGCAACGGCCGGCCGGGAAGTCACGGCCGGTCACGATGCCGGTCATGAAGTCCCAGAACTGCGTGTGCAACGGCAGGTTGAGGCCGAGAGCCGTCCGGATGTCCTCAAGTCTCTGGGGAGAGCAGTCCTTGCCACAGGCCAGGGAGGCATAGTCGGAGGGTGCGGCGACGAACAGGAAGAACGTGGCGGCGCCGATGAGGAACAGGGTGACGAGGGCACCGACTGTGCGCCGGAGGATGAACTGAAACATGGCGGGAGGGCTGCTCTCTGCGGAGACGGTGGGAGGTTTCACGGAGGTGCGGGGGTGCGCTCCGCCTGGTGCGCACCCCCGCGATCAGCCGTAGAGAGTTACGACTTCAGGAACAGACGGTTGATGTCGAGGAGGCTGGACACCGAGCCGTACCGGGCTCCACCGATGTTCGAACCGGAGAGCTGGAACTGCTTCGTGTACCACAGCGGCGCCGCCGGGAGGACGTTCTCCAGCAGGTAGTGCTGGGCTTCCTTCCAGGTCTTGGCGGCCTCGGTCGGGTCCTGGGTCAGGGCCTTCTGGATGAGCTCCTTGACCTTCGGGTCCTTGACGTGCGAGTAGTTCGGCGAACCGTCGGTGACCTGCGACGGGTCGTAGACCGGCGTGATGACGGTGCCGGGCGACGGCCAGTCCTGGCCCCAACCCGTGATGTACATGTCGTACGGGTTGCTGAGCTTGCCGATCTGCTCGTAGTAGCTCGCGGAGTCGACTTCCTTGGCGACGACGTCCAGGCCGACCTTGCTCAGGGCGTCCTCGATCGCGACCTTGCGCTTCTGGCCGGCCTCGCTGTTGGAGTAGGCGAAGACGACCTTCTTCTCCGCGGCCGGGACGTCCGCCAGCAGCTCCTTGGCCTTGGCGATGTTGCCCTGCGGCGTCTTGAGACGGCCGTACGGGTCGTACGTCTTCTCGTAGCCCGGCAGGGTCGGGGCGAAGTAGTTCGGGGCCACGTCGCCGCCGTACGCGCCACCCTCACCGGCGATGAGCGACTTGGAGTTGACGGCGTAGGTGACGGCCTCGCGGACCTTCTTGTTCTTCACGCGGTCGAGGTTGAAGGTCAGCTGCATGACGTAGGGCTGGTAGCCCTTCACCGTGCGCGCGTTGACCGCCGGGTTGCCGATGACGTCCTGGATCTGCGTCGCCTCGACGGCACCGGTGAGCTGGATGGCGTTCTTGTCGCCACCCTGGTCGGCGATCAGACGCTTGGTCTGGGTCGACTCGGTGACGCCGAACTGGAAGTTGAAGCCGTCCGGGTACTGGTGGCGCACGGAGTCGGTCTTCGGGTCCCAGTTGGTGTTCTTGGTGAGCACCAGGGCCTTGCCGACCTTGTACGACGCGATCTTGTACGGGCCCGTGGCGACGGGGGCCTTGTCGTACTTCTCCTTCGTGTCCGTCTTCGCGGGCACGACGGCGTAACCGGCCATGGCCAGCGTCTGCGGCAGGTCGGGGCGCGCCTGGTCGAAGTGGAAGACGACCGTCTTCGCGTCCGGGGTGTCCAGGACCGAGGCCGGCAGGTGCTTGCCGTCGTAGCCGCCGCCGGGCAGGAGCTTGCGGTAGTCGTCGGCGTACTTCTGGCCGGCGAGCCAGGTCTGCAGGTAGGGCGGGCCGTCGAAGATGAACTTCGCGAACTGGCGCTCGACCGTGTGACGGATGTCGGCGGACGTGATGGCGTTGCCGTTGGCGTCCTTGATGCCGTCCTTCAGGGTGAAGGTCCAGGTCTTGCCGCCGTCGGTGGACTTGCCCGAGTCGGTGGCGAGGTCGCCGGCGACCGAGACGTTGCCCTTGTCGTCCTCCTGGAACTGGGTCAGGCGGCGGAACAGCAGGTTGGCGACCTGACCGGCGTCGGACACGTAGATCTGACCCGGGTCCAGGTGGGAGAGACCCGCCTCCTGGTAGACCTGGATGGTGCCGCCGGCCTTGGCGCCGGGCACCTCCTTGGCGGGACCGGTGGAGCCGGCCGCGTCGATGTAGGAGACCGACTTCGACTGCGTCGCGGCCTCCTTCTGGTCCTTCTCGGAGTCCGCGCCGGACTTGCCGCCCTTGTTCTCGGAGCAGCCGGTGAGTGCCAGGGAGCCGGCCGCTATGGCGACCACGATGGCACGCGTTCTGCGTGAGGTGAACGACTTCATGTTGGCGAATGCACCTACCTGTCGGTTGTTATCCATGAGTACTGCCTGACGCGGCTGGTAGGCCGACGCGGGGGCGGCAGTCACCCCCCACCAATGGACGATCTACCGCCCGGACTTGGGGTCGAAGGCGTCCCGCACCGAGTCTCCGAGGAGATTGAAGGCCAGGACGAAGATCACCAGCGCCATACCCGGGAAGAAGATGAACGCGGGGTCCTGCTGCGCGTAGTCGGAGCCGGCGGCGAACAGACGCCCCCAGTCCGGGGTCGGCTCGACGAAGCCGACTCCCGCGAAGGAGAGGAAGGCGATGGTGAGGATGGTGCTGGGCAGTTGGTACGTGAACTGCACCAGGATCGGTGTCACCACGTTGGGCAGGATCTCCTTGCGGACGATACGCCACGGCGAGGCGCCGGAGACCTTGGCGGCCTCGACGAACTCGCGCTCCCGCAGGGACAGCACGGTGGAGCGGACCAGTCGGGACATGCCCATCCAGCCCAGCAGCCACAGCACGATCAGCATCGCGAGCGCCCGGAAGTAGGTGGGTGTCTCCTCCCGCGGGTCCACGAAGAACGAGGTCACCACGGGCATGAAGGCGATGAAGAACAGCTGCTGCGGGAACGACAGGAAGAAGTCGGTGACACGGCCGATCCAGTAGTCCGTCCGACCACCGAAGTAGCCACCGATGAGTCCGATGACGACACCGGTCGTCATCAGCAGGACGGTCACGCCGAACGCCATCAGCAGCGACGTCCGCATGCCGTACACCAGCATCGCGAAGACGTCCCGGCCGAACTGCGGCTCCACGCCGAACCAGTGGTCCCCGGAGATGCCTCCGAACCAGCCCAGGGGCAGTCCGAAGTCGTCCAGCACCGGCGTGTCCGAGTAGGTGGGGTCCTGGCCGTACAGCGTGTACGGATCGGTACCGCTGATCTTGGTCAGCAGCGGGGCGGCGAGGGCCACCACGATGTACAAAATCACTACCCAGGCGCAGACGACCCCGGTACGGTCGCGCTTGAAGCGCTGCCACATCAACTGGCCGGGAGAACGACCCTCCAGCTTCGCCTCACCCTTGACGGGCTCAGGTGTCGACTCGAGCTGGGGGTCCAAGGCAATCGTGGGCCCGGAGCCTTCAGCCTTGGCTGGACTGGTCATGTGTGTACTTCCCCCGGGGGGTTGGAGAGTTGAGCGCAGCACAGATACCGGCAGGTTCTGTGGTTTGGGGGAACTTTCGCCAAAGTGTTCAACGCGCGTCAAGGGCGAATGACATAGGGATCTCCCTACCGCCCATATTTTGAGGAAAAATTGCAAAGATTGACACCTGCGCGCGCTTGACAGGTGAGACAATAAATCGACATTTCGGACATATGCGTATCAAATTTTGTTTACACGTCCGAAACGCGTTGGCCGGATAACCGATAAACGGACGGCCACTCCCGTGACGCGAACAGCAGGCTCACAGGCTGCCCCCGACGCACCGGAGCACACCTCCAGGCACCCCTCGAGTCCGCCGCCACACCCACCCCGGAGCCGGCCACGCGGCGGCGGCCACACGGGCGGGACCCACACGGGCGGGACCCACACGGGCGGGACCCATGCGGGCGGAGCCCACGCGGGCACGCCGAAGCCCCGGCCCTCCCTCGGGGAGGGCCGGGAGCCGGCGTGCGGAGCGTCAGCCGTGCTTGGCGCGGCTCGCGGAACGGGCCCGCTCCCGCTGGTCGAGGACGACCTTGCGGATGCGAACCGCCTCCGGGGTCACCTCGACGCACTCGTCGTCGCGGCAGAACTCCAGCGACTGCTCCAGCGACAGCTTGCGCGGCGGGACGATCGCCTCGAACGAGTCGGCCGACGACGACCGCATGTTCGTGAGCTTCTTCTCCTTCGTGATGTTCACGTCCATGTCGTCGGCGCGCGAGTTCTCGCCGACGATCATGCCCTCGTACACCTCGGTGCCGGGGTCGGTGAACAGCACGCCGCGCTCCTGGAGGTTCGTCATCGCGAACGCGGTGACGGCACCGGCGCGGTCGGCGACCAGCGAGCCGTTGTTACGGGTCGTCAGGGTGCCGAACCACGGCTCGTGGCCCTCGTGGATGGAGTGGGCGATACCCGTACCGCGCGTGCCCGTCAGGAACTCGGTACGGAAGCCGATGAGACCGCGGGAGGGGACCACGAACTCCATGCGGACCCAGCCCGAGCCGTGGTTGGACATGTTGTCCATCCGGCCCTTGCGGACGCCCATGAGCTGCGTGACGGCGCCCATGTGCTCCTCGGGGACGTCGATCGTCATGCGCTCGACGGGCTCGTAGACCTTGCCGTCGACGAGCTTGGTGACGACCTGGGGCTTGCCGATGGTCAGCTCGAAGCCCTCACGGCGCATCTGCTCGACCAGGATGGCCAGCGCCAGCTCACCGCGGCCCTGCACCTCCCAGGCGTCGGGACGCTCGGTGTCCAGGACGCGGAGCGAGACGTTACCGACCAGCTCGCGGTCGAGACGGTCCTTGACCTGACGGGCGGTCACCTTGCGGTCCTTGACCGCGGCCTTGTTCTCGGCGCCCTTGCCGGTACCGCCCCGGCCGACCAGCGGCGAGGTGTTGGTGCCGATGGTCATCGAGATGGCCGGCTCGTCCACCGTGATGAGCGGCAGCGCGATCGGGTTCTCGGGGTCGGCGAGGGTCTCACCGATCATGATCTCCGGGATGCCGGCGACGGCGCAGATGTCACCCGGGCCGGCCTTCTCGGCGGGCTTGCGGGTGAGCGCCTCGGTCATCAGCAGCTCGGTGATGCGCACGTTGGACATGGTGCCGTCGCGCTTGATCCACGTGACGGTCTGCCCCTTGCGCAGCTCGCCCTGTTCGACGCGGAGCAGCGCGATACGGCCGAGGAAGTTGTCGGCGTCCAGGTTGGTGACGTGCGCCTGGAGCGGGGCCGCCTCGTCGAACTGCGGGGCCGGGACGTGCGACAGGATCGTGGAGAAGAACGGCTCCAGGCTGTCGCTGTCCTGCGGGACCGTGCCGTCCTCCGGCTTGGTCAGGGAGGCGACACCGTCACGCGCACACGCGTAGACGATGGGGAACTCGATCTGCTCCTCGTCGGCGTCGAGGTCGAGGAAGAGGTCGTAGGCCTCGTTCACGACCTCGTCGATGCGCGAGTCCGGCCGGTCCGTCTTGTTGATGCACAGGATGACGGGCAGGCGGGCCTGGAGGGCCTTGCGCAGCACGAAGCGGGTCTGCGGCAGGGGACCCTCGGAGGCGTCCACCAGCAGCACGACGGCGTCGACCATCGACAGGCCGCGCTCCACCTCGCCGCCGAAGTCGGCGTGACCGGGGGTGTCGATGATGTTGATGGTGATGACGTCCCCCCCGTCCTTGGGGTGGTACTTCACCGCCGTGTTCTTGGCGAGGATCGTGATGCCCTTCTCACGCTCCAGGTCGTTCGAGTCCATCATGCGGTCGTCGAGCGACTCGGCGGCGTGCGCGGCGAAGGCGCCGGCCTGCTTGAGCATGGCATCGACCAGGGTCGTCTTGCCGTGGTCGACGTGGGCGACGATGGCTACGTTGCGAATATCGTGGCGCGTGGCCATAAAGCGGCGATCTCCCGGAGTGTGAGGGCGGCCCTGCTGCGTACGTCCGTGTTACGCGGGCCCTGCCGGGCTTGACACGCCACGGCCTCACCCCATCGTACGTGGCCCGGCGGGGGACGGCCTCCGCAGGGCCGATCGGTCACCCGGTGATCACCGTTCGGTCACTTCCGCGCGGGGCTCGCGGAGGCCTTCGCGCCCTTCTCCAGGAAGCCCATGTCCTCGTAGACGGGGGTCTGGAAACCGAAGGCCCCGGCGTTGACCACGTTCTTCCGTACCGCCGTGAGCTGGGGACGCTGGTAGAGAGGAATCGATCCGGCAGCGGCCCAGATACGGGCGTCGGCCTTGCGGAGCAGCGAGCGGCCCTCCTTCTCGTCCAGCGTCGAGAGCGCCTGGTCGAACAACTGGTCGACCTGGTCGGTGCCGACCCGGGTGTAGTTCTGCTCGACGCTCAGCGAGCCGTCGGCGCCCGGGACCGGCTTGGCGTAGATCGGCCGGGCGTCGGTGGCCGGGAAGGCGGAGGCGGGCCAGGAGTAGAGGGCCAGGTCGAACTCGCCGGACGCGATGTGGTCCTTGAAGTAGCTCTCGTCGGACACCTTGGTGGTCTCCGTGCGGATGCCCACCTTCTCCAGCATCCGCGTGATCCGCCCGGCCACCAGGCGCAGGGACTCCGAGCCGGGGCCGGTCGGCAGCACGAACCGGAGCGTGAGCGCCTTGCCGTCCTTCGCCAGCGCCTCGCGCGCGGCACCCGCCGGGGCGGCGGTGCCCTTGGGGGCGTAGGCGCCGGGCGCGCCCTGCCGGTTCAGGTACTGCCTGCCGTCCTGGGCGAGCTGCCTGCCGTGGTCCTCGTGGTCGCGGCCGTGCTCCGTGGGCGCCTTGCCGTCCTGGCCGACGATGTACGTGCCGTCGTCGCCGCCCTCGGACTTGTCGTCGCCGTCGGACTTCCCGCCCTCCTCGGACTTCCCGCCTTCGGACTCCTTCCCCTCGGAATCCTCGCCCTCGGCCCCGGCGGCCTTCTCGCCCTTCTCGGGCTTGTCCACCGGGCCGCCCACCACCCAGCCGGCGTCCGCGAGCAGGGCCTGCGCCTCCTCGGTGTCCTGGCCGCCGAGTGCGCCGCTGTTGTCGGCGTACGCCTCCTGGCCGGAGAGCGCCAGGTGGCTGCCGACCGGCTCGGAGGGCAGGCCGAGCGGCTTGAGCACCACCTTCGCCAGCTCCTCGCGGTCGAGCGCCCTGGCCACCGCCCGGCGCACCCGCTCGTCGGCGAGGGGACCGTCGGCGCCGTTGAGGGCCAGCTGCGTGTAGGCCGGCTCCAGCGACTTGCGCACCTCGTAGCCGCGCAGTTCCTTGCGTTGCCGCTCCCAGGCGGCGACGGCCTCGCGGAGTTCCCCGCGGGCGTGGGTCTCCTCGTCGGCCGCGTCCTCCGCGTCGGTCGTGGAGTCGTCGACGACGGCCCATGAGCGCAGCGCCTTCGCCGCGGTGCGGCCGGCGCCGGGTCCGGAGAGCGGTCCGGCGGCGCCCGCGGCGCTGTCGATGCCATGGGCGGCGGCGGGGTCGATCTCGGCGAGGTCGAGGTCGCCGTCGGCGAGCCGGTCGGCCCGTTCGTCGCGGGGTACGGCGGTCAGCACGATCTCGGTCAGCTTGGCGGGCCGGCCCCACCAGCGCGGGTTGCGGGTGAGCCGGATCCGGTCGTTCTCGCGGTCGACCTGCTTGACGCTGAACGGCCCGGCGGTGACCTTGAGCTTGCGTCGCGCCCCGTCGTTGAAGGCGTCGGGCGTGCCCATGACGTCCTTGGGGTACAGCGGGGAGAACAGCGACCGCCAGTCGGCGTAGCGGCGGGCGAAGGTGACCCGGACCTCCAGGTCGTTGGCGCCCCGCTCGATCTTCTCGATGCGGTCGTAGCCGGCGTTGCGGGCGGTCCAGTAGGCGCTGTCCCTGCCGGACAGGGCGCGCCACTGGGCGGCGAAGTCGGCGGCGCCGATCTCGCGGCCGTCGCTCCACACCGCCTGCTGGTCGAGCCGGTACAGGACGACCTGCTTGGGCTCGGTGTCGACGACCTCGGCGGACTCCAGGAAGTCGGGGTGGCGCCGGGGCCGCCCCGTCGCGTCGAGCCGGTACATCGAGGGCAGGACGGCCTGCGCGACCCGGGTGGTGGTGGCGTCGGCGTCGGCCTGGAAGGTGTTGAAGGTGGCCGGCACGGCGTCCACGGCCCAGCGCAGGGTCCCGCCGTCGGCGATCTGGGCCCGGGCGGCGGGGGCGATGTCCTGGGCGGCCAGCGGCCGGCCGGCCCGGTCCTCGGAGGAGCAGCCGGACAGCAGGGGCACCGCGAGTGCTCCCGCGGTGAGGAGGGTGACCGAGCGCATGACCGCGCGGGGTCCGAGGCGGTCGTGGGACATCTCTGCTTACCTCCGGGAGCCGCGGGCGTTATGATCACTTTTGGCGGTATATGGAGCTGATCACATCTATTCGGCCACTGAAGAGGAAAGGGTTCGGCAGCGGACGGCGACACGGCGACCACAGCCGGGAAGCCCACCCGTGCGGCGCAACGCACCAGGGAGTGCACCCGTACGCCTCGGCCAATCGGTGCACATCCCTTCCCACCGGAGGGTGTGACGCGCAACACTCGCAGGCGCATGACCGTTGCCACCCACGGCCGCCAGGCCGACGGAAGCGAGGTACGTCATGTCCGTGCACGACGAACTGAGTTCGGTCCAGCGCTGCCTCGACGACCTGACCCGGTCGGTCGGGCGCCTGGAGCAGCAGATGGGCGGTGGCGGGCTGGACATGCGCCGCGTCCGCACCGACGCCGAGCACCTGCGGGAGAGCATCGGACTCCTGCGCGCGGCGGTGGCCACCCAGGTCGCGCCCGGGCGCCCCGATCTCGTCACCATGTCCGACACGCCGTACGACGACTCGCTGTGGATCGACACGGACGACGAGGGACTCGGTGCCCGCGACCGCCGCGCCCCCTGACCCGACCGGAGTCACACCTTGACCACTGGTACGGAACCCCGTCCCCCCGGCGGCGTGCGAAGCGGTACGCGCGCCGCCATCGACGCCCCGCACCTGCGGACCGACCGCTGGTGGCTGTCCCCGGCGCTCACCGCCGCCGGCCTGCTCGCCTTCGTCGTGTACTCGACCTGGCGGGCCTTCGCCGACACCGACTACTACGCGGCGCCGTACGTCTCGCCGTTCTACTCCCCCTGCCTGGCGGAGCGGTGCGAGCCGATGCGGGCCGGACCGAACTGGGAGATCTTCGGCGGCTGGTGGGGCGTCTCCCCCGCGATCATCATCCTGATCTTCCCCCTGGGCTTCCGCCTGACCTGCTACTACTACCGCAAGGCCTACTACCGGGGCTTCTGGGCGTCCCCGCCGGCCTGCGCGGTGGCGGAGCCGCACAAGAAGTACACGGGTGAGACCCGCTTCCCGCTGATCCTCCAGAACATCCACCGGTACTTCTTCTACGCCGCGATCGCGGTCGCCGGGATCCTGACCTACGACACCGTGCTCGCCTTCCGCGACGAGCACTACGCGTGGGGCCACATGGGGCTCGGCACCCTGGTCTTCCTGGTCAACATCGTGCTGATCTGGGCGTACACGGTCTCCTGCCACTCCTGCCGGCACATCGTCGGCGGCAAGCTCAGACACTTCTCCAAGCATCCCGTCCGCTACCGGATGTGGCAGTGGGCCGGAAGGCTCAACGCCCGGCACATGCAGCTCGCCTGGGCGTCGCTGGTGAGCGTCGCACTCGCCGACTTCTACGTGTACCTGGTCGCGTCCGGCGCCTTCGACGATCCACGCTTCTTCTAGACGAGTGAGGCCTTATCCGATGTCCGTGGTCGACCGGCAGGAGTGGGACGTCGTCGTGGTCGGGGCCGGTGGAGCCGGTCTGCGGGCCGCGATCGAGGCACGCGAGCGCGGCGCCCGTACGGCCGTGATCTGCAAGTCGCTGTTCGGCAAGGCGCACACCGTGATGGCCGAGGGCGGCATCGCGGCCGCCATGGGCAACGTCAACGCGGGCGACAACTGGCAGGTCCACTTCCGCGACACCATGCGCGGCGGCAAGTTCCTCAACCAGTGGCGGATGGCCGAGCTGCACGCCAAGGAGGCCCCGGACCGGGTGTGGGAGCTGGAGACCTGGGGCGCCCTGTTCGACCGGACGAAGGACGGCCGGATCTCGCAGCGCAACTTCGGCGGCCACGAGTACCCGCGCCTGGCGCACGTCGGCGACCGCACCGGCCTGGAGCTGATCCGCACCCTCCAGCAGAAGATCGTGTCGTTGCAGCAGGAGGACTTCCAGGAGAGCGGCGACTACGAGTCCCGGCTGAAGGTGTACCAGGAGTGCACCGTCACCCGCGTCCTCCAGGACCCCGCCGGCCGGGTCGGCGGGGTCTTCGGCTACGCCCGCGAGTCCGGCCGCTTCTTCGTCCTGGAGGCGCCCGCCGTGGTGATCGCCACCGGCGGGATCGGCAAGTCCTTCAAGGTGACGTCGAACTCGTGGGAGTACACCGGCGACGGCCACGCGCTCGCCCTGCTCGCCGGGGCGCCGCTGCTCAACATGGAGTTCGTGCAGTTCCACCCGACGGGCATGGTCTGGCCGCCGTCGGTGAAGGGCATCCTGGTCACCGAGTCGGTGCGCGGCGACGGCGGGGTGCTCAGGAACTCCGAGGGCGAGCGGTTCATGTTCGACTACGTCCCGGACGTCTTCAAGGACAAGTACGCCGAGTCCGAGGAGGAGGGCGACCGCTGGTACGAGGACGCGGACAACAACCGGCGGCCCCCCGAACTGCTCCCCCGCGACGAGGTGGCCCGCGCCATCAACTCCGAGGTGAAGGCGGGCCGCGGCTCCCCGCACGGCGGCGTCTTCCTCGACGTGTCCACGCGGATGCCGGCGGAAGTGATCAAACGCCGGCTGCCGTCCATGTACCACCAGTTCAAGGAGCTGGCCGACGTGGACATCACCGCGGAGGCGATGGAGGTGGGTCCCACCTGCCACTACGTGATGGGCGGCATCGCCGTCGACTCCGACACGGCCGCCGCCCGGGGGGTACCGGGCCTGTACGCCGCCGGTGAGGTGGCCGGCGGCATGCACGGCTCCAACCGGCTGGGCGGCAACTCCCTCTCCGACCTGCTGGTGTTCGGCCGCCGGGCGGGCTGGCACGCCGCCGAGTACGCGGCGGCCACCGCCCGGCCCGAGATCGACGACGCCCAGGTCGGCACGGCCGCCGCCGAGGCCCTGCGCCCGTTCTCCGCGGAGGCCGGGGAGCCCGGGAAGCCCGCCGGAAGCCCGCCCGAGAACCCGTACACCCTCCACCAGGAACTCCAGCAGACCATGAACGACCTGGTCGGCATCATCCGCCGGGAGGGCGAGATGGACCAGGCCCTGGAGAAGCTGGCGCGGTTGCGCGTACGGGCCGAGCGGGCCGGCGTGGAGGGGCACCGCCAGTTCAACCCCGGCTGGCACCTCGCCCTGGACCTGCGGAACATGCTGCTGGTCAGCGAGTGCGTGGCCCGGGCCGCGCTGGCGCGCACGGAGTCGCGCGGTGGCCACACCCGCGAGGACCATCCGTCGATGGACCGCGCCTGGCGCAACGTCAACCTGCTCTGCTCGCTGACCGAACCGGCCGGGGAGCCGTCGGCCGCCGACCCGGCACGCGACCGGATCACCCTCACCCGCGAGACCACCGAACCCGTCCGTCCCGACCTGCTGGCCCTCTTCGAGAAGGAGGAGCTGGTCAAGTACCTCGCCGAGGAGGAGCTGTCCAGTTGAGCACCTACGAGGCCCGTTTCAAGGTGTGGCGGGGTGACGAGCGGGGCGGCGGCCTGAAGGACTTCGCCGTCGAGGTCAACGACGGCGAGGTCGTCCTCGACATCGTCCACCGCCTCCAGGCCACCCAGGCGCCCGACCTGGCCGTCCGCTGGAACTGCAAGGCGGGCAAGTGCGGTTCGTGTTCGGCGGAGATCAACGGCCGCCCGCGGCTGCTGTGCATGACCCGTATGTCGGTGTTCGACCGGGACGAGACGATCACCGTGACCCCCCTGCGGGCCTTCCCGGTGATCCGCGACCTGGTGACGGACGTCGGCTTCAACTACCGCAAGGCCAGGGAGGTCCCGGCCTTCGTGCCGCCCGAGGGCGTGGCCCCCGGCGAGTACCGCATGTTCCAGGAGGACGTGGACCGGCCGCAGGAGTTCCGCAAGTGCATCGAGTGCTTCCTGTGCCAGGACACCTGCCATGTGGTCCGCGACCACGAGGAGAACAAGGCGGCGTTCGCCGGCCCCCGGTTCCTCATGCGGGTCGCGGAGCTGGACATGCATCCGCTGGACGCGGCCGAGGAGAGCGGCCTGGACCGCAAGCGCGCCGCTCAGGACGAACACGGCCTCGGCTACTGCAACATCACCAAGTGCTGCACGGAGGTCTGCCCCGAGGGCATCAAGATCACGGACAACGCGCTGATCCCCCTGAAGGAGCGGGCCGTGGACCGCAAGTACGACCCGCTCGTCTGGCTCGGGAACAAGATCAGGCGGCGGCCCTCGTCGGCGTGAGGGCCGCCGCGGGCGCGGTCAGGACGAAGCTCGCAGATATCCCGAGTGCGCCACGTGCCCGAGGAAGGTGAACCGGGTGTCGGTGGCCATGTGTTTGTCGAACGCCTCCCTGATGCCCGGCCACTTGGGGTGCCCGAAGTCGTCCAGCACGACGATGCCGCCGGGCGCGACGATCCTCTCGGCCCACTCCAGGTCCGCCGCGACACCGGCGGCCGAGTGGTCGCCGTCGACGACGATCACGCCGTAGGAACGGTCGGAGACCAGGGCCCGCACCCCGGGGTCCTCGGAGAAGCCCTGCTGGATCCGGGTCGCGGCGCCGGCCGCGCCCGCCAGCGAGAGGTTGGTGCGCACGGCGGCCTCACGGACCGGGGTGCCGGAGGCGTCGTCCGACATCGTGGTGCCGGGCTGCAACTGCGTCCCGGCGAGCGGATCGACGATGGTCAGCCGGGGGTCGCGGCCGGCGCGTTCCATCATGCGGATGAGGGCCGCGCCGAACATCCCGTACAGCGTGCCGATCTCCAGCATGTCGTCGTTCGGCGGGTCGAGCAGCGGTACGGCGGACAGCTTGCCGACGATGTTCATCGTGCCGCCGGCGATCCGGCCCACGCCCAGTGCCTCCAGGGCGACGAGGAGCCGGAACGCCTGGGCGACACCCCGCTCCGCGTCGTCCCGGTTGCCGGTCACGGCGGCGAGTTCGTCGATCAGCTGGTCCAGGTGGGTCGCCGACGGCATGCGCGCCATGCCGCGCCCGGTGCCGTCGAAGAAGAGTTCCAGGGGGTGTCGGCGGTCGCGGATCGCCTGGAGTTCCTGCCGCACCGCGTCGAGGGAGGCGTCGGTGGCGGCCCGCCCGCCGGTCCCCAGGGTGCGGCGGACCTGGCGCTCGACGCGCTGGTCGACGAGTTCGGCCACCGGGCGCAGGGCTCGGCGGACGGCCTTGCTGGTGAGGAGCGATCGCATCAGAGAGTGCCCTTACCGGGATAGGGGATGTGGACACTAGGGCGCCCACAACCCGTGCACAACCAACGCGGGCGCCCCCGGAGGCGAAGCTCGCATGACGTCCGGGCGACGGCCCGATGGCGTCCCAGGTGACGGGGTGGCGGCCCCGCTCGACGGGGCGAGGGATCGGGCGTCAGCCCACCCAGCCCTCGCGGTACGCCGTCCAGTCCGACTCCTCCGCCGCGAAGTCGACGTACAGGGCGACACCGAAGTTCGCGCGGTCGGCGTCCGTGCGGGACAGGCCGAGGCGGACGCCCCGGACTCCGGCGGGGACGGTCTCGGCGTGATTCCAGTGGCCGAAACGGTTCTCGTGGTAGAAGGGCAGGCCCATCAGGAGGTCGGTGGTGGGCGGGGTGACCTCCAGGGCGAGAGAGGTCTGCTGGGCGACATAGCCGCCGTAGGTGCTCTCCAACGGCTGGATCGTGTCGTACGACATGACGGCGATCTGGTCGACGCGGCGGGCCACCTCGCCGAAGAACTTCTGCGACCACCACTTCGGGTGACCGGTGGTCGTGCCCCAGAAGGAGTGGAAGCCGGGCACCGGGTCGATCTGGTGGGCGGCGACGGACAGGGGCGCGTCCTGTGCGGCGGTGACCCGGTGCAGGGCGTCCAGGAGGGTCAGGTAGTCCCGGTCACCGGAGTGCAGGGGCTCCAGGTCGAAATGGACGCCGTCGAAGCCGGTGGCGAGGATCTCGCGCGTGGACCGTACGACCGCCGCACGCGTCTGCGCGCGCTCCAGCCGCATGCCCTGGGGGGACTCGCTGGCGAGCACGTCACCGAGCCAGGCCTGGACGCGGATCCCCGGCATCTCCCGGTGGACGGCGGCGATGAACCAGCGGGCTCGGGGATACGACGACTCCGGAAGCGTGCCGTCGTGCTCCAGGGGCCCGGAGTGGACGTACAGGTCGCGGATGCCGGTGTCCTTCAGACGGTCGGCCAGGGCGGCGATGTCGGCGTCCTTCTTGCGGCCGTCCACCCAGGCGTGACCGAGCCAGAGGGCGTCCTTGCCACGGGTGTGGGTGCCGTCCGCCGGGTCGCCCATGTAGTTGACGCGCAGGGCGGTGAGGGCGACGAGGAGCGGGAGCAGGAGGAGGAGGGGGACGGCCAGGGCGATCCGTATCCTCCGGCGGACGCGCCGACGACGCCGTACGGCCGCCGCATCCTCGTCGGCCGCCGCGCCCTCGTCGGCCGCCGCATCCTCGTCGGCCGCCGCGCCCTGGTCGGCCTGCGCGGCCGGCACGTCGATGGCCGCATCGGCTTGGGTGTCCGCGCCGGGGTGGGCGTGGGCGTGGGCGTCCGTGCCCGTGTCGGTGCGCGCCGGGCCCGTGTCGGTGGCTGCCGCGCGCGGTCCGGTGGCCGCCGCGCCTCCCTCGGAGGCTGCCGCACGGGTGCCGGGCGCCCCGCCCGCGGCAAGCCTCACTCCTGCCTCAGACCTCGTCCCAGCCCCCACGTCCGCCTCCACCTCGGGGTGCGCCCCCGCGTCGGGGCTCGCCTCGGCCCCAGCTCCGGGTCCGTTCTCAGGCCTTGCCTCGGAGACACGCCTCGCATCGGCATCGGGCGCCACGCCCTCGTCGGACCCCGCGCCCGTGTCGGGCCTCGCCTCCGCGTTGGTACCGCTGGAGTGGTCCTTCACTGTTCCCCCTCTGCTCGGCCGCCCCACGCGCCCCGTCTCGGGCGTATCCCGGTCGCGTGGTCGCATGGCCGGCCCTACGCTCCCGAATGTGACGTCGTCCAAGCTCCGGGGCCGGTCTCGGCGGACCGGTCCGCACAGGTTCGTGCGGGTGGTGCACGCCGTACTGGGCGGAGCCACGGGAATCGTGTGGCTGGTGTTGCCGGGGATGACGACCGCGACGGACGCTTCGGTTGCGATCACCCGTCCCGCCGCCTCCGCCCCGGCGCCGGCCCCCGCCACCGCGGAGGACGGGGCGTCGGCCGCCGACCTGGTCCTGCCGCTCCTCACGGTCGGCGCGGCCGGGGCCCTCGCGGGGTACGGCTACCTCCGCCGCGTCCGCCGGACCCGCACCCGGACGACACCGGGCGGCCGCGTCACCCCCTCACCGCCGCACCCGGAACCGGGCGTCCCCGACGAGCGGGGCCGGGCGACCCCCGTCCGGGCCGTCGACCCGGAGAAGCCCGGTCCGGCGGGGTTCGCGCGCGGACCGAACGGCCCCGAGGAGCCACCCGCGTAGAGCGGCCCGTCAGAAGAGGCTCAGCAGCGCCTCCGCCGGGTCCGCGAGGCCTGTCCCGCCGTCGGGGAGGGGGAGTTCGAACCAGACCGTCTTGCCGCGGGGGGTGCGGCGGGACCCCCAGGCAGCGGAGAGCAGGCCGACGAGCTGGAGGCCCCGGCCGCCCTCGTCGGTGTCGCGGGCGCGGCGGCGGCGCGGCTGGACCAGGCCGGCGTCCCACACCTCGCACACCAGGGTGCGGTCGAGCAGCAGCCGGAGTCTGATCTCGCCCTCGCCGTAGCGGAGCGCGTTCGTGACGAGTTCGCTGACGAGGAGTTCCGTGGTGTCGACGAGCGGTTCCATGCCCCAGCCGAGCAGCTGCCCGCGGGCGTACTCGCGGGCCCGGCCGACGCTGCGCGGTTCGCGCGGCAGTGTCCAGTCGCCGACGGAGTCGGCGGGCAGGCCCTGCACGCGGGCCATCAGCAGCGCGATGTCGTCCTCGCCGTGGTGGGTGTCGAGGGTGGTGAGGACGTGGTCGCAGACGTCCTCCAGGGGGCTCGTGGGGTCCGTCAGGGCTCCCACGAAGGCCTGGAGGCCCTCGTCGAGGGGGTGGTCGCGTGATTCGACGAGTCCGTCCGTGTAGAGGGCGAGGAGCGCGCCCTCGGGGAGTTCGACCTCGACCTCCTCGAAGGGCTCCCCGCCGACGCCGAGCGGCATGCCCGGCGGCACGTCGAGCATCAGCGCGGGCTCGCCGGGTTCGACCAGCACGGGCGGCAGGTGGCCCGCGTTGGCGAAGGTGCACCTGCGGGTCACCGAGTCGTACACGGCGTAGACGCAGGTCGCGAGGTACACCTCGGACAGGTCGGCCTCGCGGGGCCGGCGGGCGGCGCGGGTGGCCTGCTGGACGCCACCGGGGGTGCCGAGGCCGCGCGCGATCTCGTCCAGCGCGGAGAGGACTTCCGCCGGTTCGAGGTCGAGGAGGGCGAGGGTCCGTACGGCGGTGCGGAGTTCACCCATCGCGACCGCCGCGCGCAGCCCGCGCCCCATCACGTCGCCGACCACCAACGCCGTACGGTGTCCGGGCAGTTCGATGACGTCGAACCAGTCGCCGCCGACCTCGCTGGGGCGGCCGGAAGCGACGCTGCCGGGCAGATAGCGGCAGGCGATGTCCAGGCCGGAGGCGACCGGGTCGCCCGGCGGCAGCAGCGACCGCTGGAGCATCAACGCCCGTTCGTGCTCACGCCGGTACAGCCGCGCGTTGTCGATACAGACGGCCGCCCGCGCCGCCAGCTCCACCGCGAGGTCCCGGTCCCGGTCCCCGAACGGCTCGCTGCCCTTCGTCCGCGAGAACTGGACCAGCCCCACGACCGTGTCGTGCGCGACCATCGGAACGGCGAGGGTGGACTGCACCAGGCCGCCCTCCTCGCCGGGGATGGTCACCGGGCGCGCGGTGCGCAGGGCGTCCGCGCAGGGGGAGTTGAACGGGAAGTGGTGGACCGCGCCGACGGCGACGGCCGCACCGCTGCCGGGGAACGGCGCGTCGGACACGGCGGACGAGAAGGCGACCCGGCGGAGTTCGGCGCTGCCGTCGGCGAGGCCGGTCGGGGTCTCGTCGCCGGCCAGCAGCCCCTGGTAGAGGTCGACGGTGGCCAGGTCGCAGAACCCGGGCACGACGACGTCGAGGAGTTCGCGCGCGGTCGTCTCCAGGTCGAGGGAGTTCCCTATGCGGGCGCCCGCCTCGTTCAGCAGGGCGAGGTTGCGCCGCGCGGCGGCGGCCTCACGGGCGGCGGCACGGCGGGCGGTGACGTCGGTGCCGAGCCAGGCGATGCCGATGGGCCGGCCCGAACCGCTGTGCACGCGGTACAGGTTGACGGACCAGTGCCGGCGTTCCTCGGAGCCCGGCACGAAGCCCGTGACGTGCATGTCCGTGATGGAGTCGCCGGTCTCCAGCACCCGGCGCAGCACGGCGCTGACCCGCTCGGCCTCGGGCCTGGGCAGATAGTCCGGGACGCCCTTGCCGCGGTGGTCGTCGGGGGTGCCGCCGAAGATGGACGCGAACCGCTCGTTGGCGCGGCGGACCCGCAGCTCGGGGTCGATCAGCAGGAAGCCGAACGGGGATTGACCGAATATCGCCTGCGAGGCGGCCAGGTCGGTCTCGATGCTGCGCAGGGTACGCACGTCGACGACGATGCAGACGGCGGCCTTCTCGCCCTCCTGGGTGCGTGTCGGCATGACGTACACCTCGGCGAGGCCCTGCTCGCCGCGCGTCCCGTCCCCCGTGCCCGGGGGGGCGGGCAGCCGGAAGGGGACGACGCCGGTCCACTCTCGGCCGTCGAGGATCTCGGCCATCTTGCGCTGGCCGCGCTCGCGCCGATCGGGGTCGATGAACGCGTCGATGGGGTCCATGCCGACGGCCCGTTCGGCGGCGATGCCGAAGATCTGCTCGGCGCGCAGACTCCACTGGTCGACGAGTCCGTCGGGGCCGATCGAGAAGGAGGCGACCTTGATGTAGTCGTAGATGGAGCCGGGTGGACTGCTCTGCCACAGGGCGTCGCCGGCCGGCACCTCGCCGTCGGCAAGGGTGTGTCGGGCGTCGCCCGCGCACGCGTCCGCGGTCTCCGCCCTCGCGCCGTCCGACGGGTCCTCGGACTCCGTGGCCTTCGCTGGTATCTCGCTCACGCGAACCGTCCCCTCCAGCTCACCGCGCCCGGCACCGGTCACCGGTTGCGGCTGCCCGCAGTATCCAGCACTACGGCGCCGCACGACACGGTGTTCACGATCACAGCACGGTCCAGGCTTTTTTCGGACCGTTCCGTGACAACACTTCCAATCTTCTAACCAGCCAACACGTCGTCGAACCACACCTGGCAGCATGCTTCGCCGGACTGGTGTCCGGGTGGCCGCCGGGCGGGCCGGGGAGACGGGGATCCCGGCCTCGTCCCGCACGCCGTTCCCGGCTTCCCGAACGCCGTCCCCGGTCTCCCGAACACCGCGCGCCCGCGTACCGCCGGGCGGGCCGGGGAGGCGCGGATCCCCGGCCTCGTCCCGCACGCCGTTCCCGGCCTCCCGCACGCCGCGCCCCCGCGTGCCGTCAGCCGGGGACGGCCAGTTCGAACCACACCGTCTTGCCCGTGCCGCCGGGTCTGCTGCCCCAGCGACGCGAGGAGGAGGCGACCAGTTGCAGTCCGCGCCCGCTCTCGTCCTCGGGCCGGGCGGCGCGCTCGCGCGGCGGGTCCGGCACCGGGTCGGAGACCTCCACGAGCAGCACCTCGGGCAGTCCGACGGGCCGGAGCAGGCGGACCCCGATGGGACCGGTGGCGTGCCGCAGGGCGTTCGTCACGAGTTCACTGACCAGGAGGGCGGCGATGTCGCCGAGGCTGTCGAGGCCCCAGCGGCGCAACTGCCCCCGTACCGCGGCGCGGGCGGTGCGCACCGCGCCGGCTTCCGCGGGGAACGTCCACTCGACGCAGTCGCCCTCGCCGTCGATCACGCCGATCACTTCCCAGGCCAGCGAAGCGCACCCACGCCCTGTTTCGTGGGGTTAATGGGGACATACCCGATATTCGGCATGCAGTACCGCGCGAGACGGCGCACGGTGGCAGCGCGGGCGAGGGCGTGCGGGGAGCGCGGCTGCCGGGGCGTGAGGGCGAGGTCAGTCGTCGTCGGCCGCCGCCCGTGACGGCTCTCCCGCCCCGGTCCGCAGCCGCGCGGCCACCTTCCGTACGGCCGGGACGTCCTGGTCCAGCCAGTCGACGTCCCAGATCTCCTCGGGTGCGAGCCAGCGCAGGTCGTCGTGGTCCTGGAGGGGGGCGGGGGCGGCGGAGGCCGGCTCCAGACGGGCGGTCCACACCCGCAGCGCGTACGGCGGTCGCAGCGGCCACTCACCCGGCACGCGCTCCATGACCCGCGCGTCGACGCCGAGTTCCTCCCGCAGTTCGCGGACCAGGGCCTCCTCGGGCCGCTCCCCCGGTTCGACCTTGCCGCCGGGCAGTTCCCACCGTCCGGCGAGTTCGGGGGGTGCGCTGCGGCGTGCGGCGAGCAGGCGGTCGCCGTCGAGCAGGGCGGCTCCGACCACCACGATCCGTTCCGTCATGCGCGGGAGCCTACGGGAGCGGTCCGGGGCGTCGGTTCCCGCCCGCCGCCGCCGTGTCACCCGATGTGTTCGACCCAGTAGAGCTGCTTGTGTCCGCGGCTGTCGAGGCTGTCCGCGATCTTCTGGGCCTCGGCGCGGGTCGCGTACCGGCCGACGCGGTAGCGGTTGCCGTTGTCGTCCTGGCGTATGACGAGCCAGGGCAGCGAGACGGTGCTGTCGTTCATCACGCCCCACGCCCCCTTCTCGCCCCGGCCCGGCCGGGTGCCGTCCGCGACGCGACGCGCGTCCCGCCCTGTGAGGAAACCGCGATCCGCATATGCCCGAGCGTACGCCCAACCTTTACTGAGCGAACACGGCTTTTCACCAACAGGTACGCAACCAGCCAAGCCGCAGGGGGCGCACGGGAGCGAACGCGCCGCCTCCGCACCGCGATGCCTCCGGTCGGCGCACTCCGGGCGCCGTCCGGGCACCCTGCGGGCGACCTGCGGGAACGGGCGAAAACGACCGGATTCCGACGGCTCGCGAACAGCCTCGCGGCGGGCCGTTTCCGGGGGCAACTGCCGGGAGGGTGTGCGCCGCCACCGCACGGGTGTGCGCGGGCTCACCCCATGCGCCGCTCCCGGACCGGGGCGGACGGCCCGGTCACCTCACCGGCAGGTGGTAGGAGACGCGGTAGCGGTCGGCGGGGATGACCACGTCGGCCGTCTCGACCGGGCGGCCCGAGGCGTAGTACGTGCGCTGGACGACCAGGACGACATGGCCCGGTACGCCTCCCAGGGCGAGGAGTTCCTCCGCGAGGCCGGGGCGGGCGCCGACCTCCTCGGTGACGTTGTCCACGATGACGTCGATGGCGCGCATGCGTTCGACCACGCCCATGCCGCCGAGCGGCCCCTCCTCGGGCAGCATGACGGGCGTACGTCCGGTGACGGCGAGGGGCTCCCAGGAGGTGGAGAGCATCATCGTCTCACCGGCCTCCCGGAAGACGTACTTGGTGCACATCACGCGGTCGCCCGGCTTGATCGCCAACCGCTCGGCGACGCCCGGACCGGCCTCGGCCTGCTCACTGCCCGACTCCCAGGTGCCACGCGCCCGCGCGTCCGCCTGCTCCTGCCGGAACGGGGTCGCGCCGGTCTCCGGGCGGTACCCGGAACGGGCGATCCGGCGTGGCACGGGCTGCTCGCGCACGTACGTCCCCGAACCGGAGCGGCCCTCGACCAGGCCCTCGGCCATCAGTACCTTGCGCGCCTCCAGCGCGACGGTGTCGGAGACGCCGTACTCCTCGCGGATGCGGGCCTGGGACGGCAGGCGGGCGTGCGGTGGCAGGGAGCCGTCGACGATCTGCTTGCGGAGATCGCCCGCGACGCGCAGGTACGCAGGCTGCTCACCGAATGTCACTGGCCGCTCCCATCAGCTTGTACAGACAGCGACAGGGTGGCAACCATCAGTCGTCCCCGGCAAGCAAAGGCCAGAGAATCACTCGATGTGATGACTTATCCCGGGGAGGGGCTTTGCGCAGGGAGTTTCTCCCCGCTATGGGCGCGATCACACGTCAAGGCCGTCGTCACTTCCCCGGCTGCTCCCACCGGTGCTCCCGCCCTCACTGTCGTCCTCGTACGTGGGCGGGGTGGTGGCCAGCCCCAGAGCCTTGCGGGCGGTGACCGTCGCGGCGCCGTCGACGTGCGCGTAGGCGGTGTCGTAGTGCTCGTAGAAGGTGTCCACGTCGGCGGCGGTCGACGCCGCCGTCCAGGCCTTGCCCGCCTTGGCCATGTCCTTCACGAGGGCGGCGACGGGCTGGCGGGCACCGGTCTGCCAGGTGTGCCCGTCCAGCGCCCCGGCCTGCTCGGCGGTCGCCTCCGCGACATCGCCGGCCCAGGCCTTGTTGGCCTCCAGGTCCTCCTCGGCGTAGTCCTCCGGCTCCTCGTAGAGCGCGTCGTCGACGGCGTTCAGCGCCTTCAGGAAGGCCAGTTGGTCCGCGGTGAGCGTCGTGGCGTCGGAGCGCAGCGAGCCCGTCAGCCGGGACTGCCCGTCGGTGTGGGCGAAGACGCAGACGATCTGATGGTCGCCCCACTCCCAGCTCTCACGGGTGGGCGTGAGGTGGTAGACGTCGATCTCGTCGGTCAGCGTCCAGGTGTCCATCGTGTACCGCGTCTCGAGCGTGTAGCACTTGTCCTCGGCCTCGTCCGCCAGGTAGTCGTCGCCCGGGTAACTGCCGCCGGACAGCCGGACGGTGCCGAACACCTCGCCCTCGTGCGCACCGGCGCAGTCCACCGTGTCGACGTCGTAGACGTCCTCGTCGATGGAGTCGCCCGGCACGTCGAAGCAGTCGCCCTGGACCAGGGAGAGGCTGGAGTTGCTGCTCACGCCCTCCTTGAAGCCCTCCCAGAACGAGGACCCGCCCCCCGTGGCCAGCATCAGCACCCACAGCGCGAGTCCGAGAGAGGACAGCACGGCCCCGCCGATCGCCATGCCCGTGCCGCGCTCCCCGCGCTTCCTGATCTGCACCAGCGCGATGACGCCGAGGACCAGACCGACGGCCGGCAGGAAGCACAGCACGCCGAGGACGAGGGCGGCGATCGCGATCCCGTTGACGGGCGCGGGCCGGTTGAGGGGCATGTACCCCTGCCCCCAGACCGCGTACGGCGCCCCGGCGTACGGCCCCTGGGGTCCCTGGGGCGCCTGCGGGCCGTACGGCTGCTGCGGGTACGGGCCCGGACCCTGCGGCTGGGGAGGCCCGTACGGGTCCTGGGGCTGCTGCGGCCCGGGGGGCGGGGGTATGGACACGAGTACCGTGCTCCTGGATCAGACGGGGCGGTCGGGGCGGGCCGCACCTGGCTGCACACGGCGATGCAGAACTGACGTACGACTGGGCGCATGGTAAGCGCGGTACCCGCGGGGGCGGTATGCGCGGTACGAATACGACGATCCGGGCGGTGGGCGGGGCGGCGCCGACAACGCTCCACGCCCCCGGCCCGACCGCCGCGGCGGCCTTCGAGCACTCGGCAGCACAGTGCCGCCGCACCGGTCCCGGCGGCACCGACTGGCCGGGCGGAGCCCTGGGGCCGCCCGTCTGCGGTGTCCCGGAGCCGACTTCGGGACCGTGGTCTCCTTCGGTCAGTCCTCGATCACCGGATTGCACGGCGAGAGGAACGGATCCAGGCGCTCCTCGACCATCCCCCTGCGCATGACGCGCACCCGGAAGGCGTTGTCGGCGTTCGGGAGGTCGCCGTCGTCGGAGCGGTCGTAGAGGAGCCCCCACGAGCCGGGGAAGCGGCGCGCGATGTACGCCACCAGTTCGTCCAACTGCCCGGCCTCGTAGCCGACGTGGTTCGTGTGACCGGTGGCCGTGACGACGTCCAGCCCGTTGAAGACGTCGAGCACGACCTTGCAGCTGGGGGACCACCGGACGGCGCCGATCCGCTCACGCAGCTCCTCGACACCCGCCTTCAGGGCCTGCGAGTCGTCCTCGTAGGGGTCCTCCGAGATACCGAACCAGCCATGGAACTCGTACATGCCCTCACTCCAGCGGATTCGTATCGATCACCGGCTCGACGCCGTACCGGCGTCCGTACTCCTCGAGTTTATCGATCACCCCTGGTCCGGGCGGTCCGTCGAACTGGAAGTACGGCGTGCGGCCGCTCTGGATCGCCGCCTCGAACGTGGCTTGCGCCTGTTTGCGGAACTTCTTGTTCAGGGTGAAGTCCGCGGGCTTCGCCTGGGCCACGTACTCATCGCTGATCGCGTCGAACTCACGTCCGTCCGGGTCGTTCGCGAACCTCCTGCGGGGTTCTCCGCCGAGTTTCTCGGCCAGCTTGTCCGCGTCGGCGTCGGGTTTGTTGACCTCGAAGAGTTCACCGAGGCCTCCGTTGTCCTCGTACGGCGCGAGACCCAGCGGATCGCTGAACCGGTGCGGGTTGTGCACGTACGCCGTCGGGTTGGGCGCGGGCGCGAGACCCAGCGGGTCGGGCGTGGTGTACCGGGCCGTCCGCGGGTCGTAGTAGCGGTGGTGGTTGTAGTGCAGGCCGGTCTCCGGGTCGAAGTACTGGCCGGGGAAGCGCAGCGGTGTGTACGCGGACGCGTCGGCGTTCCACGTCGTGATGCCCCACAGCGTGGTGCGGCTCTGCCAGGCGATGCGCCCGTCCTCGTCGATCAACTCGGTGGGGGTGCCGATGAGGTCCGTCGCGATCGCGAAGAACCGCGCGTCGATCTCCTGCCGGGTGGCCGCGTCGGTGAGCCGTTCGGTCTGGGCGACCGGGGTCAGGCCCTCGTAATCCCAGCTCAGCGTGGTGTGGTGGGGCAACTCGCCGGGGATCTCCGTGGTCTGCTCCGCGAGCACGGCACCGTCCCAGACGAAGCGGGTGCGCTCGGCCACCGTCCTGCCGTCGGCCGCCATGCGCTCCTTGGCGATCCGTCGGCCGAGCGGGTCGTACCGGTAGCGCCACGCGGTGCCGTCCGGAGTCCCCACCTCCGTGAGCCGGTCCTCGGCGTCGTACGCGTAGGTCCACACGTCGCGCTTCCTCGACAGCCGGGTCTTCGAGCGGCGGACCAGCCGGCCGGCGTCGTCGTACACGTAGCGGTTGGCACCGGCCTCCGTGATCCGGGTGCCGGTGTAGGAGCGCTCGCCGCGCGCGTCGCCACCGGCGTGGCGGTCCGGCCAGGCGGCGGAGACGTTGTTGCCGCCGCTGTCGTACGCGTAGGACTCGCTCCACCGGTCGGCCGTGACGGCGGTGACCCGGCCCGTCGCGTCCAGCCCGAAGCGGCGCGGGCCGCGCAGGGCGTCGTCGACCGCGACGAGATGACCGTCCTCGCGGTACGCGTACGTCCGCAGGTTCAGGCGGTGACCGCCGCGCGCCACCTCCTGGGCGGTGAGTCTGCCCGCGGCGTCCCAGTCCGACGTCAGCGTCAGCGTCTCCCCGACGCTGCGGGTCAGTTCGCGCCCCACGGCATCACGCGTGAACACGATGTCGTGGCCCGCGACGGTCAGCGCGGCGGCACGGCCCGCGCTGTCGTGCCGGTACGTGGTGACATGGCCGCTGGGGGTGACGCGCCGGGTGCGGCGTCCTGCCTCGTCGTACCGGAACGACAGGGCGCGCCCGTCGACCAGCTCCGTCTTGACGTGGCCCCTGCGGTCGTACGCGTACGACAGCTCCGCGTCGGGACCGACGGCCCGCAGCAGCCGATCCGCGGCGTCGTACTCGTACGTCGTCACGGCACCGCCGGCGTCCTTGCGGACGACCCGGCCGAGCACGTCCCGCTCGTAACGGACGGTCGAGCCGAGCGGGTCACGGCGGGCCAGCACCCGGCCGAGCGGGTCGACGTCGTAGGCGACTGTGCGCCCGTCGAAGTCGGTCTCGGCCACGAGGTTGCCGACCGGGTCGTAGGTGTAACCCCACCGCAGGCCCAGCGGATTCCTGACCTCGGTGAGGCGCAGCTCCGTGTCGTGCGTGAACTCGTGGCGGGTGCCGTCCGGGTCGGTGCGGGCCGTGAGCAGGTCGAAGTGGGTGTACTCGAAGGTCGTGGTGCGGCCCTCGGGGTCGGTGTGGCTGAGGCAGTTGCCCTCGCCGTCGTACGTCCACGACTCCACGGCGCCGTCCGGGCCCGTGAACCGCGCGAGCCGGCCCTCGGGGGTCCACTCGAAGCGGGTGGTGCCGCCGCTCGGTCCGGTGCGCTCGGTGACCCGGCCGAAGGCGTCGCGCACGTACGATGTCGTACCGCCGTCCGGGGCCGTCTGCGTCATGAGGAGGCCCGCCGCGTTGTGGCGCAGCAGGGTCGTGGCGCCGAGCGGGTCGGTGACCGAGGTGACGTGGCCGAGCGCGTCATGGGTGTAGCGGGTGGTGCGCCCGGCGGGGTTGGTGACCGCCACCCGGTTGCCGCGTTCGTCGAACTCCTGCTTCCAGCGCAGCCCGCCCGGCTGGACCAGCTCGACCGGGCGGCCGCCCATGCCGTAGACCGCCGTCTGCACACTGCCGTCGGGGCGGGTCGTCGAGACGAGACGGCCCTCGTCGTCCCAGCGGAACTCGGTGCGCGCGCCTGCGGATCCCCCCGCTCGCGGCGGAGGGTCGGTACGGGACAGCAGTCGGTCGTCGCGGTCGTAGGCGTACCGGATCGTCGCGCCCCCGGGCCAGGTCTCGGCGACGACCTGGAGGTGGCTGTTGACCGTGTAGCGCCAGGTGTGGCCGAGGGAGTCGGTGACCGTGGTGGTGGTCAGACCGGTGTCGGGGTGCGGGTCGCTGTAGTGGAACTCCGAGCCCAGATGCCCCTCGGCACCGGTCTGAGACACGCACCTGTCCCTGCCGTCGTACACGAAGCTGTAGCTGGAGCCGTTCGTGTCGGTCCAGGCGGCGATGCGGCCTTCCGTGTCGTAGTCGAACCGGGTGGGGATGCCGGAGGACTTGGTGACCTCGGTGAGATGGCCCTCCTCGCTGTATCCGTATCCGACGATCTCGGTGTCGCCGAGACTCAGCGAGGTGATCCGGCGGTTCTCCGTGGTGAACGTGAGGCGGTAGCCACCCGAGTGGGTGAGGGCCAGCGGGGCGCCCTCCTCGTCGTACTCGGCGATGATGGTGCGCCCGTGGGGGTCGGCGATCTCGGCGAGCGGCGCGGAGCCGTCGTCTCCGGGCTCGGCGCCGGGCGGGGCGAGAAAGTGCCGGACGACGCCCGTGTCCGGGTCGGTGAGCGTGTAGGTGCCGTCGGTGTGCCGCTCCAGCGGCCAGCGCGGCCCCGCCTCGGGAAGCACCGGCGTGCCGGGGGCGGGGTGCGGATACGGGACCAGCAGGTTGTCCTCGCCGTGGAAGACGACACCGATCGGGTCGACGGTCAGGCGCTGGTCGATCGTCGACGACCAGCTTTCGCCGAACCAGCGCCCCGCCCGGTACGAGGACTCGAAGTCCCTGCGGAACAGCAGCGGCAGGCTGCCCGGCAGCAGTACGTCCTCCTGCGGCAGGAACATGCGGCCGGTCGCGAAGTCGACGGGTTCACGGCCACACCGCTTGCCGTCGACCCTGCGGACGGTCTCCCTGAGGTCCCGGGCGCGGCGCGCCTTCGCGGCGTCCGCCAAATCGTCCGTGAGCCTGACGCCCTTCACGCCGGCTCCGGCGCCACCCGTCGCGACGGTGAGGATCGCGTCCGGCACCAGCGTGCCGAGCCCCTCCGCCGGGTCCTTCATGAAGGTGTCCAGCATCTGCTTGCCGGTGCCCCAGGGGTCATTGGCGACCTGGACGAGGCCGGCGACGGTGCTGTTGAGATTGGTGGCGTACTCGGCCGGATGCGTGATGTTGTACGGGTCCAGCGGGTTGAGGCCCCGGACGAAGTTCGCGATGCCCGCGGTGCCCTTGACCGCGCCCATGGCGAAGTGGGTCTTCATCAGGTCGTACTCGTCGAGGCCGTCCTTGAGCTGTTCGCCGTAGGAAGGCTTGGGCGGGGCCGCGTCCCGGGCCGTCCGCACGGCTGCGCGGGCGGTCTCGGCGGCGGAGTTCCGCTGCCTGCGCGCCTCGGCGAGGATGTCCTGCGCCTCCTGCATCTTCGCCTTGCCGGGGTCGGAGAACTCGCCCGGCTTCGCCGGCAGGGTGGCGGGGTCACGCTTGTCGGAGGGCATCGCGTTGTACTTGTCGACGGCGCTGTTGTAGTCGTCGACCTGCTTCTTGTGCGCGTCCAGGGCGTCCGCCGACGCCTTCGTGCCCTCCTTCCACTTGTCGATCGCCGACTGCGCCTGGCCCTGCGCCCAGGTCACCGTGTCCGCGAACGACTCCAGCGCCTTCGCCGCCCCCTCGAACGCGTCCGCGCCCTTGTACCACTTGGGCGGTTCCAGTTTCACCGTCTTGCGGAACGCGTCCGCCGCCTGACCCTGCAAAGACTCCGAGTCGAGCCCTTCCAGACCGAGCCCGACGTCGTTGAACGAATCCGTGAAGTCACGCAGGTGGGACGCGGTGGTGCGCAACTTGCCCGGCGAGCCGTAGATGAGCTTGGTCTTGTCCTCGGTCTGCCCGAGATCCATCTCGTCGACCTCGGCGCCCATCCGGTTCGCCACGGAACGCGACTGCTCGCGCACCCAGTCCGCACCGGACTCCCAGCCGACGTCATCGAGCCGGTCCGCCGTCCAGTTCCCGGCGTCCTCCACCCGGTTGCCGACCCACTCGACGCCGTCCTCGACCGCGTCCTCGACGACATCCGGCGTGAGGTCGCTGACAAGATCCCCGATGCCCATACGTCAGTTACCCCCGCCGTCGGTCTGCTCCTGCTGTTGGGCCCGCTCCTCGGGCGACGGCCCGAAGGTGTCGTCGACGGCCCTGTCGAACTGTTCCTGGTCGATGCCGAAGAGGTCGTTGAGCCGCCGCGACTGCTCGCCGCCCTGTCCCTCGGTGACCAGCGCGCGCCCGGTGTCCTTCCAGGTCTGGGCCATCTCGTCACCGGCGCGGTCCCACGACTCGCCGCTCCAGTCCGGGTTCAGCGCGTCCGGTGTGAACACGTCGCCCCAGTCCTGCTGGGCGATGTCCTCCTCGGAGGCGTACGGGCTGCCGCCGGTGATCGAGTTGACGCCGAACTTCAGCGAACTCTGGACGTACTGGTCCTCCTCCCACAGCACACCCGCGGCCAGGCCGAGTTTCGCCGCGATGGCGTTGGCGTCGTGGATCAACGCGCGTACGCCCCACTCCCACCGCTCGGAGAAGTCCTCGAAGTCCACGGAGAGACCGTGGTGTCCGGCTTCCATGCCGGTCATCGCCAGTTCGGAGAAGCCCTTGCCGAGCACCGCTCCGGTGCTCGTCCCGATCTCCTTCAGCTCACCGACCGCGTTGCGAATGCCCTGGGTGAGCCGCTGCACGGTGTAGTGGTCGACACCGAGATCCTTCGCCCCGTCGCCCATCAGGCGGCACCCCCTGAGGTCGTGTCGGTCCCGTGGGTCGGGTGGGCCGCGTGGGTCGGGTGGGCCCCGTGGGTCGCTTGGGCCGCTTGGGTCGCTTGGGTCGCTTGGGTCGGCCGGGGCCCTTCGGTCGCCCGGGGCCCTTCGGTCGCCCGCGTCGTGTCGGTCGCCCGGGTCGCGTCGGTCGCCCGGGTCGCGTCGGCGAGTTCGTCCGGCGTGACGACGGCGGCGGCGTCCGGGACGATCCCCGGGGCGGGCGGGAAGAGCATGGACCCGTCGGGGTCCGCGACGTCGACGGCGATGCCCGCGGGTTCGCCCATCGCCGGAATGATCTCGTCGAGCAGCCGGGCGCCGAGCAGTTCGGCGAACTCCCAGGGCCGCGCTCCGTCCTGGTCGCTCCCCGACCCCGGCGCCCTCGAACGCGCGAACCGGGCGAGGGCCTCCTCACCGGTGAACGCGAACACCCAGCGCACACCGCCGAAGTGCCCCGTCCACAGCCCGCCGCCGTCCAGCGGCACGAGCATCCTGGCCCGCCTCAACTCCCCCAGGAGCGCCCGCGCATCCCCCGTTCCGGCCCGCCGGTCAGCAATACGTCCGGCGAGCGCAGCCCCGTCACGCAATTTCCCTGCCTCCCCGGCATCGACAACAACGAGCCTTCCCAGGACACCACGTTCCAGCCCGGTCCGACGGTTCCCGGCCACAACGCCCTACCATTCCCGGCAGGCTGAGAAAAGCCAACTCCCGTGCGGCAGCTCGTCCGGAAGCACGCCCAACCCAGCAGGAACGCCGGCCCCGTCCCGGCACGGGAAAGAGCCAGGGGCTCGACTCCGACGAGTCGAGCCCCGCTGTCCTGCGCGTGTGACGAAGGCGACGTGATGGGTCCGCTCCTACACGTTGAAGCGGAGATCGAGCAGGACCTCGATGCGTCCGGACCAGAGCGACGTGCTGACGGCACCTCGCCAGGGCCGGGCGCATCCAGGTGATGACCAGTTGGAAGGTGTCGGGATCGCGTGCCTGGAGCGGGCCGAAGAAGCCGCAGCCCGAGCGCACGCCGGTGGCGAGCTGGGTGCCCGTGACCAGCCGGCGGGCCAGCATCGACCGTTCGGTGCCGGTCAGCAGCGCCGACAGCACCATGTGCGCGACGTAGGCGGGCAGTTCACGGCCCGGGGCGGGCATCCGGTGGCCGAGGGCGAGCGCGGGCAGCGGGGCGTGTCCGTCCTGGTGCGTACCGCAGTGCTCGGTGTCCGGCGCCGGCTCGCCGAGTTGGGGCAGGGGGCGGTTGGGCGGCCGGGGATCCGGCCGAAGTACCACTGCACCAGTTCCGCCGTCCGGTCCGGGTCGAAGCCGCCGCAGACCGTCGGGACGGCGTTGGAGGGCGCGTAGTACGCCTCGTGGAAGGCCGCGCACTCGCGGATCGTGGCCCGTTCGAGGTTCCGCAGGTCGCCGTAGCCGTTGTGGCCGTTGGCGAACGACTCTTAGAGGACGCCGGGCAGGACGGTCCAGGGGAAGCCGCCGTAGGGGCGGTGGGTGACGTTGGTGAGGATCTCCTCCTTGACCACCCGCAGCTGCGTGTCGAGGTTGTCCTCGGTCAGGCGCAGCCCCGCCATCCGGTCGGACTCCAGGAACAGCAGGCGTTCCAGCGCCGCCGCGGGCGCGACTTGGTAGAAGTCGGTGTAGTCCTGGTGGGTCGATCCGCCGGCGGCTCCGCCGGACGCCTGGACGTGGGAGAAGTGCTCGCCCTGGGCGACGTGGGCGCTTCCCTGGAACATCAGGTGCTCGAAGAGGTGGGCGAAGCCGCTGCGTCCGGCGGGCTCGCCGCGGAAGCCGATCCCGTAGTGGACGGCCACCCCGGTGACCGGGGCTCCGGAGCGTGCGTCGAGCACCACCCTGAGGCCGTTGTCCAGTGTCAGGTGCCGCATGGGGCGGGACCCTCCTGTCGGTGTTCGCGGTGTCGCGGAGTTTCGCGGTTCGCGCCGTGAGGCCCGGTGCCCGCGGGGCGGGCGCCCCACGTTCCGCCGGTCCGGCGCCCTGGGGGTTCGGGGCACCGAACCGGCCGGGGTCACGCTCGTACGTGGCGGTGGGCTCAGCAGCCCTTTCCGACGGCGACACCGACGCTCATGCTGATGCCCGCGCTGCAGGCGTAGGACGACTCGACGATGGACAGGGCGACGGAGTAGCTGACCGGGCTGATCTCCGGCGCGCCGCCGTCCTGGAACGCGGCGATCTCGTCCGCGGAGGTGTACGTCGCGTAGCCGGCCATCAGGTTGTCCGCGGTGTTCACAGTGGCTCCTCTTGAGAACTGCATTCGGCGGACTGTTTCCGCCTTCGAGATAATGCCTACACGGACTTCCGGGGGTAATCCAGCGCTGGAAAATAAATGGCTCACCAATCGACCGGCGAAAATTTTGCCATAATTCTGCGGGCGTGACCCCAGGGCCTTTCTGCCTGCATGTGCGGGGCTCCCGGCGGAGCGGAATCAAATATTGCGAGAAGGGGGCGGGGCCACCTGGCCCCGCCCCCTCACACCGCTGCCGTACCCGCCGGCAGGTGCCGCCCTAGGCGGGCAGCTCGTCCACGTAACGCTTCGCCACGGGAAGCGGGACATAGGGGAATGCGTCACGGACCGTCTTCATGGCGGTCAGGTCCCCACGCTCCCTGCGGACTTCCCGGATACGCTCCTCGTCGACCTGGCTCCGGAATCCCTCGTAGGATCCGTACTGGTCCCAGAAAGCTTGTTTCCGCTTCTTCATGGTGCGGTCGCTGGCGACGCCGAGCGCTGTCGACACACCGACCGCGAGGGCACCCGATATTCCCTCGATCATGTTCCTCCCTAGATTCCGCGCATCGCGCCGTGCGGATATCAATTTACCCGTTCGTGGACCGAGACATGCCGCTGGCTGATTGCCGTGTAGGGCTGCTGGTGCCATCCGGCCCAGCGTTCGACGAGTTTCAGCCCCGACAATTCGGCCAGCAGGTCGATAGCCAGCGGGAACGCGTACCGAATGACGTGCTGGGTGGTCTCGGGCGGCCCGCCGTCCACGATGGTGTGGGTGGCGACCATGAGCTGCTGCGCGCGGTCCACCATCATGGTGTCCAGCATGACGCGATCTGGACGATCTCCAGCCTGACCTTGTTCTGCGCGGTGTCGTGCAGGGGCAGGTTCCGCAAGCCCGTCGCGCGGGCAGCCCGGATACGGTCCTCGACCCGAGCCCGCAGCCGGTGACGGAGCTCGAGTTTGCCACTCGCAAGACGGAGCGCCATCACCCCCGCCGCGTGAACGAAGGCGGACACGGGGCACGAGCAACTGCTGGCCGCAGGCCAGGCTCTGGACAGCACACGCCCCAGCACGGGCACCCCCACCCCCTGCCCAGCTCGAATCCAGCACGGTAGGGATGAGCAGGGGTGATGACAGGTGACGACAGGTCAGGAAATCCAGCACCTATCCAGCACGGTAAAAATCAAGGGGCCTGACCCCGGTGAGCCAGACCCCTATTGACCTGCATGTTTGCCAGATCAGCGAAGTGGTGCCAAGTCACCCGCTACACGTTGAAGCGGAACTCCACCACATCCCCGTCCTGCATCACATAGTCCTTGCCCTCCATGCGGGCCTTGCCCTTGGCGCGGGCCTCGGCCACCGAGCCGGTCTCCACCAGGTCGGCGAAGGAGATGACCTCCGCCTTGATGAAGCCCTTCTGGAAGTCGGTGTGGATGACGCCGGCGGCCTCGGGGGCGGTGGCGCCCTGCTTGATCGTCCAGGCGCGGGATTCCTTGGGGCCGGCCGTCAGGTAGGTCTGGAGGCCGAGGGTGGCGAAGCCGACGCGGGCGAGGGTGGCGAGACCGGGCTCCTCGGCGCCGACCGACTCCAGCAGCTCCATGGCGTCCTCCTCGTCCAGCTCGGCGAGGTCCGACTCCAGCTTGGCGTTGAGGAAGATGGCCTCGCCGGGGGCGACCAGGGCCCGCTGCGCGTCCTTGAAGTCCTCGTCGACCAGTTCGTCCTCGTCGACGTTGAAGACGTAGAGGAAGGGCTTGGTGGTGAGCAGGTGCAGGTCGTGCAGGGGTTCGTTGCGCTCGGTGCCCTGGACGATGCCCTGCGAGAAGAGCGTGTCGCCCCTCTCCAGGATCTCCTTCGCCTCCTCGACGGCCTTCACCTTGGGAACGATGTCCTTCTTGATGCGCGATTCCCGCTGGAGGCGGGGAAGGACCTTCTCGACGGTCTGCAGGTCGGCGAGGATCAGCTCGGTGTTGATCGTCTCGATGTCGTCCTTCGGCGAGACCTTGCCGTCCACGTGCACGACGTTCTCGTCCTTGAAGGCGCGGATGACCTGGCAGATCGCGTCGGACTCGCGGATGTTCGCCAGGAACTTGTTGCCCAGGCCCTCACCCTCGGACGCACCGCGCACGATGCCCGCGATGTCGACGAAGTCGACCGTCGCCGGGAGGATCCGCTGCGAGCCGAAGATCTCGGCGAGCTTGGCGAGCCGGGCATCGGGAACGCCCACGACGCCCACGTTCGGCTCGATCGTGGCGAACGGGTAGTTGGCCGCCAGCACGTCGTTCTTGGTCAGGGCGTTGAACAGGGTCGACTTGCCGACATTCGGCAGACCGACGATTCCGATCGTGAGCGACACGTTGCGACTTCCCGTAGTGAGAGGGCCAGGGGGCCAGAGGGCTGGCCGATCCACCAGTTTACGGCGTGCCCGCGCCCGCCCCGGCGGACCTGTCGAACGCGCGGCCGGGGTCGCCCCTCCGGCGTGTCCCGCGCCCGATTCGGCACCTGGACCGACCTAGGTTGGAACGGTGGAGCAACACAGGACGCGACCCCCGCAGAACGGAACGCGGCGCGGCACCCCGCCCCTGCCTCCGCAGCCCGGCCGCGGCGGGGCCGGCGAGGCCCGCCGCGGGCACGGTCCGGTGCGCGCCGGCCGGGCGAACGCGCCACGTGGCTCCGGTACCGGCTCCGGTACCGGCTCGGGTCCCGGCTCCGGCCCCGGTACGCCGCCGCCGACCGGCCGCGCGCCGCGGTCGTCGAAACCGGCCCGCGCCCCCACGTCCCTCCCGCCCCCGGCGGCGGTCCGGCGCAGGCGGATGCCGAATCCCCGGCTCACCGGCCTCGGCACCGGCCTGTTCGGCGCGCTGCTGATGCCGGCGCTCGGCTGGCTCGACCGCCTGCTGCTGGGCGGCTCGCCGACGGCGTACGGGGTGCTGTTCCTGCCGGTGTGCGTGCTGTGCGGGCTGTGGGTGCGCCGGGCCGAGCTGTTCGCCGCGCCCGTCGTGGTACCGATCGCCTTCGCCCTGGGCATTCTGCCGCTGGCCCAGGGCGGTGACGGGTTCGGCGCCCGGCTGATGTCGCTGGCCACCGCCCTGGCCACCCAGGTGGGCTGGCTGTACGGCGGGACGCTGCTGGCCGCACTGACCGTGCTGGTGCGCCGGGTGGTCCTGATGACCCGGCGCCGGACCGCCGCCCGCCGATAGCCGCGGCCCCCGCTCGCGAGACAGATCCGCGACCGGTCCGCGGCCGGTCCGCGGCCGGTCCCCGGTGCCGGTCCGCGGCCGATCCTGCTACCCGCCCTGCTTCGCCGCCCGCATCGCCGCGCCCACGATGCCCGCGTTGTTCTGGAGCTGAGCCGGGACGACCTCCGCCTTGATGCCGTCGATGAAGTGCAGGAACTTCTCCGACTTGCGGCTGACGCCGCCGCCGATGATGAACAGCTCGGGAGAGAAGAGCATCTCGACGTGCGCGAGGTACTTCTGGACGCGGTGCGCCCACTGCTCCCACGTCAGGTCGCCGTCCTCCTTGGCCTTGCTGGAGGCGCGCTTCTCCGCGTCGTGGCCGTGCAGTTCCAGGTGGCCCAGCTCGGTGTTGGGGACGAGGACGCCGTCCACGAAGACGGCGCTGCCGATGCCGGTGCCGAAGGTGAGGAGGATGACCGTGCCCCGGCGGTCGCGGCCGGCGCCGAAGGCGACCTCGGCGACACCCGCCGCGTCGGCGTCGTTGACCACCGTCACCGGCAGTCCGCCGAGCCGCTCGCTGAACAGGGCACGCGCGTCCGTGTCGATCCAGCCCTTGTCGACGTTGGCCGCCGTACGGATCGTGGAGCCGCCGGTGACCACGCCCGGGAAGGTCAGGCCGACCGGTCCCGTCCAGCCGAAGTTCTCGACCACCTGCCGCACGCCGTCGGCCACGCCGTCGGGCGTCGCCGGGTGCGGGGTGAGCACCTTGAAGCGCTCCTGGGCCAGGTCGCCCCTGTCCAGGTCCACAGGGGCGCCCTTGATCCCGGATCCACCGATGTCCACGCCGAAGATCTGCATGGCTCCACGTTACGACGGCGGACTGACGGTCACGTGCCCGAGGTCGCCGCCGGACCGCTGCCGCCCCGCCCGGCCACCAGCGCGGCGGCCTCCTCGCGCAGGTCGCGGCGGAGTTCCTTGGGCAGCGAGAAGGTGATGTGCTCGTCGGCGGCCTTCACCAGTTCCACGTCGCCGAACCCGCGCTCGGTGAGCCAGCCGAGGACCTCCTCGACGAGGACCTCGGGGACGGAGGCGCCGGAGGTGACACCGACCGTCGTGACCCCCTCCAGCCACGCCTCCTCGATCTCGCTCGCGAAGTCCACCAGGTACGCCTCGCGGGCACCGGCGAGCTTGGCGACCTCGACGAGCCGCTTGGAGTTCGAGGAGTTGCGGGAGCCGACGACGATCACCAGCTCCGCCTCGGCGCCCATCTGCTTCACCGCGAGCTGACGGTTCTGCGTGGCGTAGCAGATGTCGTCGCTGGGCGGGGAGATCAGCTGCGGGAACTTGTTCTTGAGGGCGTCGACGGTCTCCATCGTCTCGTCGACGGAGAGGGTGGTCTGCGACAGCCAGACGACCCTGGACGGGTCGCGGACCTCGACCTTGGCGACGTCTTCGGGGCCGTCGACGAGCTGGATGTGGTCGGGTGCCTCGCCGGAGGTTCCGATGACCTCCTCGTGGCCCTCGTGGCCGATCAGGAGGATGTCGTAGTCGTCCTCGGCGAACCGGACGGCTTCCTTGTGCACCTTCGTGACGAGCGGGCAGGTCGCGTCGATGGTGGCCAGCCGGCCGCGCTCGGCCTCCTGGTGGACGACCGGGGCGACGCCGTGCGCCGAGAACATGACGATGTTGCCCGGCGGGACCTCCTCCGTCCGCTCGACGAAGATGGCGCCCTTCTTCTCCAGGGTCTGCACGACGTACTTGTTGTGGACGATCTCGTGGCGGACGTAGACGGGAGCGCCGTACTGCTCCAGGGCTTTCTCGACGGCGATCACGGCGCGGTCCACACCCGCGCAGTAGCCCCGGGGGGCGGCGAGCAGGACGCGGCGGCCAGACGAAGCGGTCATGCGTCCCATCGTAAGGCCGGGTGGGACGGCCCGGAGATCACGCGCGCGTGCGGGGCCGCGGGACCGCCGCTCGCGGGCGTTGTCGGCGGGGGCCACTACCCTCGCGGCATGGTTGTCAATACGTCCGCCGAGGCTCCGCTGCCCGTCGGCCAGGTCTCGCGGCTCATCGGGGGGTGGATCGAGCGGCTCGGCGCGGTGTGGGTCGAGGGGCAGATCACCCAGTTGTCGCGGCGCCCGGGCGCCGGTGTCGTGTTCCTGACGCTGCGCGACCCGTCGCACGACATCTCCGTGAGCGTGACCTGCTTCCGGCAGGTCTTCGACGCGGTCGCGGACGTGGTCGGCGAGGGCGCGCGCGTCGTCGTGCACGCCAAGCCGGAGTGGTACGCCCCGCGCGGGCAGCTGTCGTTGCGGGCCGTCGAGATACGGCCGGTGGGTGTCGGGGAGCTGCTGGCCCGGCTGGAGCAGCTGAAGCGGTCCCTGGCGGCGGAGGGGTTGTTCGCCACCGAGCGGAAGCGGGCGCTGCCCTTTCTGCCGCAGCTCATCGGGCTGGTGTGCGGGCGGGCCTCGGCCGCGGAGCGGGACGTGCTGGAGAACGCCCGGCACCGCTGGCCCGCCGTCCGCTTCGAGGTGCGCAATGTCGCCGTCCAGGGCGTGCACGCCGTACCGCAGGTCGTCCAGGCCGTGAAGGAGCTGGACGCCCGGGAGGACGTGGACGTGATCATCGTCGCGCGCGGGGGCGGCAGCGTCGAGGATCTGTTGCCGTTCTCCGACGAGCAGCTGGTGCGGGCGGTCGCCGCCTGCCGCACGCCGGTGGTGTCGGCGATCGGGCACGAGCCCGACAACCCGCTGCTGGACCACGTGGCCGACCTGCGGGCCTCCACGCCCACCGACGCGGCGAAGAAGGTGGTGCCGGACGTCGGCGAGGAGCTGGAGCGGGTGCGGATGCTGCGCGGTCGGGCCAGGAGGTGCGTGGAGGCCTTCGTGGAGCGTGAGGAGCGCGGGCTCGGCCACGCGCTCGGACGGCCGGTGATACAGGATCCGCACCGGATGATCGACGAGCGCGCGGACCACGTCTCCTCGCTGGCCGACCGCGCCCGGCGGACGCTCGGGCATCTCCTGGACCGAGCCGACTCCGAGCTGGCGCACACGCACGCGCGCGTGGTCGGCCTCTCCCCGGCGGCGACGCTGCGGCGGGGGTACGCGGTGCTCCAGAAGGACGACGGCCACGTGGTCCGGGACCCCGGCGAGGTGACGCCGGGCGAGGGGCTCCGGGCGCGGGTCGCCGCGGGTCAGTTCACCGTTCGAGTCGACGAGCAAGGATCGGGTGCATGACGAGCAAGACGGACGAGGCCCTCGGGTACGAGCAGGCGCGCGACGAGCTGATCGAGGTCGTACGCCGTCTGGAGGCGGGGGGTACGACGCTGGAGGAGTCCCTGGCGCTGTGGGAGCGCGGGGAGGAGCTGGCCAAGGTGTGCCGGCGGTGGCTGGAGGGCGCGCGGGCCCGGCTGGACGCGGCCCTCGCCGAGGAGGCGGCGGTGACGGAGGAGGAGTAGGCGCGGCAGCGCGGCTTCGGGTGCGGGTGCGGTGTGAGGCGGGTCACCGGCACTCCGGGTTTTGTTGAATGTTGAAGTTCTGTCCCGTACTGTCGAGCGGGTCAGCCGGCCCGGCGTTCCGGGTTCCGGACGCGCACCCGAGGAAGATCACACATGTCTCTCGTTCTTGACCCCGCCGCCCAGGACCTGCTGTTCCGCGAGGCCCGCACCGCGAACACCTTCACCGACGAGCCGGTGACGGAGGAGCAGGTCCAGGCGATCTACGACCTGGTCAAGTTCGGCCCCACCGCCTTCAACCAGACCCCGCTGCGCATCACCCTGGTCCGCTCCGCCGAGGCCCGCGAGCGCCTCGTGCAGCACATGGCCGAGGGCAACCAGGCCAAGACGGCCGCCGCCCCGCTGGTCGCGATCCTCTCCGCGGACAACGAGTTCCACGAGGAGCTGCCGACCCTGTTCCCGGCGTTCCCGCAGGCCAAGGACGTCTTCTTCGCCGAGCGCCCGGCCCGGGAGGGCTCCGCCATGCTGAACGCCGCCCTCCAGGCCGCGTACTTCATCGTCGGCATCCGCGCCGCCGGTCTCGCCGCCGGCCCGATGACCGGCTTCGACGCCCAGGGTGTCCGCAAGGAGTTCCTGGACGACGACCACACCCCGCTGGTTGTCGTCAACATCGGCAAGCCGGGCGAGGGCGCCTCCTACCCGCGCTCCCCGCGTCTGCCGTACGACCAGGTCGTCACCACCGTCTGAGACGCGGCACTCCCGCGTGCCCGATGAGCCACGCACCTGATGACCGAAGGCACCCGGCGGATCCGCCGGGTGCCTTCGCCGTGCTCGGGGCCTTCGGGGGCCTCACGCCACCTTCAACGCGCCCGCCATCTTCGCCAGCTGGGCGAACGACGCCGTCCCGGTGACGACCGTGGTGGCGCCGTCGGTGCCCTCCAGGACCAGGGCGTCGTAACGGCCGCCGGTGTAGTGGGTCCAGGTGCGGCCCCCGATCTCCTCGGTGACCTTCGTCTCCCGGGCGCCCTGGCTCGCCTCGTCGATGAACCGCGCGCGCTTCTGAGTCGACTGCTCCACCGCCACGTACTCACCGTCGGGGGCGTGGAAGCCGAGGTGCCAGGCGTCGAACGCGGCGCCGTCGAAGCGCACCGAGGTCGCCTTCCAGCCCGAGGACAGACCCTCGGGCGCGGCCACCGGGTACGAGGCCGCGCGGCGCGCCGTGAGCAGCTCCACGCGGTAGTCGACCCGCTTCACGTCGGGAGCGGCGCTGTCGTCGTGCGGGATGAAGAAGTACATCACCAGAGCGGCGACCATGATCAGCCCCAGGGAGAGCACCATGTCCCGGACCGTCTGGGTCTTCTGCGTCTTGCCTTTCGAACCTGCCACGCCCCTATCGTCGCAGGTGCCGGGTGCGCTCATCCGTGGGGTCCCCTGCTCATTTTGTCGTACGGACGATAGAGTCGAGTCGAACCCTCATCCGGCCGTCGTCGTATCAGAAAGGTGCGCTCCGATGACCGAGCATCATCATCTGCCGTCCGAACTCGATGTCCCCTCCGAGGCCCCCGACCGCAACCTCGCCCTCGAACTGGTCCGGGTGACCGAAGCCGCCGCCATGGCCGCGGGCCGCTGGGTGGGACGCGGCGACAAGAACGGCGCCGACGGTGCCGCGGTGCGCGCCATGCGCACCCTCGTCTCCACCGTCTCGATGAACGGCGTCGTCGTCATCGGCGAGGGTGAGAAGGACGAGGCCCCGATGCTCTTCAACGGCGAGCGCGTCGGTGACGGGACCGGGCCCGAGGTCGACATCGCCGTCGACCCGATCGACGGCACCACGCTGACGGCCAAGGGCATGCCGAACGCGATCGCCGTCCTCGCGGCCACCGAGCGCGGCGCCATGTTCGACCCTTCCGCCGTGTTCTACATGGACAAGCTGGTCACCGGCCCCGACGCCGCCGACTTCGTCGACATCGACGCCCCGGTGTCGGTGAACATCCGCCGGGTCGCCAAGGCCAAGCGGGCCACCCCGGAGGACGTCACCGTCGTCATCCTGGACCGGCCGCGGCACGCGGGGATCATCGACGAGATCCGCCAGACCGGCGCCCGCATCAAGCTCATCTCCGACGGTGACGTCGCCGGATCCATCCTCGCGCTGCGCGAGGGCACCGGCGTCGACCTCCTCCTCGGCATCGGCGGCACCCCGGAGGGCATCATCTCGGCCTGCGCCGTGAAGTGCCTGGGCGGCACCATCCAGGGCAAGCTGTGGCCCAAGGACGACGAGGAGCGGCAGCGGGCGATCGACGCCGGGCACGACCTCGACCGCGTGCTGACCACCGAGGACCTGGTGACCGGGGAGAACGTTTTCTTCGTCGCCACCGGCATCACGGACGGGGAGTTGCTGCGGGGGGTGCGGTACCGGTCGGAGACCGCGGTCACCGATTCGATCGTGATGCGGTCGAAGTCCGGGACGGTGCGCAGGATCGACTCCGAGCACCGGCTGAGCAAGTTGCGGGCCTACAGCGCCATCGACTTCGACCGGGCCAAGTAGGGGCCGGTCGCTCGCACCTCTCCGGCTGCGACGCGCGGGCCGAGCAGGGGCCGCTCGCACTCCTCGGGGTGCGGCGGGCCCGGCACGCCGAGGAGGGCGCCCCCGGTGCGGTGGGGGCGCCCTCCTTCGGCTGGGCTCCGGCTCTAGCCGGCCGCCGCTATGCGGTCCGTCGGCCTGGTCGCCTTCTTCAGCTCCACGTCCCGTCGGCGGCGGCGGGCCAGGACCACTCGGCGCTCCGCCGCGGTGAGGCCGCCCCAGACGCCGTACGGCTCCGGTTGCAGCAGGGCGTGTTCCCGGCACTCCACCATGACCGGGCAACGCGCGCAGACCCGCTTGGCCGCCTCCTCGCGCGACAACCGGGCCGCGGTGGGCTCCTTGGAGGGGGCGAAGAACAGGCCTGCCTCGTCGCGCCGGCACACCGCTTCGGTGTGCCATGGCGCGTCTTGGTCCCTGTCTCGCACGGGCACCCGCTGGGCCGGCACGGCAGCGACCTGGGACGAATGCGGCGATTGCAGCACGGTCTACTCCTGACGACGGCTTCGGGAGCGAGAGACGATGCAGCAAGGCCTACCCGCTGTGCGCGCGCCTATGCACTGAGTCCCGAACCGCCGGATCACGACCGTCAACGCTCCAGGTGCTTGCGCAGACTCCTGTCGACCTTGCGGTGGACCCGGTCGAGGATGTCGGCGACCACCTTGCCGCGCTGGGGCCGGGCCTCGACGTTGCCGAGCACGGACCAGCCGTCGACGTAGACGACCGGGGCGTCGGGGTCGGGGGAGTCGAGGGTGTCCACCTCGAAGTTGCCGAGGACGCCGCCGCCGGTGCCGCGCAGCGACACGTTCTCCGGCACCAGGATCTCGACGTTGCCGAAGACCGAGACCGCCTTGATGACGACCTGCTGGTACTCGAACAGCGCCTCGCTCAGGTCGATCTCGACACTGCCGAAGATCGCATACGCGTGGATACGGCGGCCCGCGCGCCAGCGGCCCCTGCGGACCGAGGCGCTGAACACCGCGACCAGGTTGTCGTCCGGGTCGGCGGGGATCGCGCCGGCCGTGGGGCGGTTGGGGGCCGGCATGCGCGGCGAGGCGGGCCGCTGGTGCGCGGCGGGCAGGTCCCGGATGAACGCGTCCAGCTCGCCGACCGTCCTGGCGGCCAGCACGCCCTCGACGCGCTCGGCGTGCTCGTCGGCGGTGAGACGCCCCTCGGCGAGAGCCTCTCGCAGGATGTCGGCGATGCGGTCGCGGTCGGCGTCCGAGGCGCGCAACTCGCCCACCGCGGCAAGGGGTTCGGTCTGCTTCTGAAGGTCCACGGGAGCAGCGTACCGAAACACGATAGATCGCGATACCCCCCCTCGCGGGCCGATCGGCGCGGATCCGAGGCTTGCCCCAGGAGAACTGAGCCTTACCTCACAAGCTCGTCGTCCGTCGCAGGTTCTACGCTGGTGGACGCTTGCCAATGGAGGCCGGCCGTGCTGTCTGTCGAGTGAGGAATGGGCGAGATGCCTGAGTTCGCGTACACCGATCTGCTCCCCATGGGAGAGGACACCACCCCCTACCGGCTGGTGACCTCCGAGGGTGTCTCCACCTTCGAGGCCGACGGGCGGACCTTCCTCAAGGTGGAGCCGGAGGCGCTGCGCAAGCTCGCCGAGGAGGCCGTCCACGACATCCAGCACTACCTGCGCCCGGCCCACCTCGCACAGCTGCGCCGCATCATCGACGACCCCGAGGCGTCGGGCAACGACAAGTTCGTCGCCCTGGACCTGCTCAAGAACGCGAACATCGCGGCCGCCGGCGTGCTCCCCATGTGCCAGGACACCGGCACCGCCATCGTCATGGGCAAGCGCGGACAGAACGTGCTCACGGAGGGCGGCGACGAGGCGGCCCTCTCGCGCGGCATCTACGACGCCTACCTGAACCTGAACCTGCGCTACTCGCAGATGGCCCCCCTCACCATGTGGGAGGAGAAGAACACCGGCTCCAACCTCCCGGCCCAGATCGAGCTGTACGCCACCGACGGCGGCGCCTACAAGTTCCTCTTCATGGCGAAGGGCGGCGGCAGCGCCAACAAGTCCTTCCTCTACCAGGAGACGAAGGCCGTCCTCAACGAGGGCTCCATGATGAAGTTCCTGGAGGAGAAGATCCGCTCCCTCGGTACGGCCGCCTGCCCGCCGTACCACCTGGCGATCGTGGTCGGCGGCACCTCCGCCGAGTACGCGCTGAAGACCGCCAAGTACGCCTCCGCGCACTACCTCGACGAGATCCCCGCCGAGGGCTCGCCGCTCGGGCACGGCTTCCGCGACAAGGAGCTGGAGGAGAAGGTCTTCGAGCTGACGCAGCGGATCGGCATCGGCGCGCAGTTCGGCGGCAAGTACTTCTGCCACGACGTGCGGGTCGTGCGGCTTCCGCGGCACGGGGCCTCCTGCCCCGTCGCCATCGCGGTGTCGTGCTCCGCCGACCGCCAGGCCGTCGCGAAGATCACCGCCGAGGGCGTCTTCCTGGAGCAGCTGGAGACCGACCCGGCGCGGTTCCTGCCGGACACGACGGACGAGCACCTGGAGTCGGACGGGGACGTCGTGCGCATCGACCTCAACCAGCCGATGGACGACATCCTCGCCGAGCTGACCAAGTACCCCGTGAAGACCCGGCTGTCCCTGTCCGGGCCGCTCGTCGTGGCGCGCGACATCGCGCACGCCAAGATCAAGGAGCGGTTGGACGCGGGCGAGGAGATGCCGCAGTACCTCAAGGACCACCCGGTGTACTACGCCGGGCCGGCGAAGACGCCCGCGGGCTACGCGTCGGGGTCGTTCGGGCCGACCACCGCGGGGCGGATGGACTCCTACGTCGAGCAGTTCCAGGCGGCGGGCGGCTCCAAGGTGATGCTGGCGAAGGGCAACCGGTCGGCGCAGGTCACCAAGGCGTGTGACGCGCACGGCGGCTTCTACCTGGGCTCCATCGGCGGCCCGGCGGCCCGGCTCGCGCAGGACTGCATCAAGAAGGTCGAGGTCGTCGAGTACGAGGAACTCGGCATGGAGGCCGTCTGGAAGATCGAGGTCGAGGACTTCCCGGCGTTCATCGTCGTGGACGACAAGGGCAACGACTTCTTCCAGGATCCCGCCCCGGCGCCGACCTTCACGTCGATCCCCGTGCGAGGGCCCGGGCTGGCGTAGCGCCTTCGGTGGCGGTGGGAGTGGATCACGGCCTCCGCCGCCGCCGACTTCGCCCGGCGCCGACTCCGGGACCGGGTTGCCGGGCATCCACCGGGCGTCCGGGTACGCGTCCTCCGGGACGAGCAGCGGCCCGCGGGCGGAGGGCAGTCCGGCGGGCAGGTCGGGGGCGCGCTCCCGCGGATGGGCGCGGGTCCGGCCGCGGCCCGCGCAGGGGTTCTCGCCCCTGCCGTCCCCTTGCCGTCCCGACCCGGAGTCACCCCCTTGCCGTCCCGACCCGGAGTCGCGGTCGAGTCGTGGCCTCCGCACCCCGCTGTCGGCCCCGCACGGGCCTCGTCCGCGAGCGTCGGACGGGCCGGCACGGCCGACCGGGTCGGGTGGTGGTTGGTCATGGGGCGGGGAGGTCTGGGGACGGAGTCACCTTCGCGGCGGCACCCCGAACGGCCCACCGCCGGAACAACCGCGGCCGCCCGCACGCTGTACCCCGTATGACCGAATACCGCATCGAGCATGACTCCATGGGCGAAGTCCGCGTACCGGCGGATGCCAAGTGGCGGGCGCAGACGCAGCGGGCCGTGGAGAACTTCCCCGTGTCCGGGCAGCGCATCGAGCGCGCGCACATCGAGGCGCTCGCCCGGATCAAGGGTGCCGCCGCGAAGGTGAACGCCGAGTTGGGCGTGGTGGACAAGGAGATCGCCGGGGCCATCCAGGAGGCGGCGGCCGAGGTGGCCGAGGGGAAGTGGGACGAGCACTTCCCGGTGGACGTGTTCCAGACGGGTTCCGGGACGTCGTCCAACATGAACACCAACGAGGTCGTCGCCACGCTGGCGACCGAGCGGCTCGGCCGGGACGTCCATCCCAACGACCACGTGAACGCCTCGCAGTCGTCCAACGACGTCTTCCCGTCGTCGATCCACATCGCCGCCACCGCCGCCGTCACGCGTGACCTGATCCCCGCCCTGGAGCACCTGGCCGGTTCACTGGAGCGCAAGGCGACGGAGTTCTCCGACGTGGTGAAGTCGGGGCGCACCCATCTCATGGACGCCACGCCCGTGACCCTGGGTCAGGAGTTCGGCGGGTACGCCGCCCAGGTGCGGTACGGCGTCGAGCGGCTCAAGGGGTCCCTCCCCCGGCTCGCCGAACTGCCGTTGGGCGGCACGGCGGTGGGCACGGGCATCAACACGCCGCCCGGTTTCTCCGCGGCCGTCATCCAGGAGGTCGCCCGGGTCACCGGGCTGCCGCTGACGGAGGCGCGCGACCACTTCGAGGCGCAGGGCGCGCGCGACGGCATCGTGGAGACCAGCGGGCAGCTCCGCACCATCGCCGTAGGACTGACGAAGATCTCCAACGATCTGCGGTGGATGGCGTCCGGGCCGAGGACCGGGCTGGCGGAGATCTCGCTGCCCGACCTCCAGCCGGGGTCCTCGATCATGCCCGGCAAGGTCAACCCGGTGATCCCCGAGGCGGTGCTGATGGTCGCCGCGCAGGTCGTCGGGAACGACGCCACCGTGGCCACGGCGGGCGCGGCCGGCAACTTCGAGCTGAACGTGATGCTGCCGGTCATCGCCAAGAACGTGCTGGAGTCGATCCGGCTGCTCGCCAACGTGTCGCGACTGCTCGCCGACCGGACCGTGGACGGGATCGTCGCCCACCGTGAACGGGCCAGGGAGTACGCCGAGTCGTCGCCGTCCGTCGTCACCCCGCTCAACAAGTACATCGGGTACGAGGAGGCCGCGAAGGTCGCCAAGAAGGCGCTGGCGGAGCGCAGGACGATCCGCGAGACGGTGCTCGATGGCGGGTACGTGGAACGGGGCGACCTCACGCGCGAGCAGCTCGACGAGGCGCTCGATGTCCTGCGGATGACACACCCGTAACCATTCGCGCCCGGCGCGAGAACCGTGACGCGCGCCGCAGCGTCGTATGCCCATGACACCTAATATCTGTGCATGGCAGACGGTGGAGCGGTGAGGCGCGTGGGAACGGGCGGGACGGCGGGCTTCTGGCGGCCCGGGGACCAGATCCTGTGGCGGTACCGGGAGAACGGCGGCACGGGTTTTCACATCGCCCGCCCCGTCACCGTCGTCCGGGACGACGCGGAACTCCTCGCCGTGTGGCTGGCCCCCGGCACCCGGTGCGTCAGACCCGTGCTCGCCGACGGCACTCCCCCGCACCGGGAACCGCTGCGGACGCGCTACACGAAACCGCGGGCGGTGGTGCCGGGCCGCTGGTTCGGCACCGGTGTGCTGAAGCTGGCGCGGCCCGGCGAGCCCTGGTCGGTGTGGCTGTTCTGGGAGCCGGGCTGGCGGTTCAAGAACTGGTACGTCAACTTCGAGGAACCGCTGGCCCGTTGGGACGGCGGGGTGGACTCCGAGGACCACTTCCTGGACCTGTGTGTATATCCCGACCGCTCCTGGGACTGGCGCGACGAGGACGAGTTCGCGCAGGCTCAGCACGACGGACTGATGGACGTGTCGGTGGCCGAGCGGGTCCGGGAGGCCGGCCGGTCGGCGGTGGAGGTGATCCGTGCCTGGGGTGCGCCGTTCGCGGACGGCTGGGAGGACTGGCGCCCGGACCCGTCCTGGGCCGTACCGTTGCTGCCGGAGGACTGGGACCGAACGCCTGCGCGCCTGTCCACATGAGACCCTTGATGCGCCCCCGGGCGGCAAACGTAGGATCGTCCTCCGCAAGGGCGCTTCAACCGCAACTGCCGGAGCGGGCACCAGGTCTGACCCAACGTCACCGAGGGGCGGCAGGACGTGAGCGAGGGGTACGAGGGCAGGGCCGGCAAGGGCCGCGGTGGGCCCACCGGTTGCACAGGAACAGCCTCTGACCACGCGGGAATTCCGTTCCAGGGACATGTATTCCGGGTATCGGACTCTCTGCGGGACCGACTGCACGCGCGGCGCGCAGCCCCGGACGGACGGATTCGACACGCGTGACGGAGCAGCCCACCTCCTACGAACGCCCTCAGGGCGTGGACCCCACGGACGACCGCGGGGCGCTTCTTCGTACCCAGGGTCCCGCGCCGGGCGCGTCCGCCTTACCGACCGCCGCCGCCCAGACCCGTGCCGACGGCACGCCGGGCACCACCGTGCCGGGCGGCCCGGCGCCCTGCCCCCAGGGGAAGGATCCGGCCGTTTCCGACACCGAGCACTCACAGCCCACGGCGGCCGCCGAGCCGGACGCCCACCGGCCGCGCCCCGCACCGGAGGCCATACCGCTCCAGCCGGGCGCCGACACGCGCGCCGAGCGGTCCCCGGACGGCAGGGACCGGCGCACCGGGCAGGCCCCCGCGGCCGGCCGGCAGCCCACGCCGATGCGGCGGGACGGCGACCGGCTGCGCTTCGTGGGCGCGGCGACCCGGCGGATCGCCCGCGGTCTGGACCTGGACGAGATCGTGATGGGGTTGTGCCGGGCGACCGTGCCGACCTTCTCCGACGCCATCCTGGTCTACCTGCGCGACCCGCTGCCCGTCGGCGACGAACGGCCGGCCGCCGACCGGGTCGTGCTGCGGCTGCGGCGCACCGACCGGATCCCCGAGGAGCGCGAGCCCGAGCCCGGTTTCGCGCAGCTCGGCATGCCACCCCCGGAGACACCGGAGCTGTCCGAGCTGTCGGCGGCGATCGCGGAACTGTGCGAGGTACGGCCGGGCGGAGCCCTCGCGGAGGTGCTGCGCGGGGTGCGTCCGGTCTTCGCGGACACCCCGGCCGCGATCGCCGCGCTGCCCGAACTCCTCGGCGCGGAGAGCCGGTTGGACATTCCGGGCGGACAGCGTGCGATCCTCGCACCGCTGCGCGGCCGGCGTCGGGTGATCGGCGCGGCGGTGTTCATCCGCCGCCCCGAGCGCATCCCGTTCGAGACGGACGACCTGCTGGTGGCCGCGCAGCTCGCCACGCACAGCGCCCTGGGCATCGACAAGGCGGTGCTGTACGACCGTGAGGCGTACATCGCCGACGAGCTCCAGCGCACGATGCTGCCGGAGACCCTGCCCCGCCCCACGGGTGTGCGGCTGGCCTCCCGCTATCTGCCGGCCGCGGAGACCGCGCGGGTCGGCGGCGACTGGTACGACGCGATCCCGCTGCCGGGCAGCCGTGTCGCGCTGGTGGTCGGTGACGTCATGGGGCACTCCATGACCAGCGCCGCCATCATGGGCCAGCTCCGCACGACGGCCCAGACGCTGGCCGGCCTCGACCTGCCCCCGCAGGAGGTCCTGCACCACCTCGACGAGCAGGCCCAGCGCCTGGGCACCGACCGCATGGCGACCTGCCTCTACGCCGTGTACGACCCGGTGGCGCACCGCATCACGATCGCCAACGCGGGCCATCCCCCGCCCATCCTGCTGCACCTGGGCGGCCGGGCGGAGGTGCTGCGGGTGCCGCCGGGCGCCCCGATCGGGGTGGGCGGCGTCGACTTCGAGGCCGTGGAGCTGGACGCGCCCGCCGGTGCGACCCTGCTGCTGTACACGGACGGTCTGGTGGAGTCCCGGCTGCGGGACGTGGCGACCGGCATAGAGCAGTTGCGCGAGAAGCTCGCCGCGACCGCGCAGCTGACCGGTCCCGACCATCCGCCGCCGCTGGAGGCCCTCTGCGACGAGGTGCTCGACATGCTCGGTCCGGGCGACCGGGACGACGACATCGCGCTGCTCGCCGCCCGCTTCGACGGCATCGCCCCCAGTGATGTCGCGTACTGGTTCCTGGAGCCGGAGGACGCGGCTCCGGGACGGGCCCGGCGGCTGGCCCGGCGGGCTCTGGCCCGCTGGGGCATGGAGGAGATGACGGACTCGGTCGAGCTGCTGGTGAGCGAGGTGGTCACCAACGCGGTGCGGTACGCCACCCGGCCCGTGTCGCTGCGGCTGCTGCGCACCGACGTGCTGCGCTGCGAGGTCGGCGACGACGTGCCGCAGCTGCCCCGGCTGCGGCAGGCCCGCGCCACGGACGAGGGCGGCCGCGGCCTCTACCTGGTGAACCGGTTGGCCCGGCGGTGGGGGGCGACCCGGCTGAGCACCGGAAAAGTGGTCTGGTTCGAGCTGAACCGAGGCTCGTAGGACGCGGCGGAGGACACCGAGGGGGCGCCCGGCATGATGCCGGGCGCCCCCTCTCCGTGTCCTCCGGTCGGCTCCGCCGTCGCCTCTACTGGCCGAACTGCGGATCCAGCGGGTTCTCGGGCGGCTCCGTCGACGGCTCCCCCGTGCTCGGCTCCTCCGAGGGCTCCTGCGTGGTCGGCTCCTCCGAGGGTTCCTGGGTGGTCGGCGTCTGCGACGGCGTCTGCGACTTCGAGGGCTTGGCCGACGGGGTCGTCGTGCTCGGCTCCTCCGACGGCTCCTTCGACGGCGACGAGGAGGGGCTCGCCGTGACGCTCGGCCGGACCGCCGCGCCCTGGTCGGTCTCCAGGTCGAACCTGCTGACCTTGGAGGCGACCCCGAAGGTGTACGACGCCCAGATCTGCGCCGGGTAGCCACCGCCGTTGATACGGCCCTTGCCGGGGATCAGGCCGGTCGCGCCGGTCAGGGTCACCTGGGGGTGCGGCGCCTTGGCGGACTCGCCGAACAGGCCGACCGAGGTGACCAGGTCGGGCGTGTAGGCGGTGAACCAGGCCGACTTGTTGTCGTCGGAGGTGCCCGTCTTGCCCGCGACCTTCTGGCCGTTGCGCTTCGGGTTGTCCAGTACGGACTTGCGCGCCGTACCGTCGTCGACCACGCCCGTGAGCACCGAGGTGACCGAGTCGGCGGCCTTGCGGGTGATGACCTGTTCGCCGATCGGGTCGGCAGGCTTCACCGCGTGCGCGCTGTTCTCCGCCGACTTGATGAGCGTCGGGGTGACCTTCCGGCCGTGGTTGTCGAGGGTCGCGTAGACGCCCGCCATCTGGAGCGGGCTCGCGCCCATGGTGCCGAGGGTCTGCGCGGGTACGGCCTTCAGGTCCGCGGTGTCCATGCCGAGGTCGTCCGCGGTCTTGAGGACCTTGTCCATGCCGACGTCGACGCCCAGCTGGGCGAAGACGGAGTTGATGGACTGGTTCATCGCGGTCTGGACGGTGACGTCGCCGTAGTCGACGTCGTCCTCGTTCTGCGGCGCGAAGCCGATGTCGCTGCCGACGACGGGGCGCTTGCTGGTGCCGTCGTAGATCGTGTCGGCGCTGATCTTCTCGTCGTCCTGCGTCACCGCCCCCTGGTCCAGGGCGGCGGCCAGGATCACCGGCTTGAAGGTGGAGGCGGGCTGGTAGTCGGTGCGGGTGGCGTTGTTGGTGTAGTGCTCGACGTAGTTGACGCCGCCGTACATCGCCACGACCGCGCCCGTCTTCGGGTTCACCGACACGGCACCGGCCTGGACGTCGCCGTCGACGGGGCGCTTCTTCTTGTCCAGCTTGCTGGTCAGCTGGTCCTTGACGGACGTCTCCAGCGCCTTCTGCTTCTTCTTCTCGATGTTGAGGGTGATGTTCCAGCCGCCGGCGCTGACCATCGCCTCGGCCTCCTGGCTGCTGTCGGCGACGCCCTGGGCGACGAGCTGCTTCTCCAGCTCGCTGTTGGCCGCCTTCACCAGGTAGCCGACCTGGCCCTCCTGACCGGGGGCGGCCTTCGGCTCCTGGGGGACGGGGAACTTCATGCCGTCGCGCTCGCTCTTGTCGAGCCAGTCCTTCTCGACCATGTTGTCCAGGACGTAGTTCCACCGCTGCTGGACCAGTTTCTTGCCGGTCGGCGAGGCGGCGGCCCAGTCGTACTGGCTGGGGGCCTGGAGCAGGGCGGCGAGGTAGGCGCCCTGGGCGACGGTGAGCTTGTCGGCGTCGACGCGGTAGTAGGCCTGGGCGGCGGCCTGGATGCCGTAGGCGCCGCGGCCGTAGTAACTGGAGTTGATGTAGCCGGCCAGGATGTAGTCCTTGGACTTCTCCCGGTCCAGCTTCAGCGAGATGACCAGTTCCTTGAGCTTGCGGGTGACCGTCTGTTCCTGGGTGAGGTAGTAGTTCTTGACGTACTGCTGCGTGATGGTCGAACCACCCTGGGCGCCCTTGCCCATGACCGTGTTGAGGACACCGCGCGTGGTGCCCTTCAGGTCGACGCCGGCGTCGTCGTAGAAGGTCTTGTTCTCGGCGGCGACGAAGGTGTGCTGGACGGGCTTGGGGACGTCGGCGAGGTCGACGTTCTCCCGGTTGAGCTTGCCGTCGCGGGTCAGCAGGTTGCCGTCGCTGTACTTGTAGACGTTGCTCTGGAGTTGGGCGTCGGCGTTCGCGGTGTCGGGGATCGGCGTCGTCATGTAGAGGACGATGAAGGCGCCGATGACGAGCACGGTGAAGCCGAGGAAGGTGCCGAGCACCTTCTTCCAGGTGAACAGGCGGCGTATCCGGCCCTTGCCGCCCGCGGCCCCCTTGCCGCCCGCTGCTCCCCTGCCGCCCTTCCGCGTGGAGCGGCGGGCCGCCGCGCGTCCGCCGGCCGCGCTGTGCGCCCCGCCCTCCGCCGCCGGCGCCGAGTCCGCGCGCGGCTCGTGCGGCGCCGCCTGCGACGAGCGGTCCCTGGGCGCCGCGCGACGGCCACCACGCTGCCGCGCTCGTCTCTCTTCCGCTCGTCCCATGAGTCCGCTCGCTCCGCTTCCTAGTCGGCAGTCACACCAGTGCCCGGAGGCAGGTCAGCTCAGAAAGCTAACACCGCTCTCTGTGGCGAAGGGGTCTCGATCCGGCCCTGCGAGGGCGTGAGAATCAGCACCCCTCACGGGGGAACCGGCGCACCGCCCCTACCAGACCGACGTACGGGAGCGGTCAAGGGTTGCCATCCCGCGGTAAAGTGATATCACTTAGCTAGACAGAAGACATCGCGCGGGCGACGGCCGTCCCATCGGCTCAGCCGCTCGCGAGGAACGGGGGGACCCATGACCACGCACGACCCGTCGACCACCGTCGACATTCCCGAGATGCCCGCCCCGCAGGTACGCGAGTTCCCGGCCCGCAGCGTGGGCGGCGGCCTCGCCCTGCTGTCCGGCCTGGTCGGCCTGCTGATCGGCGGCGGGATGATCGCCGCCGCCACGGCCGTGACCGCGACCGGCGGCAAGGCCGCGCTGATCACCGGCGGCATCCTCGTCGCGCTCGCCGCGTTCCTCGCCATGTGCGGGCTGAACATGGTGGCGCCGGGCGAGGCCCGCGTGGTGCAGCTGTTCGGACGCTATCGGGGGACCATCCGCGAGGACGGACTGCGCTGGGTGAACCCCCTCACCTCCCGCGAGAAGATCTCCACCCGCGTCCGCAACCACGAGACCCCCGTCCTCAAGGTCAACGACGCCTACGGCAACCCCATCGAGCTGGCCGCCGTCGTCGTGTGGAAGGTGCAGGACACCGCGCAGGCCTCCTTCGAGGTGGACGACTTCGTGGAGTTCGTCTCCACCCAGACCGAGGCCGCCGTCCGCCACATAGCCATCGAGTACCCCTACGACGCCCACGACGAGGACGGGCTCTCCCTGCGCGGCAACGCCGAGGAGATCACCGAGAAGCTCGCCACCGAGCTGCACGCGCGCGTGGCGGCCGCCGGGGTGCGGATCATCGAGTCCCGCTTCACGCATCTCGCCTACGCTCCGGAGATCGCCTCCGCGATGCTCCAGCGGCAGCAGGCGGGCGCGGTGGTCGCGGCGCGGCGCGAGATCGTGGACGGCGCGGTCGGCATGGTCGAGGCGGCGCTCAGCCGGATCGCCGAGCAGGGCATCGTGGAACTGGACGAGGAACGGAAGGCGGCGATGGTGTCCAACCTGATGGTGGTGCTGTGCGGGGACCGGGCACCGCAGCCGGTGCTGAACACGGGGACGCTCTACCAGTGACCTCCCCCGGAGAGGGGGCGACCCCTCGGCGTCGGCCGCAGCAGCGCAAGCAGGTGCTGCTGCGGCTCGATCCGCTGGTGCACGACGCGCTGGCCCGGTGGGCGTCCGACGAGCTGCGGTCGGCGAACGCGCAGATCGAGTTCTTGCTGCGCAAGGCGCTCCAGGATGCCGGGCGGCTGCCCGGCGGCACCCAGCCACTGCCCCGGCGGGGGCGCCCCCCTGTCTCCCCGGGCTCTCCCGCATCGCCCGGCTCGCCTACGCCGTCCGGGCGCGCCGGGCTCCCCAGGAGCGCGGGGACCGCCGGCGGCGCCGGGACCGGCCGGTCCGCCGGATCCCCGGACGGGTCTCCCGAGCGCCCCGAGCCTCCCGGGGACTCCGCCGCCGGACACCCGTCGGCCTGAACGGCCCGGCTCCACCCCCGGGAACGCCTCCTCCCCCGGACGGGCGGGTCACCGGCACCGCCTCGAACAGGCCCCGTGGCGACCGGGCCCCGCAGCGGCCTGGCTCTGTAGCGAACCTGTGACAATCCGCCCCCACCTGCACGGTCGCACGCCCCGGCATCACCCGCACACGGCCCGTATACACACCGCGTATACACCGTATGTACAGTGCTCCTCATGTCCATCGGTCACACACTCCTGGGACTCCTGGAGTCCGGGCCCCGCCACGGTTACGACCTCAAGCGGGCCTTCGACGAGAAGTTCGGTCACGACCGGCCGCTCCACTACGGCCAGGTCTATTCGACGATGTCCCGGCTGCTGAAGAACGGTCTGGTCGAGGTCGACGGCATCGAGGCGGGTGGCGGCCCCGAACGCAAGCGGTACGCCATCACCGACGCCGGGATCACCGACGTCGCCCGGTGGCTCGCGACGCCCGAGAAGCCCGAGCCGTACCTCCAGTCGGCGCTCTACACGAAGGTCGTCCTCGCGCTGCTCACGCACCGCGACGCGGCCGACATCCTGGACACGCAGCGCTCGGAGCACCTGCGCAGCATGCGCATCCTGACCGACCGCAAGCGCAAGGGCGACCTCGCCGACCAGCTGATCTGCGACCACGCCCTGTTCCACCTGGAGGCCGACCTGCGCTGGCTGGAGCTGACTGCGGCACGTCTCGACCGGCTGCGAGAGGCGGTGACCGCATGAGGGCCCCCGCCGGTTCGCTGCTCGCCGCGCACGACCTGCGCAAGGCGTACGGTCCCACCCTCGCGCTGGACGGCGCCGAGTTCTCCATCCACCCCGGCGAGGTCGTCGCCGTCATGGGCCCCTCCGGGTCCGGCAAGTCCACCCTCCTGCACTGCCTCGCCGGCATCGTGCCGCCCGACTCCGGTTCCATCACCTACGACGGGCAGGAGCTGGCGACGATGAGCGACGCCCGGCGCAGCGCGCTGCGCCGCTCCGAGTTCGGGTTCGTGTTCCAGTTCGGCCAACTCGTACCGGAACTGACCTGCGTGGAGAACGTCGCCCTGCCACTGCGGCTGAACGGCGCCCCCCGCAAGCAGGCCGAGCGGACCGCCCTGGCGTGCATGGAGCGGCTGGAGGTCGACGACCTGCGCGGGAAGCGGCCCGGTGAGGTGTCCGGCGGACAGGGGCAACGGGTGGCCGTGGCGCGGTCGTTGGTGACCGGCCCGCGGGTGATCTTCGCCGACGAGCCGACCGGGGCGCTGGACTCGCTCAACGGCGAGCGCGTGATGGAGCTGCTCACCGAGGCGGCCCGGTCCGCCAACGCGGCCGTGGTGCTGGTGACGCACGAGGCGCGGGTGGCGGCGTACTCCGACCGCGAGATCGTCGTACGGGACGGGAAGTCGCGGGACATGGAGCGGGTGGTATGAGTCTGCGCCAGTGGGGCCGGGACCTGGCCATGGGGGTCCGGTTCGCCTTCGCGGGCGGGCGGGAGGGGTGGGTCCGGGCGGTGCTGACGGCCGTCGGGGTGGGGTTCGGCGTGGCGCTGCTGCTGCTGTCCACCGCGCTGCCGAACGCGCTGGCCGCGCGGCACGACCGCGAGGAGGCGCGCCTGGACTACACGTACAGCTCGGACATACCCCCCAGGGCGGACGACACCCTGCTGATCTCCGACGTCGACACGACGTTCCGCGACAAGGACGTGCGCGGGCGGCTGGTGGAGCCGGAGGGGCCGCGGGCCCCGCTGCCGCCCGGGGTGAGCCGGTTCCCGGCAGCGGGCGAGATGCTCGTCTCGCCCGCGCTGAGGCAGCTGCTCGCCGCGGACGGTTCGGCGCTGCTGCGTGAGCGGCTGCCGTACCGGATCGCCGGGAACATCGGGGAGAGCGGGCTGATCGGCTCGCGGGAACTCGCCTACTACGCGGCCGGTTCGGGGCTCGCCTCGCGCATCGACGGCTCGCGGACGGCCCGGCTGACGGCGTTCGGCACCCCGAACCCGTCCCCCGAGCAGTCGGACCCGGTGCTGGTCCTGCTGAACATCGTCGTGATCGTGGCGCTGCTGATGCCGGTCGCGGTCTTCATCGCGGCGGCCGTGCGGTTCGGCGGCGAGCGGCGCGACCGCCGGCTCGCGGCCCTGCGGCTGGTCGGCTCCGACAGCCGGATGACGCGGCGCATCGCCGCGGGCGAGGCCTTGGCCGGAGCGCTGCTCGGCCTGGCCCTGGGCGCCGTGTTCTTCCTGATCGGACGTCAGGTGGCGGGCTCGGTCGAGGTGATGGGCGTGAGCGTGTGGCCCAGCTATCTGGATCCCTCCCCCGCGCTGGCCGCGCTGGTCGCGCTGGCGGTGCCGAGCGCCGCCGTACTGGTCACCCTGTTCGCGCTGCGCGGAGTGGTGATCGAGCCGCTCGGCGTGGTGCGCGCGGCGAAGCCCGCGCGGCGCCGGCTGTGGTGGCGGCTGCTGCTGCCGGTGGCCGGGCTGGCGATGCTCTACCCGATGGTGGGACAGGGCCGTGGCGACGGCGAGTTCAACAAGTACCTCGTGGTCGGCGGTGTGCTGCTGCTGCTGGTCGGGATCACCGCACTGCTGCCGTGGCTGGTGGAGACGGTCGTCGGCCGCCTCGGCGCCGGGGGCGTGGCCTGGCAACTGGCGGTCCGCAGACTTCAGCTGAGCAGCGGTGCGGCGGCCCGGATGGTCAACGGCATCGCGGTCGCGGTGGCCGCGGCGATCGCGCTGCAGATGCTGTTCGCCGGGGTCGACGACCAGTACACCGAGGACACCGGCAAGGATCTGAGCCGGGCGCAGATGCAGGTGGCTCTCCCGGACGGCGTCCCGATGGACGCGACCGTCCGGAAGTTCACCGACACCAAGGGCGTACGGAAGGTCACGGCCCTGTGGGAGGGGTACCTCGGCGACGCCTCGTGGAAGACGGAGAACGGCCCGGACCTGGCCACCGAGCTGACCGTCGGCGACTGCGCGGCCCTGCGCGAGGTGGCGAGGCTGCCGTCCTGCGCGAACGGCGACCTGTTCGTCCTGGAAGGCGCCGAGTACTCCCTCGACGGGCCGGTGCTCAACCGGCCGGGGAAGAGGCTGTATCTGGAGTCCTCCGGCCGTGACGACGGCACGGAGGTCACCTGGACCGTCCCGGCGGGCGTCGGCGCGGCCCGCTCGGTCGTGGATCCGACCGGCAACCGGCGCGGCGGTTTCCTGATGACTCCGGGCGCGCTGCCGGAGCACCTCGCGAAGGCCGTCAGGGGTGAGCTGTACCTCTCGGTCGACGCTTCGGTCCCGGATGCCTCCGATCACATCCGCAACACCGCCGCCGCCGTGGACCCGTTGACCGTTCCGACCAGCTGGTCGGCCACCTCGGTCTCCGAGAGGTACGACTCGCTGCGCACCGGGCTGCTGGTCGGCGCCGTCTGCGTGCTGGTCCTGATCGGGGCGAGCCTGCTGGTGTCGCAGCTGGAGCAGTTGCGCGAACGCCGCAGACTGCTGTCCGCGCTGGTCGCGTTCGGCACCCGGCGCCGCACGCTGAGCCTGTCGGTGCTGTGGCAGACGGCGGTCCCGATCGGGCTGGGCCTGCTGCTGGCCTCGGTGGTGGGCATCACGCTGGGCGCGGTGCTGCTGCGGATGACGGACACGCCGGTGGGCGTGGACTGGGGAAGCGTGCTGGCGATGACCGTCGCCGGTGGAGCGGTCGTCCTGGTGGTGACGCTGCTGAGCCTGCCGCCGCTGTTGCGGCTGATGCGGCCGGACGGCCTGCGCACCGAGTGAGCGTGCGCCGCGCACGAGCCGAACGGGCCGGGGGCCCTGCCGAACGGGCGGGGCCCCCGGCCCGTTCACCGCTGCCCGGCGCGGCCCTTGCGGCGGCGGGTTCCGGACCGGCTCGTCTACCCGGCGGCGTCGCCCCTCGCGGTCCTCGGTGCGTCGGGTCCTCGGTGCGTCGTGTCCGACGCTCGTGCGACCGACTCGCGGGCCTCAGGCGCCGGTGTCGACGACGCGCACCGGCAGCGGCCGCAGCGCCTCGCGCAGGGCGGCGGCCAGCTCGCCGTACTCGGCGCCGCGGGCGGCTCCGGAGCGCATGGCGAGGGCGATCCGGCGGGCCGGGGCGGGGTCGGCGAAGCGCCCGGTGAGGAGCTGGGTGCTGCGGCTGGTCTCGACGGTGACGGCGGTGCGCGGCAGCAGGGTGCAGCCGAGGCCGCCGGCGACGAGCTGGACGAGCGTGGAGAGTCCGGCGGCCGTGGTGGTCACCGGGGCGTCCTCGCGTCCGGCCTCCCGGCAGATGTCGAGGGCCTGGTCGCGCAGGCAGTGCCCCTCGTCGAGGAGCAGCAGGTTCAGCTCCTTGAGGGCCTCGCGCGGGATGCCGTCCTGGCCGCCGAGCCGGTGGCCGAGCGGGGTGACGAGCACGAAGTCCTCTTCGAACAGCGGGAGTTCGCTGATGCCGGGCAGGCCGAGGGGGACGGCGAGCAGCAGCAGGTCGAGGCGGCCGGTGTGCAGCCCGTCGACGAGGCTGGCGGTCTGCTCCTCGTGGACCTGGAGGTCGAGGGCCGGGTAGCGGTCGTGGACCAGGCGCAGGACGGTGGGCAGGAGGTAGGGCGCGACGGTGGGGATGACCCCGAGCCGCAGCACCCCGGTGAAGGGCGCCCGCACCGCCTCCGCCTCCTCCATCAGCGCCCCGACCTCCGCCAGCACCGCCCCGGCCCGTACGGCGAGACGTGCACCGGCCGGGGAGAGCAGCACCTTGCGCGTCGTACGCTCCAGGAGGGTGACGCCGAGGGTCTCCTCCAGCGCGGCGACGGCGCCGGACAGAGCGGGCTGGCTCATGCCGATGGCGGCGGCCGCGTCCCGGAAGTGCAGGTGCTCGGCGACGGCCGCGAAGGCCCGCAACTGGGCCAGACTGGGCAGCCGCCTCTTGGCCCCCACGTTACTTACGGTCACTGATAGCCACCTCCGATCAACGTGACCGAGTGTAGCGATTTCTGTAATCAATGCACCCTGTGCCAGCATCGGGTTCGTCCAACCCATGGGAAGTGTCCGCGATCCGGACGCTTCTTCGCTGCAAGGAGAGCGTGTGCTCACTGTCGGTGACAAGTTCCCCGAGTTCGACCTGACCGCCTGCGTCTCGCTGGAGAAGGGCGCGGAGTTCGAGCAGATCCACCACAAGTCCTACGAGGGCAAGTGGCTGGTCGTGTTCGCGTGGCCCAAGGACTTCACCTTCGTGTGCCCGACCGAGATCGCCGCGTTCGGCAAGCTGAACGACGAGTTCGCCGACCGCGACGCGCAGATCCTCGGCTTCTCCGGCGACTCCGAGTTCGTCCACCACGCCTGGCGCAAGGACCACCCGGACCTGACCGACCTGCCGTTCCCGATGCTGGCGGACTCCAAGCACGAGCTGATGCGCGACCTCGGCATCGAGGGCGAGGACGGCTTCGCCCAGCGTGCCGTCTTCATCGTGGACCCCAACCGCGAGATCCAGTTCACGATGGTCACCGCGGGCTCCGTCGGCCGGAACCCCAAGGAGGTCCTGCGGGTCCTGGACGCCCTCCAGACCGACGAGCTGTGCCCGTGCAACTGGACCAAGGGCGAGGACACCCTCGACCCGGTCAAGCTGCTGGCCGGGGAGTGACCTGAGATGTCCCTCGACACCCTGAAGTCCGCCGTACCGGACTACGCCAAGGACCTGAAGCTCAACCTGGGTTCGGTCATCGGCAACTCCGAGCTGCCCGCCCAGCAACTGTGGGGCATCGTGCTGGCGACCGCGATCGCCTCGCGCTCCCCGATCGTGCTGCGCGAGCTGGCGCCGGAGGCGAAGGCGAACCTCTCGCCGGAGGCCTACTCGGCCGCCAAGTCGGCCGCCGCGGTGATGGCGATGAACAACGTCTTCTACCGCACCCGCCACCTGTTGTCGGACCACGAGTACGGCAACCTGCGGGCGGGCCTGCGGATGAACGTGATCGGCAACCCCGGGGTCGACAAGGTCGACTTCGAGCTGTGGTCGTTCGCGGTCTCCGCGATCAACGGCTGCGGGATGTGCCTGGACTCGCACGAGCAGGTGCTGCGCAAGGCGGGCGTCGAGCGCGAGGTGATCCAGGAGGCGTTCAAGATCGCCTCGGTGATCCAGGCGGTCGGCGTCACCCTCGACACGGAGGCCGTTCTCGCCGACTGACGGCGGTTCGGCCCCGGGCCCCGTTCACCCCTCGGGGTGGGCGGGGCCCAGTCGTACCCCGTTCACCCCTCGGGGTGGGCGGGGCCCTGCCGTTCCTCGCCCCCGCCGCCCCTTCCCGTGCCGTCCGCGGCGGCGTCGCTCCCGGACCCCCCTGTCGGTCCCGTCGGGGCCCCGTCCTCGGTCTCCCCCGGAGGGAGCGCCTCCGGACGGGCCGGGTGCACCGGGGCCGCGTCGAGCGCCGTCGCGCCCCGCGGCCTGGGCGCCGTCAGCGGAGCCGGTTCCCTCGAGTACGCGTGCAGGTAGCCCACCACCGTGTTCGTCACCGCCACCAGCGGTACGGCGACCACCGCGCCCCCGATGCCGGCCACCATGCCGCCGGAGGCCACCGCGAGGACCACCGCGAGCGGGTGGACGCGCACGGCGCGGCCGAGGATGAACGGCTGGAGGATGTGCCCCTCGATCTGCTGCACGGCCAGTACGACCGCCAGTGTCATCACCGCGGTGAACACGCCCTGCGTGACCAGGGCGACGACCACGGCCAGCGCCCCGGAGGCGACCGCGCCGACCAGCGGGATGAAGGAGAACAGGAAGATGAAGACGGCCAGCGGCACGGCCATCGGCACGTCGAGGAAGTAGATGCCGAGGCCGATGAAGATGGCGTCGATCAGGGCCACTATCACCGTGCCGCGCACGTACGCGGTGAGCGTCGCCCAGGCCCGCGGGCCGGCGCCCGCGACACCCGGCCGGGCGGCGGCGGGCACCAGCTTGAGGGTCCACTGCCAGATGCGCTTGCCGTCGTAGAGCAGGAACAGCGTCGAGAAGAACGCCAGCAGGATGCCGGTCAGGGCCTCCACGACGACCGTGACGCCCTCCAGTCCCGCGGAGGTGATCTCGTCGGTGTTGGCGCCGATCGCCTCGCGCAGGTTCTTGGCGATGCCGTTGATCTGCTTGTCGGTGACGTGGAAGGGGCTCTTGAGGAGCCAGCCGCGCAGATCGTCGATGCCGTCCTGGACCTGGTCGGAGAGGTTGTCGATGTTCTCCATGACCTGCCAGGTCACGAACCAGCCCATCAGGCCGATGACGACGAACCCGAGGATCGCCGTCAGCGCGGTCGCGGGCCCGCCCGGAACGCCCAGCCGCTTCAGCCGGGCCACGGTCGGTTCCAGGAGCGCGGTCAGCAGCAGGGACACCACGAAGGCCAGCACGACCAGTTGGACGGCGCTGATGACCTTCATCAGGACCCAGACGGTCCCGGCGAGCACCAGCAGCCGCCACCCCGCCTCGGCGGCGACCCGGACACCCCACGGCACGACCTGTGCGGGGTCCGGGCGCGGCGCCGGCGGCGGCAGTTCCTCGGCGGGCACCGCCTGCGTCGCGGGCGCGGCCGGCCCGGGGCCGGCCCCGCTCTCCCGGTCGGCCTCGGCCCGACGTTCGTCGAGCCGCTCCCCCATCTCGGTCAGACCGGCACCGAGCCGGCCCAGCCACCCTGGCACTCGCGACATGGTCCGCCTTCTTCCCCGTCTCTCCCCACCACTCACCCCTGGAGTCGTCGGCATAGACCGTACAGGGCGAAAGCCCCTCCCCTAGGACGGGGAGGGGCTGCGCGGTTGAGCGAGAGGCGTCGGCCGTACGGCCTAGTACCAGTGGTTGTTCTGCCAGAACGCCCAGGCGTCGCACGGGCTGCCGTAGCGGTCGTTCATGTAGTTCAGGCCCCACTTGATCTGGGTGGCCGGGTTGGTCTGCCAGTCGGCGCCCGCGGACACGTACTTGCCGGCGGGCAGCGCCTGGAAGAGACCGTAGGCGCCGGAGGAGGCGTTGACGGCCCGGTAGTTCCAGCTGGACTCGTGGTCCACGATGTTGCTGAAGCACTGGAACTGGCCACCGGGCACCATCTGCTGCGCCATCGCCTGGATCTGGGCGATCGAGTAGGAGCCCTGGACGGGGAAGTCGGCGGAGCTGCGGCTCGCGGCGGCCTTGACCTCGGCGCGTTCCTTGGCGTCCGCGGCCGCCTTCTCGGCGGCCTCCTTCTTCGCGATCGCGGTCTTGGCGGCAGCCTTGCGGGCCGCTTCCTCGGCGTCCTTCTTGGCGCTCTCGTCCGCTGCGATGGCCTGGACACTGGCCTGCTGCGTCAGGGAAGCGGTCTGCACCTGGGCCTGCTGACCCGCGGGGATGTCAGCGAGGAGCGTCGTCGAGTCGCTCGCCATCGCTTCCGCGTCGTTGGGCTGCGCGGTGCTGCCAGAGGCAACACCGACGACGCTTCCGACGGCGGTGACCGCGGTGGCCGAGGCCACTGCGAATCCCCGGACCGAGATCCGGCTCACACGGTTTCCTTCCAGCATCGCCCGCTTCGGTGACCCTGGCGGACGCAATCGTGCCCCTGAACACTGGCCTCCCAACTGCGGGGTCACGGGAGGCACGGGCCCGGTGGGCAACTCCCTGTGCGGGAGCGCCGCGTGGTGCTCGGGCGGCATACGACGAAGCTATGGAGTTGAGTGATGCCGTACCCCCGACGCCTCTGCGGCGCGGAGGTACACCAAAGGGATACACGTGTGTCGTATGCGGGGCCTGACAGGATGGAGACTCTGCCGTAACCCGACGCCGAGTGGCAATTCCGAGTTGCGTGTGAAAGCTCACATCCCGTTTCCCCCTGGGTATTTCATCGTTCGCCCACGAACGAAGGCGCCGCCCGACTAGGCTCACAGCCTTTGCCGAGCGGCGCCAACCACCTGCGGGAATCCGCGAAACGGTGCGGACCGGTCAGACGTGTCCGTCCTCCAGCATTTCGGTCACAAGGGCCGCGATCTGGGACCTCTCGGACCGGTTCAGGGTGACGTGCGCGAAAAGCGGATGCCCCTTCAGTTTCTCCACGACGGCGACGACACCGTCGTAGCGGCCGACGCGCAGATTGTCCCGCTGCGCCACATCGTGGGTCAGAACGACCCGTGAATTGGCGCCGATCCGGGAGAGAACGGTCAACAGGACGTTCCGCTCCAGCGACTGGGCCTCGTCCACGATCACGAACGCGTCGTGCAGCGAGCGGCCGCGGATGTGGGTGAGCGGCAGGACCTCCAGCATGCCGCGGGCGGTGACCTCCTCGATGACCTCGCGGCTGGTGACCGCGGACAGCGTGTCGAAGACCGCCTGCGCCCAAGGGCTCATCTTCTCCGACTCGGAGCCGGGCAGATAGCCCAGTTCCTGTCCGCCGACCGCGTACAACGGGCGGAAGACCATCACCTTCTGGTGCTGGCGGCGCTCCAGGACCGCCTCCAGACCGGCGCACAGGGCGAGCGCCGACTTGCCGGTGCCGGCCCGGCCGCCCATCGACAGGATGCCGATGTCCGGGTCGAGCAGCAGATCCAGCGCGATGCGCTGCTCGGCGCTGCGGCCCTTGATGCCGAACACCTCCCGGTCGCCGCGCACCAGCCGCACACTGCCGTCCGCCGTGACCCGGCCGAGCGCCTTGCCGCGCTCGGACTGGATGGTCAGGCCGGTGTGCACGGGCAGCTCGGAGGCTTCCGGGACGTACACGTGTCCTTCCTCGAAGAGGATGTCCACCTGCTCGCCGGGGAGCGTCAGTTCGGACATACCGGTCCAGCCGGAGGAGTCCGTGATGGCCAGTTCGGCCCGGTACTCCTCGGCGAGGAGCCCCACGGAGGACGCCTTGATCCTCAGCGGCAGGTCCTTCGACACGACGGTGACGTCGAACCCCTCGGCCTGCAGGTTGCGAGCGACCGCGAGGATGCGTGAGTCGTTGTCCCCCAGGCGGTAGCCGGTGGGCAGCACGCTGGGGTCCGAGTGGTTCAACTCGACACGGATGGTCCCGCCCAGCTCCCCGATCGGGATGGGGGCGTCGAGACGGCCGAACTTCACCCGGTAGTCGTCGAGCAGGCGCAGCGCCTGCCGGGCGAAGTACCCGAGTTCGGGATGGTGCCGCTTGGCCTCCAGCTCGGTGACCACGACGATGGGGAGCACGACCTCATGCTCCTCGAAGCGGTTCATGGCGTGCGGGTCGGCCAGCAGGACGCTGGTGTCGAGAACGTAGGTGCGCCGGTCTGGCTTGTGGCGCTTTGTGCTGGTCACCACGGAAGGACGTACCCCCTCGGATGAGGTCGGGGAGCGACGGAGTGGAGCTGGACCGGAATTCGGCCGCTTGCACGGGCCGAGAACCGGCCCTCCGCTGCCTCCGTGCGGACCGCACGATCGGGCTGGTGCAAAGGGCCTCCCGGGCGGACGGCCCCGTGCCGTCCGCTGAGATCCGACACCCGTGGTTCGGGCGTCGACCTGCTTGGCTTATGCCCTCGAACGTGCGCCGCCATGCCACGGCATATGACGGCGAGCCGATGAACTCCGTGTTACTTCCGCCCCGAACCGGGGTAGTCGGGGGGTTTTCGGGGTGCGGACGACGCGCGGAGAGGTGTGGCCGGAAGCGGCGGCGGGGGGTGGCCGGAGGTGGCGGGGCGTGGCCGGAAGCGACCCGGCGGGGCGAGGCTGGAAGCGACGGCGGGGCGAGGCCGAAAGCGACCCGGCGGGGCGAGGCCGGAAGCGACGGCGGGGGCGGGGCTGGAAGCGGCTGGCGCCAAGACGCGGGCACGGCGACCGGGGCGGCACGCGTACGGCCGGCCATCATGTGCGTACGGCCGGCCGAGTGATGTGCGTGGAGCCGATCGTCCATGTGCGTACGGCCGGCCGTCGTGCCGCTGGTGCGGTCAGCCGCCGAAACGCCGGTGCCTGGCCTCGTAGTCGCGCAGGGCGCGCAGGAAGTCGACCTTGCGGAACGCGGGCCAGAACACGTCGCAGAAGTAGTACTCGGAATGAGCGGTCTGCCACAGCATGAAGCCGGACAGCCGCTGTTCGCCGCTGGTACGGATCACGAGGTCGGGGTCGGGCTGGGCGCCGGTGTAGAGGTGGCGGCCGATCATGTCGATGTCGACGGACTCGGCGAGGTCCTCCATCGAGACGCCCCTGTCCTGGGCGTCGAGGATCATCGACCGGACCGCGTCGGCGATCTCCTGGCGGCCGCCGTAGCCGATGGCGACATTGACCAGTATCCCGTCGATGTCGGCGGTGGCCTCCTCGGCCTCCTTCAGCGTGCGCTGCATGCCGGCCGGGAGGAGGTCGGGGGTGCCGACGTGGTGCACACGCCAGCGGCCGTCGGCGGCGAGGGTGCGGACGACGTCCTCGATGATGCCGAGGAGGGGGACCAGTTCTTCCTTGGCGCGGTCGAAGTTGTCCGTGGACAGCAGCCAGAGGGTGACGACCCCGACGTCCGTCTCGGAGCACCAGCCGAGGAACTCCTCGATCTTGTCGGCACCCGCCCGGTGACCGTGCACGGTGGTGGAGCCCGCGGCCTTGGCCCAGCGTCGGTTGCCGTCCATGATCACGCCGATGTGCTTGGGCACCTGAGCGTGGTCCAGGTGGCCTTCCACCCGGCGCGCGTACAGCCTTACCAGCAGGCCGCGCAGCTTGTCGCGCAGGTTCACGTGAATGTCAGCCCCTCCGTGCGGTGGCGGTCCCCGCGGGCGGCAGCCTACCCCGACGGGAGCGGACCGGGCCGGGCGGGGTGCGGGCGCGACTTCCCTGCGGCGGGGGGTGCGGGAGCGCCTGCCGGAGCGGCGTGCTGTGCGGGCACGAAAAACGGGCCGGTCCGTGGGGGGGATACGGACCGGCCCGAGGGGGGGATCCCACCATAACCCTTCGTGAGGGATGCCGCGTGCATCGGCGCGCCACAATTACTCTCCGGAGCCGCCCGACGACGGGGCGGTGGTCGCGCCGGGTGCGATTCACAGGTGGTTCACGGCCGAGAGGTGGCGGAATCCCAGGTATGCGGGGCATGAAACCGGTGAAGCGGAGGCTATCGCGCCGATTGAGCCCCGGCCGGCCGACGGAGCACCCGTCCCCCCGACGGGCTATCCCCACCCGCACGTCCGCTTGACGCGGCACGTCACCGCGCAGCCCCCTCCACCGCGCGGTGACGCCCGCGCAGCTTTGCTGGCGCGAATTGCCTGGCTCCGAATTTACCGGAGGCGCGACGAGGTCCGGACCAACTGCGATAACGATGTGGAAACCGTGTGGAGATGACGGGGTGGCGATGGGGCGGTGTGGGCGATTGAGGAGGTAATGCCTGATTGGCTCGGCTCATGGGTCCGGGTGCGTCAGGTGGGGGGCGTGGCTTTCGGGTTCGTTCCCGGATTCGGCGGCCGCAAAGAGGGCGCGGACTTCGGGAGGAGGCCAGGGACGCGCGGGGGGCAACGGGTCGGAGGGCGAAGGCCGTTGAAGGAAACGGACGGGGGCAACAGCCGTTGAAGGAAACGGCCGTGAGAACAGCGGCCGGTGAGAACAGCACCCCGTGGAACGGCGGCCGTCGACTCGGGGCTGCGTCGGCCGCGCGGGAGTGCGGCGCGGGTGCCTGGGGCTCGGGTGCCTGGGGCTCGGACGGCAGTTCGGTGGAGGTCGGGGGCGGTCGCGTGCGGTTCACCGCTAGGGACTGCCGGCCTGCGGATCTGCGGGTCTCCGGATCTGCGGGCCATGGGGGGTCGGGGCGGCGGACGCCGGGCCGGCTATCGGACCCGCCTGCGGGCGTTCACGAGGTGGCGGGTGCTGTGGGCCACGAACGGGCCATCGGACTCGATCCGCTCGTGCAGGGACCGGAGTTGAGCCTCGTACCGCTCCACGCCGAACCCTGGCACCATCCACACCACCTTGCGCAGGAAGTGGACGACGGCGGCGATGTCGTGGAACTCGACGCGCAGCCGTTCCGCCCGCAGGTCGACGATCTCCAGCCCGGCCGCCTCGGCGTCGGCGCGCTCCCGGTCGGGGTGGCGGACGGCGCTCACCTCGTCGGGCAGCGGCCCGAGGAAGTGCTCGACCAGCTCGAAGACGCTTCGCGGACCGACGTGCTGGGCGAAATAGCTGCCGCCCGGTTCGAGGACGCGCGCGATCTCGGCCCACGGCGGCCGTACGGGATGCCGGCTGGAGACGAGATCGAACGCGCCGTCAGCGAAGGGCAGCGGCTCGTCCTCCGCGACGGCGACCACCGCGACGCCACGGGGCCCCAGCAGGGCGGTCGCCTTGGCGACGTTCGCCGGCCAGCCCTCGGTGGCGACCGCGAGTACGGGGGCCCCGGGGGCGGCCCGGCCGAGGGCGAAGTCCAGGACCTCCCCTCCCCCGGTCTGCACGTCCAGGGCGGCGCGGGCACCGGCCAGGCGCCCCGCCAGGGACACCGCGTACCCCCAGGAGGGCCGTGCCTCGGTGGCCCGTCCCTCGAACCAGGAGAAGTCCCACCCCTCGGTGGGCACGGCCTCGCCCTCGGCGACGAGGTCCTCGAAGGTGCGGGGCCGGTCGTCGCCGTTCCCGGACTGCCGCTGCGGGCTGCTCACCGTGGCCGCCACCCTCACTTCACCAGGGGACGTACGTCGTCGCCCACGAAGCGGATGAAGCCCTCGGGGTCGGGCTCGTCGGCGGTCGGGAGGAGGACGACCGTGTCGGCGCCCGCCTCCGCGTACCGCTGGACCCGCTCGGCGACCTCGGCCGCGTCACCGGCCACGCCGAGGCCGGGCACCTCGGTGAGGCCGGTCGTGACCAGTTCGCGCTGGAGGCGGGCGGCGGCGCCCTCCCCGGTGGCGGCGAAGAGGTAGACGACGAGCTTGTGCGAGGCGGCGTCCCGGCCGGCCGCGGCCCTGCCCTCCCGCACCAGCTTCCGTGCCTCGCGTACGCCCTCCGGTGCGAAGGACTCGTTGAGGACCGTGCCGTCCGCGACCTCACCGGACAGCCGCAGGGTGCGCGGGCCGATCCCGCCGACCAGCACCTCGGCCCCGCCCTGCGGCGGCCAGTCGAGAGCGACGTCGTCGAGCGTGACGTACCGCCCCCGGGTCGTGATCCGCTCTCCGTTCAGCAGGCCGCGCAGGGCGAGGGTGTACTCGCGCAGCAGGGTCAGCGGGGAGGCGGGGCGGGCGCCGACCTGGCCCATCCAGTCCTGTACGCCATGGCCGATGCCCAGGCTGACCCGGCCCGGGAACATCCGGTGCAGGGTGGCGGCCTCCATCGCGGTGACGGCGACATTGCGCAGCGGCACCGGCAGCAGGCCCACACCGATCCGCACCCGCTCGGTCCAGGCGAGCGCGGCCGCGGCGGCCGAGATCCCGGCCTCCCGGAAGCAGTCCTCGAAGACCCACAGCTCGTCCAGTCCGGTCGCGTCCGCGAGCCGGGCGATCGTGCGGAGCCGCTCCGGGGGCAACTGCGGGCGGAAGATGGCGCCGAGTTCGGTCATGATCCCTTCCTATCCGGGTGTCCTCGCCCGGACAACCCCTTTACGTCATCGCCGAGTCGACGGCTCCTCGGGCCGTGGGTGTGGGCTACTCGCGCCGGTGGCTCAGGAGGACGACGCCGTTGCCGAAGGTGCGGGTCTCGACGAGACGGAGGCCGGCCGGGGCGGAGCCCTCCGTGAACAGCGGGGTTCCGCCGCCGACGATCACTGGATCGACGTAGATCCGGAACGCGTCGACGAGCCCCTGCCGCAGGAAGGCGGCGGCCAGGTGCGCGCCGCTGAGCACCAGGGGACCGCCCGGCTGCTCCTTGAGCGCGCGCACGTCCTCGGGGACGACGTCCGGCACGACGGTGGTGTTCCAGTCGGTGCGCTCCCACGTCCGCGAGTACACGAGCTTGGGCTTCTCCCGCCAGATCTCGGCGAACTCGACGATCGTGGCGGATGCTTCGGGGTCCTGGTCGGCCGTGGGCCAGAACTCGGCCATCAGCTCGTGCGTGACCCGGCCGCTCAGGAAGGCGCCGGCCTCGCGGAGGGTGTCGTTGAAGTGCTGGTGCAGTTCCTCGTCGACGCGATGCCAGGAGATGTCCCGGTCGGGGCCCTCGATGTACCCGTCGAGGGAGACGGTCGCGGTCAGGACGACGTCGCGCATGGTCGGTGCTCCTTGCTGGTCCTCGGATCCCTTGCCTCACCGTGCCATGGAGGGGGGCGTGGCGGGGGCGGGACGGGGATACGGTCGTGGCGTGGCGTGGGGTCAGGGGCGGGTTCCTGGGGGCGGGTTCCTGGGGCTTGCCGGGGCTCGCGGGGTCGGTCGGCTGATCGGAGTGGGGGATGGGGCGGCGGTTTCGGGACGGGCGGGGGCGGCTGGTCGTGCCGTTTGAGGCTGGTGAGGCGGGCAAGGTCAGCGGGGCTGGTGAGGCGGGCGGGGCCGTCGGTGAGGCGCACGAGGTCGGTGGGGTTGGCGAGGCTGGTGAGGCCCACGAGGTCGGTGGGGGCGGGGCGGCCGTGAGGGTGCCGCTGGAGATCGCGGCCTCTTATCGCGCCCGGACGAAGGGGCTGCTGGGCCGGGATTCGGTCGAGGGCGCGATGCTCCTCACGCCCGCCGGCAGCGTCCACACCTTCGGCATGCGGATGCCCATCGACGTCGCCTATCTGGACCGCCACCTGACGGTGCTGTCCGTCCGGACGATGCGACCGGGACGGTTGGGCCGACCCCGGCTGCGGGCGCGACATGTGCTGGAGGCGGGGGCGGGCGTCATGGCGGGGTGGGGAGTGCGGGTGGGGGTAGCGGTCACGGTGGAGGCTGAGGCGGATTTCGGCCACTCTGTGTGAGGAGCCGCTTCGGAACGTCACCCTTGGTGGTTAGAGTCACCGGTGGGACATCGGGTGTCGGCGGTGTGGCTCGGAGGACGGCGCTGGGTTGCCGGGCGGGAGGCTGGGCCGACGTCAACCGCTGCTGCCCTGCCCTGTCCCGGCCGAGCCCTGGCCGCCGTCGCGACACCTGCTTCGCGCCACTTTCCCGGTGGCCGACGTGCTCGTAGCGACCGCGCGTTGCCAGGGAAGCCCCAGCGAGCAGCACCACGACTGGTCACAAGGAGGTTCCCCGCATGGCGTGGGAGGAGTGGGAGCAGGTCAAGGCCGCCCCGGGGCATCAGGCCGGCCCTGCGCGGATGCGACTCGACCAACTGCCGGCGGACCAGGGTGCGAGCGGCGGAGCCGGGGACCTGGTGGTGTCCCAGGACGACCTGGGCGCGGTCGGCCACGACGCCTACCTGCTGTGGGACGAGCTGCGCACGACAGCGGACATCGCGGGCGCGGGTGCCGACAAGAGCGGCGAGGGCTCCACTGCCCGGGCGGCGAGTGCGCTGACGTCCCACGGCTTCGCCATGGGAGCGGGGCTGACGAAGACGGTGGAGATCTGGACCTCCCAGGCGAAGTCGGTGCTCCAGGCGTGCGCGCACATCTCCAACCACCTCGACTACACCAAGAAGCTGCACGCCGAGGATGACGCGAAGATCGCCGCCCAGACCACGGCGATCGACGGTGGCGCGTTGTCCGTGTCGGTCCTGAGCAAGTACTTCCAGTAGAGGGACGAGGCTGTGGCGCTCACGTACGCGGACCTCATCGAGGTCGATCTGGCCAGACTGGGCTCGGCCGTCGCCGACTGGGACAGCACCGTCAAAGGGCTGAAGACAGCGGCTGAGAACGCCCGTACAGGCATGCTGGCGAAGTCGAACGCGGCGCGCTGGGCGGGGGTGAACGCCACGGTCACCCGGGGGTTCGTCGCGGAGACGGCGAAGGAGATCGCCGACCTGCACACGGAGGCCGGCAGCATCCATCACGTCCTCGACGACGCCCATAGCGAACTCGTCTCGCTGCAGAGACAGATCAGAGCCGCGCAGGCCGAAGCGCTGAAGTGGGGCATCAGCGTCCAGGAACACGGTGACGGCACCGTCCACTGCGTCTACCCGCACGCCCAAGGCGATACGGACGCGCGCACCAAGGAGGAGAAGGAGGCCAGGGCCGAACTGGAGGGCCGGATCAACCGCATTCTGGCCCATGCCTCCGAGATCGACGTGTCCGTCACCCGCGCGTTGAGCAAGAGCCACGGCAACGACGCCCACAACGCCGGGCACAGCTCGTACAAGTCCCTCGACGACGCCCAGGCGGAGCGGGCGGCCGAACTGGCCCGTCTCGGACCCGAGATGAGTGACAAGCAGTATCTGGAGCTGAACTCCATTCTGCAGTTCAACGCCAGGGATTCGGATTTCTCGACGGACTTCTACAAGTCGCTCGGCGGTCCGAAGGAAGCGCTGGAGTTCTACGGCCGCATGTCACTGGACGGCACGGTCGGGGACGACAACGACCGGCTCGCCCTCGCCCGGCAGCTCCAGAAGAACATGGGCCTCGCCCTGGCGTCCGCGACCGACCCCGACAACCGGTCACATCTGCCGGCGAGCTGGTCCACGGAGTTCCGCAAACTGGGCACGCAACAGATCCCGCTCCAACCCGCCGGCAGCGCCCCGTACGGCTACCAGCTCCTGGGCGGGATGCTGCGCTACGGCACCTACGACGCGCGGTTCATCAACCCCATCGCGGAGCACATCGTTCAGTTGCACCGCAAGGACCCCTACCGGTTCATGGGCAACAAGCCGATGGCCCCTGGAAACGACCTCGACTGGGGCTTCAACCCGTCGGGAAGGAACGGCGCCGGCTACGACCCGCTGACCAGCGTCCTGGAAGGCCTGGGTCACAGCCCCGAAGCCGCGAAGAAGTTCTTCACCGACGCCCCGACCGTGTACAGGGAGGACGGCACGGTCGATACGAATGCGACGCTCGGTGACACCAACTTCTACTTCGACGAGTTGAACAGGACGGACTTCGCATGGGCCCCGGACAGCCTCGCCCACGCCGGCAGTGACGAGGCGAAGCACATGCGCGAAATGGGCCCCGACGCCCTCGGTCACGCGCTGGAGGCCGCGACGACGGGGGCGGCGTGGGATGCGGATCCGCCGGTGCTGCGCCGGGACGAACAGACCTGGAAGGTTATGGAGGAAGTGGTACATCGCTACAACGTTGCCTCCGAGGACGGGCCGCTGCCCGAGGTCATGAAGGACAGTTTGGCCCGCATGGGCGCCGCGTACATCGACGACCTGAACTACTCACTCATGGATTGGGGTGACACTGGCGACGAGTTGGGCCGTCGCCGGATCTTCGGCGACAGCAGCGACGGTTCGGAGCGTCGGGCCTTCGAGATGGCAGATGCACGAAACTTCATGATGCTGGTCGCTGGGGACGAAGAAGGTTACCGGACCATGTCCGCTGCCCAACAGGTCTACACGGCGAGCGGGCTCGCCTCCCACGAGGACAATCGCGACGACGGACTCGCCTTCGCCCACAATTCAGCCAAGGCCAACGGAATCCTCGACGAGTCCAGGGCGCACCAGATCCGCGAGGACTTCAAGAACGACGAGGGTGCCAAGAACCTAGAGATGGGCAAGCAGGGAGAGTGGCGCAAGACCCTGATGAGTGGTGTCGTCACGGCTGTTGCCGCCGGCGGGACGGCATTGGTTCTTGGCCCGGCCGCGGGCATCGTGGCAACCACCACCGTTCCTGTCCTGCTGGGAACAGGTGCCTCCACGGTCAGCACGGCCTATGGCAACCACACCATGCAGTATATGGAGGACAGTGCATACAAGAACGATGCGGAGGCGCTGCGGGCGGTGCAGGGCTTGGAGGACGTCGGCGAACACGGTGCCTGGCTACCCGTCTACAACTACGCCAACCAAATCGGCATGACTCAGGCGGAGATACTCGATCTCAACCGGCAGATTGAGGGTTCGTATGGGGACGGGAAAGACGCCATCTCGGACGCGGAGAAGGTGTCGCAGTGAGCTTTCCTGGAAGGACGTTCCCGGCCCTCGGAGCGGTCGTCGCGATGGTGGCCCTGGGGTCCGCCTGTTCCGGATCCGGAGGGGACGAAGGCCGAGACAGGAGCGATGACTCGATCGGCTGGAAGACGTGCAACGCGCTGTTCGGTACTGACAGGATTGACGCGCTGCAGAAAGAGTTCGGGGCAGGGACTCTGGAAACTTTCAATTACAAACCGCTGGACGAGCTGACGTCCAACTGGGTCGATCTCGCACGCTCTTGGAAACCCGGCGAGAACGCACACTTCGCTTCGTTCCCCTGCCAGTTGGGCATCGACGGAACAGGCAAGCGATTCTCCTCGGTTGTGAGCTGGTCCCTCTTCGCACTGGAGTACACCAAGTTCAAAGACGGCTGGAAATCGATGGGAAATAATCAGTACGTCCGTCGCGAGGAGAACGGCCTGCATCTGACCGCGGTGTTCCCCTGCAAGATCAAGGGATCTCACGAGGACCAGGAAGCCGAATTGTCTCTCGAAATCGAGACAAGAATAAGAAATGTGCCCGGTTTCGACACGGAACTGCTCAGTCAGATGACCGCCCAGCTCGCTCGCACCCTGACGGACGAACTGCCGTGCGCCAATGATCCCAAAATCCCACATAAGTTGCCGAACAGCGAGTGAGTCACCCCGAACCCCGTCGTGCGGGCGGAGAACGTACCGAGACGTTCAGTACGCGGGTTGATCCACGCCACACGCACCGAATGTCCGGGACCTATCGGCCCGCCTGACCCTGGACCTTCTTGTAACGGAAGCTGCAAGCGCGGCCGTGGCGAGGAGGCCGGCAGTTCGGTAGGATCACCGCTGCCGTCGTGACTGCGGGTCCGGCCCGTCGACGGGCCGTGGCAGTCGCAACCACAGCGGCGTACCAGCGGCAGCAGGCCGACGCTGTGTGGGAGCGGGATGTCCCGTAGGCGGCCGCACGCCTCGTGTACGTCTTCGTATCCGGGCCTGCGCGCCAGCGCACACTCCGGCGCGACAGCTCCCCCTGGTCCGCCGACGTAGCGGAACCAGGACTCATCGCTCGTCCCCCGCTTCTCCGGAGGGTCGCAGGGCGGTGAGGACGTCCGGCTGCGGCGGGTAGTGCGCGGCGCACGCCCGGCAGGCGTACACGACGAATCCCGACCCCGAGTTCTGGTGCACCGCGGCGACGACCACAGGGGTTTCGGTGATCGCCTCGCAACGCACGCACATCCGCACCGGCGGGCGGGGCCTCTTGTCTCTCGTCCCCATCACGCCGCCCTCTCCGCGCCGACCACATGCAGGTCGAGGTCGATGCCGAAGTCTGCGGCCAGGACCAGGGCGACGCGGCGCCGTTTCTGCCGTGCCCGCTCACGTTCCCGTTCGTGGTCGGCCCGCTCGGCCGCGAGCACGTACGGGCGGATGGGGTCGGTACGGGCACCGTCGAGCAGCACGGGCAGTCCACACGGGGAGCGGGGTGTGGGAAGCGGTACGACGACGGGGTCCGGCCACGTCTTCGGTACGCGGGAGGGAGCCGCTGCGGCGGGGCGCGTGCCCGCCCCTGCGCCTGCCTGTGGAACCTTCGTCGCCGACCCCTTGCCCGGATCGGCTCCGGGTGTTCCGGGCACGGGTGAGGGGGCGGTCGGCTGACCGGCAGGGCTGTGGAGCGGTCTGTCAGCTCGCCGTCCTCGGGAACGTGACCTCCACTCGGCGGTTCTTCTTGCGGCCTGCCTCGGAGGCGTTGTCGGCGATGGGGTACTGCTCGCCGTAGCCACGCACCTCGAAGGTGACGTCGGCGTTGTTGAGGTCGCCGGCGAGGGCGGCCTGGACGGCGTTCGCGCGCTGCTTCGACAGGACGTCTCCGTGGGCGGAGGAGCCGAGGTTGTCCGTGAAGCCGAAGACGCGGATGCGGGTGGCGTTCTGCTTCTTGATCTCCCCGGCGATACCGGCGATGCGGGCCTTCGCGTCGGCGCTGAGTTTGGCACTGTCCTTGCCGAAGAGGACCTCCGCCTGGAGGGCGAACTTCACGTCCGCGTTGGTGTCCTCCCGCCGCTCGTCCCCACTCTCGTCCTCGACGACCTGCTTGATGTCGAGCACCTTGGGCTCCGCGAGGGTCGCCCCCTCGGGCAGCTTGAGGTCGGGGTCGTTGGGGTCCACCTCCACGGGGGCGGTGGCGGTGGGTTCGGTGCCCGGGGGGACGCTGGGGTCGTCGGCGTGGGCGGGAGGTGTGGTGAGGAGCAGCAGGGTGGTCGTGAGCAGCGCCAAGGGCAGGTGGCGGGGTGCGAGTCCGGTGTGGGTCATCGGGGCCTCACCCGGAGACCTTGATCACCGCGCTGGGGAACAGCGGCAGTTGGAAGGAGACGTCGGTCGTACCGGCGGGCGGTGACGGGAACTGGAGGAAGACGTCGATCGATTCACCGGCCTTCAGCGTCGAGAAGCCTGTGGTCGTCAGGGGACGGCCTTCGGTGTCGCGGAGGACGTAGTAGCGCTTCTTGCTCTTGGAGTCGACAAGGGTGGCTCCGCCGAGGGACCTACCGTTGTTCATGATCTCGGTTTCGTTGCCGCTCAGCGCCGAGGGGATGGTGACCACCGTTCCGCTGTCATTCTTGAAGGCACCGCTGACGGTGACGAAGCCGCCGGAGTCCCGTACGGCTGCGGTGATCTGCAGATTCAGTCCGCTCGGGCCCTTCAGCTCGGCCAAGGGCTCCTGGGACTGCCCTTCCTGAGGGTCCGGCTGCGATCCGCCGGCCGTGGAAGCGGACGACGAGCTGTCGGGCTTCTTGTCGTCGTCGCCCCCGCTCCCGCCGCACGCTGCCGCGCCAAGGGCGAGTCCGGTCACGGCAGCCAGCGTGACCATCCCCCTGCAGGCTTTCCCCGTGAACCGCATGCTCATCACTCTGCTTCCTTCTCCACTTGTCGTTCGCTCGTCAGTCGGCCAGGTGGACGTCGAAGAGGTCCTCGGGCTTGGGCAGATCACTGAGGTCGTCAGGGTCCAGCTCCCATTCCCTGTCTCCGTTCCCGCAGGTGAGCTTCGGGAGGACGTCCTCCTCGGCGTCCGCACCAGGGGTGTCGAACGTGCACAGCGGTTCGATCACTGCGACCGCATCGGCGTGCGCCTTGGTGGTGCTGGTGGCAGGGATGACGGAGTCCCCCGCGGTTTTGTTCGCCTGGACGGTGACCAGGAACCGCAGCCCCTCCGGGTCGCAGAGGTTCACCGTGGCATCGTTCTGCGCGGCAAGCTCGCGGGCGCGCCAGCATGGATCGGCGAGCCGCACCCCGTCGCCGTTGAAGATGTCATGCCATTTGGCGGGATCCAGGACATCCTCCACCCACAGATCCGCCAACCCGTCCCTGGTCTCCTGCGCGGCCGCCAACGCCGCCGCGTCGGCGGCGGTCTGAGCACCGTTGCGGTTCACCGCGGCCTGACCGACCGCGAAGTAGGCGAACGCGAGGAAGAGCAGGCCCGCCACCACCGTGATGTAGATGGGGAAGACCTGCCCTGCGTCGCCGCGCGCACGAGATCCGGTCAGGGCGCCACCTTGGCGATCTGAGTGGTGAGCTTGTCCACGATCGTCTGGCCCAGATTCGTATTCGCGATCAACACCACGATCGCCACCACCACCGCGATGATCCCCAGGTACTCGACCGCGGTCTGCCCCCGGTCGCCGCGGCGTCGGGCGGCCTGGGTCGTGGTGTTCTTCCAGCCGTTCACCCGGATCTTGGCCGCGACGACGGTCTTCAGCATCAGGTCGCTCATGGCGTTCCCCTCCGTTTGAGGCGTTACCGGCTTGAGGAACGTAAAGCGGAACGGGAGGATCGGCAGAGGGTCCCCGGGCCCAATCCCGGGCCCAATCGGCGGTCGGGCGGTGTTTCACGGCGTCACCGCCGTTCCCAGCCACTTGGCCGCGGCCTGCGAGCGGGTCGTGCTGTGGAGCTTGGCGAAGATGCGGTTGATGTGGTTCTTGACCGTCTTCTCGCTGATGAAGCAGGTGGCGGCGATCTGCTGGTTGTTCAGGCCCGCCGCGATCAGGTCCATGATCTCCGCCTCCCTCGCGCTGAGTTGGGACTCCCGACCCGACTGTCCCACAGGCGATTGCATTCGCGAAAGCCGTTCGCGAAAACTCGTGCGGGGTAGGGGATGTGGGGGTTCCATGTCATGTGCAGTCGCATCAGAGCGGAGTTGGGCGAGCACCGCCGTCGCCGCCGTGGGGGTGAGGTGGGCCCGTCCCGCCACGACGTCCCGGATCGCGGAGATCAGGTCCGTCACCGTGAACTCGCCGTGCACCAGATAGCCGCCCGCCCCCAGCCGCAGGGCCTCCCGCACGATCTCCGACTCGCTGCTGTAGGTGAGCATCACGACGGGGGCGATCCGCACCAGGTGGGGAAGGGCCGAGAGGCCGTCCACGTCGGGCATGCGGACGTCCAGCAGGACGAGGTCGGGGCGATGGCGGAGGGTGGCGTCGTAGGCCTGGCGGCCGTCGGCGGCCTCCGCGACGACCGTGATGTCCTCGCGCTCGGAGAGGACCGCGGCCAGACCGGCGCGGATCACGGGGTTGTCGTCGGCCACCACCACGCGCAGTGGTGTGCGGCGGGGTGGTGCCGCGAAGGCCTTCTGCGAGGGGATGGGGGAAGGGTGGGGCGGTTGCTCCGGCATCTGGCGGCCTCCTCTCGTGGGGGACGTCGGGTCGTGCGGCGTGCCTGTCATGGTGTCGGTGTCGGAAGCGCCGCGAGGGGAAGTTCCAGGAACACCCCGGTGCCGCGGGAGTCGAGACCACCGCCGAAGCGGATGCGGGCGCCGACGGACGCGGCCCGCTCCGCCATGCCGACGATGCCGAAGTGCCCCGTGCCGCGGAGCCGTTCGAGGCTGGCGCCGGACGGCAGGCCGTGCCCGTCGTCGAGGACGCCCACCTCGAGGAGTCCGTCGCGCACGCCTGCCCGTACCTCGACGCGCGTCGGGTGCGCGTGCCGGTGGGCGTTCTCCATGGCCTCCGAGGCGATGACGAGCAGGTGCCGGGCCACCGCGGGCGGGACGGGCGGCGTGGGTTGGTCGCCGATGCGGTGGCAGGTGGCCGGCAGGCCGGTGCGGTCGGCGAAGTCGCGTGTGCGGACGGCCAGTTCGTGCAGGAGGTCGACGCCCTGGTCCGGGTCCGTCTCGCGGCGCAGGTCGGTGAGGAGTTCGCGGGACTCGGCGGCGGCCCGGCGGGCGGCACGGGCGACCAGTTCGGCCTGTTGCCGGACGCGGTCGGGGTCCATGGCCGGCGATCCGGCCGAGCGGGCCAGGCCGTCCGCCGCGAGGGCCACGCCGTGCAGGGTCTTGGCGACGGAGTCGTGCATCTCGCGGGCCAGCCGGGCCCGTTCGGCGGCGACCGCCTGGGTGACGGCGAGCCGGGCCTTGACCGTCGTCAGGGCCAGGGTCGCGGTGCCGAAGCGGAGCATGAGGTTGCGCAGGGTGGAGCCGACGGCTCCGGTGATGACGCAGAGGCCGGGAAGGAGCAGCCTCTCCGCGAGGCCGGCGCCAGACTCCCGTTCCAGGGTGGCGTGGACCAGCAGGAGGATCAGCGACTGGAGTGAGGCGAAGCAGGCCGCTCCTCGCCAGCCGTAGACGATGCCGGCGAGGAGGGGGGTGCAGACGCTGACGTAGGCGAGGGTGGTGTCGGGGCCCGCGGAGATCAGCAGCAGGGTGCCGAAGAGGGTGTCCACGGCGAGCAGGGTGGGGTGGCGCAGCAGGAGGGGGCCGAAGCGTTCCCAGTCGCGAAAGAGGACGTAGGAGCCCATGAAGGTGACGACGACGGCCGCGCCGACCAATCGGGCGCCCAGACCCGGCGAGGCGTTGAGGAGGGCGGCCGGGGCGGCCAGGGCGATCATGGCGAGCCGGAATCCGAAGACCTGACGGCACATCGCCTGGAGGGCGTTGACCTGGAGCGGGATGGGCGGTTCGGTACCGCCTTCGGTCTCCCCTCCGGTTTCGTGTCCGGTCCCCCCTCCGGTCCCCCGTCCGGTCCCCCGCCCGGTCCCCCCTCCGGTCCCCCGCCCGGTCCCCCCTCCGGCCCCGCACCCGGTCCCCCCTCGCTCGGTCGGCCCGCCGGCGAGTACGTCGTCCCTGGCGTCCGGGACTGCGGTGTCGTCCCTGGCGTCCGGGACGGTGGTGTCGTCCCTGGCGTCCGGAACGGCGGTGGGGACGTCGGCCGCCGCGGGTCGAGGTACCGGCCCGCGGCGGCGCCGCCAGGGGCCGCCGCGTCGCCTCTGGGTCGCTGTCATGACCGTCGTCCCGCTCATCTACTCACCCGTGATCGAGCTGAAGTCCGTGCCGGAGCCCAGCAGCATGCCCGCGCCGAGGAGGAGCATCGTGGCCGGGACCATGAAGGTCGTGATCATCAGCGTGGCCTTGGGGACCGCGCGGGCCGCCTTGCGGCGGGCGTTCTGCGCGTCCGTACGGCGCATGTCCCTGGCGATCGCGACCAGCGTGTCGACGATCGGCGCGCCCAGCTCCTCCCCCTGCTGGAGTGCGGTGACGAACATGGCGACCTGCTCGGAGTCGTTGCGGCGGCGCAGTTCGGCGAAGGCGTCGCGGCGGCTCATGCCGAGGTCCATCTGACGGAGCGTGATCCGGATCTCGTCCGCCCAGGGTCCCGCGTACCGGGACGCCACGCGGTCGAGGGCCTGGCGGAAGCCGAGGCCCGCGCTCACGACGACGGCGAGGACGTCGAGGAAGTCCGGCAGGGTGCGTTCGATCGCGTCCTTGCGGACCCGGATCGCGGACCAGATGCCGACCTCGGACCAGAACACGCCGAAGGCGATCATCAGGAGGGCGAGGAAGAAGCTGCCCTGGAGCAGCGCGGCCAGCCCGCCGAGGCCGCCGATCGCCCCGTAGACCGCCCGGCGGGCCGCGTAGCGGTCGATCGTCAGGCCGCCGGGGTTGCCCGCGAGGTCGATCCTGCGCCGGTATCGGGCGACCTGCCGGGGGCCCATGAGCCGTAGCACGGCGGGGGCGTACCGCATGCCGAGGCGGTCGATGAGGGAGCCGACGGCGCTGGTGCGGGTGGCGCCGACCTCCAGCGCCAGGGCGAGGTCGGTGGGCAGTTTCACCTCGGCCCGGTACATGCGGATGCCGGCGAAGGCGCCCCACACGCTGAGGCCCATGACGAGTGCGAGCAGAAGTTCCATGGCGGTCGGTTCCTCCCTTCAGCGGCTTTCAGACGTCGATGCGGGACATACGGCGGATGAGGACGAAGCCGACGGCGTAGAGGGCGAAGGCGATGATCACGCTGGCCTGCCCGGCGGGTGATCCCGTCATGCGGTCGAGCGTGCCGTCCGCGACGCTGTCCATGAGGAACAGGGCGCCCACCCCCAGCACCGGCACCGCGTAGGACGTCATGTTCACCTGGGACAACTGGGTCCGTACCTCTCGTCGGGTCTCCTTGCGCTCCTCCAGGGTCTCCGTGAGGTTGCGCAGGGCGCCCACCACCTGGCCGCCCGCCCGGTTGGAGAGGACCAGGGTGGTGACCAGGACGACGAGTTCGCGGGAGGGGAGGCGGTCGGCGAGTTCGCCGAGGGCGTCGTCCAGGGAGTGGCCCACGGCCAGCTGGTTGGCCACCTTGGCGAGTTCCTCGCCCGCGGGGGCCTCCAGCTCCTCCGCCGCCATGCCGATCGCGGTGCGCAGGGCGAGGCCCGCGTTGGTGGCGTTGGCCAGGATGCGGGCGAGTTCGGGCAGTTGGTTGATGAAGCGTTCGATGCGTTTCTGGCGTTGCCAGTTGAGGAACTGCCAGGCGGCCCAGATGCCGAGCAGGCCGGCCAGGGGGCCGAAGAAGGGGGCCAGGGTGGCCTGGCCGATCAGCCACAGGGCGGCGACCGCGGCCAGCATGTACACGAAGAACTCGCCCGGCGTCACGTCCAGGCCGGTCGCCGTCAGCCGCAGTTCGAGTCGGCGGCCGAGGTCGGTGCGGCGCAGGCGGCGGTCGAGGGTGCGGAAGCGGCGCCGGCGGCCGGTCGGGGGGACCTGGCCGGTGGCGGTGAGGCGGTCGACGAGGGCGGCCCGCCGGGCGTGGCCCCGCGCGTAGGTGTGCACGCCGGCGACGGCGAGACAGCAGGTCAGCAGGGTCACGCCGGTGGTGAGGGCGACCAGGTTCTGGAGGGTCATGGGGTGTCCTGCCTGTCCTGTCCTGTTCCGTGCCGGCGGCCTTCGCGAAGGCCGGCTACCGGGCTTCTCTGGTGGTCAACTCGTCGAGCGTGCGGGCGACTCCGAAGGCCTGGGGTATCGGCTGGCTCGCCATGTAGAGGCGGTCGGCGGTGCGGCGCGGCAGCGGGTGGTACTCGAAGACGCCGTGGATACGGCCGTCCGCGGCCATCGGCCGGGCGTTGAAGCGGGCGATGGTCGCCAGCCGGTACGGCTCTCCGCCGTGGCTGTCGAGCAGCGCGATCTCCGTCACCCGCCGGGCTCCGTCCGCGAAGCGGGTGAGCTGGATGATGACGTCCACGGCGCTGTTGATCTGGTCGTGGAGGGCGACGAACGGGATCTCGACGTCCGACATGGACGCCAGGGTCTGGAGCCGCATCAGCGCGTCCTCCGCGCTGTTGGCGTGGACGGTGGCCAGGGAGCCGTCGTGGCCGGTCGACATGGCCTGGAGCATGTCGAGGGACTCGCCGCCGCGGACCTCGCCGACCACGATCCGGTCGGGTCGCATGCGCAGCGAGTTGCGGACCAGGTCGCGGATGGTGATACGGCCGTTGCCCTCGACGTTCGGCGGCCGGGACTCCAGGCGGATGACGTGCGACTGCTGGAGCTGGAGTTCGGCCGAGTCCTCGATGGTGATGATGCGTTCGGTCTCCGGGATGAGGCCGGAGAGGGCGTTGAGGAGGGTCGTCTTCCCGGTGCCCGTCGCGCCGGAGACGATCACGTTGAACTTCGCCTGCACCAGGCCGGCCAGCAGGTACAGCATGGGCTCGTCCAGCGAGCCGAAGCCGATCAGTTCGTGCAGGGTGAAGGAGCGCGGGAAGCGGCGGATGGTGAGGATGGGTCCGGTCAGGGACAGCGGGGGGATGATCACGTTGACGCGTTCGCCGGACGGGAGGCGGGCGTCGACCATCGGGTTGGTCTCGTCGACGCGGCGGTTGACGGTGGAGACGATGCGTTCGATGGTCTGCATGAGCTGGTCGTGGGAGGCGAAGCGGATGGGCAGCTGCTCGACCCTGCCCGCCCGTTCGACGAAGATCGCGTCCGGGCCGTTCACCATGATCTCGGTGATCGAGGCGTCCTCGAGGAGCGGTTCGAGGATGCCGAGGCCCAGCGCCTCGTCGACCACCCTGCGGATCAGCTGCGCGCGCTCCGTCGTGGACAGCACCGGGCCCTCGCGGCTGATGATGTGCCCCAGCACCCGTTCCAGACGGGCCCGGCGCTCGGCCGCCGCCAGCGCGCTCATCTCGGCGAGGTCGATCTCCTCCAGGAGCTTCGCCCGGTAGGAGGCGACCAGGTGGCCGTCCTCGCCCCGGCCGCCGTGCTCCTCGGGAGAGGTGATGCGGGCCCGCAGGCTCATCTCCGGTTCCTCCTCGCTGCGTTGCGTCGGCCCACTCGGTCGCGGGCCGGGCTCAGTGGTCGACCGGCATGGTCGCCGTGCGGTGGGCCGCGCCGAAGTCCCCGATGCCGGGGATGACGGACGGGATGGTGACGGTGGAGGTGACCCGGACCTCCTCGCCCAGGTCCTCGGGGGCACAGCTGGTGCCGTCCGCGAGCCAGGAACTGACCGCGCTCCGGCAGGCTCCGCCCGCGCCCTCGCCGAGCGACGCCCCGCGGGCCCCGGCCCTGGCCGCCGTACCCGCCTGCTGCGCCGCGTACGCGATCAGGCCGAGCTGTACGGCGGCCAGCGCGACGAGCAGCAGGATCGGCAGGAAGCCGAGGTACTCCAGGGCGACCTGCCCGCGATCACGTCCACGGCGTCCGCGCCCCATGTCAGTCGTCATCCTCTTCCTCCACGGCACCGGCGTGGCCCTTCACCTCGAACTGGAAGTCGATCGCGCCCGGGAAGAGGACCGGGACCCGGAGGGTGACGGTCGCCGTCACGTATCCGCCCGACGTCGGACAGCTGACCGTGGCCCCGGAGCGCCACGCCTGCGACAGCTTCTCCAGCCCCGCCTGTTCGCACACGGCCTGCCGCTCCCCCCGCTGTGCCGCCGTCCCCGCCCGCACCGCCTCGTCGGCAGCATTCCCCGCGAGCGTGAACGTGTATCCCAGCAGGACGAACTGCCACACCAGCACCAAGGTCACGATGATCAGCGGGGTCATGCCGAGGAGTTCGATCGTGACCTGGCCCCGGTCGCCTCCGGGTCGCCGTGCTCTCACGTCACTCCCTCCTCCGCCGGAAGCCCGCCGACGCCCGTTCTCCGCCGCGCCCCGCCCGGCCGGACCTGCGGTGCTGCGAGCCCTCCTGGGCCTTGACCAGGCCGAGTTCGCCGGCGAGGGCCCACATGGCCTGGCGGACGGTGCTCCTGCCGTCGAGGGCGTGGACGCGGCCGGCGTCCACGGCGGACTGGAGTTCCTTGAAGTTGGCGGGGATCACGGTCGCCGCGACGGCCGTGCCGGTGATCTTCTGGACGAGGGCGGGCTGGATCTCCGTCCCGCGGCTGTGGCGGTTGACGACGACCGTGGTCTCCTCGGCCTTGCGGATCTGGAGGCGGTCCCACATGCGGACGGTGCGTTTGGCGCCGCGGACCGCCACCACGTCGGGGGTGGTGACGAGCAGGGCGCGGTCGGCCATCTCGACGGCGGTGGCGCCGGCGCCGCCGAGCTGGGCGCCGCAGTCGACGACGACGACCTCGTAGCGGGAGCGCAGGGCGCCGAGGATCTGGCGGGCGGCGCGGTCGGTGACCTCCTCGCCGCGCTCGCCCTCGCCGGGGGCCAGCAGCAGGGCCACGCCGGTGTCGTGGCGGAAGACGGCCTCGGCGAGGATGCGGGGCGACAGGTCGGTGATCGCGGCGAGGTCGACGACCGAGCGGCGGAACTGGACGTCCAGGAAGGACGCGATGTCGCCGGCCTGGAGGTCCATGTCGACGAGGGCGGTCGGGCGGCCGGAGGCCTGGGCGGCGAGGGCCAGCTGGACGGCGAGGAGGGTGGCGCCGACGCCTCCCTTGGCGCCGCTGACCGTGACGACGGTGCCGCCGACGCCGGTGAACACGTCGCCGCCGTGGCCCAGATGGCGTCGTACGCCCACGGACCACTGGGCGACGGCGTGGACGCGCTGGGCGAGGTCCTCGTAGCCGACGGGCAGGGTGACCAGGCCGCGGGCGCCGGCGTCCATAGCGGCGGAGAAGAGGCCGGGGCCGGCGTCGGTGGTGACGAGGATGACGCCGACGGCCGGGAAGCGCAGGGCGACCTCGCGGACCAGTTCCAGCGCGGGGACGGGACCGATGCGTTCGTGGACGATCACGACCTCGGGCAGTTCGTCGACGGACTCGGCGGCGAGGCGGGCCAGGGTGTCGACGAGTTGCGTGGAGTCGGCGACCGGGGAGACGGGTTCGGCGTCCGGAAGCTGGCTGAGCAGGGTGGTGAGGGAGCGGACCGCGTCCGCGTCGCCGACGGCCGGGAGGATCCTCGTGGGCATGGCGGCGGCCTCTCACTTGTCCGTGGTGAGTTCGTACGTGCGGTCCTTGTCGGGGACCGTGGTGGGGGTGCCGGGCGCCACCAGGGCGAGCCGGACGCGCTTGGCGAACGACTCGGCGTACGTGATGCGCTGGGCGTCGAGGGTGGACAGCGCGAAGGTGATGGGTACGGCGTCGGTGGGCCGCTGTCCGCGCTCGTCCTTGTCCGGGTCGAGGGCGGTGATGGAGCCGACGTCGAGGACGCGGGCGTTGGTGACGATGATCTTCGACTGGTCGGGGTCGCTCTCGCGGGCGCCCTCGAAGGTGGCGAAGACGTTGACGGAGGAGCCCGGGGTGATCTTTCCGGCGACACCGGTCGCCGCGTCGATCATGATGGCGACCTCCTGCTGGCCGGCCTGGAGGGCGGGCCGGTCGACGATCATGTCGCTCTGGAGCAGCGAGCCCTTCTTCAGCGTCGTCACGGCGATCTTGCCGCGGATGTCCGCGAGGTCGGTCACCGCGTTCTCGGAGAGCCAGCGTTCGGGCATCTCGATCTTCTCGAACTGGCCGGTGCTGAGCCGGGTGTAGGGCGCCACATTCGACCTGACCCGGTACGCGGTGACCTCGGGGCCGACCTTGGACTGCACGTCGTCGATGACGGAGAGGACGCCGGCGAAGGCGCCGAGGGCGCACAGAACCGACAGGAGCAGGAGGATCACGCCGCGGCGCTGACGGGAGTTCATGGACCGGTGCAACCTCGTCGGGGGTCGGGTCGAACGGACAGGAGCGGGTCGGGCGGGCCGAGCTGTGGTCCTTGCGGGGGTCTTCGTCCGGTTCTCGCGGGGGTCCTTGCGGGGGTCTTCGTCCGGTTCTCGCGGGGGTCCTTGCGGTGGCCCTTGCGGGAGTCTTGGTTCTGGTCCTGCTGTGACCCTTGCGGGGGTCATCGCTTCGGTTGTTGCCTCGGTTCTGTCTCGGTTTCTGTCTCGGGTCCTGCCTCGGTTGTCGCCTCGATCCTTGCTGTGATCCTTGCTGGGGTCCGTGCTGTGGTCCTCTTTCAGCCGCCCGTGGTGAGCGCGCGGTGGGTTCGGTGGCCGCCCGCGGTGAGCGCGCGGGCGGGCCCGGACTCGTGGGCGGGCGGCGGGGTGGCGGAGCAGAAGACGCAGAGGTCGCCGATGACGTCGACGCCGCACCAGTGGCAGACGGTCTGGCGGACCGAGGTGACCAGTTGGTAGAGGACCGAGAGGTCGGGCAGGTAGGCGCAGAACTCGATCAGCTTGTCGGTGCCCCACCAGGCGGCCGACTCGGCGGGCGCCTCCGTCTCGCGCAGTCCCTGGGTCCGCCATGCGGGGGCGAGGGTGCCGGTGACCCAGTCGGACTGGAGGCGGCCCCGCCCGACGAGCATCCAGGTGCCGAACTCGGGGCCGTCCAGGAGGGTGTCCGGCCCGACCCTCACCAACTGGGGCTGAGGATGGGCCAGTACGGCGAACTGGCTGCCGGGCATCCAGGACCGGGCGTGCGAGGTCAGGCCGACGGGGACGTGGTCGAGGCGGGTCACGGAGGCGAGGAGCGCGCCGGCGTGGATGTAGTGCGTGAGCAGCCGGCCGGCCGAGGCGAGGACACCGGGGCTCAGGTCGCAGGAGGCGAGCTGGCGCAGCTGGCGGGCCAGGACGGCGAGCCCGAGCGGCGGCAGTTCGGGGCGGAAGAGGGCGATGCGGTCGCTCTCCAGCAGGGAGCGGACGGTGCGCAGGCGCTGCTCGACGGCGGCGGGGACGGCCCGTGAGTACACGACGACCAGGTGTCCGTGCTGGTCGAGCAGGGTCTGGACGTCGGCGACGGCCTGGTCGAGGGGGCGGCGGTCGAGGCCGTCCAGCACGGCGGCGGGCACGGTGCGTTCGTCCTGTGGCGGCAGGGCCAGGTCCGCACCGGTCACGGCGATGGCAGTGGGCACGCGCAGCTCCCCGATTCCCGCGGTCCGGCCCGCCAGGCGTTACTCCGGCGCACCGAGGTGACTTCATTGCGTGACTACCTCAGCACTGTATCCACGCCCCTGTGGCCGGAGAACAGCTTTCCGTCACCGCCTGTGGACGGATCTTCCCGCAAGTCGCCCCAAAGCGGGTCAGGTTGCCCACACCGGCCCTCCGCGGGTGAACCCCTTGACAAGAGAATTGGTCTGGACCAACTTGTTGTCATGTCCCCACTTACAAGATCGGCGCGGCTCTGGTCCGGAGCCGTCACCGCCGCGCTCGCCCTCACCCTCGCGGGCACGGGCCAGGCGTCCGCCGCGGACGTCGACAACGCCAGGAACGCCGGCTTCGAGTCCGGCCTCGCCGACTGGGCCTGCTCCGCGGGCAGCGGCACCACCGTCACCTCCCCCGTGCACGGCGGCACCGCCGCGCTCAAGGCGACCCCGGCGGGCCAGGACAACGCCCGCTGCACCCAGACGGTCGCCGTGAGACCCAACTCCACCTACACGCTCAGCGCCTGGGTGCGGGGCGGCTACGCCTACCTCGGCGCGACCGGCACCGGCACCACCGACGTCTCGGCCTGGACCCCGGACTCCGCCGCCTGGAAGCAGCTCTCGACGACGTTCTCCACCGGCGCGTCGACCACCTCCGTCACGGTCTACCTGCACGGCTGGTACGGCCAGGCGGCCTACCTGGCCGACGACGTCTCCGTGTACGGCCCCGACGGCGGCGGGGGCACCGGCCCGGCCCCGACGGTCCCGTCCGCCCCGTCCGGCCTCACCGTCACCGGGACGACGTCCTCGTCCGCCTCCCTGGCCTGGAACGCGGTGTCCGGCGCGACCGGATACAGCGTCTACCGCGACGGTACGAAGGTGACGGCGGTGACCGGGACCTCGGCGACCGTGACCGGGCTCGCGGCGGCCACGTCGTACTCCTTCCAGGTCACCGCGACCAACGCGGCAGGTGAGTCGGCGAAGTCGGCGGCGGTGACGGGGCGGACGGCCGCGACCGGCGGAGGCGGTGGGGGCACGGTGCCCAAGCACGCCGTGACCGGCTACTGGCAGAACTTCAACAACGGCGCGACGGTCCAGCGGATCTCCGACGTTCCCGCCCAGTACGACATCATCGTGGTCGCCTTCGCCGACGCGACGACGACTCCGGGCGCGGTCACCTTCGCCCTCGACTCGGCCGGCCTGAACGGCTACACCGTCGACCAGTTCAAGGCCGACATCAAGGCCAAGCAGACGGCCGGCAAGAAGGTGATCATCTCGGTCGGCGGCGAACGCGGCACGGTGAGCGTCAACGACGCCACCTCCGCCGCCAACTTCGCGAACTCCCTCCACGCCCTGATGCAGACGTACGGCTTCGACGGCGTCGACATCGACCTGGAGAACGGCCTCGACGCGACCTACATGACGCAGGCGTTGCGCGCCCTGTCGGCGAAGGCGGGGCCCTCCCTCGTCCTGACCATGGCCCCGCAGACCATCGACATGCAGTCGACGTCCAGCGCGTACTTCCGGACCGCCCTGAACGTGAAGGACATCCTCACCGTCGTCAACATGCAGTACTACAACAGCGGTTCCATGCTCGGCTGTGACGGCAAGGTCTACAGCCAGGGCTCCGTGGACTTCCTCACCGCCCTGGCCTGCATCCAACTCGAGGGCGGTCTCGCCCCCTCCCAGGTGGGCCTGGGCCTCCCCGCCTCCACCCGCGGGGCGGGCAGCGGCTACGTCTCCCCGGCGGTCGTCAACAACGCCCTGGACTGCCTGACGAGGGGAACCGCCTGCGGCACCTTCACACCGTCCCGGACCTACCCCGACCTCCGCGGCGCGATGACCTGGTCGACGAACTGGGACGCGACGGCGGGCAACGCGTGGTCGCGCGCGGTGGGTCCGCATGTGCACGGGCTGCCGTAAACCCGAGGGGGCACCGCAGGCCAGGAACCAGCGGGGCAGCCGGCCCTGAAAGCCGCGCCGCCGAAGCCCGCCCGGCTTCGAGAACGCCGACCGCAACACCGAACCGCCACCGGGCGGGCCGGCGTTGCGGTCGGCGACGTCGGAGGAGTCGCCCCGCTTTTTCGGTGCGGCCGGCCCGCGTCCGCGTGCCACCTCGACGAGGTCTCGGCTACCCCCTTCCGGGAACCGTGCCGTACCTCGCCGCGCTCTCCCTGGGCAGCCTCGCCCACATGCGCGTGCCGCCTCCCGGCTCTCGGGACTCGCCGAACCCCCAGTCGCCGTCGCACGCGCGGCACACGCAGGCCAGGACGCGCAGTGCCGCGCGGCGGCGGGTGTCGCAGGCGGTGGCCAGATGGGGTTGGGTGTGGCGCGGGTGGTTGTCGTAGACGATCACCCGGAGGGTGTGCGCGCGGTAGCGGAGGGAGAGGTAGAAGTCCGCCGACTCCGTGAACTGGGTCGCCACCGCCGTCAGTTCGCCCACCGCTTGCAGTGCCGGGTCCAGCATGTCGTGCAGGCCGTGCGCCTTGAGGACCTCGCGGGTCGTCGCCCGCGCGAGGGCGGGGCTTGCCAGGGCGGCGGGCAGGGTGAGGCTGTAGGAGACGGTCTCGGGCATGGGGGCGGTGAAGTCCGCGGGGAAGACGGGGGCGAGTGGGCAGCGGGGCATGGGCATGGCCGGCTCCTCGTGATGAACGGACAGGGGGCCGCAATCGGTGGCTCGTCTCCCTGGCGCGGGCCCGCCCCTCCCAGGGAAGGAGCGTGCGGGCAGGGCCGCGCGGTGCACTGCCGACTGCGGCGGGTAGCTTGTGCGTTACTGAACGTAGAGCATGCGGGGCTATGTTGCCCCACGCCTAGGGCAACATAGGCACCGATGGAGTGAACTCTGCTCCCTGGAGGGAACGCATGGCCGCAAGAACGTCTCCGACCGAGCGACAGAAAAGGCTCGGTGCCGAAGTGCGGAGGCTGCGCACCGCCGCCGGCATGACCGGGGAGTACGCGGCCGGCCTGCTCGGCGTGGACCGGGGCAAGATCTCCAACATCGAGTCGGGCACGCGTGCCATCAGCCCCGACCGGTTGCGCACCCTGGCCTGCAACTGTGACTGCGACGACGAAGCGTACGTGGACGCACTGGTCGAGATGGCCCAGCCGACCGAGCGGAACTGGTGGGAGCGGTACCGGGGCAGTCTCCCCGTCGGGATACTCGATATCGCCGAACTGGAACACCACGCCGTGCGGATCCGCAGCGTCCATCTGATCCACATGCCCGGCCTCCTGCAGTCAAGCGATCATGCTCAAGCAGTCTTCAAGGCCGCGCTTCCGCCTCTGCCCGAGCACGAGGTCGCCCTTCGGCTCGCCCACCGGTTGGAGCGGCAGCGGATTCTGGAACGTGCCGCGCCCACCGAATACGTCGGGATCCTGCACGAGGCCGCCTTGCGTATGCAGTTCGGCGGGCGCAAGGTCGCGCGGGGACAGCTGGAGCATCTGCTCGCCGCGTCGGAGAGGTCCCATGTGACCTTGCGGGTCATTCCGTTCGAGGCGGGGTCGTTTCCCGGTGCCGGGCAGACCGTGGTCTACCTGGAGGGGCCGGTGCCGCAGCTCGACACCGTCCAGATCGACAGCACCCATGGGCCGGAATTCCTCTACCAGGAGGCGCAGTTGTGCAAGTACCGCACGCAACTGGACTGGATGGAGGAACGTGCGCTGTCGCCCGAGGCGTCGTACGGATTCATCCAGGACATCGCCAGCCAACTCTAGGAGACGACCGTGGCCGACATCACCTGGGAAGACCCGTTCTGCGCCGAGGGATCGGCCTGCTTCCGCCTCGGCACCGACCCCGACGGCAACGCCTACATCGCCATAGCCGGTGCCGAGGAGGCCTATCTCACCGACTCCCGTGACGCGCTCCGGACCATGATCCTCGATATCAAGGCGGGCAAGGCCGACCACCTGCTCTGAGTTCGGTCCGTCGGGCGGTGGAACTCCGTCACCCCGTGGGGCCGCCCGCCGGGGTGGGGCGGACCGCGAGGACGGCGATGTCGTCGTCGCTGTCCGCCCCGAGGCCGATGAGGAGTTCGTCGCAGAGCACGTCCAGGGGTTCGCGGGCCAGTGCGGCGGCGTGACGACGGAGGCGGTCCATGGCGTGGTCGAGGGACTCGTGGCGGCGTTCGATCAGGCCGTCGGTGTACAGGAGGACGGTCGAGCGTGCCGGGATCGCGTCACGGGCCGTGGGACGGGGCAGGTCGGGGTCCAGTCCCAGGAGCACTCCCGCGCCCTCCTCCAGATAGCGGGTACGGCCGTCCTCGCCGATCAGCAGGGGCGGCAGGTGACCGGCGGAGGAGTGCACCAGCTCCCAGGGGCCTTCCTCGGGGCCCTTGAGAAGGCCGTAGACGCAGGTGGCGGTGGCCTCCCGGTAGAGGCTGTGGTTCGCCATGTCGAGGCGGCGCAGCACCGTCGCGGGAGGTTCCTGCCGGTCCACGGCGATGCCGCGCAGCATGCTGCGCAACTGGCTCATGGCGATGGCCGCGTCGAGGTTGTGCCCGGTCACGTCGCCGATCACCAGGGCGATGTCCCCGCTGGGGAGGACGAAGCTGTCGTACCAGTCGCCGCCGACCTGGGCGGTGGTGGAGGAGGCCGCGTAACGGGCGGAGATCTGGAGGTGGTCCAGCTCCGGCAGCACGGGCAGCAGTGAGCGCTGGAGGCGTTCGGCGATGTTCCTCGTCTCCTGGTAGAGGCGGGCATTGTCCACTCCCAGGGCGAGGGCGCGCGCCAGGTCGTCGATCAGGGGCAGGTCCTCCTCGGTGAACTGCCGTTCCGCGCCGCCGTCGGCCACGGTGAGGGCGCCGATGACCTGTCGGCGGGCCCGGAGCGGGGCGACGACGGCGCTGCGCGTCCCCATGCTCCGCAGCAGTTCCCGGTAGTGGGTGTCGAGCGGGCTCGTGGCCCGGCTCGGCGGCGAGGGCTCGGTGAGCAGCAGCGGGCCGGCGCCGCGCAGCGCGCGGGCCAGGGGTCCGCGGGCGGTCTCCGACACCCGGGGCAGCCGGCCCTCGTGCTCCTCCGGATGCGCCGCCCCCGTGGCGCGGCGGACGACGCAGACCCGTTCCACCTGGGCGGCCTGCGCGGTGAACAGGTCGACCGCGCACCAGTCCGCCAGTCGTTCGGTGAGGACCCGGCCCACCTGCCGCACCCCCTCGTCCAGGTCGGGTGCGTTGGTCAGCGCGGCCGCGGTGTCGGCCAGCAGGGTGAGCCGCTCCAGCGCCGACATGCCCGCCGGGCCGCGGCCCGTGCTCACCTCGCGCCGCGGGGCGGCCGGCGGGGCGGCGCTGCCGGGCTGCTGCGGCGCCGCCGGCCGGGCCCGGCCGGGCGGGCGGGACGGGGCGACCGGCGCGGCCGCCCTGGGGGTGAGCTGGGCGACGAACACGGTACGGCCGTCGGGCATCTCCTGGGTCTGGACGAACAGCCGGACGGGGACCAGCCGGCCGTCGGCGTGCAGCGCGGGAAGCGGTACGGAGCGGCCCAGGATCCGGGGCTGTCCGCTCAGCAACAGGGACGTGAACGCCGTGAGGTGGCGTTTGCGGAGGTGTTCCGGGATGAGCGCGGTGAGCGGCTGCCCGACGAGGTCGTCCGCGTGCCAGCCGAGCAGGTCGGCCGCCGGTCCGTTCACGGCGATGATCGTGTTCCGCTCGTCGGCGGCGATCGTCGGGACCCTGCTGGCCCGTACCTGTCCGGCGTCCCAGGACACCAGCTCCGAAGGGCTGGAACCCGGCTCCCGGGGGACCACCGTCCACGCGGTGGGGGATCCGCCGGCCAGCTGGCCGACGATCTGGTCGAACATCCACCGGCGGAAGACGCGACTGCGCGGCAGAGCCGGCAGGGTCAGGAACCGTTCGTCACGGGCCGCCTCCTCGGCCAGCTGGAGGACCGTGCGCAGGGCCTGCACCGCGGGCGCGGCGTCGGCCGGCAGGACCAGCGGCAGGGACCGGACCTCCGCCCCGCTCGACTCCTGCCGCAGCGCGGCCGTCACGCAGGTGCTGATCAGGTGGTTCATGTCCTGGGCCGCGGCGAGTTCCCCCGGTGCCACACCCAGGTCGTGTCCGCAGGCCAGGGCCAGCACGACCTCGCGCAGCAGTGTGTGACGGTGCTGCTGGGACGCGGAGTACAGCGCCGCGGGCACGTCGACGAGCGTCACGGTCGCACCGGGACCCGTACCCCCGTCCGTACCGGCAGCGGCACCGGAGGGCGACGGCGGGGCCGAGGTGGCCCATCCGTCCGCGCGCGCCGCCGTTCCGTCGGGCGTTCCGTCCGGTTCCAGCTCGAACCACACCGTCTTGGTCTCATCGCCCGTGTCGACGCCGTGCCGGGACGCCAGCTGCTCGACGAGGGCCAGGCCCTGTCCGATGCCGGCGTACGGCGGGTAGCGGTACGGCACCAGCCCGAGGTCCGGCCGGCGGTCGCCCACCCCGACCCGCACGGTGCCGTCGGTCACCCGGGCCGAGACCTCGACCTCGGTGCGGGCGTGCAGCACCGCGTTGGTCACCAGCTCGCTGACCAGGAGCTGAGCGGTCTCGACCAGGTCCGAGGCGACGCCGTCCAGGGCGGACCGCACGAACCGACGGGCCTCCGCCACGCTCTGCGGCCCCTGGTCGAACCGTCGCACCGCCGCGCTCGGGGCATGGAGGTCGGCCATGGCCTCAGTCTGCCCCGGCGGGCCCGCTCCCGCGCCCGCGCACGGCCCCGGGGGGCGGCAGACGGGTGAAGACGGGGGCGGGGGGCGCGCGAGGACGGAGACGGCGGGCGCGCAGGGACGGGAGGGCGGGCGGCGACGGGGAAGGCGGGCGGGCCGGCGGGGACTCCGGCGGTGAACCCGTGAGGATTCCGGCGCCCACGATGGTCCAGTTGCGGAAGATCGCGCTCAGCCCGGAGTGGGAGGTGCTGGGCGGCTGAGCCATCACCGCGGGGGCCGACCGCCGATGGCGGGCGGCCCCGGTGGCGTCGGCGGGCGGCCCCGGTGGCGTCGGCGGGCGGCCGACAGCGCCGGCGGCTCCGCCACCACGTCGGCGGCCGGGTGCGGCTCGGCCGGCGTGGCGCGGGCCCGAGGCTCGCGACCCCCACGTGTCCCGCGGGTTCGCGGCTCAGAAGAACTCCGACCACGGCTGGTCCCAGATCTGCTTCACGCAGAGCGCGAGGAACAGCAGTCCGGCCGTCGCGAGCATGCCGTTGCTGAGCCGGCCGTTGCGCCACTCGCTGGGCGTACGGGCGGAGTTGAGCAGCCAGATCAGGGTCAGGGCGAGGAAGGGCAGGAAGGCCGCGCCCAGTACGCCGTAGAGGATGACCAGGCGGAACGGCTGGCCCTGGAAGAGCAGGACGATCGGCGGGAAGGTCAGCCACAGCAGGTACAGACGGAACGGCCAGGAGCGCTCCCGCTCGCCGGAGGCCACGTCGGCGCCCGTGGCCCGCGCGCCGCCCCGGTAGCGGGCGACGAAGTCGGCGAACATCAGGCTGACGCCGTGCCAGACGCCGATCAGGGAGGTGAAGGAGGTGGCGAAGAAGCCGATGAGGAAGAACTTGGCGGTGGCCGTGCCGTACTCCGCCTCCAGGATGTCGCTGAGCTGGACGAGTCCCTTGTCGCCGCCGGCGATGGCCACGTTCGCGGAGTGCAGCAGCTCGGCGCCGACGAACAGCATCGCGACGACGAAGACGCCGGTGGTGAGGTAGGCCACGCGGTTGTCGAGCCGCATGACCTTCATCCAGCCGGGGCCGGTCCAGCCCTTGGCGTTGACCCAGTACCCGTAGGCCGCGAGGGTGATGGTGCCGCCGACGCCGCCGATCAGGCCGAGGGTGTTGAGGACGGAGTCCTTCTCGTCCGGCAGGACGGGCAGCAGACCCGCCAGGGCGTCCGCGAGGTTCGGCGTCACCCGGATCGCGAGGTACACGGTCACCAGGAACATGACGCCCACCAGGACCGTCATGACCTTCTCGAACACCGCGTACTTGTTGAACCAGACGAACACCAGGCCCACCAGCCCGCAGGCGACGGCCCACCACTCCAGGTCCATCACGTCCGGGAACAGGGCCTGCAGGGGCAGCGCGCTGGACGACATCGCCGCCGCGCCGTAGACGAAGCCCCAGACGACGACGTAGACCAGGAAGAAGTACGTCGTCCAGCGGCCGAGGTCGGCCCAGCCGTCGAACAGGGTGCGGCCGGTGGAGAGATGCCAGCGGCCGGCCGCCTCCGCGAGGGAGATCTTGACCAGGCAGCCGAGTACCGCCGCCCAGAGCAGGGTGTAGCCGAAGTTGCTGCCGGCGATGAGGGTGGCGACCAGGTCACCGGCCCCGACGCCGGTCGCCGCGACGACGATGCCGGGACCGATGTGGCGCCAGCTCGACGCGCGGGGTGGGGTGGTGGCGCCGTCGGATGATGGCTCGGTGTCAGTGGGGTTTCCCGTGGTGTCCGCCATGACCATCAAGAAAGCGGAAGGAGACGGGTCCGACAAGGGGGCATACGTGTGCGTGCACGCCCCCTCGTGGCGGGGACTCGCTCCGGCGACGCGTCAGTCACACGTACACGTGGCGAGTTCGAACCACACGGTCTTGCCCGGTCCGTCCTGGTGGCAGCCCCAGCGCCGGGCGAGCGCCTCCACCAGGAACATGCCCCGGCCGCTCTCCGCGGAGCCCGCCTGGAGCACCTGCGGGGTACGGCGACCCGTGTCGGTCACCTCGCAGCGCAGGACGCCGTGCGCCGCGGACAGCGTGAGCCGGTAGTGGCTCGCGGAGTGCAGCAGGGCGTTGGTGGCGAGTTCGCTGACGAGCAGTGCGGCGGTGTCCACCAGGTCGTCGGGCTCGGCCAGCCCCCACCCCTCCAGCCGTCGGCGCACCTGCGCGCGCGCCTCACCGACGGCGGACGGCCGGGGGTCGTACTCGGCACTCCAGTGACCCGCGCCCAGGGGCGGTTGGGGACAGGCGCCGTACGGGGAGTCGGGGTCAGGAAGGCGCCCCCCGGAGAGTTGCAGCATGCCTCCAGAATGACCTCCCCCGACGACCCGTACACGGGGAGGACTACCTGTTTCCGTACCTGTGGATACCTACTGATACCTACTGATACCTGCTGATAGCTACCGATGACTGCCGATGACCGCTGATGCTCGTGGATACCCGGTGGTACCCGTGGATACCGGGGACTACCCGTACTGGAGGCGTACGGCCGTGCCGGCCGGGGTCGGGCGGAGGTCCACGTAGGCGCAGACCTGGCGGGTGAACCACAGGCCCTGGCCGGGGGTCAGGGCGGCCGTGGGTGGGGGGACGAAGCCGGCCAGGGGGTCGTCCACACGGTGGGACAGGCGCAGTTCGCAGACACAGGCGGGGGCCGCGCCCCACAGCAGGGTGGCGGTGACCGGGGCGAGGGAGGCCGCTTCCAGGACCGCCGTCGTGAAGAGTTCCGCGTCGGCGGTGCCCAGTCCCCGTCCGGCGGCCCAGGAGCGGACCTCGTCCGCGGTGGGCGCCGCGAGGTGTCGGGCGTCGGCCGGCGGGCTTGGCAGGGGGGCTTCGTCCAGTTCGGCCGTCAGCCGGAGCGGGTCCTCGTACGCGCCGCCGTCGGGGTGGGTGCGGCGGGCGGCGGCGACGAGGGCGGGAGGGGTGGTGCGGGTGTCGTAGACGCACAGGGCGGTGGTGGAGGTGGGGGCGAAGAGGAGGTTGGCGAGGGCTTCGTAGCGCATCCACTCGGCGCTCTCGCGCGGGGAGCGGCCGGCCCGGCCGGTCCACACCGGTTCCATGAGGAGGTGGATACGGCCGTCGGGGCCGGCGTGCGCGGCGAGGTGACCGGCGGCTCGGGCGACGGCGTTGGCGGCGGAGCCGGTGTACCAGTCGGTGTGCGGGACGAGGGCGACCTCCTTGGCGTCGGTACCGAGGGCCTCGCGCAGGACGTCCAGTTTGGCGGGGGCGGCGATCGCCACCGGCGGGGGCTCGTCCGGGGCGGCGAGGCCCTCGGCGAGGAAGGGCAGCGCGGCGGCGAGGAAAGCCTCGTCCGTGCCGGGCGCGGTCATGCGGTGGTCGAACGCCATGCGGTCCAGAGCGGTGGTGCGGACGGTCATCGGGCGGTCCTCTCCGTGGAGTTCGGGCTGCTGTGCGGCGTGGCGCAGCCTCACCGCTGGGCCGTCACCCAGGCGGCGATCTGGCTGCGGTTGCTGAAACCGAGCTTGCTGAGGATGCGCTCCACGTGGCCCTCGGCCGTGCGGCGGGCGATGACCAGGCGGTCGGCGATCTGCTGGTTGGCGAGGCCCTCGGCGACCAGTTCGGCCACCTGCGCCTCCCGACGGGTGAGGCGCAGGGCGTCCGCCGGTGCCTCGACGACGGGCGCGCGGCGCGAGGCCGCCGGGCCCGCGGGCGAGGTGCGCGATGCCGGTGGGGTGTGCGGGTCCTGCGTGGCGAGAGGTGGTCTGCCGGGCGGTGCGGGACTCGGTGTCCGGTCGTAGGGGGCCGGCCCGGTGGCGCGGACGGTGCCCCACGGTGGGGGCGGCGGGGGGCGGCGCCGGGCCGCGGGGTCGGGCGCGTCGAGGGCGTGGCGGACGGCGTCCGCGAGGGCGAGGGCGGCGCCGCGGTCGTAGGCGCGACGGAAGGCGGTACGGCCCAGGGCGCGCCGGGCGCGTTCCTCGGCGGCGCGGCGCGTGGCGTTCAACGCCGCCGATCCCCATCGGCTCGGGTCGACGTCCGCCCAGGCCCGGTCGGCGGCACCGAGCAGGACGGCGGCGCGTTCATGGGCGCCACGGTCATGGACGGTCCGGTCGGCGGCCCTGTGGTCAGGGGCAGCGTGATCGGCGGCTCCACGGCCACGGGCAGCTTGGTCGGCGGCTCCACGGCCACGGGCAGCTTGGTCGGCGGCCCCACGGCCACGGGCAGCTTGGTCGGCGGCCCCACAGTCGTGAGCAGCATGGTCAGCAGCCCCACGATCATGGACAACGCCGTCGGCGACTCCACAGTCACGGGCAGCGCGGTCGGCGGCCCCGTCGTCATGGGACCTGCGGCCGACAGCCCCACAGTCCGCAAGCCCCTCCCCCTGGCCGGCGGTGCCCCGGTCGGTGGCCCCCCGGTCTGCAGACCCACGGTCCGCGATCTCGCGATCAGTAACCTCCCGGCCGGCGGCCGTCAGATCCGTATCCCCGCGATCAACAACTCCCCGGCCCCCAGCTGTCCGATCCGCGACCGCGCGATCAGCAACCCCCCGACCCTCGGCCCCACAGACCGCTGCCCCCCGGTCAACGGCCATCCGCTCAACGGCCCCCCGGTCACCGGCCTTCCGGTCAGCGGCCCTCCGGTCAGCAACCCCCCGCTCGACCGCCCCGGCCGCCCTTCGGCCGACGCCCCCGCGTTCGGCGGTGACGCGGGCGAGCAGGTCGAGGGTGAGGCCCATGCCGACCACGTCGTGCACCGCCAGCTTGAGGCGCAGCGCCTCGCGGCCGTGGTGCTCCGCCCGCTCCCAGTCGCCCTTCACGGTGTGCGCGAGGGCCAGCATCCGCTCCACGTACGACAGCACCCACTGCTCGCCGTGGCCGGCGCACAGTCCGCGGGTCTGCTCGCAGACGGTGATGGCTTCGTCGGCGCGGCCCAGGAAGCTCAGGGCGCAGGCCAGTTCGACGCGGTCGAGGCCGACGAGGCTGAGGTGCTGGCCGGGGACACGGCCGCGGTCGACGCCGGTCCGGAAGTGGTCCAGGGCGCCCTCCAGGTCGTCGCTGAAGAGTCGGATGACGCCGATGACGTAGTCGGCGTGGGCCGCCTCCGCCGCGTCGCCGAGGCGGTGGGCCAGGTCGCGGGCCTGTTCGGCGCGGTGGCGGCCTCGGGTGAGGTCCTCCGGGCAGCCCGCGAGGAGGCCGGCCGCCCACAGGGCGCGGGCGCGTTCCCGCGTGGGCTCCGGGTTGGCGGCCAGGGCGCGGTCGAGCCAGTAGCGGCCCTCTCGGGGCGCTCCGCAGGCGTGCCAGTGGAACCACAGGGTCCCGGCCAGGCGCAGACCCGCGAGGGCCTCGCCCGGGGTGGTGAGGCTGAAGTCCAGGGCGGCGCGGAGGGTGTCCCGGTCGGCGCGGAGGCGGGTGACGATCGCGGGCTGGTCGGGGCCGAACCAGTCGCGCTCGCAGGTGGCCGCCCGCTGCTGCATCCAGTCGCGCAGGCGGGTGCGGGTGGCGTGTTCCTCGCCGGGGTGTTCGCGGAGGCGTTCCAGGCCGTACTCGCGCAGGGTGTCGAGGAGGCGGTACCTGGCCCCGCCGGCGGGGTCGCCCTCCCGGCAGAGCACGGACTTGTCGACCAGGCCGGCGACGGCGTCGAGGATGTCGTACGGCTGGAGCGGCGGGGGGTGGGGGTTCCCCGCCCGCTCCCCCCTGCCCGCCGTCCCGTCCGCACCCGTGCCCCCACCCGTGCCGGCACCCGTGTCCGCCGCATCCGCCCTCCTGTCCGCACCCGTGTCCGCCGCCGTATCGGACGGAGCCTCGATCGAGGCGAACGGCGCGTTCTTCGGCCGGGGGTCGGATGGCACCACCGGGTTCGCGCGGTCCGCGCGGTCCGCGCACACCGCCTCCGCCGTCTCCAGATCGAAGCCGCCCGGGAGGACCGACAGGCGGGCCCACACCCTCTGTTCGGCCTCCCCGCACAGGTCGTGGGACCAGGCAACCGCCGCGCGGAGGGTCTGGTGGCGGGGGGCGGCCGTGGGGCTGCCCGCGGTGAGGAGGCGGTAGCGGTCGTCGAGGCGGGCCAGGAGCTGGTCGACGTCGAGGACGCGCATCCGGACGGCGGCCAGTTCGATGGCGAGCGGGAGGCCGTCGAGGCGGCGGCAGAGGCGGGCCACCGACTCCCGGTTCGCGGCGGTGAGCCGGAAGCCGGGCAGCACGGCCGCGGCCCGGTCGGCGAACAGGGCGAGCGCCGGGTAGCCGTCGGCGGCGGAGAGGTCGCCGTCCGGGTCGGGCACGGGCAACGGCCGTACGTCCATGAGGTGTTCCTCGGTGAGGCCGAGCCGGTGCCGACTGGTCGCGAGGATCCGGACGCCGGTGGTGCCGTGCAGCAGCGCGCCGGCCAGCGCGGCGCAGGCGGGCAGCAGATGTTCGCAGTTGTCGACGACGAGCAGCAGCCGGCGGTCGCGGAGGCGTTCCACGAGGGTGTCCACCGGGGGGCGGGCGGAGTGGTCGCGCAGACCGAGCGCGTCGGCGACGGCGAGCGGCACGAGTGCGGGGTCGTGCACGCCGGAGAGGTGCACGAAGCACACGCCGTCGGGGAAGGCGCGGGCGACGCGCGACGCGATCCGCCCGGCCAGCCGGGTCTTGCCGACGCCGCCGGGGCCGGTCAGCGTCACCAGCCGGGCGCGGGCCAGCAGCTCGCGGCCGTCGGCCAGTTCGCCACGCCGGTCGACGAAACTGGTCGTCTCCACCGGCAGGTGGCCGTCCCGTCGTGGCGCTGATCCGCCCATGAGCAGCCAGTCCTCCGGGGGTGGGTTCCTCGAAGGAGCCGGAGGGTCGGGCTCCTCTTGTGCGCGGACCCTCAGCCTTCCCCGGGCCGTACGGATACGCACGCGCGACTCACGCCCGCGGGTGCACTTCGCCGGGGATCGCCTCTCGGGTCCGGGTCACGCGTACACTGCGCGACCGCCGCCGACGTGGCAACGCCTGTCCCGTGCGAGGCCGTTGCACACGATTCCGGCCATTCGGCGCCATGGCCACCCTTGACCTGACCATGTCATGCCTCGACGATGAGCGGCACCCCGCACCCGTGCACGGCGAGCACACCGTTCCACCCCCGCTCCATCCCCCACGCGTCCGGCGATCCCGGACTTCTGGAGAACCGAGGAGACCCCATGCGACTCCGTACCCGCGGCGCAGGCACCCGCGGCCCTGGCCGCAGCGGCAGACGAACCGCCGCGCTGGCCACCCTGATGGCCCTCGCCCTGGCCGCGCCGCTCTCGGCCACGGCCACGAACGCGTCGGCCGGCAGCGCCGTGAAGGCGGCGCCCTCCGCCGACGACATCCGTCAGTACGAGATCCACATCGACCACAGCACCCCCGCGACGCGTACCGCGATAGCCGGGTCCGGGGTGAGCGTGGACGAGGCCGACGAGGAGACCGTGGTCGTCTCCGGCCGCGCCGACCAGATCAAGAAGCTCCGCGCGCAGGGCTACGAGGTCGCCGCCCTGGGCGCCGCGCCCGACCGCACCGCCGAGGGCGAGACCCGGCTCTACGACTTCCCGTCCGCCGACTCCCGCTACCACAACTACGCCGAGATGACCGCGGAGATCGACCAGCGCATCGCGGCCTACCCGAACATCATCAGCAAGCGGGTCATCGGCACGTCGTACCAGGGCCGCAACATCGTCGCCATCAAGATCAGCGACAACGTCGGCACCGACGAGGCCGAGCCGGAGGTGCTGTTCACCCATCACCAGCACGCCCGTGAGCACCTGACCGTGGAGATGGCCCTCTACCTGATCCGCGAGCTGGGCGCCGGCTACGGCACCGACTCACGCATCACCAGCATGGTGAACAACCGCGAGATCTGGATCGTGCCCGACCTCAACCCGGACGGCGGCGAGTACGACGTCGCCACCGGTTCCTACCGGTCGTGGCGCAAGAACCGCCAGCCCAACTCCGGTTCCACGTCGGTGGGTACGGACCTGAACCGCAACTGGGCCTACCGGTGGGGCTGCTGCGGCGGCTCCTCGGGATCGACGTCCTCCGAGACGTACCGGGGTACGGCGGCCGAGTCCGCGCCCGAGGTGAAGGTCGTCGCGAACTTCGTGCGCAGCCGGGTCGTGGGCGGCGTCCAGCAGATCAAGTCGGGCATCGACTTCCACACGTACAGCCAGCTGGTGCTGTGGCCGTTCGGGTACACCAGCGCCGACACCACCACCGGGATGACCGCGGACGACCGCAACGCCTTCGCCACGATCGGCCGGTCGATGGCCGCGAGCAACGGGTACACCCCGGAGCAGTCGAGCGACCTGTACATCACGGACGGGTCGATCGACGACTACCTCTGGGGCACGCACAAGATCTTCTCGTACACCTTCGAGATGTACCCGGGCTCGTCGGGCGGCGGCGGCTTCTACCCGCCCGACGAGGTCATCGAGCGGGAGACCGCGCGCAACAAGGACGCGGTGCTGCAACTGCTGGAGAACTCGGACTGCATGTACCGGTCGATCGGCAAGCAGGCCCAGTACTGCGGCTAGGTCGGGTCCGTCCCCGGCCGGACTCGGAGTGGGACTGGGCCTAGGAGCGGGACTCGGCGTCGGCCTCGGGCGTCCTGCCGCCGGACGGCTCTCCGCCGGATTCCTTGCCGTCGGCCGGCTCACCGTCGGAGGTCTTGCCGTCGGAGGTCTTGCCGTCGGAGGTCTTGCCGTCGGAGGTCTTGCCGTCGGAGGTCTTGCCCTCGGCCGGCTCACCGTCGGATGACGTGCCGTCGGCCTCGTCGTCGAAGTAGGCGTCGAGGACCGCGTCCAGTTGCTCGTCCCACTCCTTGAAGCGGCCCCTGGCCGTCGCCTCGATCTCGATCGGGTACCAGCGGCGGTCAGGGGTGTGCACCGTGACGGTGAACCGCTTCCCGAAACGCGGGGTCTCCGTCTCGACCGCGCCGATCTCCTCCCAGCGGAACTCGCACTCCTCCTCGTCGAGGCGGAGGCGGACGCCGCGGGCGTCGGCGACGATCCGGGCCCGGCGGTCGGCGGCCTCGAAGACGGGGCCGTCGGGGACCTCCTCCGGCTCCGGTCCCGGCTCAGCCGCGTCCTCGGCCCCCTCCGACTCCCCGGCCACCACGGCCGGTTCGCCCTCGGACGGGTCCTCGGCGGTGACCGCTTCGCCCTCCGAGCCGGCCCGCGGCTTCGCGTCCTTCGGCTCCGCGGTCACGGGCGACGTGAGCCCGGGGATGAATGCCGGATCGAATCCGGCGCCCTCCAGGGGCTGGCTGCTCGAACCTATGCGCTGCTCCACAGCGGGCAGTATGGTCGACGATCCTGTGCCGGAGACAGTCAGCCCCCAACTTCGTTATGAGACGCCTACAACCGGGGCACGGACCGCGGCTGGACGAACAGGCCCAATCCGGCCGCCACGGCGAACCCGACGACCGACAGCCCCGTCTCCTGCACGGTCCGGGTCCGCAGGGTGTCCCGCCTCGTCGGGGGCCGCCGTGCCGTCGTGCGGTGCGCGGGAGTGGGGGGACCGGCAGAGGCGGGGTCCGGTTCAGCCGAGGACGGCGAGCGCGTCGATCTCGATGAGGAGCCCGGCGGGGAGACCGACGTAGACCGTCGTGCGTGCGGCGGGCGGGGCGGTGAGCGCCTGCTCCTCGAAGTAGGCGTTGTAGATGTCGTTCATCTCGGCGAAGTGGTCCACGTCCGTCAGATAGACGCGGATCATCATCACGTCGTCCCAGCTCGCGCCGCCCTCCTCCAGGATCGCCCTGACGTTGGCGAGCGTCTGGAGGGTCTGCTCGCGCAGGGTGGGGCCGGCCGTGGTGGGGGGCTCGCCCTCCGCGGCGGGCAGGAAGCCGACCTGGCCGGCGACCTGGAGGATGTTGCCCTTGCGCACTCCGTGGGAGAACTTCGCCGGCGGGGTGGTGTGGGTCCTCGGCGTGAGCGCGATCTTGTCGTTCATGGTCATACGGTGTCCTTCACTGGGGTCCTGCCGGAGTACTCGCCGCTGATGTCGTCCGCCGTGCGGCGCACTTGCGGGAGCAGTTCGAGGAGTTCGTCGGCGGTGACGACGACGTTCGGCGCGGAGACCGACATGGCGGCGACCACCCGGCCGTCGGCGCCGCGGATCGGTGCGGCGACGCAGTTGATGGACTCCTCGTGGCCGCCGAGGTCGGTGGCCCAGCCCTGCTCGCGCACCTTCGCCAACTCCCTGAGGAAGGCGGGGGCGTCGGGGGTGGAGCGGGCCGTGTAGAGGGGGTAGTCGAGCCGCTCGGCGACCGCGCGGCGCTCGGGATCGGGAAGGTCGGCCAGGAGCAGCTTGGCGACGGCGGCGACGGTGAGGGCGACCGGCTTGCCGATCCGCGAGTACATCCGCACCGGGTAGCGGCTCTCCACCTTGTCGATGTAGAGGACCTCGCCCTCCTCGTACACGGCGAGGTGCACGGTGTGTCCGCACCGTTCGTTCAGCCGGGCCAGGTGGGGGTGGGCGATCTCACGGATGTCGAGGTTCTCCATCGCCTCCTGGGCGAGGGCGAAGAGGCGGGCGCCGAGGCGGTAGCGCTGGTCGGACTGCCGGTAGACGAGCCCGTGCTCGTGCAGCGTCCGCAGCAGCCGCAGCGCGGTGGACTTGTGGACGCCGAGGCGGTCGGCGACCTGCCCGAGGTCCGCGGGGCCCTCGGCGAGCAGCGGCAGGATGCTCAGGGCGCGGTCGACGGTCTGGCTCATGGGGTGCGTTCCTCCTCGGTGGCCGCCGTGGCTCGCGTCCAGCCGGGGCCGAGTCGAAGTCTCCCCCACGCGTCGTCGTCGAGGGCGGCGAGCCGGTCGGCCCGGGCGATCCAGGCGGGGCGGGGCGCGGCCGCTCCGTGCGGGGCGGCGGTCGGGCGGCGGGCGGGCGGGGGTACGGCGAGGTCGCCGGGGACGGTGAGGGCGGCCGCGGCCCAGAGGTGGCCGTGCCGCAGCCGCTGCCGCACGGGCAGGCCGCGCAGGGTGGCGTGGAGGTATCCGGCGGCGAAGGCGTCCCCGGCGCCGACGGCGGCGACGACGTCCACCCGGGGGGCGGGTACGAAGGTGACGTGGCCGGCGTCGAAGACGGTGGCCCCGTGTCCGCCCCGCTTGACGACGAGCGTGGTGGGGCCGGGCAGGGCGCGGCGGACGGCCTCGACGCCGCGCGGGCCCCACACCTCCCGCGCCTCGTCGTCCCCGACGAACACGAGGTCGGCGCCGCCGGCCAGTTCCCGCAGGACGTGGGCCGCCCCACCGCCCGGCCAGAGTCCGCAGCGGTGGTTGACGTCGAAGGAGACGAGCGGCCGGCCGGGGCGGCGCGCCGTGAGGTCGCGGAGCAGCCCGAGGCACCCCCCGGAGAGGGCGGCGGTGATCCCGGTGAGGTGCAGGACACGGCCGGCCCGCGCGGCCGTGAGGTCCACGTTCCCCACCGTCATCGCGGAGGCCGCCGACCCGGCCCGGTAGTACGCCACCTCGTGGGCGTCGGTGGCGCGGTCCCCGGCGGTGCGGAAGTAGACGCCCGTCGGCCGCGCGGGGTCGCGTCGGACGGCCGTGACGTCGACGCCGTACGCCCCGATCGTCTCGACCAGGTGGTCGCCGAACCCGTCTGCTCCGACGGCGCCGACCCAGCGCGCCGAGTGGCCGGCGGCGGCCAGGACGCAGGCCACGTTGGACTCGGCGCCGCCGACGGCCCGGTCGAAGGAGGGGACGTCGGCGAGGCGGCCGGGGCGGGAGGGCAGGAAGGTGACCATGGACTCGCCGAGCGCGACGACGTCGACGACGACGGGGGCGTCGGGTGCGTCGCGCGGTCCGGTGGCGGTCACGATCGTCGTGGCTCCCTGGTCGGTGTGCGGGGCGGTTCCGTTGACCCGCGTCGGCCGAGATGTTAGACAGCCGTCAGCGGTATACGCAACGACCGTTGCACACCATGCAACACACCACTTCTGGAGGCTCGTATGGCCCTCGATCGCGGAACCGAAGCGCTCGCGCGGCTCGCGCAGGAGCGCGTCGACCACCGCTTCAAGGGCCTCCCGCCGGACGCCGACGGCCTGACGGTCGGCGAACTGGCCGCCCAGCGCCGGAACCTCTTCACGGACGGCTTCACCACGCCCGTCCTGGCGCTGTCCGCCGAGCGCCTGGAACACAACCTGCGGCTCATGGAGACGTACGCGACCCGGCACGGCCTCGCCTTCGCCCCGCACGGCAAGACCTCCATGGCGCCGCGGCTGTTCCAGCGGCAGATCGAGCACGGCGCCTGGGGCATCACCCTCGCCGTCCCCCACCAGGTCCGCGTGGCGCGGGCCTACGGCGTCCGGCGGATCTTCCTCGCCAACGAACTGGTGGACCCGGCGGCCCTGCGCTGGACCGCGTCGCAGCTGGCCGGCGACCCCGGCTTCTCGTTCGTCTGTTACGTGGACTCCGTGCGCGGGGTGGAGCTGATGGACGCGGCCCTGCGCGGGACGGCCCGCCCGCTGGACGTGGTCGTCGAACTGGCCGCGGGCGACGGCGCCCGCACCGGGGTCCGCACCGAGGCGGAGTGCGCGGCGGTCGCGGACGCGGTGGCCGCCGCGCCCACCCTGCGGCTGGTGGGCGTGGCGGGCTACGAGGGCGAGGTCCCGCGGGCCGACCCGGAGCGCGTGCGCGCCTGGCTGCGCCGGCTGGTGGCGCTGGCCGTCGGCCTCGACAGGGCGGGGCGGTTCGCGGACGCGGAGGAGATCGTCGTCAGCGCGGGCGGCAGCGCCTGGTTCGACGCGGTCGCCGCCGTCTTCACCGAGATCCCCGAACTCTCCGTACCCGTGCTGAAGTTGCTCCGCTCCGGCGCCTACGTCTCGCACGACGACGGCCACTACCGGAAGATCACTCCCTTCAACCGCGTCCCCGAGGAGGGCGCCCTGGAACCGGCGTTCCGCCTCTGGACCCAGGTGGTGTCCCGGCCGTCCGCCGAGCAGGCCTTCGTGAACGCCGGCAAGCGGGACGCGGCGTACGACCTCGGCCTCCCCTCCGCCCAGGTCGTACGGCGGGACGGCGCCGAACGCCCGGCGGCCGGCGTCGAGGTCACCGCGCTGTCCGACCAGCACGCCTGGCTGCGGACCGCCCCCGACGCGGAGCTGGAGGTGGGCGACTGGGTCGGCCTCGGCCTGTCCCACCCGTGCACGTCCTTCGACAAGTGGCCGCTCATTCCGCTGGCCGAGGCGGACGGCACGGTCGTCGACTACATCCGTACGTTCTTCTAGTCCGTACGTTCTGTCCGTACGTTCTTCTACTCCGTACGTTCTCGTGGTCCGTACGTTCTCGAGGGAGGTTCGGTCATGGAAGCTCTGGTCATCCGGGACGCGGACGTCGTCGACGGCACGGGCGCGGACTCCTACCGCGCCGACGTGGTGGTCGACGGCGGCAGGATCGTCTCCATCGTCAAGGAGGCGGCGGCCGCGGGCTGCCAGCGCCCGAGGGCGGTCCGCGAACTGGACGCCGAGGGGCTGGTCCTCTCCCCCGGCTTCATCGACATGCACGCCCACAGCGATCTCGCCCTGCTGCACGACCCCGACCACGGCGCGAAGGCCGCGCAGGGCGTGACCCTGGAGGTACTGGGCCAGGACGGCCTGTCGTACGCGCCGGTCGACGACCGCACCCTCGACGCGGTGCGCCGGTCCATCGCCGGGTGGAACGGCCCCGGCGACGACGTCGACTTCGACTGGCGGTCGGTGGGCGAGTACCTCGACCGGCTGGACCGCGGCATCGCCGTCAACGCCGCCTATCTGATCCCCCAGGGCACCGTCCGCGCGCTCGCCGTCGGCTGGGACGACCGCGAGGCGACCCCTGCCGAGCTGGACCGGATGCGGCGGCTGGTCGCCGAGGGCCTGGAGCAGGGCGCGGTCGGCATGTCCTCCGGGCTGACCTACCCGCCCGGCATGTACGCCAGGAACGCCGAACTGGCCGAGCTGTGCCGGGTGGTGGCCTCGTACGGCGGCTACTACTGCCCGCACCACCGCTCCTACGGCGCGGGTGCCCTCCAGGCGTACGCGGAGATGGTCGAGCTGGCCCGGCAGGCCGGCTGCCCGCTCCACCTCGCCCACGCCACCATGAACTTCGGGGTGAACGAGGGCCGGGCGCCCGAACTGCTGGCCCTGCTGGACGAGGCGCTGGCCGCCGGAGCCGACATCACCTTCGACACGTATCCCTACACCGCCGGCTGCACCACCCTGGTGGCGCTGCTGCCGAGCTGGGCGAGCGAGGGCGGTCCGGCGCGGATCCTGCGCCGGCTGACGGACGAGGGGACCGCCGAGCGGATCCGCCACGACCTGGAGGCGGTGGGCTCGGACGGCTGCCACGGCGTACCGGTCGACTGGGACACCGTCGAGATCTCGGGTGTCGGCGGTGCCGCACTCGGCGAGTACGTCGGCCGTACGGTCGCGGAGTCGGCGGCGCTGCGCGGCGAGACCCCCTGGACGACCGCCCGCCGGCTGCTGGTCGAGGACCGGCTCGCCACGGCGATCCTCCAGCACGTCGGCCACGAGGAGAACGTCCGCGCGATCATGCGCCACCCCGCCCACACCGGCGGCTCGGACGGCATCCTCCGGGGCACCAAGCCCCACCCTCGCGCGCACGGCACCTTCCCCCGGTATCTCGGACGGTACGTGCGGGAGTTGGGCGTGCTGTCACTGGAGGAGTGCGTCGCCCACCTCACCGGCCGCCCGGCGGCCCGCCTGCGGCTGCCGGACCGGGGCCTGGTCCGCGAGGGCCACCGGGCGGACCTGGTCCTGTTCGACCCGCGGACGGTGGCGGCGGGCTCCACCTACGACGCGCCGCGCACGCCGCCCACCGGCATCCCGTACGTGCTGGTCGACGGCCGCTTCGTCATCGAGGACGGCCGGCGGACGGACGTCCTGGCGGGGCGGGCGGTCCGTCGCACCCCCGTGTCCGGGTGACGGACCGCCGCCGCGCCTCCCTACGGCTTGGGCAGGGCGCACCCGGCCGCGCTCAGGTTGAGCTGGTTGCGGGTCGTGAAGCAGGCGGGGAACTGGTAGGTCTCCTGGGCGTAGTTGATGCCCTGGCGGACGGTGACGTTGCCGCTCGCGTCGACCTCGCAGGGGTTGTTCACCGTGCAGGACTCGCCGTCCTCGTTGCCGGTGTTATTGACGGCGACGACCTTGCCGGTGGCCTGGTCGACGACCGGCGAGCCCGAGGTGCCGCCGATGGTCTGGCAGGCGGAGGTGTAACGGACCGAGTCCTTCCAGGTCCAGTCGCCCTCCTTGACGCGGTACACGAACCCGTCGATGTTGCAGCTGTAGAGCCGCTTCCAGTAGCCGGAGGCGACGGTGATCGCGGTGCCGGCGGTGGGGTGCGTGTCCTGGACGGTCAGCGCGCTGATGCCGTACGAGCCGCGGATCGTCGCGTACGTGCTGGTGAGCTGGTAGACCGTGGCGTCCGTGTCGGTCATCGTCGAGTAGGCGATCTTGCTGGCGCGCAGGGTGGCGACCCGGGTGCCGGCGGAGTTGAGCAGCCCGAAGGTGCGGCTGGAGGTCCGGTTGACGATGACCTGGCCCGGCGCCGGGAATCCCGTCTCCAGGCAGTGGCCGTTGGTGAGGACCAGGGCCGGGTCGGTGTCCAGCGAGTTCGGGAAGCGGACCAGGGAGCCCGAACAGTTGCTCAGCGCGACGGTCCCGGCCAGGGTGACGGCCCGAAGCGTCGGCGACGCGGCCGCCTTCGTGCCCGCCGCGTCCGCGACCGCGACCGACGAGGCCGTGGCCGTGGCCGACGAAGCCGTGGCCGACGAGGCGGTGTCCGACGGCGCCGCGCTCACGGGCGCCGCGACCGCGGGTGCCGCGCCGGCCCCGGCGATGGCCAGGGCGATGAGCGCGGCGACGAGAGGCTTTCTCATGTGGGGGGTCCCCTCCGACGACAAGACGACCGGAGATCTTCCGGCCGCCGCTGCTGTGGTCACGCGCGATGGATCACGCGCACTTTTTGTCATGCGCATTGTCGGCACACGGGGAGGGGACGACAAGGATCACTTTTCAGCCGCGGGGGCGAGGGGTGCGGGCGGAGGGCGGCGGCGGGCGGTGGGGCGGCCGGCGGCGGGTGGGGCGGAGGGCGGCGGCGGGCGGTGGGGCGGCCGGCGGCGGGGCGGCCGGCGGCGGGGCGGCCGGAGGGCGGAGGGAGGCAGCCGGAGGGAGTCGGGCGGCAGCCGGAGGGAGGGCGGAGGGAGGAGGGAGGAGGGCGGCAGCCGGAGGGCAGCGGTCGGAGGGCAGGGGTCGGAGGCCGGAGGGCAGCGGTCGGAGGGCAGGGGTCGGAGGCCGAAGGGCAGCGGTCGGAGGGCAGGGGTCGGAGGCCGGAGGGCAGCGGTCGGAGGGCGGAGGAGTGCCTCCAGGGGATTGGCGGGAGGAGCCGCCCGGAGGGGCCCCGGCGGGTCGGGCAGTCGGCCTGGAGGTACTGACCGGCCGGCCCGGAGATCCCGGGGTCCGGCGGGACCCGGGCGGCGGCTCCAAGAGATCGGCGGGGCCGGGCAGCAGCCCCGCCGAGGAGCCTGGCGGCTCACGCGGAAGCCCCGGGCGGGCCGACCAGGAGGTCCCGGATCCGTTCCAGAGTGGCCTTCGGCCGCAAAGGGACCTGGTCGCTTCAACGTGGGCCTCTGACCACTGACCTTCGGATTCCAACCTCCGGTCCCCGGCCTCCGGTCACGACTCCGGTCCCCGGCTCCGGCTCCGGCTCCGGCGTCCGGTCACGACTCCGGTCCCCGCCTCCGGCTCCGGCGTCCGGTCACGACTCCGGTCCCCGGCCTCCGGTCACGCCCCCGGCCCCCGGCTCCAGCCTCCGGTCACGCCTCCGGTCCCCCTGTTCCGTCTACTGCGGTCCTTCGCCGCCGTCCTTCTTCGCAGCCCTCTACCGCCTACCGCGGCCTTTTGCCTCGCCCTTTGGGGTTCCCTTTGCCGGAGCCCGTGCTCGGGGTGGAGCCCGCGTCGGCCGGCGCGGACGTCGTGCCGGGGCCGGCCGAGGGGGACGTCGCCGGCGGCCCGGACGCCGTGGCGCCCGACGTGGGAGTCGCCTTCGCGTCGGTGGCGGACGCCCCGGGCCGGGCGGCGGGACCGGTCTCCGCCTCCGCCCCGGCCTCCCTCTCCGTCTCCGTATCCGCCTCCGGGGAGCGGGACGGGGTCTCCGACGCGCCGCCGCCCCCGGTCGTCTCCGCCGCGGCCGACCGGGTGCCGTCGGGGCGCGCCTTCCCGGTGTCGTCCGGCGAGCCGGAGAAGGCGAAGCCCGCGACCAGCGCGGCCACGGAGACGACGCCCACCGCGCCGACGGCGGCGACGGCGCGCCGGGGCCCGCGGGCGGCGGCCCGCCGCCGGTCAGCGCGCCCGCCGGGCACCCGCGCCCGCGGGTCGTACCCCTGCGGACCCGACGCCTGTGCGACGCGAGGCAGCTCGCTGGTCTCGTCGTAGGCGTTCTCCCACCCGTGCGCCGCGGCCGGATCCCGGTACGCCTCGTACGGCGGCGGGTCGGTCTCGGCGTACGGGAGGTACACGTTCGGCTCAACCCGGGGGTTCGCGCTCTCACCTGGCCTGGACATGGCCGGGGATTGTAGGGACGCGGGGGCCTGCGGGACAGCGAACGGCGATACCCCCGCAAACCCGGCGTCTCACGTGGCGGAAAACACGCCCCGAGGGGCGTTACCGGGCCGTAAGCTCCCCCCATGCAGGTGATCCAGTCGACCAAGCTCAGCAATGTCTGTTACGAGATCCGGGGCCCGGTTCTCGAAGAGGCGATGCGCCTGGAGGCGGCGGGGCACCGCATCCTCAAGCTGAACACCGGCAATCCGGCCGCGTTCGGCTTCGACTGCCCGCCGGAGATCCTGGAGGACATCCTCCGCAACGTCTCCTCGGCGCACGGCTACGGCGACGCCAAGGGCCTGCTGGCCGCGCGCCGCGCCGTGGTGATGCACAACCAGACGCTGGGCATCGAGACGGACGTCGAACACGTCTTCATCGGCAACGGCGTCTCCGAGCTGATCGTGATGGCGATGCAGGGCCTGCTGGACGACGGCGACGAGGTCCTCGTCCCGGCGCCCGACTACCCCCTGTGGACCGCCGCCGTGTCCCTCTCCGGCGGTACCGCCGTCCACTACCGCTGCGACGAGCAGTCCGACTGGATGCCGGACCTGGCGGACATCGAGCGCAAGGTCACCGACCGCACCAAGGCCATCGTCGTCATCAACCCGAACAACCCGACGGGCGCGGTGTACGACGAGGCCGTGGTCAGGGGGCTGACGGACATCGCCCGCCGGCACAACCTGCTGGTCTGCTCGGACGAGATCTACGACAAGATCCTCTACGACGGCGCCACGCACACCCCGACCGCGAAGGTCGCGCCGGACCTGCTCACCCTCACCTTCAACGGCATGTCGAAGGCGTACCGGGTGGCCGGATACCGGGTCGGCTGGATGTCGATCTCGGGGCCGCGCGCCCACGCCGACTCCTACATCGAAGGTCTGACGATCCTGGCGAACATGCGCCTGTGCGCGAACATGCCGGGTCAGCACGGGGTCGTGGCCGCGCTCAGCGGGCGGCAGACGATCAACGAGCTGGTGCTGCCGGGCGGGCGCCTCAAGGAGCAGATGGACACGGCGTACGAGCTGCTGACGCAGATCCCGGGAGTGACGTGCGTGCGCCCGAAGGGGGCGCTGTATCTCTTCCCGCGCCTGGACCCGACGGTTTTCAAGATCAAGGACGACCGGCGGATGGTCCTCGACCTGTTGCGCCAGGAGAAGATCATGGTCGTCCAGGGCACCGGCTTCAACTGGCCGGAACCCGACCACTTCCGGGTGGTGACGCTGCCCACGGTCACGGATCTGCGGGACGCGGTCGGGCGGATCGGGCGCTTCCTGGACGGCTACGGCCAGCCCTGAGAAGGCGGCTGGAGCCGACCCCGGGATTCCGCTCGGGGGCCGCCGGGCCCTGATTTAAGATCGACTCAACTTTAGACGAATTCCAAGCTAGGATGGTTTCCTGTCAGCACCCAGGAGGCCATTCATGTACGAACCGATCCGCACCAAGTCGGTCCACAGCACGATGGCCGGCACCTCCGACTTCCCCCACCGGACGCGGGGGGAGGAGCTGGACATCCAGCTCGCGGGCCATCTCGCGGCACTGCTCGCCGTCACCGACGACCTGCGCGCCCAGACCCCGTCGGACGACCTGGACACCGCGGCCGAACAGCTCGCGCAGCAGGTCGCCAGGTTGCGGGGCGGCAGGCCGCCGGCCCGCACGGCGACCCCCGGCACGACCCGTCCCGCGGCGCTGCACCGACGGGCGCACGCCCTCGCCGGACGCGCCCTGGTCGTCGCCGCCTCCCGCGCCGACACGGCCGCGGCGATCCTCGCCGCCGAACGCATGGACGCCCACACCGCCGCCCTGGCGACCGACACACCGGCGACCGACACCCTGGCCGCCACCGCCTGACCCCCAGAGGGTCCCCCGAACGGCCCCGGTCCGCGTGCACCCGCAGCGACGCGCGGACCGGGCGCCACAAAACCCCGGTGCACCCGCAGCGACGCGCGGACCGGGCGCGCCACAGAACCCCGGGCGCCGCAGATCCCCGCACCCGCCGGACGAGGTACGGGCGGACCGGCTGGAGGCCTGGCCGGCGGACGGCAACCGCCTCCCGCGGCGGGCAACGTCTCCCGCCGCGGCGGCCGGCTCACCGGGCGCGTCGGGCGCTCATGGCGAAGGCCTGCCGCCGCCCGTTCCGTCGGGGCTGACGGATGGGTGGCGACAGGCCCAGAGCCCCTCACGCCGTTGTGCGGGGCCTCGCCGGTCCGAGAGGTCCGAGTGGTGCTGTCACCGCGGCCGGCCGTGACGATGTTGCTGGTCAGGGCTCGATCGGAACCGGCCGCGGCGCTCTGGAGGGCTTGTCAGCCCAGGCGCTGCACCAAGGCGCGGTACTCGTCCCACAGCTCCTTGGGCGTGTGGTCGCCGAAGGTGTTGAGGTGGTCGGGGATCAGGGAGGCCTCCTCGCGCCAGATCTCCTTGTCGACGGTGAGGAGCAGGTCGAGGTCCTTCGCGGCGAGGTCCAGACCCTCGGTGTCGAGGGCACCCGGCGCCGGCAGGATGCCGATCGGCGTCTCGACGCCCTCCGCCTTGCCGTCCAGGCGCTCCACGATCCACTTCAGGACGCGGGAGTTCTCGCCGAAGCCGGGCCAGACGAACTTGCCCTCGTCGTCCTTGCGGAACCAGTTGACGTAGTAGATCTTCGGCAGCTTCGACGGGTCCTTCGCCTTGGCGACGTCGACCCAGTGGCCCATGTAGTCACCCATGTTGTAGCCGCAGAACGGCAGCATGGCGAACGGGTCGCGGCGCAGCTCGCCGACCTTGCCCTCGGCGGCGGCGGTCTTCTCGGAGGCCACGTTGGCGCCGAGGAAGACGCCGTGGTTCCAGTCGAAGGACTCCGTCACCAGCGGTACGGCGGTGGCGCGCCGGCCGCCGAAGAGGATCGCCGAGATCGGCACGCCCTTGGGGTCCTCCCACTCGGGCGCGATGATCGGGCACTGCGAGGCGGGGACGGTGAAACGGGCGTTGGGGTGGGCGGCCGGGGTCGCCGACTCCGGCGTCCAGTCGTTGCCCTTCCAGTCCGTGAGGTGGGCGGGCGGCTCCTCGGTCATGCCCTCCCACCAGACGTCGCCGTCGTCGGTGAGGGCGACGTTGGTGAAGACCGCGTTGCCCCACAGCGTCTTCATCGCGTTGGCGTTGGTGTGCTCACCGGTGCCGGGCGCGACACCGAAGAAGCCGGCCTCGGGGTTGATGGCGTAGAGGCGGCCGTCCTCGCCGAACCGCATCCACGCGATGTCGTCGCCGATGGTCTCGACGGTCCAGCCGCGGGTGGTCGGCTCCAGCATGGCGAGGTTCGTCTTGCCGCAGGCGCTCGGGAAGGCGGCCGCGACGTACTTCGACTCGCCCTGCGGCGGCGTGAGTTTGAGGATCAGCATGTGCTCGGCGAGCCAGCCCTCGTCGCGGGCCATGACGGAGGCGATGCGCAGGGCGTAGCACTTCTTGCCGAGCAGGGCGTTGCCGCCGTAGCCGGAGCCGTAGGACCAGATCTCGCGGGTCTCGGGGAAGTGCGAGATGTACTTGGTGGAGTTGCACGGCCACGGCACGTCCTCCTCGCCCTCGGCCAACGGCGCTCCGAGCGTGTGCACGGCACGCACGAAGAAGCCGTCGGAGCCGAGTTCGTCGAGGACCGGCTGCCCCATGCGGGTCATGGTGCGCATGGACACGGCGACGTAGGCGGAGTCGGTGATCTCGACGCCGATCGCGGAAAGGTCCGAGCCGAGGGGGCCCATGCAGAACGGGACGACGTACATCGTCCGGCCCTTCATCGAGCCGCGGAAGACGCCCTTCTCACCGTCGGCGCCGTTTCCTTCCCCGGTGAAGACGGCCCGCATCTCCGCGGGGGCCTTCCAGTGGTTGGTCGGGCCCGCGTCCTCCTCCTTCTCGGAGCAGATGAAGGTGCGGTCCTCGACCCGGGCGACATCGGTCGGGTCGGATGCCGCGTAGTAGGAGTCGGGGCGCTTGACCGGGTCGAGCTTCTTGAAGGTGCCCTTGGCGACCAGCTCCTCGCAGAGCCGGCGGTACTCGGCCTCGGATCCGTCACACCAGACCACGTTGTCCGGCTGCGTGATTTCGGCGATCTCGTTGACCCACGAGATCAGTTCCTGGTGCTGGGTCGGGATGACGGGGGGAGCCGCGATGTCGCGCGCCACGATCGCTCCTAGGTGAGGGATTTTGTCCTTGTCTGCCCCGTGGGGGCCGCGGCCCGGATGCTTCGCAGCAAGCTGCTGAGCGCTCATCCGGTGCCGACCGCACTCATTTGATCATCCGACGCAGGGGCGCATCTGTCCAGAGGGCATCACAGATGAGCGGCGTGAGGCTCGCCACGTCACCGTCCGGCACCCCCGCGGCCCCCTCGTCGGGCGGGCGAGAGGACGACCGCTCCTGTCCGCCGGTCCCGTCCGCCCGTCTCGTGGCGTACCAGCACGGCTGATCACCCGACCCCTCCTCCCCCAGGACCCCGACCTCTCCCTCCCCCCAGGGCGCCGACTCCTCCCTCCCCCAGGGCCGCGGCCGCAGAGACCGTGGCCCTTTTCCGCACCCTGGACCCGGACACCTGTTGACAGTATCCACCTTTTGAGAGTTACTCTCATTTCATGGTTACCGTCACTTCAGTTCCCGTCGCTCCACCCGATCCCCGCCGCTGGTGGGCGCTCGCCGCCCTGGTCGCGAGCATGCTGACGCTCGGCTTCGACATGACGATCCTCAACGTGGCGCTCTCGACGATGGCCCAGGACCTCGGAGCGTCCACCGGTGAGCAGCAGTGGATGGCGGACTCCTACGTCGTCGTCTTCGCCGCGCTGATGCTCCCCGCCGGCCTCCTCGGGGACCGGTTCGGCCGACGCCGGATGCTGATCACCGGGCTGGGCGTCTTCCTGGCCGGCTCCCTCGCCGGAGCGCTGGCCGACGGAGTCACCGCGGTCATCGCCGCCCGCGCCGTGATGGGCGTCGGAGCGGCGCTGATCACCCCGCTCGCCCTGTCCGTGCTGCCCTCGCTGTTCGCGCCCGACGAGCGCACCAAGGCCGTCGGCATCGTCTCCGCCGGCTCCACGCTCGGCCTGCCGCTCGGACCGATCCTCGGCGGCTGGCTGCTCAACCACTACTGGTGGGGCTCGGTCTTCCTGATCAACCTGCCGATGGCCGCCATCGGCATCGCCGCCTGCGTCTTCCTCCTCCCCGAGACCCGTTCCCACTCCCGGCCCCGCACCGGCGGGGAGCCGCCCGTCCCCGCCTCCCCGCAGGTCGACGCCGTCTCCACGGCCCTCACCGCGGCCGGACTCGGCACCCTCATCTACTCGATCATCGAGGCCCCCACCCGCGGCTGGACCGACCCGCTGGTCCTCGCCCTGTTCGGCGCCGCCGCCGTGCTGCTGACCGCGCTGGTCCTGCGCGAGCGACAGGTGGAGCGGCCCATGCTCGACATGACCCTGCTCGCCCGGCGCGGTTTCCTGTTCAACGCCCTCGCCGCGACCCTGGTGATGTTCGTGCTGACCGGCCTGATGTTCGTCCTGCCGCCGTACCTCCAGACCGTCCTGGGCCACGACACCCTCGGCACCGGCGTACGGCTGCTGCCGATGATGGGCGGTCTCATCCTGGCCGCGCGGGCCGCCCAGCCGGTCGTCGTCCGCTTCGGGTCACGGGCCGTGGTCAGCGCCGGCCTGGTCGTCCTCGCCTTCGCCGCCCTCCTCGGCAGCCGCACGACGATCGACTCCGGGTACGGCTTCACCGCCCTGTGGCTGACGGTCGCCGGTATCGGCTTCGGCTTCTCGATCGTGCCCGCGATGTCCGGTGCCCTCGGCACCCTGTCCGCCGACCGGGCCGGAAGCGGCTCCGGGCTGCTGATGACCCTGCGTCAGGTGGGCAGCGCGATCGGCATCGCCCTGCTGGGCAGCCTCCTCGCGAGCGCCTACCGCGACCGCCTCGACGTCACCGGGCTGCCCGCCGGGACCGCCGACACCGCCGCGGAATCCGTCGTCGCGGCGCATGTCGTCGCCGACCGGGCGGGCGCGGCGGACCTGGTGGCCTCCGCGAACGGCGCGTACGTGCACGGCATGGATGTGGCCATGCTGGTCTGCGGTGTCGCCGCCCTCGTCGCCGCGCTGCTGGCCGCCGCGTTCCTGCCGGGGACCGTGCGCGGCACCCCGACCGCCGCCCCTGACCTGGCCGCCCGGAAGGCCGATGCCCGACAATGACCACCATGACGGCCGCACGCTCTCCCCTCTCCCCCGCCGACCGCCCCCAGCTCGGGCTCCGCGAGCGCAAGAAGATCAGGACACGCGAGGCGATCCGCACCGCGATGTACGCGCTGGTCGAGGAGCAGGGCTACGAGGCGACGACGATCGAGCAGATCGCCGAGCGGGCCGAGGTGTCGCCGTCGACCGTCTTCCGCTACTTCCCGGCCAAGGAGGACATCGTCCTCACGGACGAGTACGACCCGATCCTGATGGAGGAACTGCGGGCCCGACCCGCCGACGAGCCGTGGCCGGACACCATCCGGCACGTGATGCTGGCCGCCGCCCGCGTGGGCGTGGCGGAGGACCCGCGCGTGGCGCGGCTGCGCACCCGCCTGATGGTCGACATCCCGGCGGTGCGCTCGCGGATGATGGAGAGCATGTCGGTCACCGGCCGCATGATCTGCGTCGCGCTCGCCGAGCGCACCGGCCGCGACCCGGACAGCCTGGAGGTCCGCGTCTACGCGATGTCCTTCATCGGCGGCCTGATGGAAGCCTCCCTGTACTGGGCCGAGAACAACCACGAGGGCGAGTTCACCGCCCTCGTGGACCGCGCGCTGGACGTCCTGGAGCACGGCCTCCGCAAGGAGAATCCCTGAGATCCCGTCGGGCCCCCGTGCCATCCTGACCAGGTGAACGCACCCCAGATCCGCGTCGACGTCGCGGCCGAGCTGGCCCTGTTCGTCCCGCCCGCCCGGCGCTCCGGCGCCACCGCCCTCGCCGTCGACGGCGTCTCGACCCTCGGCCATGTCGTCGAGTCCCTCGGGGTGCCCCTCACGGAGGTCGGCACCCTGCACGTCGACGGCCGCGCCGTGCCGGTCTCGCACATCCCGGCCGACGGCGAGGCGGTGAGCGTACGCCCCGTCGCCCGCCCCCAGCGGGTGCCGGGCGCCCCCTTGCGCTTCCTCCTCGACGTCCACCTCGGCACCCTCGCCCGCCGGCTGCGGCTGCTCGGCGTGGACACGGCGTACGAGTCCACCGACATCGGCGACCCGGCGCTCGCGGCCCGCTCGGCGGCCGAGCGGCGGGTCATGCTGAGCCGCGACCGCGGCCTGCTGCGCCGCCGTGAGCTGTGGGCGGGCGCCTTCGTCTACAGCACCAGCCCCGAGGACCAACTCCGCGACGTCCTCGACCGGTTCGCCCCCGACCTGCGCCCCTGGACTCGCTGCACCGCCTGCAACGGACTGCTGGGCGAGGCCACCAAGGAAGAGGTCGCCGATCAGCTGAAGGGCGGCACGCGGAAGTCGTACGACGTGTTCGCGCGCTGCCTGGACTGCGGGCGGGCGTACTGGAAGGGCGCGCACCACGAACAGCTGGAGGCCATCGTGGAACGCGCCCTCCGGGACTTCGCGGGCGACCGCTGACGCCGCTTCGCCCCGCCCCGCTTCGCCCCGCCCCGCCCGCACACGAGCCCCGCCTTGCGGCCCTCCGGGTCACCCGGACCCGCCGCCGGACCCGCTGGCCTGAGGGGAAGGGCCGACGGGCGGGGCGGGCGAGAAGGGTCGGCGGGCCGACGGGCCGGCGGGCGCGAACAGGGGCGACGGAGCGGGCCGGGAGCGAGGGCCAGGACAAGGCACGGGGCCGGCGCGGTCGACGACCGGGCCGGGCTCCTCGGCGCACGGCGGGCCTTGGCGGAAGGCGGGTCCTCGGCGCAGGGGCGGGTCCTCGGCGTAGGGCGGGCCCTCGGCGTAGGGCGGCCGCTCGGCGTGCGGCGGGCCCTCGGCGCGCGGCGGGCACGCTCGCGTGCGGTCCCCTCACCTCACGGAGTGACCTTCGCCCGCAGCGCGTCCACCTCCGTCACCGGCAGATCGCACACGAAGCCCCGGCAGACGTACGCCGTCGGCGCCCCGCCCACCAGGACCCGGTCCGCGAGCAGCGGAAACTCCTCGCTGTCCGGCGTGCCGCAGGCCACCACCGCGCCCGGCGCGGTCGCCAGCAGCGCGGCGCGATGCAGCTCCCGCGTGGCGGGGTCGTCGAGCGCGGGCCCGACGACGGCCACCTCACGCGGCCCGTCGAGCAGCGCCTCGGCGGCGGCCAGTCCCCACCCGATGAACCGCGGCACCCTCGGCCCGAGGGCCTTGACGACCCCCAGGGCCTTCTCCGCGGCGGAGCGGTGCGCCTGCGAGCCGGTGTGGGCGGCGTACGACAGCAGCGCCCCGGCCGCCGCCGACCACCCGGAGGGCACCGCGTTGTCGGTCGGGTCCTGCGGGCGCCGGATGAGCTGCTCGGCGTCCGAGGCGGTGTCGTACAGCGACCCGGACTCGGGGTCGGTGAACCGCGCGAGCACGTGGTCGAGGAGGATCCCGGCGAAGTCCAGCCAGACCCCCTCGCCCGTCACCCCCGCCAGCGCGAGGAAGCCCTCGGCGACGTCGGCGTAGTCCTCCAGGACCCCCGCGTTGGCGCCCGCCTTGCCGTCCTTGCTGGTCCGGGAGAGCCGCGCCTGGTCGTCGAGGTGCAGCCGGACCAGGAGGTCGGCGGCGCCGACCGCCGCGTCCACCAGGTCGGGCCGGTCGAAATAGGCCCCGGTCTCGGCGAGCGCGGCGACGGCGAGGCCGTTCCAGGCGGCGACGACCTTGTCGTCCCGGCCGGGCGCGGGCCGCCCCGCCCGCACGGCCAGCAGCCGCGCCTTCACCGACGCGATCTTCTCGGCGTCGAACACCGTCTCCTGCTGCGGAAGCTGGAGGACGGACGCGCCCTCCTCGAAGGTGCCCTCGGCGGTCACCCCGAAGTAGGCGGCGGCGACGGCCGCGTCCTCGGCGCCGAGGGCTTCGGTGAGCTGCTCGGGCGTCCAGACGTAGTACGCCCCCTCGACATGCCGGCCGGTCCCGTCGTCGCTGTCGGCGTCCAGCGCGGAGGCGAACCCGCCCTCGGCGGTGCGCAGTTCCCGCACCATGAAGTCGGCGGTCTCCAGCGCGACCCGGCGGGCCTGCTCGGAGCCGGTGGACCGCCACAGGTGGGCGTACACCCGGCACAGCAGCGCGTTGTCGTACAGCATCTTCTCGAAGTGCGGCACGATCCAGTCGCGGTCGACGGAGTAGCGCGCGAAGCCACCGCCGAGCTGGTCGTAGATCCCGCCGCGAGCCATCCGCTCGCAGGTGTCCCGCGCCATCTGGAGGGCGCCGTCGGCTCCGGTACGCGCGTGGTGACGCAGCAGGAACTCGATCACCATGGACGGCGGGAACTTCGGCGCCCCGCCGAACCCGCCGCGCTGCGGGTCGTACTCCCGGGTCAGTCCGAGCAGCGCCTGCGCCAGCTGCTGCTCCCCGGGTGCCAGGCTGTCGCCGTAGGAGATCTCGCGCCCGGCGAGGTCGCGCACGATCTTCCCGGCGACCTCGGCGACCTCGTCCCGCCGCTCCCCCCAGGCCTGCCGCACCCCTTCCAGCACCTGCCGGAAGGACGGCATGCCCTGCCGGGGCGCGGGCGGGAAGTAGGTGCCGAAGTAGAACGGCTCGGCGTCCGGCGTGAGGAACACGGTCATGGGCCAGCCGCCCTGCCCCGTGGCGGCCTGCACGGCCTCCATGTAGACGGCGTCGACGTCGGGCCGTTCCTCCCGGTCGACCTTGACGCTGACGAAGTGCTCGTTGAGGTAGTCCGCGGTGGCCTCGTCCTCGAAGGACTCGTGGGCCATGACATGACACCAGTGGCAGCTGGAGTAGCCGACGCTGAGCAGCACCGGCACCCCCCGTCGGCGCGCCTCCTCGAACGCCTCCGCCGACCACGGCCACCAGTCCACCGGGTTGTCGGCGTGCTGGAGCAGGTACGGGGACGTCTCATGGGCCAGTCGGTTCGCCATGAGGTCCATCCTGCCGCAGGACCCGTCCCGGAACGCGTCAGACGTCTCCCGGCCCGCGCTCCCGCACCGCGTGCCCCCACTTCCGGCACGGTTCACACACCCTCGCACCCATGGGGACCGCCGCGAGTCGGACTTGGCAGGCCGACTCTGGCGGTTCGGGGTTGGCAGGCCGGGCTCGGCGGGGGCAGTCGCACGCGGCCATTGCGCCCGGCAGGCACGGCGGTCCGGCCCCGCTTGGCGGCCAGCTCTAGCAGGCCGGCTTGACGGGCCAGCTCTAGCAGGTGGGCTTGGCGGGCCTGCCTCGGCGGGGGCAGTCGCGCGTGACGGTTGGGATCGACAGACACGGCGGTCCGGCCGGCCTAGCGGGCCGGCTCTAGCAGGTGGGCTCGGCAGGCCGCCTCAGCGGGGGCGGCAGTCGCGCGTGACGGTCGGGCCCGACAGACACGGCGGTCCGGCCGGCCTAGCGGGCCGGCTCTAGCAGGTGGGCTCGGCAGGCCGCCTCAGCGGGGGCGGCAGTCGCGCGTGGCAGTCGGGCCCGGCAGGCACGGCGGTCGGGCAGGGTTTCCGGGCTGGCTTTGCGGGCCGGCTCTGGCAGGCCGGGCCTGGCAGGCCAGCTCGGCGGGGGCAGTCGCACGCGGCCATTGCGCCCGGCAGGCACGGCGGTCGGGCAGGGTTTCCGGGCCCGGCGCCCGGCGGGCAGACGCGGGAGCTGGTGGGGGTGACCGTCGAGGATGGAGGAGGACCGGGAGGGCACGGCGGCGCGGGCCGTCGGCACCGCTGCCCGGCAGGGGCGGGCGGCGGTGTCGGCGGTCGGCGGTCCGTCCGGTGGTGCGACCCGCCTCAGCCCTTGGCGGGCGTGGTCCTCTCCGGGGCGGGCCCGCCGGAGGCGTCCTCCGGCGTCTCCACGAAGTCGACCTTGCCCATGCGGCGGTTCATCGACTTCATCAGGCCCCACACCGCGATCGCCATCGCCGCGAAGACGATGAAGCCGAGGACGCCGGGGGTGACCTTGTTCTCGTCGACCTCCTTGGCGAGGGGGACGAGGTGCGTCATTGCCAGGCTCACGCTTGCGCTCATGTCAGGCATTGTCGCGGATGCCCGCAAAGAGGTCGTCCTCGGGGAGGGAGGTATCGACGAGCGATTTCGCCAGCTCGTACTCCTCCGTCGGCCAGACCTCCTTCTGCACGTCCATCGGCACCCGGAACCAGCCTCCGTCGGGATCGATCTGCGTGGCGTGCGCGATCAGCGCCTTGTCGCGGATCTCGTAGAAGTCGGCGCACGGCACGTGCGTGGTCAGCGTGCGCTCGACCCGCTCGAACTCGCTCCAGCGCTTGAGCCAGTCCCCGTACGGCGACTCCAGACCCCGGTCGAGCATCGCCTGGTGCAGCGCCTCGGTGCGGGGACGGTTGAAGCCCTGGTTGTAGTAGAGCTTCAGCGGCCGGTACGCCGGCCCGAACTCGCTCTCCGGATACTTCGCGGTGTCGTCCGCGCCCTCGAAGGCCACCATCGTGATCTTGTGGGTCATGATGTGGTCGGGGTGCGGGTAGCCGCCGTTCTCGTCGTAGGTGGTGATCACCTGGGGGCGGAAGGAGCGGATCTGCTTCACCAGCTCACCGGCCGCCTTGTCGACGTCCTCCAGGGCGAAGCAGCCGTCGGGCAGCGGCGGCAGCGGGTCGCCCTCGGGCAGTCCGGAGTCGACGAAGCCGAGCCACTCCTGCCTGACCCCGAGAATCTCGCGGGCCTCGTCCATCTCCTTCTTGCGTACCTCGTGGATGTGTTCCTCGATGTACCGGTCGCCCTGGAGCTTGGGATTGAGGATGGAGCCGCGCTCCCCGCCCGTGCAGGTCACGACCAGCACGTCCACCCCCTCGGACACGTACTTCGCCATGGTGGCCGCGCCCTTGCTCGACTCGTCGTCGGGGTGGGCGTGCACGGCCATCAGTCGCAGCTGGTCAGTCAAGACTCAAATCCTCAGTAAGTCGGCGCCCCCGTGGCACGGGGTGCGATCGGCGGCTTCTATAGTGACCGAATCGGGGGGCCAATAATTCCGTGGGCCTGCCCGGGCGGCCCACTTTCGGACCTTCGCCCAAGCGGCCGGAGGCCTTGCCGAGAGGACGATCATGAGTACGGCGAGCACGCGACCGCCCGAGGGCCGCTACGGCCGCTCCTCGGACGAGCGCGCGGACCGCACACTCAAGGTCGCCGGCGCCGTGCTGGGCGCGCTGCTGCTCGCGTTGATGGGCTACTTCGCCTACCACTACGTCGCCCAGAACAAGATCAGCGGCGAGCTGATCACCTTCAAGGTCTCGGACGACTCGGTGCGCGTGCACCTCGAGGTCCGCAAGGACGCCGGTGCGAGCGGTTACTGCACGGTCCGCTCACAGGCCGAGAACGGCACCGAGGTGGGCCGCGCGGACTTCCGTTTCTCCGGGCCACAGACGCGCATCGACAAGGTGGTCACCCTTCGTACGGCGTCCCGGGGGACGACGGCGGAGTTGCTCGGCTGTCACGCGGACTGATCGTCATCCGGAATACGTAGGCACTGACCTGCGTTGTCCCGATTCTTATGGCTTATGTCCTCCCCCTTGAGCCGCTGAATTGTTAGGCTCGTGGTTTCGCCCATCCCTGGAGGAACATGCTTCCGGGTAGGGCGATGCTTTGTTATCCCAGTACCGACGAGGAGCACCCTGTGACCCAGACCAGCGAGAACGTCACCTGGCTCACCCAGGAGGCGTACAACAAGCTCAAGGATGAGCTTGAGTACCTTACTGGTCCTGCGCGCACCGAGATCGCCGGCAAGATCGCGGCCGCGCGTGAGGAGGGCGACCTGCGGGAGAACGGCGGGTACCACGCGGCGAAGGAGGAGCAGGGCAAGCAGGAACTCCGCATCCGCCAGCTGACCCAGCTCCTGGACAACGCCAAGGTCGGCGCCGCCCCGGTGTCCACGGACGGTGCGGTGGCACCCGGCATGGTCGTGACGATCGCCTTCGACGGTGACGAGGACGACACGCTGTCCTTCCTGCTGGCCTCGCGCGAGTACGCGAGTTCCGACATCGAGACCTATTCGCCGCAGTCGCCGCTGGGCTCCGCCGTGATCGGCCACAAGGTCGGCGAGGACGCGGAGTACGAGCTGCCCAACGGCAAGAAGGCCTCCGTACGTCTCCTCAAGGCCGTGCCCTACGACGGCTGACCGGCCCTCGCCGGTTCCCGGCCCCCTCATCCCCGACCGGACCCCCGGCGCCCCCGTGGCGCCGGGGGTCTCGTCATGCCGTGTGGTGTGGTGCGGTCATGCGGTGGCCGAGCGGTACTTGCGGACCGCCAGCGTGCGGAATATGAGGACGATCAGCACGGAGTAGATCAGGGAGGCCCAGACCGGGTGCTGCATCGGCCAGGCGTCGGAGGCCGATTGTCCGGGGTTGGCGAACAGGACGCGGCAGGCCTGGACGGTGGCGCTGAAGGGGTTCCATTCGGCGACGTGTCGCAGCCAGGGCGTCATGTTGCCGGTGTCCACGAACGCGTTCGAGATGAAGGTGACCGGAAAGAGCCAGATCAGTCCGCCGGAGGTGGCCGCCTCGGGGGTGCGGACGGACAGACCGATCAGGGCGCCGATCCAGGTGAACGCGTAGCCGAGGAGGAGCAGCAGGCCGAAGGCGGCCATCACCCTGGCGGCGTTGGTGCTGCCGTCGGAGCCGACCCGCCAGCCGACCAGGAGCGCGACGACGGCGAGGACGAGCAGGGTCAGCGCGGTCTGCACGAGGTCGGCGAGGGTGCGGCCGGTGAGGACCGCGCCACGGGCCATCGGCAGGGAGCGGAAGCGGTCGATGAGGCCCTTGTGCATGTCGTCGGCGATGCCCGCGCCGGCTCCGGCGGTGGCGAAGGTGACGGTCTGCGCGAAGATGCCCGCCATGAGGAAGTTCTTGTAGTCGGTGGCGCTGGTGCTGCCGCCGATCCGCATCGAGCCGCCGAAGACGTAGGTGAACAGCACCACGAACATGATGGGCTGGATGAGCCCGAAGATGACCATCTCGGGGATCCGGGACATCCGGATCAGGTTGCGTTTCGCAACGACCAGGGAGTCCCGGACGCTCTGGCCGAGCGGGTTGCCGGGGGCCGTGCCCCGGAGGGCTTCGGTGACGGCGCTCATTTCACGGTCTCCTTGCCGTTGTCCTCGGGCTTGTCCTCGGCGACGTGTCCGGTGAGGGACAGGAAGACGTCGTCGAGGGTGGGGCGGCGCAGACCGATGTCGTCGATCTCGATGCCGCGGATGTCCAGCTCGCGGATGACCTCGGCGAGGAGCTTCGCGCCGCCGGTGACGGGCACGGTGAGCTTGCGGGTGTGCTCCTCGACGGTGGTGTCGCCCTTGCCGAAGCCGGCCAGGACCTGGAGCGCGGTCGGTATGTGCTCCCGCTCGTGCACCACGACCTCCACGCGCTCGCCGCCGGTGCGGGCCTTGAGCTGGTCGGAGGTGCCGCGGGCGATGACCCGGCCGTGGTCGACGACCGCGATGTCGTGCGCGAGGTGATCGGCCTCCTCCAGGTACTGCGTGGTCAGCAGCAGTGTGGTGCCGCCGGAGACGAGACGCTTGATCACCTCCCACAGCAGCTGGCGGTTGCGCGGGTCGAGACCGGTCGTCGGCTCGTCCATAAACATCACGGGTGGTGAGACCACCAGCGCGGCGGCCAGGTCGAGGCGGCGGCGCATTCCTCCGGAGTAGGTCTTGGCGGTGCGGTCGGCGGCGTCCGCGAGGTCGAACTGGTCGAGCAGTTCGGCGGCCCGGGCCTTCGCGGCCTTCGCCCTCATCTGGTAGAGCTGCCCGACCATCTGGAGGTTCTCCCGGCCGGTCAGATACTCGTCGACGGCGGCGAACTGGCCGGAGAGGCCTATCGAACGCCGCACCTCGTTGGGGTTCTTGAGCACGTCGAAGCCGGCGACCACGGCCCGGCCGCTGTCCGGGCGCAGAAGGGTGGTCAGGCAGCGGACCGCGGTGGTCTTGCCCGCGCCGTTCGGCCCCAGGAGGCCGAGGACGGTGCCCTCCGGGACGTCGAGGTCGACGCCGTCCAGAGCCTTGACGTCACCGAAGGTCTTCACCAGACCTTCGGCATGGATGGCGCCTGGCATGTGAGTCTCCACGTCGTCGGGGATTCTTCGGAAAGCCTAGGTTTGTACGTTTCGTTCCGCTCGATCGCGATGCGCCGAGCACGCCGGCGAGGTGGCGTGACACACACCATAACGCGATGTATCGCGTCCTTCAATGGACTTACCCGAAGGAGTGACAAGAGGGTGCGACCTGGACCTCCGACCACGGCCGAGGTGCGCGCCGACCGTCGACAGGGGGAGGAAGGGGAAGGGAAAGGCGGCGGGGGAGGGCGGGCAGCGGCGGCCATCAGTCGCGACCGACTCCGGCCGTCTGACGGGTCGGCGACCGCCGTCAGTCGCGTCCGGCTCCGGCCGTGAGACCGGGTCGGCGACCAGCGTCGAGCGCGTCCGGCGAAGGTGCCGAGCGGGTTCGGCGACGGCGTCGAGCGGGTTCGGCGAAGGTGCCGAGCGGGTTCGGCGACGGCCGTCAGTCGATGACCGTGTAGCCGGCCTCGCGCAGGGCGTGGCCGACCTCGGCGCAGTGCACCGGCCCCTTCGTCTCCAGGTGCAGTTCCACCTCGGCCTCCGTGAGCCCGAGCCGCGGGTCGGTCCGTACGTGACTCACGTCGAGAACGTTCGCGTCCACCATCGACAACACCCCGAGCAGCGTCGCCAGCGCACCCGGCCGGTCCGTCAGCCGCAGCCGTACCGCCAGGTAGCGGCCCTGGGCGGACGTGCCGTGCCGCAGCACGCGCTGCATCAGCAGCGGATCGACATTGCCGCCGGAGAGCACCGCGACCACCGGCCCCTCGAAGGCGCCCGGCTCGCTCAGCAGTGCCGCCACGGGACTCGCCCCGGCCGGCTCGACCACCAGCTTGGCCCGCTCCAGACACAGCAGCAGAGCCATGGCCAGGGCATCCTCCGACACCGTGCGGACCTCGTCCACCAGGTCTCCGACGATCCCGAACGGCACATCACCGGGCCTGCCCACCTTGATGCCGTCCGCCATCGTCACCGGACTGCGCAACGACACCGGCCGCCCCGCCGCCAGCGAGGGCGGATACGCCGCCGCGCCCGCCGCCTGCACCCCCACGATGCGCACGTCCGGCCGCAGCGCCTTCACCGCCACCGCGATGCCCGCCGCCAGACCCCCGCCGCCGATCCCGACGACGATCGTCCGCACCTCCGGGCACTGCTCCAGGATCTCCAGACCCACCGTGCCCTGCCCCGCGATCACGTCCGCATGGTCGAAGGGATGGATGAACACCGCGCCGGTCTCCGACGCGTGCTCCTGCGCCGCCGCCAGCGTCTCGTCGACCACCTGCCCGTACAGGCGCACCTGCGCGCCGTACTCGCGGGTCGCGCTGATCTTCGGCAGCGGGGCGCCCTTCGGCATGAACACCGTGGACCGCACGCCCAGCAGGGTGGACGCCAGCGCGACGCCCTGCGCGTGGTTGCCCGCACTCGCCGCGACGACCCCGGCCGCCCGCTCCTCCGGCAGCAGCCCGGCGATCCGCACGTACGCGCCGCGCAGCTTGAACGAACCCGTCCGCTGGAGGTTCTCGCACTTGAGGTGCACCGGTGCCCCGACGAGCTGCGACAGGTGCCTGCTGCCCTCCATCGCGGTCACCCGCGCCACGCCGGAAAGCATCTTCTGGGCGCCGCGCACATCGTCGAGAGTGACGGGCCGCAAGGAGTCAGCCGTGCGGTAGCTCATGACACAAGCATCGCAGTTCACAGGCGGAAACGACCGCTGTGACCAACCACCGAGACCGGTTTCCGCAGCGCCGGTACGACCCGCCCCCGGGCCGCGTACCCTGTCCCCCAACCCAGCACCCATTTCATGAAGTGAGCCCCCGGCCATGCCCACAACACCTGAAATGTCGATGGACATGACGACCGTCGGCGACACCGGTCTCCTCGACACGCTGCAGCACGAGGTCGCGCTCTTCGCTCGCCGTGCCGAACAGACTCGGCTCGGCGGGGTCGGGCAGGTACGCAACTCCATGGACCGCGCCGCGTACCTGCTGCTCAACCGCCTCGACAAGGAAGGCCCGATGGGCGTCAAGGCGCTCGCCGCGAGCATGGGCATCGACTCGTCGACCGTCACCCGACAGGTGGCGCCGCTGGTCGACACCGGCCTGGTCAAGCGCACCTCGCACCCCGAGGACGGGCGGGCGGTGGTGCTCCAGCTGTCTCCGCGCGGGCTGTCCCGGCTCGACGAAGTGCGTTCCTCCAGACGTCAGTTGATGGCTGAACTGACCCATGAATGGAGCCCGGAGGAGCGCGAGGCGTTCTGCGCGCTCCTCACGCGCTTCAACACCGCGCTGTCCAGCCGGATGGCCTCCCACGGCATGGCCGGCACGGAGCCCGCACCGGCTTCCTGAACGCCCCCGCGCGCGGCGCGCATCCGCGCGTGCGCGGCTCTTGACCGACGGCCCGCCCCTGGCCTCATATGAGACCGGGTCCCCGTTGTCGCAGACCGGCCGGGATCCGTGGCCAGGGGGTCGCCGGCAGGCGGGAGGCGCGCGATGCGAGCACGGCATGCGGCCCGGGACGCCCGCCGGGCCAAGGAGTTCGAGGCGTTCGTGGCCGGCGCGGGCGGACGGCTGACGCAGACCGCCACCCTGCTCACCGCGGAGTCCCACGAGGAGAACCCGCGCGCGCGACGGCTGCTGACGCACGCCCTCGCGCACACGTACGCGTGCTGGGACCGGCTGCACGGCGAGGACCCCTACGACCACGCCCGCCGGCACCTGGCCATCCGCTTCGCCGACACCGCGTGGCATCAGTACGCCCCCCTGGGCCGGACCCGCCGACATCTCGCCGGTCCGCTGGCCGGCCTCACCCCGCAGGCCCGCCTGATCCTGGTCCTCAGGCTCTACGAGGGCGTCGGCGAGGAACAGGTCGCGGCCCTTCTCGGCCTGCCGAGGGAACACGTCCACACGGTCTGCGACCGCGCGACGGCGACCGTCCTGCACCCACCCCGCGCACCCTCGCCCCCGGTCACCGAGGCGAAGACGGCGGCGACGTGAACCGGGCCCAGCGGGAGGCCGCCGTACGGCAGATCATGGAGCGGACGGTGCCCCGGCTGCCGCCCGAGCTGCACACGGACGCCGTCCGCCGCGGCACCCGCGTGCTGCGCCGCCGCGTCCTCGCCCGGCGTCTGCTGTGGCTGCTGCTGGGGACGGCGGCCGTCGCGTTCGCCGTCTGGGCGGCGGTGGCCGAACCGTGGGTGGAGCCGCCGTCGGAGACGACCCCACCCCTGACCGGCTGGTGACGCCGGCCCGCCGTCCGGGTCCTCGCGTTCGCATCGCGCCGCGCTCGGGCCCGGGCACCGCACCGCGTCACCGCGCCCGCGCCCGATCAGGGCCGGCAGGCCCGCCCGACCATGGCTGACCAGGGCTGACCAGCCATGATCCGAACGGAAGACCTAGCCGAGGGCCTGCTGGAGGTCCGCCAGCAGGTCGTCGATGTTCTCGATGCCGACCGAGATCCGCACCAGGTCGGCCGGGACCTCCAGGGCCGAACCGGCCGCGGAGGCGTGCGTCATGCGCCCGGGGTGCTCGATCAGCGACTCGACGCCGCCGAGGGACTCGCCGAGGGTGAACACCCTGGCGCGGTTGCAGACCTCCACCGCCGCCTCCTCGCCGCCGGCCACCTGGAACGACACCATGCCGCCGAACGCCCGCATCTGCTTGGCGGCGACCTCGTGACCGGGGTGCTCCGGAAGGCCCGGGTACAGAACGTTCGTCACGCGCGCGTGCCGCGTCAGCATGTCGGCGACCTTGGTCGCGTTCTCGCTGTGCCGGTCCATGCGCACCGACAGCGTCTTCGTGCCGCGCAGCACCAGCCAGGAGTCGAAGGGCCCGGCGACCGCGCCCATCGCGTTCTGGTGGTACACCAGCTCCTCGCCGAGTGCCCGGTCGCCCACGATCAGCGCACCGCCGACGACGTCCGAGTGCCCGCCCATGTACTTGGTCAGCGAGTGCACGACGACGTCCGCGCCGAGCGCCAGCGGCTGCTGGAGATACGGCGTGGCGAAGGTGTTGTCGACGACGAGCCGGGCGCCGGCGTCCCGCGCCACCTGCGCGACGGCCGCGATGTCGGTGATGCCGAGCAGCGGGTTGGAGGGGGTCTCCACCCAGACCGCCTTCGTCTTCGGGGTGATCGCGGCCCGCACGGCGGCCGGGTCGCTGGTGTCGGCCACCGACCACTCCACGCCCCACCGGGAGACGACCTTCGCGAACAGCCGGAACGTGCCGCCGTACGCGTCGTTCGGGATGACCACGTGATCGCCCGGGCTGAGCAGCGTACGCAACAGGCAGTCCTCGGCCGCCAGTCCGGAAGCGAACGCGAGACCCCGGACGCCGCCCTCCAGGGCGGCCAGGTTCTCCTCCAGCGCGGTCCTGGTGGGGTTGGCGCTACGGCTGTACTCGTAGCCGCCCCGCAGGCCGCCGACGCCGTCCTGCTTGTACGTGGAGACCTGGTAGATCGGCGGGACCACCGCGCCGGTGAGGGGATCGGCGGTGTTGCCCGCGTGGATCGCGAGGGTCTCGAAATGCTGACTGATGTGCCTGTCGCTCATGAGCACCGAGCGTAATGCGCCGGAGGCGAAGGTGCGGGACGGCGGGTGCCCGTCGCCGCGCACCGCGAGGTTTTCCACAGGCCGGCGGAGGCGGATGGCCAATTGTCGGCGGCGTCTGAAACCCTTGGGGCATGGAAATTCTCTGGGTCCTGATCGCGCTGGTCATGCTCAGCTTCGTGCTGCTGCCGTTCCTGCGCCGCAGGCGCGGTCTGATCGAGCAGGTCCCGGCCGGACACCCCGACGCCGCGGACCCCGCCGACTACGGCTTCGTCCGCGAGGAGGAGCTGGACATCCGCATGCCCGGCCCCGACCACGACCTGCTCGACGTGCTGAACGTCGTGCAGGGCACCCAGGACTACCGGGCCGGCCTACAGCTGCTGGCCGGCACCGAGGCCGAGGGCGAGCGGCGCTGGCAGCGCGTGCAGGCCTTCGCGGGCGCGGCCGCGCTGGAGCTGCGCCGGCGGCCCGGCGGGGTCGGCGACACACCGGGCGGGCAGTGGCTGCGGGTGTGGCGCGCCGAGGCGCCCAAGGATCCGGGCGGGGCGGCGGTGCACGCCGAGTTCCTGGTGCAGCAGGCCTGGCGCACCTCGACGCCCGGCACGGACGACTTCAGGATCATCATGGAGGAGGCGAGGGACGCCTGCGGGCAGGCGGCGCTGCTCGCCCCCGGCGACCCGATCCCGTACATCGTGGAACTGTCGGTGGCCCGCGGCCTGGCCTACTCGCAGCAGGAGTTCGAGCAGCTCTGGCTGAAGATCCTCGACCGGGCCCCCGCACACATGGGCGCGCATCTGGCGGCCCTGCACTACTGGTGCGAGAAGTGGCACGGTTCGCGCGAGACGGCGATGTCGTTCGCGGAGGCCGCGGCGGCGCGCGCCCCCCGGGGCTCCCTCCTCGCGGCGATGCCCCTCTTCGCGGTGTTCGAGCACCTGCCCGAGGTGAACCTGGTCACCGGCTTCTACCAGAGCGAGGTCGTGACGAAGGCGATCCACGGCGCCCTCTTCGCCGTCCACGCGGCCCGCCCCGACGACCCCATGCTGGCGCACGTGCGCCACTTGCTCGTCTTCTTCCTGGTACGTGCCGAACGCTGGTCGGAGGCGGTGAACCAGCTCATACACGTCGACGGTCACGTGGGCGCGCTGCCCTGGACGCTGTCGGCCGATCCGGCGGGCGAGTTCGCGGTGTACCGCGCCCTGGCCGTGGCGGGATACGAGGCGAACGGCGGCAGCCCGGCGTCGCTCCCGCACTGAGCCCGGACGCGGGTTCCGCACGGGGAGCCCCGGACCACGGCCCCGCGCCCGAGCCGCAGCCCGCGCCGGAAGTGCGGCGGCGCCGCCGGTCCGCGGGCGCACGCGCGGACCGGCCGCGGGGCGCCGGCGCCCGGGCCGGCCGGTCAGCCTCCGCCTTGCCGCCCCGCCGGACCGCCTCGCGCCGCGGTCAGCCCTGCGTGCGGGCGGGCAGCCGCCATCCCGGGCGCGGGAAGTGGCAGGTGTAGCCGTCCGGGTAACGCTGCAAGTAGTCCTGGTGCTCGGGCTCGGCCTCCCAGAACGGACCGACCGGCTCCACCTCGGTGACGACCTTGCCCGGCCACAGTCCGGAGGCGTCCACATCCGCGATCGTGTCCTCGGCGATCCGCTTCTGCTCGTCATCCACGTAGTAGATCGCCGAACGGTAGCTGAGGCCGATGTCGTTGCCCTGGCGGTTCTTGGTGCTCGGGTCGTGGATCTGGAAGAAGAACTCCAGAAGCGCGCGGAAGTCGGTCTCCGCGGGGTCGAACAGGACCTCGATGGCCTCCGCGTGCGTGCCGTGGTTGCGGTACGTCGCGTTCGGCACGTCACCCCCGGTGTATCCGACCCGGGTCGCCGTCACGCCCGGGAGCCGGCGGATCAGGTCCTCCATCCCCCAGAAGCATCCGCCCGCCAGCACGGCCCTCTGCGTCTGCGCAGCCATTGAGGCCCTCCAATTCTGTCGACTCGATCACTCGGGCCGCCCACGTCGTACGACACCGGCGCCCTCGCGCACTGTCCTCAACGCGCGAGGACCCCCAGCGATTCCAGGCCCTTCGACGGGCCCGACCCCCCGCCGGCCCCGCCAGCCCCGCCGGTCTCGGTGCCGCCAGGCCGAGGGCTGAGTCCCACAACCATCGCCCCCAAAACCGCTGGCCACTCCCGACCGGACGGCCGCACGCTGTACGCCATGGCAGACCCGCAACGCACCATCCGCGCGACCCACACGGAATCCACGATCACCGTCTACCAGGCCTACCCACCGGAGATCGGCGTGCCCGCCGCCCGCGAGGGCCGCTTCCCGGCCACGTGGAAGCGGGACCGGATGACGTGGATCAAACCCTCGTTCCTCTGGATGATGTACCGCTGCGGCTGGGGTCAGAAGGCGGGGCAGGAGACGGTTCTTGCCGTCGAGATCACCCGTGACGGCTTCGAGTGGGCGCTCGAGCGCGCCTGTCTGTCGAGTTACGTGCGCGAGGTGCACCCCGACCGTGCGACCTGGCAGCGTCGGTTGCGGCGGGCGTCCGCCCGCGTGCAGTGGGATCCCGAGCGGGACCTGCGGCTGCGACCGCTGCCCCACCGGTCGCTGCAACTCGGTCTCACGGGGGAGGCCGCTCGGCGTTACGCGGACGAGTGGACGGTCGCCGTACGCGATGTGACGCCGCTCGCCCGCGCGATACGCACGCACGTGGCCGACGACGACCTCGACACGGCGGCCCGGCTGCTCCCGCCCGAACGCCCTTACCCCACCCCGGACGGACTCCTGACCGGCCTACGGGGCTGAAGCCGTCCCGCGCGCGGGGAAGGCGCCCCCGCCGCCGGAATTGGGTTGCCCCTCCCCCGCCTCCTCGGGCTGGATACTCCGCAGGGCCGACAGGGAGAATGCGGCCGCGGAACCCGAGGAGCATGCCCGGATGGTGAAGTGGAGCGGCGTGGCCGCCTCTGGCGAGCGGCCGGACCCGGAGGCCGGGCTGTCCGAGTACCAGTTGGCGATGCGGGACCGGCTGCTCGCCGCGCCGGTGGTTCCCGCGCCGCCGCCCTGGCGGCCCGTCCTGGGCTCCTGCGTGGCTGTCGGCGGGCTTCTCGGGATCGGGTTCGCCGTGCATCCCGACAGCGGCGACGACCTGGTGATGGTCGTCTCGCACGACGGCCACGGCCTCTTCGACGCCGTCACGGGCGAGAAGATCGCGCGCGACCGCGACCCCGCCCCGCAGGACAGCACGCCCGACGAGTCCGATGACCTGTCGTGTCCCGGGCTGGGGCCGATCGTCGGCCGCAGGGTGCGCATCGCGGGCCTGTTCGGCGGCGGGCTGCACACCGGCACCGCGGACGGCTGGACCGTGGAGGTGGTCCAGCCGGCCTGGCCGAGCGAGCGCGTCCTGCTCTCCCGTCACGACGCCGTGCCGCACCGGGGCCGGCACGGCGAGACGTGGTGGCACATCCTCCACGCGAACCACTCCACGTTCCGCGCCGCCGGATTCTCCCCCTCCGGACGCACCCTCGTCGTCGCCACCAGCAGCGACCTCACCCTGTGGAACCGCGGCGACGGGTGAGGACCTGGCGCGCCCGTGGCGGGAACGGCACCCCGGCGTCCCGCCCCTCGCGCACGCCCTCCGCGGCGCGTTCGCCGACCGGTGGGTGCGGTTCCACCGTCTCCCCGAGTCGAAGCGCTACCCGGGGTCGGAGGGCGGGTGCGCAGGGAAGCGCCTCGTGGTGGGCGACCGGGTGACCAGGGGCTCACCACCTCCGCGAGACCGGACCGGCCGCGTGCCCGCCACCCCGACCGGCTGTCCGGCCGCCCCTCCGACCGGCTGTCCGGCCGCTGACGCCGGCGGCCTCGGAAGGCTCCGGCGGCGAGGGCGGGAGCGCGCTGGCGACCGTTCGTGAGTTACTACGTCATCCGTACGACCCAGGGGGAGATCCGCATGAGTGGCAGCAGTAGTGACGTGTTCCTGATCGGTGGTGGTCGTGACGAGTCGGCCGCCGAGGCCGTCTACGGCCCGTTCCTGCGGGCCGCGCCGGCGGCCGCGCCCCGCGTGCTGTGCGTCCTCGTCGACGAGGGCGACGGCGCCGACCTCTTCGGCCGCTACGACACCCTGCTGCGCAAGGCCGGCGACTGTACGCCGGTGCCCCTGCTGCTGCCGCTCGGGGAACCGTTCGAACCGGGCGCGCTGACGGCGGACGTGGACGCGCTGTTGGTGTGCGGTGGGCTGACACCGGCGTACCAGGAGGCGTTCGGCGGGAGTCTCGACGCGCTGCCCGGGCTGCTCGCGGCGCGCGGTGTGCCGTACGCCGGTTACTCCGCGGGTGCCGTGATCGCGGCGCGGGACGCGGTGGTCGGCGGCTGGCTGGTGGACGGGGTGGCGGTCTGCCCGCCGGACACGGCGGAGGACCTGGAGGAGATCGAGGTGCGGCCCGGACTCGGGTTGGTGCCGTTCGGGGTGGACGTGCACGCGGCGCAGTGGGGAACGCTGGCTCGGCTGGTCGCCGTCGTGGCGGGCGGGCGGCTCGCGCACGGGGTCGCGGTCGACGAGAACACCGTGGTGCGGGTGGCCGGCGGCCGGGCGCACGTCGCCGGACTGGGGCGCGCCCACTCCGTACGGCCCGCGCCGGGGGGCGGCGCCCTCGTACGGTCCTACGGCGCCGGCGACTCCTTCGCCACCGACTGAGCCCGGCCCCTTCTCCACCGCGTACGACATCCCGCACGCGGCTTACGCGTAGGCCAAGCCGCACGCGGCTTACGCGTAGGCCATCCCGCACGCGGCTTACACGTACGACAACCCGCGCGCGGCCTACGACGAGGGCCCCGGCACACGTGCACGTGCACGTGCGGCCGGGGGCCCGTCGGGAGGTGACCGGTGACGCGGACGGTCAGATGGTCGCCGCGTCGATGACGAAGCGGTAGCGGACGTCGCTCGCCAGCACCCGCTCGTACGCCTCGTTGATCTCGGAGGCGCTGATCAGCTCGATCTCGGCGCCGAAGCCGTGCTCGGCGCAGAAGTCCAGCATCTCCTGGGTCTCCCGGATGCCGCCGATGCCGGAGCCGGCGAGGGTCTTGCGGCCACCGATCACCGAGAACAGGTTGAGCGCGACCGGCTCCTCGGGGGCGCCGACGTTGACGAAGGCGCCGTCCGTCCTCAGCAGGGCCAGGTAGGCGTCCAGGTCGAGCGGCGCGGAGACGGTGGACAGGATCAGGTCGAAGGTGCCGGCCAGTTCCTCGAAGGTCTTCGGGTCGCTGGTGGCGTAGTAGTGGTCGGCGCCCAGCTTCAGGCCGTCGTCCTTCTTGCGCAGGGACTGGGAGAGGACCGTGACCTCGGCGCCGAGGGCGTGGGCGATCTTGACGCCCATGTGGCCGAGGCCGCCCATGCCGAGGACGGCGACCTTCTTGCCGGGGCCGGCGTTCCAGTGCTTGAGCGGGGAGTAGGTGGTGATGCCGGCGCAGAGCAGCGGGGCGGCCACGTCGAGGGCGAGGCCGTCGGGTATGCGGACGACGTAGTTCTCGTCGACGACGATCTTCTCGGCGTAGCCGCCGTAGGTGGTCTCGCCGTCCTTGTCGACGGCGTTGTACGTGCCGACCATGCCGCCGCCGGTGCAGTACTGCTCCAGGCCGGCCTTGCAGTTGTCGCACTCGCGGCAGGAGTCGACCATGCAGCCGACGCCCACGCGGTCGCCGACGGCGAACTTCGTCACACCGGGGCCGACCTCGGTGACGACGCCCGCGATCTCGTGGCCGGGCACCATCGGGAAGATGGCCTCGCCCCAGCCCTCGCGGGCCTGGTGGATGTCGGAGTGGCAGATGCCGGCGAACTTGATGTCGATCAGGACGTCGGACTCGCGGACCGCGCGTCGCTCGATGGTCGTGCGCTCCAGCGGAGCCTTGGCGGAGGGGGCGGCGTACGCAGCAACAGTGGTCATGCCGGGTTTTCTCCTAGCGGATCGTGCGCGGGTCGTACGCCCGGTCGGTCTTCGGACCGGGCACGGCGTCCAGCCTGCCCCGTATCGCGGCGCTCACCCAGGCCCCGGCCATGCCTACGTTCGTCGTGCCTACCACTGGCAAGGTCAGGATCGTCCGCGTACGACCGTGAATACTGGACGCATGGACGAACAGGCCGAAGCCGTACCGCAGCCCGGCGGGCGTCTGGACCGGCGTGCCGAACTCAGCGAGTTCCTGCGCACGCGGCGTGCCCGGCTGAAGCCGGAGGACGTGGGGCTGCCCGACTTCGGACGGCACCGCCGGGTGCCGGGGCTGCGGCGCGAGGAGCTGGCGCAGCTGGCCGGGGTGTCGGTGGCGTACTACACGCGCCTGGAGCAGGGCAACGGGCGGAACGTGTCGGCGGAGGTGCTCGACTCCATCGCCCGCGCGCTGCGGCTCACCGACGCCGAGCACGCCCACCTGACGCATCTCGCCAAGCCGAAGCGGCACAAGAAGAAGCCGACGGCGCGGGTCGAGCAGGTGAGGCCGGCGCCGCGACAGCTGCTGGACCTGATGGACGGGGTGCCCGCGTACATCGTCGGGCGGCGGGCGGAGATCCTCGCCTGGAACCCGATGGCGGCGGCCCTGTTCGGGGACTGGGGGGAGCTGCCGGTCGCGGAGCGGAACTGGGCGCGGCTGGTGTTCCTGCGGCCGGACTACCGCGATCTGTTCGTGGACTGGGAGCAGAAGGCGATCGACATCGTGTGCGCGCTGCGGATGGACGCCGGCTGCTATCCGGACGACCCGCGGCTGTCGGCGCTGGTGGGCGAGCTGTCGGTGAAGAGTGAGGACTTCCGGCGGCTGTGGGCGACCCACGACGTCAAGGAGAAGGCCTACGGCGTGAAGCGGCTGCGCCATCCGCTGGTGGGCGCGCTGTCCCTCAACTACGAGGGGTTCCGGCTGCTCGGGGAGAGCGAGCAGACGATGGTGACGTATCACGCGGAAGCGGGGTCGCCCTCGGCGGAGGCGTTGCGCCTGCTGGCGAGCTGGGGGGTCGACGCGGGCCGGCTGGGGTCCGCCGAACCCCGGCCGCCGCTGTCGGCCTGACGGTCCTCGTCCCCGACTCCCGCCGGGCGGCGGAGCCCTCCTCGCGGCGGGCGAGTTCCTGGTCGACGCGGTGCGGCGAGACCGCGAGCTGTGCGGCGGCGCGGGGCGTAGCCGGCGGCGCGGGGCGTAGGCGGCGAGTGGCTCCGCCGACCGCTCCTCGGGAATGCGGCACCGGATGGACTCCACGGCTGTGCCGGCTGTGCCGGCTGTGCCGGCTGTGGTGCCCGTCATGGGGCCACGCACGCACGGACGGCCCCGCGGAGGCTGCTGTTCCGGGGGCCGTTCGCTCGGCGAACCGTGTCACGGGGACGCCGTACCGCGTCGGGGAACCGCCGGGTCAGGAGAGGGCGTTCTCCTTGACGGTGATCCTGCCCTTGCGGATGGTGGCCACGCGCGGGGCCTTCCTCGCGAGGGCGGAGTCGTGGGTGACCATGATGAAGGTCAGGCCGTGCTCCTTCCACAGGGTGTGCAGTACGTCCATGATCTCGTCGCGCATGCCCTCGTCGAGGTTGCCGGTCGGTTCGTCGGCGAGCAGCACCTTGGGCTGTTTCACCAGCGCGCGGGCGATGGCGACGCGCTGCTGCTGGCCGCCGGACATCTCGCCGGGGAGGTGTCCGAGCCGCTCGCCGAGGCCGACGGAGCTGAGCGCCTCGGCGGCCCGTTCGCGCCGCTGCCGGCCCTTCACGCCGAGCGGGACCAGGGCGGTCTCGACGTTCTCCTGGGCGGTGAGCGTCGGGATGAGGTTGAAGGACTGGAAGACGAAGCCGATGTTCTCGCCGCGCACCTTGGTGAGCCGGGCCTCGGACAGGGTGGCCAGGTCGGTGCCGTCCAGGACGACCTCTCCCTCGCTCGGCCGGTCGAGTCCGCCGAGCATCTGGAGGAGGGTGGACTTGCCGCCTCCCGTGGGGCCCTGGATGACGAGCCGGTCGCCGTCCGGGATGGTCAGGTCGACACCGTCGAGGGCGTGGACGGTGTCCTTGCCGCGGGTGTAGCGCTTGGTGACGCCTCTGAGTTCGTACATGGGGACTTCAACTCCTGGGTTAGGTGTGGGGGTTGGCTACTCGACGCGCCGCAGCGCGTCGGCCGGCCGGAGCCGGGACGCCCGCCACCCACCGAACGCCCCCGCGATCAGACCGCCGGCGACGGCGAGTCCGACCGCCAGGGCCACCGTCGTGACGCCGACCGGCGCCGTGAGGGCCACGTCGAGCGTGCGGGCCGCCGCCTGCCGGCCGGGACCGCCGAAGCCACCGCCGCCGGGACCGCCCTGGCCGCCGCCGGTGCCGCCCGTCTCGGCCTGGAGGGTGGGGCTGACGACGGTCACGGCGTAGGCGCCGGCCAGACCGAGCGCGATACCCAGGGCGCCGCCGAGGAGACCGTTGACCACGGCCTCGCCGACGACCTGGCGGGTGACCCGCCCCGACTTCCAGCCCAGTGCCTTCAGCGTGCCGAACTCCCGTACCCGCCGGGACACCGCCGAGGAGGTGAGCAGTCCGGCGACCAGGAACGCGGCGACGAGCACCGCGACGGACAGCCACGTGCCCACGCTGGTGGCGAGCGAGGAGGCCGTGGAGAGGGAGCCGGAGACGGTGTCGGCGAGGTCGGCGGAGGTCGTCACCGTCGTACCGGAGACGTTCTTCTGGATCGCGGACTTGACGTCGTCGATCTTCTGCGAGTCGGTCGCCCGGACGTAGATCGTGGTGACCTTGTCCTGGGAGCCGCTGAGCGTCTGAGCCTGGGTCAGCGGGAGGTAGACGTCGGCGGCGGACTCCCCGCTGTCGGCGGTGGCGATGCCGATGACGCTGTACTTGACGCTCTTGACGGTGACCGTCGAACCGGCCTTGAGCTTCTTCTCCTTGGCGTAGGCCGAGTCGACGACGGCGACCTCGGCGTTCGCCTCGGTGGTCCTGAAGGTACGGCCGCTGGTGATCTCGGAGGAGGTCAGCGGACCGAGCGCGGGTTCGGTGACGTCGGTGCCGAAGACCGAGTAGCTGTCGACGTCGAAGTTCGCGCCGCCGCCCTGGACCTCGCCCTGCGGCTGGCCGTTGCCGCCGCGTCCGCCCTGCTGGCCGCCCTCACCCTGCTGGAACTGGCCGCGGGTGAACTGCCCGTCGACCTTGATGACCTGGAGGCTCAGTCCGCCGACCGCGTCGGAGACGCCGCTCTGCCTGCCGACCTCGGTGACGGTGGCGGCCGGCAGGGTCTGCAAGCCCTGGACCATGACGCGGTCGCTGCTCTGCTCGGCGTCCGAGTCGCCGTCCTGCGCGTCGAACCGGAAGCGCGGACGCTCGGAGGTGGTGGCGGTGGGCTCGGCGGCCTTGGTGACCGTCATGTCCGTGCCCAGGCCGTACAGGGACTGCAGGACCTGGTCCTGGGCCCTGCCCATGCCGGAGGAGACGGAGGTGACGACGATGACCAGCGCGATGCCCAGGGCCAGTCCGGAGGCGACGACGAGGGCCGCTTTTCTGCGGCGGCGCAGTTCGCGCCTCAGGTAGGTGAAGAACATGGCCGCAAGCTAGGTACGGCCCGTGATGAAGCCATAAGGCTGAGATAAAAGGAGCATGAGAAGGCTGTGCCAGGCCCTGGAAATACCGATGCCGCCCCTGGGGGCGGCATCGGGAGACGGTGAGCGGGCGGCGCGTCAGGCGGCGGAACCGGCCTTCCACTGCGCCCAGTCCATGTTCCAGCCGTTGAGGCCGTTGTCCGGCGAGACGGTCTTGTCACCGGTGTTCTGGACGACGATCACGTCACCGACGATCGAGCTGTTGTAGAACCAGGCGCCCGGCGTCTTCGGGTCGTTGGCGCCCTTGGCGTCGGACAGGCCGACGCAGCCGTGGCTGGTGTTCACCGAGCCGAAGATGGACTTCGCACCCCAGTAGTTGCCGTGCACGAAGGTGCCCGAGTTGGTCAGACGCATGGCGTGCGGCACGTCCTTGATGTCGTACTCGCCCTTGCCGTCGTCGTCGGTGAAGCCGACCGTCGCGCCGTTCATCCGAGTCTCCTTGAACTTCTCGGAGATCACCATCTGGCCCTCGTACGTCTTGTTGTCGGGCGAGCCGGCCGAGATCGGGATGGTCCGCACGGTCTTGCCGTCCTGCGTGACCTTCATCTGCTTGGTCTTCGCGTCGACGTACGTGACCTGGTTGCGGCCGATCTTGAAGGTGACGGTCTTCTGCTGGACCCCGATGACCCCGTCGGCGCCCTCGACACCGTCGAGCGCCAGCTTCAGCGTGACGGTGGCGTTCTCCTGCCAGTACTCCTCGGGCCGGCAGTCCATGCGGGTGCCGCTGAACCAGTGGCAGACGACTTCCTGACCGCTGGTGGTGTTGACCGTGACGCCCTTCTGGACGGCGGCCTTGTTGGTGATCTCCTTGTTGAAGTTGATGGAGACCGGCATGCCCACGCCGACGGTCGAGCCGTCCTCCGGCGTGAAGTTGGCTATGAAGCTGTTGTCCGGGGAGACCGTGGTGAAGGAGGCGTTCTCATGGGCCACCAGGCCCTTGGCGTCCTGCGCGGTCGCCGCCAGCTTGTAGGTGGTCGAGCGCTCCAGCTGGACGCCGGGCTTCCAGCTGGTCTTGTCGGCGGACAGCTCACCCGCCACCGCGGTGCCGTCGGCCGCGGTCATCGTCACCTGGGTGAGCGTGCCCTTGCTCACGGTGACGGTCGCGGAGTTGTTGATGGAGGCGTTGTTCGAGCCGTCCGCAGGCGTGATCTTGATCTGGGCCTCGGACGACTTCTGGGCCGCCGCCTCGTCGGCCTTGGCCTGTGAGGAACTGCCTCCGCCATCGGCCGCGTCACTGTCGCCGCCGGAGCACGCAGAGAGCACCAGAACACCGCCGAGCAGTGCGGACGCGGCCATGAGACCCTTGCGCCGCCTACTGTCCGTCATCACACGCTTCTCCATCGTCGCCGATTCCCGGTATCCGGGAGTCCCCGTCAAGACCTTCAACGCTACGACCGGTTCATCCCGTTCCACCTATGCCTGATGTGTGGGGCACACCACGTCCGCGGACCCTCGGTTCCCCCCGGGGCCCCTGGTGCGGGTGTCGGTCGGCGCGTCCACTGAGACGACGAAACCCCGGGCGGCGGTTGCCGTCCGGGATCACGAATTCCCCAAGACGCTCAGCCGATTCCGCCCGCGCGGCCGTCCTCCCCGGCGTCCGCCCCGCCGTCCTCGCCGTCATCATCCTCGTCGAGGTCCCAGTCGGGCGAATCGGGGTCGTACTCGACGGGCTCGGTGGACCAGGAGGCCTGCTGGAGTTCGACGCCGGGGATCTCGCTGACCAGGTCGAACGGATCCACCAGACAGGCGAGGGCCTCGGCGGTGTCTTCGGTCACAGCGCTCTCCGCGTGCGCGCGCTCACCGTCCGACATCCCCGGGTCCGCGGCCTCCTCCGCGAGTCGCCGCAGCGCGGCCTTGGTGAGGGCGCCCTCGTCGTCGATCTCCAGGACGAGTTCGACGCGAAGGCGGACAAATCGTGAGGTCTTTTCCGTAGTCATACCCGGAGCGTACGACTGCCGGCTCCCGCAACTTTCCCGCGACCCACGCCTTTCATTAGCATCGGGGCACACGGCCAATTCGCCAGCGCCACAAGGGGATAGATATTCCGTGTCATCCGCTCGCCGTCCGTTGCTGACCGCCACCGCCGCGGGAACCCTCCTGGGTGCCCTGTGGTTCGTCCCGAACGCCCAGGCGACGCCGGACGAGCCGACGAGAACGGCAGTGACGACACAGGTCACCACCCAGGCGCGGGCCGTCTCCACGGACAGCGCCGGCACCGTTCTCACCGGCGACACCTCCGACGGGACCCGCCTCGCCGACACCGGAAGCTTCGACACCACGCCGTACGTCGTGGGCGGGACCGGTCTGCTCGCGCTCGGCGCCGGCTTCGTGGTGTATTCCGTTCGCCGGGAACGCCTGGGTTTCTGAACTGATTTGACGCTTACTTGACCCGACCTTCATAGTCCGCTCATGAAGAGAACATCGGGGGCGCGGCTGTGCGCCACGGCTGCTGTGGGCGCACTGTCGCTGGTCCTCATCACGGGCTGCTCGGACGAGGGGTCGAAGAAGGACTCCAAGGGATCCTCCAAGGACTCCGGTTCCTCGTCCTCGGCTCCGGCCGGGAAGGCGCTGACCAAGGCCGAGCTGGAGAAGCTGCTGCTGGCCCAGGGCGAGGTCAAGGGGTACAAGGTCGACAAAACCGACGCCAGCCTGCCGGCGTCCAAGAGCGCCGCGAAGGTCGACAAGGCCGCGTGCGAGCCGCTCGTCTACGCGATGTCCGCCCTTCCGCCGGGTGACACGGAGGCCGGCGCGAAGAACACCGTGACCGAGGACAAGTCGGCTCAGGCCGGCACCAAGTCACCCGAGGACATCAGCGAGTCGGACCTCGAGGACGCCTTCGACGTCACGGCGACCCTCGTCGGCCTCTCCTCCTACGAGGGCGACGGCGCCCAGAAGACCATGAAGTCGTTCACCGACGGCGTCTCGGCCTGCTCCGGCGGGTTCACCATGACCGCCGGCGGCGAGACGCAGAAGATCACCAAGGTCACGTCGACGAAGGCGTCGGGGGCCGGCGAGGAGTCCTCGGCGTTCACCGTCGTCGCCGACATGGACGGCGACGGCACGGCCACGTTCCAGGTCGAGGTCGTACGCAGCGGCAGCACGGTCGCCACGTTCTACGGCATCAACCTCGGCGCGCTGGCCAAGGGCGGGGAGTCCAAGGTCCCCGCCGCCGTGCTCCAGGCGCAGGCCGCCAAGCTCAAGTAAGCACGTAGGGGCCCTGCCGCAGGCGTACACGCGCCCGCGGCAGGGCCCCCTCGCACGTCCGGGCGGACGGGCCCTAGCGGAGCGGCCCCGTCACCGTCTCCACGGCGGCCACGAGCCGTCCGTCGCGCACGAACGCGTCGGCCGCGGCGAGGTCGGGCGCGAGGAAGCGGTCGGGTCCCGGCCCCTCGACTCCGGCCTTCCGTACGGCGTCGAGGACCGCGCGGGTCGCGGGCGCCGGCGTGAGCCCCTGGCGCAGCTCGACGGCGCGGGTGGCGGCGTACAGCTCGACGGCGATGACGCGGGTGAGGTTGTCGACGGCGGTGCGCAGCTTGCGGGCCGCGGACCAGCCCATGGAGACGTGGTCCTCCTGCATCGCGGAGGACGGGATGGAATCGGCGGAGGCCGGTACGGCCAGCCGCTTCAACTCGCTGACCAGCGCGGCCTGCGTGTACTGGGCGATCATCAGGCCGGAGTCGACGCCGGCGTCGTCGGCGAGGAACGGCGGCAGGCCGTGGCTGCGGTTCTTGTCCAGCAGCCGGTCGGTGCGGCGCTCGGCGATCGACGCCAGGTCGGCGACGGCGATGGCGAGGAAGTCCAGGACGTAGGCCACCGGGGCGCCGTGGAAGTTGCCGTTGGACTCCACGCGGCCGTCGGGCAGCACCACGGGGTTGTCGACGGCGGAGGCCAGTTCGCGTTCGGCGACGAGGCGCGCGTGGGCCATGGTGTCCCGACCGGCACCGGCGACCTGCGGGGCGCACCGCACCGAGTAGGCGTCCTGGACGCGCGGCGCGTCGTCCTGGTGGTGCCCGGTCAGCTCCGAACCGGCCAGCACGGCCAGCATGTTGGCGGCGGAGTCGCCCTGGCCCGGGTGCGGGCGGATGGCGTGCAGCTCGGGTGCGAGGACCTTGTTGGTGCCGAGGAGGGCCTCCAGCGACAGGGCGGCCGTGACGTCGGCCGACTTGTAGAGGCGGTCCAGGTCGGCGAGAGCCATGATCAGCATGCCGAGCATGCCGTCGGTGCCGTTGAGGAGGGCGAGGCCCTCCTTCTCGCGCAGGGCGACGGGGGCGATGCCGTGCTCGGCGAGCAGCTCGCCGGCGGGCCGTACGACCCCGTCCGGGCCCTCGGCGTCCCCTTCGCCCATGAGGGTGAGGGCGCAGTGCGAGAGCGGGGCGAGGTCGCCCGAGCAGCCGAGCGAGCCGTACTCGTGGACGACGGGAGTGATACCGGCGTTCAGCAGGTCGGCCATGGTCTGCGCGACCTCGGGCCGTACGCCGGTGCGCCCGGAGCAGACGGTCTTCAGGCGCAGGAACATCAGGGCGCGGACGACCTCCCGCTCGACGTGCGGCCCCATGCCGGCGGCGTGCGAGCGGACGATGTTGCGCTGGAGCTGGGCGCGCAGTTCCGGGCTGATGTGCCGGGTGGCGAGGGCGCCGAACCCGGTGGAGACGCCGTAGACGGGCTCGGGCTTGGCCGCCAGCGCTTCGACGATCTCGCGCGCCGCGGCGAGGGCCGCCACCGCCTCACCGGAAAGCTCGACCCGGGCGCCGTCGCGCGCCACGGCGAGGACGTCGGACGCGGTCACCCCGGACGTCCCCACCACCACAGTGTGCATATCCATATTCAGGAGCGTACGCAGTGAAGATGAAGATGTCACCAGTGGGGGCCGGGTTCGCCCCTTACCGATGCGTCACAGCGGCTCAGTGCCGCCCGCGGAAACGCCGACGCTCCCCGGCCGGCCCGTGCGACGGCTCGTCGGCCAGGCGGACGACCGGGTCGTCGGGCCCCTCCCGCCCGGCGACGACCGGCCGGCCGGCCCGGACGGCCTTGGCCCGGTACTGCGCGGCGTCCGCGAGCCGGAACAGACGGCGGGCCGAACGCACCGGCCCGATCGGGTCCTCGGTGGAGGCGACCCCGCAGGCCACGCCCTCGCCCAGCTCCAACTCGGACGCCCGGCGGCACAGTTCGCCGGCGACCTTCACCACGTCGTCGGCGGTCGGCCCGACGGCGAGCAGGCAGAACTCGTCCCCGCCGAGGCGGGCCGCCAGCGCGCCGGGCAGCATCGCCCCGCACAGCGACAGCACGGACCCGAACCGTTCCAGCAGTCGGTCGCCGACGGAGTGCCCGCAGGTGTCGTTCACCCGCTTGAGGCCGTTGAGGTCGCACACGACGAGACTCACCACGTCCCCGCGCGTCCGGTGCCGCTCCACCGCCTCCTCCAGGCGTACGTCCACGGCACGGCGGTTGGCCAGACCGGTCAGGGCGTCCGTGAAGGCCAGTCGGCGGGCCTCCTCCAGCCGCTCGGTCTGCGCCAGCCCGGCCGCGACGACGGCCGCCAGGACGGTCGCGAAGTCGGCGTCGCCGCGGTCGAAGACGGGCGTGCCGGTGGAGCGGGCCACGTACAGCTCGCCCCAGGCCCGGCCGTGCAGCACGATCGGCGCGACCACGCAGGAGCCCCGCCCGCGCCGGCGCAGGGCGGCGACCCGCTGGTGGCAGTAGCCGGGGCGCCCGGCGGCCGGCCCCTGAGCCGTCTCCACCCAGGCATTGGGCTCACCGCCCGCCACCCAGCGCTCGTGCAGGAACTCGGTGATCTCCGGGAACTGGTGCACCGGATAGGCCTCGCCCTCCGGGAACTCCTCCTCGTCCGGCGCCCGGTCCCCCACGTTCACCAGGACGCGCAGCCGCCCGAGGTCCCGCTCCCAGACCGACAGCGCGGCGAAGCCGCCGACCAGCGCCCGGCAGGCGCCCAGGGCCGCCGCGCGCCACGACTCACGGGGCGTGCGCGCCGCCGCCATGCCCTGCGCCAGCGCCACCACGGCCACGAGCCGTCTGTCCTCACCCATCTCCCCAGGCTAGGTACATTTGGCTACAAAGGGGACTCCTGGGTAGCACTTGGAGTGACGGGCCGGAGGGCCGAACCGAGAGCCGAGCCGGGCCGAGGTACCGCGGGGCCGGACCGGATGCCGGGCCGCGGAGCCGGGCCGGGCGGCCGGGCCGCAGGGCGGGGCCGGGCCGCAGGGCGGGGCCGGGCCGCAGGGCGGGGCCGGGCCGCAGGGCGGGGCCGGGCCGAATGCCGAGCCGCGAAGCCGGAGCCGAACCGAGAGCCGAGCCCGGCCGACGCGCCGCGGAGCCGGTCCGGATGCCGGGCCGCGGAGCCGGGGCCGAGCCGCGAAGCCGAACCCGAGCCGCAGGACCGGGCCACCGGGCGGGGCCGGGCCGACGCGCCGCGGGGCCGAGCCGCGAAGCCGGAGCCGAACCACCGGGCCGGAGCCGAACCGAGAGCCGAGCCCGGCCGACGCGCCGCGGAGCCGGTCCGGAACGCCGATCCGCAAAGCCGGACCCGAGCCGCAGGGCCGGACCGGGCCGGGCCGGGCCGCCGAGCCGGAGCCGAGCCACAGGGCCGGGCCACCGAGCCGGAGCCGACCGGCGTGACCACCCTCTCCCCCGGCCGGTTCACTCACCCGGCCACTGCGGCTTCCGCTTCTCGTTGAAGGCCGCGACGCCCTCGGCCCGGTCCCTCGAGAAGGCCACCGTCCGCCAGGCGGCGTCCTCGACCTCCAGGCCCGCTCGCAGGTCCAGCCCCTGCCCCAGCCGCAGGGCCCGCTTGGCCGCGCGCAGCCCCACCGGCGAGTTGGCGCCGATGCGCGCGCCCAGCGCCAGCGCCTCCTCCCGGTCCGCTCCCTCGTCCACCAGCACGTCCACCAGGCCCAGCTCCCGCGCCTCGACGGCGTCGACCCGGCGGGCGGAGAAGATCAGCTCGGCCGCGCGGGCCGCCCCCACCCGGCGGGGCAGCAGCTGGGTCCCCCCGCCACCCGGGATCACGCCGACCGACACCTCGGGCAGGCCCACCACGGCCGTCCGGTCGGCCACGATCACGTCGCAGGCCAGCGCCAGCTCGAAGCCGCCGCCCAGCGCGAACCCGTGCACCGCCGCGACCGTCGGCACCGGCAGCTCCAGCACACCCGTGTACGCCCCCCGCGCGACCGGCCGCTGCCGCACCAGTTCGGCGTCGGAGAACGAGTTGCGCTCCTTGAGGTCGGCCCCGACGCAGAAGGCCCGCTCGTGCGTCGAGGTGAGCACGACCACGCGTACGTCCCGGTCCTCCCCGAGTGCCGTGCAGGCGGCCCCGATGGACCGGGCCATCTCCGTGGACACGGCGTTCATGGCCTTGGGCCGGTCGAGGGCCAGCTCCGCGACATGCCCGTCCCCGTGCCGCCGCACCAGCACGAACTCCCCGAACCGTTCCTCACTCATGACACCCTCCGGGTTAACGCGGGTTAACAAACCTGGCAGGCCCGATCATCGCAGCCGCACCGCGCCGGGAAAAGGCCCGCCCGCCTCCCGCTCGACCCCCGCCCACCCGTTCGAGTGACATCCCGCCCGACTCCGCCCGCACCGCCCAGGGGAGCGCATAACGTGCGTCCGCCACGGCGCAGAGGGGGCGCGACGACATCGGGGAGGGAACGCGATGACGACCACACCGGTGAGGAGCCAGGCCGCGAGCGCGGGAGCGGGGCTGTCGGAAGCGGAGCGGACGGGAAACCGGACGGAAAGGGTCCCCGAGGCGGCCGGCCGCGCACGGGGGCGGCATCGCCGGCCCCGGCCCCGGAAGGTGCTGTTCGCCGCGGGCGGGTTCGCGCTGGCGGTGGGGGCGCTGAGCCTGTTGCGGCCGGCCTCCGACTCGGGTGTGGACACCGCCCAGGCCGAACCCCGGCTCGGGCCCACCGCGGACATCCGGCCGGACCCGGACCACGCGACGAACCCGGCGGTCACCGCGTCCGCGGCGCCCCGGCCGGCATCGTCCGCCGCGGCCCCGATGGGCGGCGGCCCCACGGCCGGCTCCGGCGCGGCCCCCGGCGCCTCCCCGACCTCCGCGGTCCGCACCCCCAGCGGCCCCTACGGCCCGCGCACGACGCCACCGGCCGAGGAGGGACCGGACACCCCGGCGGCCACACCCACCCCGAGGACGACTCCCGAACCTCCCCGGCCCCCCGGACCGACGGCACCCCCGGCACCCGGCCCGACCACCGCCCCGCCCGCCCCCGGCCCCACGAGCCGCCCCGGCCTCTGTCTGCCGGTCATCGGCCTCTGCGTGGACCCCCTGCCCGGCCCCGCCGACTGAGCGAGCGGACACACCGGCGGCCACACCCACGCCGAGGACGACTCCCGAACAGGCCTCTGCGTGGACCCCTGCCCGGCCCGCCCACCAGGTGGCGGAAGCCATCCGTCGCCGACGCCCCACCGGCTGAGGGGCGGCGGCTGTCCGGCGTCGCCGGCGCCCCCGGCGGCTGAGGAGCGGAACCACCCTGCCCCGCCGGCGCCCCGCCGGCCGAGGGCGGAGGCTATCCGGCGTCGCGGGTGCCCCGGCGGGTGAGCAGCCAGGGCTCGACCACGCCGAGCCCGCGCACGGGCCGCTGCCACATCGGCTGGAGCGCGAAGCGGTACGCGGGCGGCTCCTCGCCCTCCTTCTCCGCGGTGGCCGCGGCCTCGGCGGCCTCCGCCTCCGAGGCGGGAGCGTCGCCGGTGCGGATCAGCTCCTCGGCGAAGGCGCTGTCCACGAGCACGGCGTCCCGAGGCGCTATCGACGTCAGCCGGGAGGCCAGGTTGACCGTGGTGCCGAAGACATCGCCCATCCGGGTGGTCACGGTGCCGAAGGCCATGCCGACGCGCAGTTCGGGCATCGTGGCGTCATCGCTCATCGTCTCGACGAGCAGCAGCGCGATCTCGGCGGCGGTGCCGGCGTCGTCGGCCGCGTACAGCACCTCGTCGCCGAGGGTCTTGATCAGGCGTCCGCCGCGGGCCGCGACCAGGTCGGCCGCGGTGGTCTCGAAGGCCTCGACCAGCTCGCCCAGCTCCTCCTCCTCCATACGGCGGGTCAGCCGCGTGAAGCCGACGAGATCGGCGAAGCCGACCGCGAGCCGACGGTCGACCATCTCCTCGTCGTCCGCGGCCTGCACGACCCGTCCCGCCGAGGCGGCGAGCTGCCGGCGCCACACGTAGACGAGGAACTCCTCCAGCTCCGGCAGCAGCAGCTCGACGATCGGATACGTCACCTCGGTGCGGGTCATCCCCGGTTCGGGCGGCTCGGTCAGGCCCTCCAGGAAGGAATCGATCTGCCACTCCGCCAACCGGGCGGTGGTCTGCCCGGTGGACCGCGCCACCTGGACCGCCATGGCCTCGCTCAGCAGCCCCGCCTCGACGAGACCGGCGAGGCGGCGCAGGGCCAGTACGTCGGCCTCGGTGAGCGCCCTGGCCTGCCCGATGTCGGCGAAGCCCATGGCCCGCCAGAAGCGGGAGGCCAGCTCCATGGAGACACCGGCGCTACGGGCCGCCTGGAACGGGGTGTAGCGGCGCTCGGCGCCGAGGATGAGCTGCTCGAGGCGCAGGGCGAGAGGGTCGTCACCGGAGTCGGCGGCCGGCATGTCCACCCGGCCGTCCGCGCCCTCGTCGGAGCCCGTGTCGTCGACGGTCACGCCTGCTGCCCTTCCGATCTATCGCGGTCAGGTTTCGACCGGCCCCAACTCTACGGCAGGTGTGCGCCAGCTCACTCCGTCCGGGAGGGCGGGGGTGACGTCCGGTGCGGTGCCGCGGCCGGCCGGGGTTCCGCTCCCGGACCTCCGGCCAACGCCCGCCCACCGTCCGGCCCGGCCGGCCACCACCGACGCGTCCGGCGTTCTCCGGGGGCGAGGCCGTTCAGGCCGGCCGCAGGTGCACGATGTCGCCCGCGCCCACCGGCTCCCGTACCCCCTCCTCGGTGGCGAGGACCAGCCGGCCGTCCCCGTCCACGGCCACCGCCTCGCCGACCACCGACCGGTCCCCCGGCAACTCCGCCCGCACGGTCCGCCCCAAGGTCGCGCACCCCGCCGCGTACGCCTCCTGGAGCCCCGACACCGAGGGATCGCCCCCGGCCTCCCGCCACCGCCCGTACCACTCCTCCAGCGACCGCAGCACCCCCCGCAGCAGGGGATCCCGGTCCGTGCTGACCGCACCGGCCAGCACCAGCGACCCCGCCTGCGGCACCGGCAGCTCCTCGGCCCGCAGGGTGACGTTGATGCCGACGCCGACCACGACCCCGTCCGCACCGGCCCGTTCCGCCAGGATCCCCCCGGCCTTGCGTTCCTCCCCGTCGACGGTCACCAGCAGGTCGTTGGGCCATTTCAGCGCCGTGTCGACGCCCGCGGCCCGCGACAGGCCGGTGGCCACCGCGACGCCGGTGAGCAGCGGCAGCCATCCCCACCGCGCCACGGGGACGTCGGCCGGCCGCAGCAGCACGGAGAAGAACAGTCCGGACCGCGGCGGCGCCGTCCACCTCCGGTCGAGCCGTCCCCGCCCGGAGGTCTGTTCCTCGGCGACCAGGACGGCCCCCTCGTCGGCCTTCCCGGCGGCGGCGAGGGCGACGAGGTCGGAGTTGGTGGACCCGGTGCGGGACACGATGTCGACCCCCGTCCACAGTCCGCCCCCGCGGACGAGCCCGCGCCGCAACGCGACGGCGTTGAGGGGTGGACGGTCCAGATCGGACCACCGGCTGCTGTCTCCGGGGTTTCCTGCTGCATCTCGCGGCGTCATGCAAGCCACCCTAGGTGTGGTAAACGCCGCACTGCCGATCGGTAGGCCCGCCACTACTCTACGGATGAGTAACCGTCCCCCCTTTTGAGCAGGCAGGGAGCCGCATCCCGATGTCCGAGTCGGAAGAGATCGACATCCACACGACCGCGGGAAAGCTCGCGGATCTCCAGCGTCGCGTCACGGAGGCGACGCACGCCGGCTCCGAACGCGCCGTCGAGAAGCAGCACGCCAAGGGCAAGCTGACCGCCCGTGAGCGCATCGAACTCCTCCTCGACGAAGATTCGTTCGTGGAGCTGGACGAATTCGCCCGGCACCGCTCCACCAACTTCGGCCTCGACCAGAACCGCCCGTACGGGGACGGCGTCGTGACCGGGTACGGCACCGTCGAGGGCCGGCCCGTCGCCGTGTTCTCGCAGGACTTCACCGTCTTCGGCGGTGCCCTCGGCGAGGTCTACGGCCAGAAGATCGTCAAGGTCATGGACTTCGCGCTGAAGACCGGCTGCCCGGTCATCGGCATCAACGACTCCGGTGGTGCCCGCATCCAGGAGGGCGTGGCCTCGCTGGGGGCGTACGGCGAGATCTTCCGCCGCAACACCCACGCGAGCGGCGTCATCCCGCAGATCAGCCTGGTCGTCGGGCCGTGCGCGGGCGGCGCGGTGTACTCGCCGGCGATCACCGACTTCACCGTCATGGTCGACCAGACCTCGCACATGTTCATCACCGGCCCGGACGTCATCAAGACGGTCACCGGCGAGGACGTCGGCTTCGAGGAGCTGGGCGGCGCGCGCACCCACAACTCGACGTCGGGCGTGGCGCACCACATGGCCGGCGACGAGAAGGACGCCATCGAGTACGTCAAGCAGCTGCTGTCGTACCTGCCGTCGAACAACCTCTCCGAGGCGCCCGCGTTCCCGGAGGAGGCGGATCTCGCCGTCACCGACGAGGACCTGGAGCTGAACACGCTCGTCCCGGACAGCGCGAACCAGCCGTACGACATGCACACGGTGATCGAACACGTCCTGGACGACGCCGAGTTCTTCGAGACGCAGCCGCTGTACGCGCCGAACATCCTGACCGGCTTCGGCCGGGTGGAGGGCCGTCCGGTCGGCATCGTCGCCAACCAGCCCATGCAGTTCGCGGGCTGCCTGGACATCAAGGCCTCCGAGAAGGCGGCCCGGTTCGTGCGGACCTGCGACGCGTTCAACGTCCCGGTCGTCACCTTCGTGGACGTCCCCGGCTTCCTGCCCGGCGTCGACCAGGAGCACGACGGCATCATCCGCCGGGGCGCCAAGCTGATCTACGCCTACGCGGAGGCGACCGTCCCGCTGATCACGGTCATCACCCGCAAGGCCTTCGGCGGCGCCTACGACGTGATGGGCTCCAAGCACCTGGGGGCCGACCTCAACCTGGCGTGGCCGACGGCCCAGATCGCCGTGATGGGCGCCCAGGGCGCGGTCAACATCCTGCACCGCCGCGCCATCGCCGAGGCGGAGACCACGGGCGACCCGGAGGCGACCCGCGCCCGTCTCATCCGGGAGTACGAGGACGCCCTCCTCAACCCCTACATCGCCGCCGAGCGGGGTTACGTCGACGCGGTGATCATGCCGTCGGACACCCGCCGGCACATCGTGCGGGGCCTGCGTCAGCTGCGGACGAAGCGGGAATCCCTGCCTCCGAAGAAGCACGGCAACATCCCCCTGTAAGGAGCCGCTGTGATCAAGGTCGTACGGGGCAATCCGACCCCGGAGGAGCTGGCCGCCGCCCTGGCGGTGGTCCGCGCCCGCGCCGCGGCGGCGGCAGCCGAGCCGTCCGGCGCGCAGGAGGCCGGGGACTCCTGGTCGGACCCCTCCCGCATCGCCGGCCGTCGCCTGCCCCGGCCGGGTCCGGCCGCCTGGAGCCGCACCTACTGGCCGGGCTAGGCCGGTCCGCCGCCCGTCAGAGACGGGCGGCCACGGCCTCGGCCATCACCGCGTACCCCGCGTCGTCGGGGTGCAGGTGGTCGCCGGAGTCGTACGCGGGGTGCAGCCGGTCCGGGTCGGCCGGATCGGCCAGCGCTCGGCGCAGGTCGACGACCGCGTCGTACTCGCCCGAGCGGCGCACCCACGCGTCCACCTCGTGGCTCACCCCGGCCGCGTGCTCGCCCCAGTGGTCCGAGCCCCCGAACGGCAGCAGGGTCGCCCCGACCGTCCGCAGGCCCCGCCCGCGCGCCTGCCGTATCAGCTCCCGGTGCCCGGCGATGAGTTCGCCCGCCTCCACCACGGGGGCGGGCTTGTACGTCGGCTGCTCGTCCGTCTCGCCGAAGCCGATGTCGTTGAGGCCGAGGAGCACCACGAGGGTGTCCACCCCCGGCTGCTCCAGCACGTCGCGGCGCAGCCGGTGCAGGGCCTTCTCCCCGTACCAGGCGGAGTCGTTGAGCAGCAGGTTCCCGCCGATGCCGGCGTTGAGGACGGGGCGTCCGGTGCGCCGGGCCAACTGGTCGGACCAGCGCCGGTCGGCGCCGGGTGTCGAGCCGAAGCCGTCGGTGAGGGAGTCGCCGAGGAGGGCGATGCCGTCCGCCCGGCCGTCGTCGGTCTGTACGGCGGTGAGGAAGTACCAGGACTGGCTGCTGGCGTCGAAGTCCTCGCCGGCCACGTCCTGCGACAGGTCGCCCGCGCCGCGGTAGCTGGTCGTGAAGGCCTGGGCGTGGAAGGTGGCGGGGCCGGTGACGGCGTCGAAGTGGAGGGTCAGCGTCAGCGCCTGTCCCGGTGCCACGGCGAGCGGGGCCGGATCGCTGAGCAGGTGGCCGCGGGCCGGGATCGCCGTGTGCGCCGATCCCCCGAAGGTGAGGCGGGTGACGGAGTCCGCCTCGACGGCGGGGCCCGCGGCCGCGCGGGCCACGGTGGCGGCGGCGATGCGGACCGGGGAGGTGCCGTAGGCGTTCGACAGCCGGATCCGCACCCGGCCGCCGCCGGCCGTCAGCCGGACGCTCTGGCGCACGGACTGGCGCCAGAAGCCCTCGCGGGACCAGTTGGGGGTGAAGCCCTCGCTGGGGAGCTGGGGCGGGGCGGTCCAGGCGGTGGTGAACACGGGCGGGTCCTCTCGTCGGCCGGCACGGTGACACCTTAATGAAACCACAGTCCCGTTTAGACAAGTTGAGTACGTGTACTCAGGCGGCCGCCACCGCCCCGCCGCAGGCTGGATCGCATGCTGTGGTCCGACCCCGACAACGAGCCGCCCGAGGACATGCGCGACGCGCAGGAGATGCTGCGGCGGCTCGGGCTCCTCATGGCGCTCGCCATGGTGGTCGCGATGATCGTCATCGGGATGAAATGACCCGGCCGACCTGGATGAACGCGGCGCGGCGCGCCGATACGCTGACGGCATGACCGATCAGCCGCGCCGCCGTCTCGTGCTCGCCTCCCAGTCCCCCGCCCGGCTGGGCCTGCTGCGCCAGGCAGGACTCGACCCCGAGGTGATCGTCAGCGGGGTCGACGAGGACGCCGTGACCGCCCCCACCCCCGCCGAACTGGCGCTCGCCCTGGCCGAGGCCAAGGCCTCCGTCGTGGCCGCGCGCCCCGAGGTCATGGGCGCGCTCGTGATCGGCTGCGACTCGGTCCTCGACCTGGACGGCGAGGCCCTGGGCAAGCCCGCGGACGCCGAGGAGGCCACCGCCCGCTGGAAGTCCATGCGCGGCCGCGCGGGCACCCTCCAGACCGGGCACTGCGTCTACGACACCGCCACGGGGCGCCACACCTCCGCCGTCGCCTCCACCGTGGTCCGCTTCGGCGAGCCCACCGACGAGGAGATCGCGGCTTACGTCGCCTCCGGGGAACCGCTGCACGTCGCCGGGGCGTTCACCCTGGACGGCCGCTCGGCGCCGTTCATCGACGGCATCGACGGCGACCACGGCAACGTGATCGGCCTCAGCCTGCCGCTCGTACGCCGGCTGCTGGCCCGCCTGGACGTGGGCATCACCCAGTTGTGGGCGCCGTCGGACCGTTGACCGGGGCGGGCCCCTGGTCCTTCGGCCCGGCGGTGTCCCCGGGCCCGGCGGCGGGCCCCTCCTTGCGGTCGTACGTCATGAGCAGCAGCACGATGAGCGCCAGCGCCACGACCATGGACAGGAACGCCGGCCAGCCCACCAGCCCCCACGCGGCGGCGCCCAGCAGCCCGTGCACCACGGCGGCGCTGACCAGCAGGACGCGGCCTAAGCCGGCCGGCGGCTGGTCGCGGACGGCCACCAGCAGGGCGACCAGCCCGCAGAAGGCGAAGTAGAGGCCGAAGACGATCCCGCCGACCTTCGACGACGTCGACATCATGTCCGGGTCCAGGCCCGCGAGGGACATGTCCTGACGGTCGACGACGATCCCGAGGAACCAGTTCAGCGCGGCGACGCCGAGCGCCTCGACGAGGAGCACGACCGCCACGACCACTGCCACCGGTCTGCGCAGCACCGGTCCCACCCACTTTCGACCCGGCCCGCACAGGACCGCCGTTACCCGAGTGCGCCCGCCCGTCACCCGAGCACCACTCCGCGGGGTGGCCCTCGGGCCGCTGGGCCTTCTTCAGCGCCACGAACGCTACTCACGGGTATACGCGGGGACAAGGGTTCTGCCGACGGCAAAGAATCATTGGGCCATTCGTAGGGACTCCACAAAGAAACGGAGTGGGCCGCAGCACGTGGTCACAGAGACCTTGGCCACAGTGGAGGGCTAGGGTTTCGGGGAGGAGTGCTGCGTACGGCGGTACTGCAAGGGAATTCACGGTCGAGTGAGCCTGGCATCACGCTCCGTGTGGGCAAGCTCACCTTTGGGGACGGGTCGATGAGTCGTGTCGGCAGTCCCTAAACTCGGCTTGTTTCAAGGAGGGAGCCTCAATCGTGCGCAAGGTGCTCATCGCCAACCGTGGCGAAATCGCAGTCCGCGTGGCCCGGGCATGCCGGGATGCCGGTATCGCAAGCGTCGCCGTGTACGCCGAACCGGACCGGGACGCTCTGCATGTCCGCGCCGCGGATGAGGCGTTCGCCCTGGGCGGTGACACCCCGGGCACCAGCTACCTCGACATCGAGAAGGTGCTGAACGCCGCCCGCGAGTCGGGGGCGGACGCGATCCATCCCGGCTACGGCTTCCTCTCGGAGAACGCCGAGTTCGCCCAGGCCGTCCTGGACGCGGGCCTCATCTGGATCGGCCCGCCGCCGCAGGCCATCCGCGACCTCGGCGACAAGGTCGCCGCCCGGCACATCGCCCAGCGCGCCGGCGCGCCGCTGGTGGCGGGCACGCCGGACCCGGTGTCGGGCGCCGACGAGGTCGTGGCCTTCGCGGAGGAGCACGGCCTGCCCATCGCGATCAAGGCCGCCTTCGGTGGCGGCGGACGCGGCCTGAAGGTCGCCCGCACCCTCGAAGAGGTGCCCGAGCTGTACGACTCCGCGGTCCGCGAGGCCGTCGCGGCCTTCGGCCGCGGCGAGTGCTTCGTCGAGCGCTACCTCGACAAGCCGCGGCACGTCGAGACCCAGTGCCTGGCCGACCGGCACGGCAACGTGGTCGTCGTCTCCACCCGTGACTGCTCCCTCCAGCGCCGGCACCAGAAGCTGGTCGAGGAGGCCCCGGCGCCGTTCCTCTCCGAGGCGCAGGTGGCCGAGCTGTACTCCTCCTCCAAGGCCATCCTCAAGGAGGCCGGCTACGTCGGCGCGGGCACCGTGGAGTTCCTCGTCGGCGTCGACGGCACGATCTCCTTCCTGGAGGTCAACACCCGGCTCCAGGTCGAGCACCCGGTCACCGAGGAGGTCGCCGGCATCGACCTGGTGCGCGAGATGTTCCGCATCGCCGACGGCGAGGAACTCGGTTACGACGACCCGCCGTTGCGCGGCCACTCCTTCGAGTTCCGCATCAACGGCGAGGACCCGGGCCGCAACTTCCTCCCCGCCCCCGGCACCGTCACCACGTTCGACGGGCCGTCCGGCCCGGGCGTGCGTCTGGACGCGGGCGTGGAGGCCGGCAGCGTCATCGGCCCGGCCTGGGACTCCCTGCTGGCCAAGCTGATCGTCACCGGCCGCACCCGCCGGGAGGCCCTCCAGCGGGCCGCCCGCGCCCTGGCGGAGTTCCAGGTGGAGGGCATGGCCACCGCCATCCCCTTCCACCGCGCGGTGGTGAAGGACCCGGCGTTCGCCCCCGAGCTGACCGGCTCGACCGACCCGTTCACGGTCCACACCCGCTGGATCGAGACCGAGTTCGTCAACGACATCAAGCCCTTCGCGGCTCCCACGGACACCGAGGCCGACGAGGAGGCGGGCCGCGAGACCGTCGTGGTGGAGGTCGGCGGCAAGCGCCTGGAGGTCTCCCTCCCGGTCTCGCTCGGCATGTCCCTGGCCCGCACGGGACTCGCGGCCGGCGCCAAGCCCAAGCGGCGCGCCGCCAAGAAGTCCGGCCCCGTCGCCTCCGGTGACACCCTCGCCTCCCCGATGCAGGGCACGATCGTCAAGATCGCGGTCGAGGAGGGCCAGGAGGTCAAGGAGGGCGATCTGATCGTCGTCCTGGAGGCCATGAAGATGGAGCAGCCCCTCAACGCCCACCGCTCCGGCACCGTCAAGGGCCTCGCCGCGGAGGTCGGTGCCTCGATCACCTCGGGTGCCCCCATCTGCGAGATCAAGGACTGACCCGAGCAGCCCGACCCCGGTTCCCCGCGCCCACGAGAAACAGGGCGCGGGGTTCTGTCGTCCACGGGCCCGGGAACCCGCCCGAGCCGGCCCGGCAACCCCGTCGGAACGCGCGGCGCGGGGCGTACCCGAGGAGCACGCGGCGCGGGGCGTACCCGAGGAGCACGCGGCGCGAGGCGTACCCGAGGAGCACGGGGCACGAGGCGTACCCGAGGAGCACGGGGCACCGTCGACGCGCCGGGCGCACAGCCGCCCGAGAGGCGCGGAAAGCCCCGCGACCGGCCGCGGCGGACCGGCGCGCGCGCATCCACACCCACCGCCCGCGGCGCGAAAACACACCGCTCAGGGGCCGCCGTCGGCGTCGGAATCCGCCACATCCGCTTCCGCGTCGGCGTCCGCGTCCTAACGACGCCGCATGTCCGCGACCCGCGCCCGCTCCGCCCCCGGAGCCTGCTCGCCCAGCACCGCCGCCGCGCGCAAGCCCGCAGCAGCGCCGCCGCCCGGCAGCTGCCCTCTCCGAGGCGCCGGCAAGGGAACGTCCCGACGCTGCTGCCGCCGCGCCGGGACCGGCTCACCCCCCGGGTTCCCCGCCGCCCCCGCCACGGCGATCTGCACCCCCTGGTCGGCGAGGGCCTGCAGTTCGGTTCCGGCCCGGTCGTCGTGCGCCGGCGGCTCGTCGGTCACCAGGCGGGTGATGACGTCCGTCGGCACGGTCTGGAACATGGTGTCGGTGCCGAGCTTGGTGTGGTCGGCGAGCACGACGACCTCGGCGGCCGCCTGCACGAGGGCCCGGTCGACCGAGGCCGCCAGCATGTTGGACGTGGACAGACCGCGCTCCGCGGTCAGCCCGCTCCCGGACAGGAAGGCGCGGGAGACCCGCAGTCCCTGGAGGGACTGTTCGGCCCCGCTGCCCACGAGGGCGTAGTTGGAGCCGCGCAGGGTGCCGCCGGTCATCACGACCTCCACGCGGTTGGCGTGTGCCAACGCCTGGGCCACCAGCAGGGAGTTGGTGACGACGGTGAGTCCGGGGATCCGGGCGAGCCGACGGGCCAGCTCCTGGGTGGTGGTTCCCGCTCCGACCACGATGGCCTCGCCCTCTTCGACGAAGCTGGCGGCGAGGTCGGCGATGGCGGTCTTCTCGGCGGTCGCGAGATGGGATTTCTGCGGGAAGCCGGACTCGCGGGTGAAACCGCCCGGCAGTACCGCACCGCCGTGCCGGCGGTCGAGGAGTCCTTCTGCCTCCAGTGCGCGCACGTCCCGCCGTACGGTCACTTCGGAGGTCTGGACGACGCGGGCGAGTTCACGGAGCGAAACGGCTCCGTTGGCTCGCACCATTTCGAGGATCAATTGGCGACGTTCTGCAGCGAACACGAAACTGACAGTAACGCGGGCGACCGTCTGCTTTCAGCTCTTTGCGCCGAATAACAGAAGTTGTTCGCACAGCACCACATGAAGTGGTATAGGGCCCTAGTCACCCCGCCTATGCCACTCGCACGGGCCGCAACTCCCCGTGACCAGCGGGGAGTCCGTTTCGGCCGCCGGACGGACTACGCCTCGCCGCCCGTCTTGCGGCTGTGCAACTGCCGCGCCACTTCGGCGATCGAGCCCGAGAGCGACGGGTACACCGTGAAGGCCTTCGCGATCTGTTCGACCGTCAGATTGTTGTCGACGGCGATCGAGATGGGGTGGATCAGTTCCGAGGCGCGCGGCGCCACGACGACACCGCCGACCACGATCTCCGTACCCGGCCGGCAGAAGATCTTGACGAAGCCGTCGCGGATGCCCTGCATCTTGGCGCGCGGGTTGCGCAGCAACGGCAGCTTCAGCACCCGGGCGTCGATCTTGCCGCCGTCGACATCGGCCTGGGAGTAGCCGACGGTGGCGATCTCGGGGTCGGTGAAGACGTTCGAGGAGACGGTCTTCAGGTTGAGCGGGGCCACCGCGTCGCCGAGGAAGTGGTACATGGCGATACGCCCCTGCATGGCGGCGACGGAGGCGAGGGCGAAGACGCCGGTCACGTCACCGGCGGCGTACACGCCGGGGGCGGTGGTGCGGGAGACCCGGTCGGTCCAGATGTGGCCGGACTCGCGGACCTTGACGCCCGCCTCCTCCAGGCCGAGGCCGGCGCTGTTGGGGATGGCGCCGACGGCCATCAGGCAGTGCGAGCCGGTGATGACCCGGCCGTCGGCGAGGGTGACCTCGACGCGGTCGCCGACGCGCTTGGCGGACTCGGCGCGCGAGCGGGCCATCACGTTCATGCCGCGGCGGCGGAAGACGTCCTCCAGGACGGCGGCGGCGTCCGGGTCCTCGCCGGGCAGCACGCGGTCGCGGGAGGAGACGAGGGTGACCTTGGAGCCGAGGGCCTGGTAGGCGCCGGCGAACTCCGCGCCGGTGACACCGGAGCCGACCACGATGAGTTCCTCGGGCAGTTCGCGCAGGTCGTAGACCTGGGTCCAGTTGAGGATGCGCTCGCCGTCGGGCTGGGCGTCGGGCAGTTCGCGGGGGTGTCCGCCGGTGGCGAGGAGGACGGCGTCGGCGGTGAGGGTCTCCTCGGTGCCGTCGGCGGCGGTCACGACGACCTGGCGGGAGCCGTCGAGGGCCTGCATGCCCTTGAGCCGGCCGCGGCCGCGCAGGACGCGGGCGCCGGCCCGGGTGACGGAGGCGGTGATGTCGTGGGACTGGGCGAGCGCGAGCCGTTTCACACGCCGGTTGACCTTGTGGAGGTCCACGCCGACCACCCGGGCCGCCTGCTCCAGCGGCGGGGTGTCGTCCGCGACGATGATGCCCAGTTCCTCGTAGGAGGAGTCGAAGGTGGTCATCACCTCCGCCGTGGCGATCAGGGTCTTCGACGGCACGCAGTCGGTCAGCACCGACGCCCCGCCCAGACCGTCGCGGTCGACGACGGTCACCTCCGCGCCGAGCTGGGCGGCCACCAGGGCCGCCTCGTATCCGCCGGGTCCGCCACCGATGATCACGATCCGAGTCACGTACTCCATTGTCCCGCACCGGCGGGGGTGCTACTCCCCCGGGGGCCGTGCGGAGGTACGCCCGCGACGGGAGGGACGCCGTACGACGGCGGTGACGTGCGCACCGGCTGCCGTAGGCTCGTCGCATGTCGCTCTACGCCGCGTACGCCGGCAACCTCGACTCGCGGCTGATGTCCCGCCGCGCTCCGCACTCGCCGCTGCGCGCCACCGGCTGGCTGAACGGGTGGCGGCTGACGTTCGGGGGTGAGCAGCTGGGCTGGGAGGGCGCGCTCGCGACCATCGTGGAGGACCCCCTCTCCCAGGTCTTCGTCGCCCTGTACGACCTGGCGCCGCCGGACGAGGAGTCGCTGGACCGGTGGGAGGGCGTGGGCCTCGGCATCTACCGCCGGATGCGGGTGCGGGTGCACACCCTGGAGGGCGAGGAGCAGAGCTGGCTGTACGTCCTCGACGGCTACGAGGGCGGGCTGCCCTCCGCCCGTTACCTGGGCGAGATCGCCGACGCGGCGGAGTCGGCGGGCGCGCCGCACGACTACGTCATGGAGCTGCGCAAGCGCCCCTGCTGAGGCCTCGGTCCCTTTCGTCCCGTCCTTGTCGGAAACGACAAGACAACGATCGCCATCCCGTGGGCTCCGTCATCTACGCGCGTAGGCCGAGACCGGCTACCCTCATCGCGTGAACGCATCTCTTCTCCCGGACGACATCCAGGGCGCCACCCCCCATGACCCCAGGGCCGCCGCCGACGCCGCAGCCGCGCGCCTGCGCGAGCTGACGGGCGCCGAGACCCACGACGTCGCCCTCGTGATGGGCTCCGGCTGGGCACCGGCCGTGGACGCCCTGGGCGTACCCGACGCGGAGTTCGGAGTCACCGAGCTGCCCGGATTCCCGCCGCCGGCGGTCGAGGGCCACGGCGGCAGGATCCGCTCGTACCGGATCGGCGAGAAGCGCGCCCTGGTCTTCCTGGGCCGCACGCACTACTACGAGGGCCGCGGGGTGGCCGCCGTGGCCCACGGCGTCCGTACGGCGGTGGCGGCCGGCAGCAAGACGATCGTGCTGACCAACGGCTGCGGAGGGCTGCGCGAGGGCATGCGCCCCGGCCAGCCGGTGCTGATCAGCGACCACATCAACCTCACCGCGACCTCCCCGATCATCGGCGCGAACTTCGTCGACCTGACGGACCTGTACTCGCCGCGGCTGCGGGCGCTGTGCAAGGAGATCGACGCCACGCTGGAGGAGGGCGTCTACGCCCAGTTCCCCGGCCCGCACTACGAGACGCCGGCCGAGATCCGGATGGCCCGGGTGATCGGGGCCGACCTCGTCGGCATGTCCACGGTGCTGGAGGCCATCGCGGCGCGGGAGGCCGGGGCCGAGGTGCTGGGCATCTCCCTCGTGACCAACCTCGCCGCGGGGATGACCGGCGAGCCGCTGAACCACGAGGAGGTCCTCCAGGCCGGCCGCGACTCCGCGACCCGCATGGGCGCCCTGCTGACCCAGGTTCTCGACCGCCTGTAGGGCGCACCGCCCCTCGCGCCCGGACCCCGGACCCCTGCTCACCCGCTTCGGCCCCGGAAGCGACCGCCTCCCGGGGCCGTGCCCCGGGGTCCCGGCGTTCCGGGCCGAAGCGGGGGCCGGGGCGCGTCCCCGACGCCGGGACGAAGGCGGCGGAACGGGGGCCGGGGGCGAGACAACTCACGTACGACTCGAGAGGTTGACCACCCGTGCACGACGACCTGATCGCTCGGGCCCGCACCTGGCTCGCCGAGGACCCCGACCCCGAGACCCGCGAGGAACTCGCGGCCCTCCTCGCCGCCGGGGACGTCGCCGAACTCACCGCCCGCTTCACCGGCACCCTCCAGTTCGGCACCGCCGGGCTGCGCGGCGAACTCGGCGCGGGCCCCATGCGCATGAACCGCGCCGTCGTGATCCGGGCCGCCGCCGGACTCGCCGCGTACCTCCGTGAGCAGGGCAGCCACGACGGCCTCGTCGTCATCGGCTACGACGCCCGCCACAAGTCGGAGGCCTTCGCCCGCGACACGGCCGCCGTGATGACGGGCGCGGGCCTGCGCGCGGCGGTCCTCCCGCGCCCGCTGCCGACACCGGTCCTCGCGTACGCCATAAGGGAGCTGGGCGCGGTCGCCGGCGTGGAGGTCACCGCCAGCCACAACCCGCCCCGCGACAACGGCTACAAGGTCTACCTGGGCGACGGTTCGCAGATCGTCCCGCCCGCCGACGCGGAGATCGCCGCCCAGATCGACGCGATCCGCTCGCTGGAGGACGTGCCCCGCCCGGACGGCGGCTGGGAGATCCTGGACGACACCGTCCTCGACGCCTACCTGGCCCGTACGGACGCGGTTCTCGCCGCCGGCTCCCCGCGCACCGCGCGCGTCGTCTACACGGCGATGCACGGCGTCGGCAAGGACGTGCTGCTGGCCGCCTTCGCCCGCGCGGGGTTCCCCGAGCCGGTCCTGGTCGCCGAGCAGGCCGAGCCCGACCCGGACTTCCCCACCGTCGCGTTCCCCAACCCGGAGGAGCCCGGCGCGATGGACCTCGCGTTCGCGAAGGCCCGCGAGACCGACCCGGACCTGGTCATCGCCAACGACCCGGACGCCGACCGGTGTGCCGTGGCCGTCAGGGACGGCGAGGTGTGGCGGATGCTGCGCGGCGACGAGGTCGGCGCCCTGCTCGCCGCGCATCTGGTGAGCCGTGGAGCGCGCGGGACGTTCGCCGAGTCGATCGTCTCCTCCTCCCTCCTCGGCCGGATCGCCGAGAAGGCCGGACTGCCGTACGAGGAGACCCTCACCGGCTTCAAGTGGATCGCCCGCGTCGACGGCCTGCGCTACGGCTACGAGGAGGCCCTCGGCTACTGCGTCGACCCCGACGGCGTGCGCGACAAGGACGGCATCACCGCCGCCCTCCTCGTCACGGAGCTGGCCTCCGAGCTGAAGGAGCGGGGCCGCACACTGCTCGACCTGCTCGACGACCTCGCCGTCGAGCACGGGCTGCACGCCACCGACCAGCTGTCGGTGCGCGTGGAGGACCTGACGGTCATCGCCCGTGCGATGGAGCGGCTGCGCGAGAAGCCCCCGACCGAGCTGGCCGGGATGGCGATCACCCGTGCCGAGGACCTGTCCAAGGGCACGGACAGGCTGCCACCCACCGACGGGCTGCGCTACACGCTCGACGGCGCCCGCGTGGTCGTACGGCCCAGCGGCACCGAGCCGAAGCTGAAGTGCTACCTGGAGGTCGTGGTGCCGGTCGACTCGCCCGACGGCCTCCCGGCGGCCCACGCCCGCGCGGCCGAACTGCTCACGGCCGTGAAGCGGGACCTGTCGGCAGCGGCCGGCATCTGACCCGCGCGCACAGGGGTGCCACCGGACGGTGGCACCCCTTCGGGTGATCCTGCCGGAGGCCGGGGAGGGCGGAACACCCGGAAGACCGGGGAGGCCGGGAGACCGGAGAGACCCCGAAGGGCGGAAGGCCCGGAGGCCGGAGAGGCCGGAAAGCCTGCCCTCCTTCGGTCCCCACACCCCGATGCGGTCGTGCGCGCCACGAGAGCCGCGTGCCAGAGCCCTGCTCGGACCGACCGCACCCCGGAACCGCCGGTCGAGCCAACCGCACCGCGCCGGCCGAAACCCGCCCCGACCGTCCGACACGACGCCCCACAACCCCGTACGACCGGCCGCGCCGACCTCGCCATCTGAGCCCGTCCCGGTCGTCCGGCCGGGCTCGCATCCGCAGGCGTGGAGGCCGACCGGGTTCGGGACGCCGGCGTGGGGAGACCGACCGGCTCCGAACGCCGGCATGGAGACCGACCGAGTCCCGGCCGCCGGAACGTCAACCGGGACTCGGGGCGAGGGGAGCCGCGGCGAGAACGCCGGACCCGGCGTCCGGCACCGTCAGGCGCGCGGTGTCCCCGAGGCCGTGGTCATCCCACGGCCACCAGGATCGCCAGCAGCAGCGCCCCCGCGGCGGCCGGCCCCATGATCTCCCAGGCCCACCGCACGGTCACCTCGCCCTGTGCCGCCTCTTCCTTCTGCCGTATCTCCCACAGATTCCGCAGCTCGTCCATGGCTTTGTCGGCCTCGGCGCGCGAGGGCCCCTCGGGAAGGTCCACGCCCCCGTGCGAGGACAGCCCGCCCCCGAACCCGGCGGGGCCCCCGAAGCCACCGCGCCTGCGGCGCGGCCGCCCTTCGCGCTCGGCGGCCTGGTCCGCCGCGAGGCGGTCCTGCTGCCGGGCGGCCCGCTTGCGCGCCCGCAGCGAGACCGGGATCGACCAGAGCTGGAACTTCTGCCCGGACTCGGCGACGACCTCGTTGGAGTAGGCCGACCGCAGTGAGGCGACCTGCCCCCAGGGCAGCACGACGACCCGGAACGGGTTGCGGACCCGCAGCCGGTCGTCACCGGCGAACACGGCCGGCCGCAGCGTGAAGGCGACGACCAACGGCACCAGCAGGATCAGCGCGGCGAGCGCCAGCCAGGGCGTCCGCCCCTCCCCGGCCACGATGGCGTCGATCCCCAGCCAGCCGACCAGGCCGAGCAGCAGCACCCCACCGGCCATCCCCGCGGGCGACCGGTACGCCCGGTCCTTGATCCCGGCCCCCGGCACAGACCCCTGCTCATCCGAACTCGTCATACCCCGATTCTGCCCGACCCCCCGAACGGCCTCCTCCGACGCCCCCACCCGCACCCGCGCCGACCGCGCAGCCGCACCCCCACCGCCACCCCGTGGCGGGTGCCCGGCCCTGCCCGGGAACTTCCGAGGGCTGTACACCCGCTACGCGCGTAGATATGCTCGTCTGGTGACCATGCCCACCAACGCACCCACCGCGGCGCCCCCTCTCCCGGACGTCACCTCGTCCGACACCACGCTGCGCCGCTTCCTCCACGGGCTCCCCGGCGTCGACACGGTCGGCCTGGAGGCGCGCGCCGCAGCCCTCGGCACCCGTTCCATCAAGACGACCGCGAAGGCGTACGCCATCGACCTCGCCATCTCGATGGTCGACCTGACGACGCTGGAAGGCGCGGACACCCCGGGCAAGGTCCGGGCGCTCGGCGCGAAGGCGGTCCACCCCGACCCGACCGACCGTACGACCCCGTCGACCGCCGCGGTCTGCGTGTATCCGGACATGGTCGCCTCCGCGAAGGAGGCGGTCGCCGGCTCGTCCGTCAAGGTCGCGTCCGTCGCCACCGCCTTCCCGGCGGGCCGCGCCGCACTCCCCGTGAAGCTGGCGGACGTGCGCGACGCCGTCGCCGCGGGCGCCGACGAGATCGACATGGTCATCGACCGCGGCGCGTTCCTCGCGGGCAAGTACCTGAAGGTGTACGACGAGATCACCGCCGTGAAGGAGGCCTGCGGCACGAGCGCCCGCCTGAAGGTCATCTTCGAGACGGGCGAACTGTCGACGTACGACAACATCCGCCGCGCCAGCTGGCTCGGCATGCTCGCCGGGGCGGACTTCATCAAGACCTCCACCGGCAAGGTCGCGGTGAACGCGACGCCCGCGAACACCCTCCTGATGCTGGAGGCCGTCCGCGACTTCCGCGCGCAGACCGGCGTGCAGGTCGGTGTGAAGCCGGCCGGCGGCATCCGTACGACGAAGGACGCCGTCAAGTTCCTCGTCCTGGTCAACGAGACCGTGGGCGAGGACTGGCTGGACAACCACTGGTTCCGCTTCGGCGCCTCCTCGCTGCTGAACGACCTGCTGATGCAGCGTCAGAAGCTGGCCACCGGCCGCTACTCCGGCCCCGACTACGTGACGGTGGACTGATCACCATGGCTTCTCTGTTCGAGTACGCACCGGCGCCCGAGTCCCGCTCCGTCGTCGACATCGCGCCCTCCTACGGCCTGTTCATCGACGGCGAGTTCACCGAGGCCGCCGACGGCAAGGTCTTCAAGACGGTGTCCCCGTCGACCGAGGAGGTGCTGTCGGAGATCGCCCGGGCCGGCACCGAGGACGTCGACCGCGCCGTACGGGCGGCCCGCAAGGCGTTCGAGAAGTGGTCGGCGCTGCCCGGCTCGGAGCGCGCGAAGTACCTGTTCCGCATCGCCCGGATCATCCAGGAGCGCAGCCGTGAGCTGGCCGTCCTGGAGACGCTGGACAACGGCAAGCCCATCAGGGAGACCCGCGACGCGGACCTCCCCCTGGTCGCCGCGCACTTCTTCTACTACGCGGGCTGGGCCGACAAGCTCGACCACGCCGGCTTCGGCGCGAACCCCAGGCCTCTCGGCGTGGCGGGCCAGGTCATCCCCTGGAACTTCCCCCTGCTGATGCTGGCGTGGAAGATCGCCCCGGCGCTGGCCACGGGCAACACGGTGGTCCTCAAGCCCGCCGAGACGACCCCCCTGTCGGCTCTCTTCTTCGCCGACATCTGCCGTCAGGCGGGCCTGCCCAAGGGCGTCGTCAACATCCTTCCCGGCTACGGAGACGCGGGCGCGGCGCTGGTCGCGCACCCGGACGTGGACAAGGTCGCCTTCACCGGTTCCACCGCCGTGGGCAAGGAGATCGCGAGGACGGTCGCGGGCACCCGCAAGAAGCTCACGCTCGAACTGGGCGGCAAGGGCGCGAACATCGTCTTCGACGACGCCCCGATCGACCAGGCCGTCGAGGGCATCGTCAGCGGCATCTTCTTCAACCAGGGCCAGGTCTGCTGCGCGGGCTCGCGCCTGCTGGTGCAGGAGTCGATCCACGACGAGCTGCTGGACTCCCTGAAGCGCCGGCTCTCCACCCTGCGCCTGGGCGACCCGCTGGACAAGAACACCGACATCGGCGCCATCAACTCCGCCGAGCAGCTCGCGCGCATCACCACGCTGGTGGATCAGGGCGAGGCGGAGGGCGCCGACCGGTGGTCCCCGGAGTGCGAACTCCCCACGTCCGGCTACTGGTTCGCCCCGACGCTGTTCACCAACGTCACCCAGGCGCACACCGTGGCCCGCGACGAGATCTTCGGCCCGGTGCTGTCGGTCCTCACCTTCCGCACCCCGGACGAGGCCGTCGCCAAGGCCAACAACACGCCGTACGGCCTGTCGGCGGGCATCTGGACGGAGAAGGGTTCCCGGATCCTGGCGGTGGCGGGCAGGCTGCGGGCCGGTGTCGTCTGGTCCAACACGTTCAACAAGTTCGACCCCACCTCGCCGTTCGGCGGCTACAAGGAGTCGGGCTTCGGCCGCGAGGGCGGCCGCCACGGCCTGGAGGCGTACCTCGCCCCGACGAGCCCGGAGGGCGAGCGATAAATGAGCAGAGTCGACAAGTCCGAGCAGCAGCGTCTGAGCGTCTTCAAGACCTACAAGCTGTACGTCGGCGGGAAGTTCCCGCGTTCCGAGAGCGGCCGGGTGTACGAGGTGACGGACTCCAAGGGCAAGTGGCTGGCGAACGCGCCGCTCTCCTCCCGCAAGGACGCCCGTGACGCGGTCGTGGCCGCGCGCAAGGCGTTCGGCGCGTGGTCCGGCGCGACGGCCTACAACCGGGGCCAGATCCTCTACCGCGTCGCCGAGATGCTGGAGGGCCGCAAGAGCCAGTTCGTCCACGAGGTCGCGGACGCCGAGGGCCTGTCGAAGGCGAAGGCCAACGAGCTGGTCGAGGCCACCATCGACCGCTGGGTCTGGTACGCGGGCTGGACCGACAAGATCGCCCAGGTCGTGGGCGGCGGCAACCCGGTCGCCGGCCCGTACTTCAACCTGTCCTCCCCGGAGCCGACGGGCGTCGTCACGATCCTCGCCCCGCAGGAGTCGTCGTTCCTGGGCCTGGTCTCGGTGGTCGCCCCGGTCATCGCCACGGGCAACACGGCGATCGTCGTCGCGAGCGAGAGGTCCCCGCTCCCGGCCCTGTCCCTGGGCGAGGTGCTGGCCACCTCCGACCTGCCCGGCGGCGTGGTCAACGTCCTGTCGGGCCGTACGGCGGAGATCGCGGCGCCGCTGGCCGCCCACCAGGACGTCAACGCGATCGACCTGGCCGGCGCCGACGACGTGCTGGCGAAGGAGCTGGAGGTCGCGGCGGCCGACAACCTCAAGCGCGTCCTGCGTCCACAGCCTGTGGACGACTGGTGGGCGACGCCCGGCACCGACCGCATGACCGCCTTCCTGGAGACGAAGACGGTCTGGCACCCGACGGGTTCGCTGGGCGCGTCCGGCTCGTCCTACTGAGCCCCGCGGAACCGACCGGGGGCCGCCGAGCCGTCCCGGCAGGCCGGAGGGCCGCGGCCTCTCCCCGTCCGGGGAGGCCGCGGCCCTCCGCCATGTCCCTCAGCGGCCGCCCAGCAGCCCCGTCACCTGCCCCAGCACCGGGATGGACCCGATCGACTGCGCCTGCGCCACAGGCCCCGTCAGGGCCGTCGAGGTGAGCGGCTGGAAGTCGGCGAGCTGGGTGCCGACGCCGTTGTCGAGGGGGTCGACGCCGGTGCCCGCCAGCGGGTTGGGCTTGAGGCTGGAGACGGCCCCGGTGACGTACGGCAGCGAGGCGAGCGCGCCCTGGACGCCGGACTGCGGGTCGATCCGGCCGACGGACGTGGGGCGCGTGCGGACCACGTCGAGGACGGGCTGGGTGTCGGCCGCGGCGGCGGCCGACGCACCCGCCCCCAGGGCCACACCGGCCGTCGCGAGGACGGCCAGCGCACGCCGACCGGTCGGGTTGGAGGAGGAGTCGTGTCGGGACATTGTCGCTGCCACCTTCTGCCGCACAGGGTAATCGGATCAGCACGAAGGGTAGTTGCGGTGTGACGCGCGCTGCAAAGCCGACCCGCGGGGTCGTGACCGGCCCGGCCGATGCCTCACACTGGTGTCCCGTGAGTCCCCATCCGCCCGTACCCACGCGAGTCGTGCTGCTCTGCGGCCCTTCCGGCTCCGGCAAGTCCCTCCTCGCGGCCCGCTCCGGCCTTCCGGTGCTGCGCCTCGACGACTTCTACAAGGAGGGCAACGACCCGACGCTGCCGCTGGTCGCGGGAGGCTCCGACATCGACTGGGACGACCCCGGCTCCTGGGACGCGGACACGGCCGTCGCCGCCATCGTCGACCTGTGCCGCACGGGCCGTACGCAGGTGCCCGTGTACGACATCTCGCTGAGCGCGCGCACCGGCGAGGAGAGCGTCCGGATCGGGCGGACCCCGCTGTTCATCGCGGAGGGCATCTTCGCCGCGGAGATCGTCGGCCGCTGCCGGGAACTGGGCGTCCTGGCCGACGCCCTGTGCCTGAGCCGGGGCCCGGTGAAGACGTTCCGCCGCCGTTTCCTGCGGGATCTCAGGGAGGGCCGCAAGTCGGTGCCGCTCCTGCTGCGCCGCGGCTGGCGCCTGATGCGCGCCGAACGCTCGATCGTGGCCCGGCAGACCGGGCTCGGCGCGCACGCCTGCGACCGCGACGAGGCGCTGGCCCGCCTCGCGTCCGCGGCGGCCGACCGACCCGTCCCCACGGTTCCCACGGCTCCCACGGCGGCGTAGCCACGGCTCCCACGGCGGCGTAGCGGCGGGCACGGGCGCTCGTCCGCCCACGCCCGGACGCCCGCTGCCGGACGCCCGCGCTCGGACACACGCTGTCGGACGCCCGCTGCCGGACGCACCAGCCCGGACACACGGGAAAGCGGGACCGGACGGACCCCCCGGCCCTCCAGCCCCGCTCCCCGGTGGTGCTCCCCCCGCTTCCCCCGGTTTCCCCCCCGGTGGTGCTCCCCCGTGCACGTGCGCGGTACCGCTCGCTCCCCGACGTCCCCCGTCAGGACCGCCCGGTACCGCTCCCCCGTGCCCCGGCCTCCCTGAGCGGAAGCCGGATCCCCCGTTCGCCTCAGGCGACCAACTCGCCGAAGGCGTCTTCCTCGGCACGGCCGAAGCTGAGGACCTCGTCCTCCCGCAGCCGGCGGAGCGACCGCCAGATGCTGGACTTCACCGTGCCGACACTGATGCCGAGGATGTCCGCGATCTCCGGGTCGGTGCGGCCCTCGTAGTACCGCAGGACCAGCATCGTCCGCTGGAGTTCGGGCAGCCGGGTCAACGCCTGCCACAGGACCGTGCGCAGTTCGGTGCCGCGCATCGCGTCCGTGTCACCCGCCGTCTCCGGCAGCTCCTCGGTCGGGTACTCGTTCAGCTTGCGGCGGCGCCACGCGCTGATGTGCAGGTTCGTCATCGTCCGCCGGAGGTATCCGCCGACGGCCGCCTTGTCACTGATCCGCTCCCACGCCCGGTACGTCGAGAACAGCGCGCTCTGCAACAGGTCCTCGGCCTCGAAGCGGTCACCGGTGAGGTGGTAGGCGGTGGCGTACAGGGAGGCGCGGCGCTCCTGGACGTAGGCGGTGAACTCCGCCTCCGACAGCGAGCGGCGCTCCCCCGTGTCCTCCCTGTACGCGGCTCCCCCGACCGCCGCGGCGGGCGTCTCCCCCGTGCGGGCGTCGACCACCGTCATGATCCCGGTGTGCTGACGCCCCGCGCCGCGGGCGCACCCCCGCGCTCCCCCACGCTCGAACGCGCTCGGGCGGGAGGTCCCCCCGTCGGCACCGGACTTCTCCGAACCCCGGTTGACGTCGTGCAGGCGCGTGATCACTGCGCTGGTGTTCAGGCTGTGCAGCGTGCTCATCTCGCGCCCCCCGTCGTGGACTTGCGGTGTTTCGGTCTGTCGTTCCGGGCCCGGCGTCCTGCTCCCCCGCCCGTGCCGAGAAGCTTGCCCACGCCACTTCATCGCCGTGTCCGTCGACTGTCACAGACCTGTCACAGGGGCCCGTGACGGCGACACCACAGACGGTTCACAGGCGTTGCCGGTAGCCGTGCTGTCCCACCTCGCGCGAAACGCCGAACCGGGCCGCGTACGTCGACCCCGTCACGCCGGCGCCGCTGCCCGCAGGGGGGCCGGGCGGGCAGCGGCGCCGGGGGCTCGCGGCCGTACCGGCCTCCGTCAGGGCATCGAGGCGCCGACCGCGCCGTGGTGACTTACACCCGGCCGCGCGTCCTGGGCCCGCGCCGTGAGAGAACACTGCCGGGCCGCGGGGCGGACCTGGGTGCCCGGCCGTTGCCGGCGTCCACCGGACCGCGCGCATCCCGCCTGCCGCGATCTCCCCGAACCTCCGCGGCCGCCCACCCGGCCGACGACGGCCCCGATCCGGGCGGCCGCGACGAGAACGGTGCGCTCCTCCGCGGCCCTGCGCCTCCCTCGGCTTTCCTTGGCCTTCCTTGGCTTCCGTCGGCTTCCCTCCGTGGACCGCCGCACGGGTCGGCCGGCCGTCCTCGGCCGGGCGGCGAGGGCCGGCCCGGCCCCCGCGACCTGGCCGGACACCGCGCTCCGCGCCCCCGCGAGGACGCGGTGAACCCACCCGACGGACGGGTCCGCGGGGTGCCGACCGGTCCGGGACCGGGCCTTCGCACCGGCGTTCACCGGACGCCTGCCGGCCCCTGCTCACGGTGTCCGCCACGGAAACCACACACCTCTGGTGCCGGAGACCGGACCCACGGGTCGAACGACAGGCCCTCCATGGGCCAGAATGAGGCCGTGCCTTCCCTGTTGCTGATCGAGGACGACGACGCCATCCGTACGGCCCTGGAGCTCTCACTGACGCGCCAGGGACACCGGGTGGCGACCGCTGCGAGCGGTGAGGACGGTCTGAAGCTGCTGCGCGAGCAGCGGCCGGATCTGATCGTGCTGGACGTGATGCTGCCCGGCATCGACGGGTTCGAGGTGTGCCGTCGTATCCGGCGCACCGACCAGCTGCCGATCATTCTCCTCACCGCGCGCAACGACGACATCGACGTGGTGGTCGGCCTGGAGTCCGGCGCCGACGACTACGTCGTCAAGCCGGTGCAGGGGCGGGTGCTGGACGCCCGGATCCGGGCCGTGCTGCGGCGCGGGGAGCGCGAGTCGAACGACGCCGCGGCCTTCGGCAGCCTCGTCATCGACCGCGCCGCGATGACGGTGACGAAGAACGGTGAGGACCTCCAGCTCACCCCGACCGAGCTGCGGCTGCTGCTGGAGCTGAGCCGGCGCCCGGGCCAGGCCCTGTCCCGGCAGCAGTTGCTGCGGCTGGTCTGGGAGCACGACTACCTGGGTGACTCCCGGCTGGTGGACGCGTGTGTCCAGCGTCTGCGCGCCAAGGTCGAGGACATCCCGTCCTCCCCCACGCTCATCCGTACCGTGCGCGGCGTCGGCTACCGCCTGGACACGCCTCAGTGACGCAAGGGCAACAGGAGGGTCGCGGCCTGTCCGCGGCGCGCAGGGGACATCTCTCACGGCTGCGTTTCACCAGCCTGCGGCTGCGGCTCGTCGTGGTCTTCGGGGCGGTGGCGCTGACCGCCGCGGTGTCCGCGTCGGGGATCGCGTACTGGCTCAACCGCGAGGCGGTCCTCACCCGCACCCAGGGCGCGGTGCTGCGGGACTTCGAACAGGAGATGCAGAACCGGGCTGGCTCCTTGCCCGAGCATCCCTCGCAGGACGAACTCCAGCACACGGCCGGGCAGATGGCGAACAGCAGTCAGCGCTTCAGCGTGCTGCTCGTGGGCGCCGACTCCGTCGGCACCACCGTGTACGGCAACTCCGGTGGTCTCAACGGCTTCTCCCTGGACGACGTGCCCGAGTCCCTGCGCACGGCGGTCAACAAGGAACAGGACACCGCCTCCGGCAACCGGTCCCCGTACCACCTGTACTGGCAGCGGGTCGTCGACCACGGCACGCCGTACCTGGTGGCCGGGACGAAGGTGATCGGCGGCGGCCCGACCGGGTACATGCGCAAGTCGCTCGAACCGGAGGCGAAGGACCTCAACTCCCTCGCCTGGTCGCTGGGGATCGCCACGGGCCTCGCGCTGATCGGCGCCGCGCTGCTCGCGCAGGCGGCCGCCACGACCGTGCTGAAGCCGGTGCACCGCCTGGGGGTGGCCGCCCGGAGTCTCGGCGAGGGCAAGCTGGACACGCGGCTCCAGGTGTCGGGGACGGACGAACTGGCCGATCTCGCCCGCACGTTCAACAGGACGGCCGAGGCCCTGGAGAAGCGGGTCGCGGACATGGCGGGCCGCGACGACGCGTCCCGCCGCTTCGTGGCGGACATGAGCCACGAACTGCGCACCCCCCTCACCGCGATCACCGCCGTCACCGAGGTGCTGGAGGAGGAACTGGACGCGGAGTCGGGCAGCATCGACCCGATGATCGAACCGGCGGTCCGCCTCGTCGTCAGCGAGACCCGGCGGCTCGGCGACCTCGTCGAGAACCTGATGGAGGTCACCCGCTTCGACGCCGGGACGGCCCGCCTGGTCCTGGACGACGTCGAGGTCGCCGACCAGATCACCCACTGCATCGACGCCCGCGCCTGGCTCGACGCGGTCGAGCTGGACTCCGACCGCGGCATCCACGCCCGCCTCGACCCGCGCCGCCTGGACGTGATCATGGCCAACCTGATCGGCAACGCGCTCAAGCACGGCGGCTCGCCGGTCCGCGTCTCGATCCGCGAGTCGGCCGACGAGGTGGTCATCGCCGTCCGCGACCACGGCCCCGGCATCCCCGAGGACGTCCTCCCGCACGTCTTCGACCGCTTCTACAAGGCGAGCGCCTCCCGCCCCCGCTCCGAGGGCAGCGGCCTGGGCCTCTCCATCGCCCTGGAGAACGCCCACATCCACGGCGGCAGGATCACCGCCGCCAACTCTCCCGACGGTGGGGCGGTGTTCACCCTGCACCTGCCGCGGGACGCGTCCGAACTGGCGGAACAGTCCGAGAAGGACAAGGGGGACGCCTCATGAAGCGGGGCCGTGCACGCCGTCTGCTCGCCCTTCCCCTGCTCGCCGGACTGCTCACCGGCTGCGGGATCCGCGCCACGGAGGTACCGACCGACTTCGGCCCCGCACCGTCCCGGGTGCGCTGCTCCCTCGCCGAGCCGGGGGCGGCGACCCAGAGCCCGAGGGGCGTCGCGGTCCAGGTCTTCCTGCTGTGCGGCTCGTCCCTGGTGGCCGTGGACCGCGCCGTACGGGTTCCCGAGGGTACGGTCGACTCCGCGCGCCGCGTCCTGGTGGCCCAGGGCCTCCTGGACGAACTGGCCGAGTCCCCGTCCGCCGCCGAGAAGGAGGCCGGCTACACCACCGACGTACGCGGCGACATCAAGGTGAGCGGCCCGGCCCCCAAGGACCCCGACGACACCCTGCGCCTGAGCGCCTCCCCCGGCGGCCTCACGTCGTACGCGCTGGCCCAACTGGTCTGCACCTTCTCGGACTCGGCGGCTGCGGAGGGCGACGGCTCGGTGGTCCTGGGCGGCCCGGTGCCCGAACGGCCGCGCCGTTACGAGTGCACCGACGAGGTCCGCTCCCGGCCGGGCTCGGCGGAACCGCCGTCGACGGACGTCACGGACAACTGACGCAGGGCGTGACGCACGCCTCCCCTCTCACCCCGGCTCACCCCGGAACCGATCCCGCCGCCCCCGGCGTCTAGGGGAGCGTGCAGCGTCAAGGCATCGGCGGCAGCGCCGTGATCCGCGTCCGTGCGGCCGGGAGTGTCCTCCTGGTCGCACATCTGGTGTTCGTGGCCTGGCTCACGCTGCGTCCACTGGACGTGCCCTGGGTGATGCCCACCAACGCGCATCCCCTCGCCGGCATCCGCGCGGACCTGAGACTGGGCTGGCCGCAGGCGGCCCGCCGCATCGGCGAGGACCTCGCCCTGCTGGCCCCCCTGGGGGTCCTCCTTCCCCTGGCCCACGGCAGACTGAGCGCCTCGCCGCTGGCCTCGCTGGTCCGCACGGTCACCGCGGGCGCCCTGCTGTCCCTGGCGATCGCCCTGCTCCAGACGGGCGTCCCCGGCCGCGTGGTCGACATCGACTCGGTGCTTCTGAACGCGGCGGGCGTGGCTTTCGCGCACTCCGCGCTCGTCCCGGCGGCACGGGCCTGGCTGCGTCACCGCGGCGAGCGGCGGGAGCCCCGTACGGTGGACCCGGAGGAGCCGGCTCAGGGTCTGACCCCGACGATTCCCAGGGTCGGGATCGCCCCGTAGAGCGACGTTTCATCCGCTTCGTCTCCGTAGCGTGGTCGTCAGAGGGGGCAGCCGACCAGGGGCCGCCCCGGACCGACGCTCGAAGGAGCCGCAGATGTCCAGCAGCCTCGTCCGACCGACCAACGGCCGCATGATCGGCGGAGTGTGCGCCGCGCTGGCCCGCCGCTTCGGTACGTCCGCCACGACCATGCGGGTGATCTTCCTGCTGTCCTGCCTCCTGCCGGGCCCGCAGTTCCTGCTCTACCTAGCCCTGTGGATCTTCCTACCCTCCGAGGGCAAGGCCCGCACGGCCTGGTGAACGCGCGCACGCCGTTGGGGCGCGCCCGGAGGAAAGGGCGCGCCCCAACGGCGTGCGGGCAGGGCTGGTTCAGCCGATCGGGAGGCCGTTCACCGGCAGCCCGTGCGTGGGCAGGCCCTGCAGCGGCAGGCCGCCGAGCAGACCCGCGACGGGGGCGGTGGGGCCTTCGGCGAGCAGTTGCCCGACGACCGGCTGGACGGCGGCCAGACCCGCGCCGACCGCCGGCTGGGCCTGCGCCAGGGCGTCTCCGGCGCCCGGCAGTGCCTGGGCGACGTTCTCCGCCGGCAGGGTCCTGGTGACACCGTCCAGCGTCTGGGCGGCGTCCGGGACGGCCGGGGCGGCGTTGGCGGCGCCCGCACCGGCGGCGGCGAAGGCGGCGCCGAGGGCGGCGACACCGAGGGTCTTGACAGCAGACTGCTTCATGATGAATGCGTCCTCGAATACGGGGAACTGAGCGGTCCATGACCGTAAACACGGAACGCCGGTCACCGCAAACATCGAAATGCGGACGGATCGTGAAGACCCGTCCGCTTCCGAAGCCCCGAATTGTCGGGCGTTCAGCCCTCTTCGCCGACAGAACCCCTGGTGGAGGCGGCCTGCTGGAACAGCCATTCGGACTTCAGTTCCGCGTAGCCCGGCTTGATCACGTCATTGATCATGGCAAGTCGTTCATCGAAAGGAATGAATGCTGACTTCATAGCATTGACAGAGAACCATTGCAGATCGTCGAGCGTATAAGCGAACGCTTCGACAAGGTGCTCGAATTCCCGGCTCATGCTGGTACCGGACATCAGCCGGTTGTCGGTGTTCACCGTGGCCCGGAAGTGCAGCCGCCGCAGCAGTCCGATCGGATGCTCGGCGTACGACGTGGCCGCCCCGGTCTGGAGGTTGGAGCTGGGGCACAGCTCCAGCGGGATGCGCTTGTCGCGGACGTACGAGGCGAGGCGCCCGAGCTTCACCGAACCGTCCTCGGCGATCTCGATGTCGTCGATGATGCGGACGCCGTGGCCGAGCCGGTCGGCGCCGCACCACTGGAGGGCCTGCCAGATGGACGGCAGGCCGAAGGCCTCGCCGGCGTGGATGGTGAAGTGGTTGTTCTCGCGCTTGAGGTACTCGAAGGCGTCGAGATGGCGGGTGGGCGGATAGCCCGCCTCGGCGCCGGCGATGTCGAAGCCGACCACGCCCAGGTCGCGGTGGCGGTTGGCGAGTTCGGCGATCTCCAGCGCGCGGGCGGCGTGCCGCATCGCGGTGAGCAGGGCGCCGACGCGGATCCGGTGGCCGTTCGCGCGGGCCAGCCGCTCGCCCTCCCGGAAGCCCTCGTTGACGGCCTCGACGACCTCCTCGAGGGTGAGTCCGCCGTCGAGGTGCTGTTCGGGCGCGTACCGCACCTCGGCGTAGACGACACCGTCCTCGGCCAGGTCCTCGGCGCACTCGCGGGCGACCCGCACCAGCGCCTCGCGCGTCTGCATGACGCCGACGGTGTGCGAGAAGGTCTCCAAGTACCGTTCCAGGGAACCGGAGTCGGCGGCCTCCCGGAACCAGAGCCCGAGCTTGTCGGGGTCGGTCTCGGGGAGGCGGGTGTACCCGGCGTCCCGGGCCAGGTCGACGATCGTGCCGGGCCGCAGCCCGCCGTCGAGATGGTCGTGCAGCAGAACCTTGGGCGCCCGGAGGATCTGCTCCGGGCTGGGGGCGGCGCCCTTCTGGATGCTCTGGCTCGTCATTTCGGCACTGTAACTCCTACGCGCGTAGATCGCTCGGCGGGCCACTCGGTCGATACGCAACGGTGACCGCACGGCCGGGTGGAGTACACCGACGCTTCTGACACTGTTCTGTCATGGGACAGCAAGCGACGCCGCTTCGGTCGGCCAGGCTGGAGAGGGTCATCGGTCCGGAGCCGCGGGCGGTGAACGGGGTGGTGCTGCTGCTCCCCGGCGGCGAGGAGGTCTCCGACCGCAGACCCTCCCTGCTGTGGCGAAGCGCCGCCGTCCGTGGTCTCGGGCGCGTACTCGCGCGCGCCGGGCGGCCGGAGGGCCTGGCGGTGCATGCCGTGCGGTACCGCTACCGCGGCTGGAACGGCGGCGAGGCCCACCCGGCCGCCGACGCCTCCTGGGCCGCCGACGAGATCGTACGGCGCTACGGGGACGTTCCCGTGTGTCTGGTCGGCGTCGACATGGGCGGGCGGGCTGCACTGCGCGCGGGCGGCCACGACGCCGTCAACTCCGTTCTGGCGGTCGCCCCCTGGCTGCCGGAGGAGGAGGCGGCGGTGCCGCCCGAACCGGTGAAGCAGCTGGTGGGGCGGCGGGTGCTGCTCGTGCACGGCACCAATGACGAACGGACCGATCCGGAGCTGTCGTTCCGGCTGGCGGCGCGGGCCAAGAAGGCCAACCGGGACGTGTGCCGGTTCGAAGTGCACTCCGACGGGCACGGGTTGCACCAGCATCGGGCCGAAGTGCTGTGCCTGTGCGAGGACTTCGTGATGGGGGCGCTGTTCGGCAAGGTGTTCTCGCGGCCGGTCGAGGACGCGTTCGCCGCTCCGCCGCCCCTGGGGTTGCGGATGCCGTTGGCTTCGGGGTTCGGGCGGTCGTTGCGGCGGTAGGCGGCCGGGCCGGGGGAGCGCCCGGAGGCGCGCGGCCGCGCGGCGGTCCCGCTCCTCACGGCAGCAGATTGCCCCTCTTCGACAGCAGGAACTTCTTGAAGGCCGCCACCGGGGGTGTGTCCGGGTGGCCGTCCAGCCAGGCGACGCCGATCTCGCGGGCCGCCCGCGGCGCCGTCACCGTCAGTTCGACCACGCCCGGACGGGGGACGGCGGGGGGCGGGAGCAGGGCCACGCCGAGGCCCGCGGCGACCAGACCGCGCAGCGTTTCCGCCTCCTCGCCCTCGAAGGCGATCCGCGGCCGGAAGCCGGCCTCCTGGCAGAGGTCGTCGGTGATGCGCCGCAGGCCGTAGCCGGGTTCCAGGGTCACGAAGGTCTCCTCGGCGGCCTCGGCGAGGCGGACGCGCCGACGGGCGGCGAGCCGGTGGTCGGCGGGGACCACCAGGCGCAGTTTCTGTTCGTCGAGGCGGCGGCCGACGAGGTCGGGGGCGTCCGGGACGGGAGAGGTCAGGCACAGGTCGAGTTCGCCCGTGCGCAGCCGCTCCAGCATGGCTTCGCCGTAGTTCTGGACGAGGCTGAAGCGGACGCGGGGGTGGTCGGCGCGGAAGGCGTGGATCAGGCCGGGGACGGTCTCGGCGCCCATGGTGTGCAGGAAGCCGAAGGCGACCTTGCCGGTGGCCGCGTCGGCGTCGGCGCGCACCTCGTCGGCGGCGCGCTCGACCTCGGCGAGGGCGCGTTCGACGGAGGTGAGGAAGGTGCGGCCGGCGGGGGTGAGGGAGACGGTGCGGCCGCGGCGGGCGAAGAGGTCGACGCCCAGGTCCTGTTCGAGGCGGACCATGGCCCGCGACAGGGTCGACTGCGGGACCTGCATCTCCTGGGCGGCCCGCGTGACGTGCTCGGTGCGGGCGACGCCGGCGAAGTACGCGAGCCGCGGTGCGAGCAGTGTGACGATGTCTTCTGTGTCACCGGACGGTGACAGCTTCCCCTGTGACCTGTGCTGATGCGCCATGGGAACGATTATGGCGATTCCATGCATTGGACGGATGAGCGGGGCGGTCCCTAGGTTCGAGGCATGTCTCCCGCAAGTACCGGGGCGTCCACCACCGTGGGCGCCGTCCCGACCGCTCCCGTCGCCGCCTCCCCCTCCTCCTCCGACTCCCTGATGGCTCCGGGCGGTCCCGGTTACCGCCGGATGAGCTTCGCGCTCTTCCTGGCGGGGGTGGCGACCTTCGCCCTGCTGTACTCCACGCAGGCGCTGCTGCCGCTGATCTCCGGCGAGTTCGGCGTCGCGGCGAGCGACGCGAGCTGGACGGTGGCGGCGGCGACCGGTGGGCTGGCCCTGTTCGTGCTGCCGATGAGCGCCCTGTCGGAGCGTTACGGCCGCCGTGCGGTGATGACCGGCTCGCTGGCGGTCGCGGTGGGCGTGGGGGTGCTGGTCCCCTTCGCGCCGTCGCTGGGCTCCCTGGTGGTGCTGCGGGGTCTACAGGGCGCGGCGCTGGCCGGTCTGCCGGCGTCCGCCACGGCCTATCTCGCGGAGGAGGTCCGGCCGCGGGCGCTGGTCACGGCGATCGGCCTGTTCGTGGCGGGCAACAGCGTCGGCGGGATGAGCGGCCGGGTCATCACCGGCTGGGTCGCGCAGGAGTGGGGCTGGCGGGTCGCGGTCGGTGTGATCGGCGCGGTGGCGGTGGCCTGCGCGGTCGCGTTCCGTCTGCTGCTGCCGGCGCCGCGGCACTTCACGCCCGGTTCCCTGCGTCCGCGGGTGCTGGCCCGTACGGTCCGCGATCACCTGGCCGACCCGCTGCTGTGCCGCCTGTACGCGATCGGCGCGCTGTTCATGACCGTCTTCGGCGGCGTGTACACGGTGATCGGCTACCGGCTGACCGAGGCGCCGTTCTCGCTGCCGCAGGGCATCGTCGGCTCGATCTTCCTGGTCTACCTGGTGGGCACGGTGTCCGCGTCGACCGCGGGCCGGCTGGTGGGCCGCCTGGGCCGGCGCGGGGCCCTGTATCTGGCGGGCGGCACCACGGCCACGGGTCTGCTGGTCTCCCTCGCCGACTCGCTCCCCCTGGTCCTGCTGGGCCTGGTGCTGATCACGGCGGGCTTCTTCGCGGGGCACGCGGTGGCGTCCTCGGCGGTCAGCAGGACGGCGACGACCGGCCGCGCGCAGGCCTCGGCGCTCTACCAGTCCGCGTACTACATCGGCGCCAGCGCGGGCAGCACGGTGGGCGCGACGGCGTTCCACGCGGGCGGCTGGGCCGCGACGGTCGGTGTGGGCGTCCTGGCGGTGCTCGGCGTCGTGACGATCACGGTGTTCGGGACGCGGGCGGCGCGCCGGCGGCCGCTGGTCGCCGCGCACTGAGGTCCCACCTCCCCGACCGCCCCTCCGGGGCGCCTCACCACTCCTGTCGGGGGCACCTCACCGCCCTTTTCCCACCTGCGGTTTCACCGACTCGGGGGGCCATTGTCAGTGGGCTGCGGTAGCTTCCGAAGTACTGGGGCGCACAGACGCGTGACAGAACGGCCACAGGGGTGGGTGGACGACGATGAGCGACAGTACGGCGACGAGGGAAGACCTCGACGCCAGGCTGGAGAAGCACCGGGTCGAGCTGACGGGGTACTGCTACCGCATGCTCGGATCCTCCTTCGAGGCGGAGGACGCGGTGCAGGACACCCTGGTGCGCGCCTGGCGGAGCTACGACCGGTTCGAGGGCCGTTCCAGCCTGCGGTCCTGGCTCTACCGCATCGCGACCAACGTCTGCCTGGACATGCTGAACGCGGGCAACAAGCGCGCCCGTCCGATGGACCTCTCCGAGTCCACCCCGCTCGCCAGGGCGGCGCTCTCCCCCCGCCCTGACAACACCTGGCTGGAGCCCATGCCCGACGCGCGCGTGCTGCCCACGGTGGAGGACCCGGCGGAGGCGGCCGTCGCCAAGGAGTCGGTGCGGCTGGCGTTCATGGCCGCGCTCCAGCAACTGCCGCCCAAGCAGCGGGCCGTGCTGATCCTGCGCGAAGTGCTGGCATGGCGGGCGAGCGAGGTCGCCGAGCTGCTGGAGACCTCGGTCGCCTCGGTGAACAGCGCTCTCCAGCGGGCTCGCGCGACCCTGGCGGAGCGCGCCGACTCCGGCGCGGACGCGGCCGTCTCCGATCCGCTGGACGAGGAGCAGCAGAAGCTCCTGGAGCGCTATGTGGCGGCCTTCGAGGGGTACGACATGTCGGCGCTGACGGCGCTCCTGCACGAGGACGCCGTCATGACGATGCCGCCGTTCGACCTGTGGCTCACCGGCCACGACGACATCGCGGGCTTCATGACCACGTTCGGCTCGGCCTGCGAGGGTTCGCGTCTGTTGCCGGTCCAGGTCAACGGTCTGCCGGGTTTCGCGCAGTACAAGCCGGACCCGGAGAACGGCGGTCACATGCCCTGGGCGGTGCAGGTGCTGGAGATCTCAGACGGCCGCCTCACCGGATTCCACTTCTTCCTCGACACCGAGCGATGGTTCCCGCTGTTCGGGGTTCCCCTCCACCTCGAAGCGGAGCCCGACCAGGTCGAGCAGGGCCAGTAGCGCCGGGTCGGGGGCGCGCAGGCGTATGTGTCCGCCGCCCCGGCCGGCGGTCAGCCGGAGCCGGGCCAGCAGATCGACGGCCGTCAGCCCCGGTGTCCCGAGCCGCGCCGCATCGCAGACGACCACCGCGCCCCCGGCGCCCTCCAGCAGTCTTCGCAGGTCGTCGCAGAGTCCCCCCACCCGGTCGCGGGTGAGGGGGCCGGTCAGGGTGAGTACGGGGGGTGTCGTCGCGTCCACGAGGGGTAGACCGGCGGGGTTCGCGTAACTCATCGTCGCCGCGTCGGTGAGTCACGCGCCCATTTGCCTAAAGCCTTTAGGCAAATGCACACTGGCGTCTGCTGCCTGGCGAGAGGACACGGAGGACTGTCATGGTGCGCGCAGGCCTGACCCCCGAGCGGCTGACCCGGGCGGGCGCGGACATGGCCGACGAGGTCGGCTTCGACCAGGTGACCGTCTCGGCGCTGGCCCGCCGGTTCGACGTCAAGGTCGCGAGCCTGTACTCGCACGTGAGGAACTCGCACGACCTGAAGACGCGGATCGCGCTGCTCGCCCTGGAGGAGCTGGCCGACCGGGGCTCCGCCGCGCTGGCCGGCCGCTCCGGCAAGGACGCCCTCACCGCCCTCGCCGACGTCTACCGCGACTACGCCCACGAGCACCCCGGCCGCTACGCCGCGGCCCAGTTCCGGCTCACCCCGGAAGCGGCCGCGGCCAGCGCGGGGGCACGGCACTCCCAGATGACCCGGGCCATCCTGCGGGGCTACGACCTCGCCGAACCGGACCAGACCCACGCCGTACGCCTGCTCGGCAGCGTCTTCCACGGATACGTCAGCCTCGAACAGGCCGGCGGCTTCAGCCACAGCGCCCCCACCTCCCAGGAGTCCTGGTCCCGCGTCCTGGACGCCCTCGACGCGCTCCTGCGGAGCTGGCCCCTGGCGGAAGCGGCCGTCGGAGCGGGCACGGCCCAGGGCACGACCGCCGTCACGAACCGTCGAAACGCAGGGTGAAGCGATGTCTGCCGAGATCCACTGGACCACCACCCCCCTCACCGCCGACCTCCTGCGCGGGGCCCTGGAGACCGAGCGCACCGAGCACGGTCTGCTGCCGCACCGACTGCCCGCCTGGGCCCGCGCCCAGTGCGCCGACGCACAGCTGGCCATGGCCGAGTCCCAGCCGTCCGGCGTCCGGCTGGCCTTCCGTACCCGTGCCACCGCCGTCGAACTGGACACCCTCCCCACCAAGCGGCAGTACGTGGGCGCCCCCACCCGGCCGGACGGGCTCTACGACCTGGTCGTCGACGGACGCCTCGCCGGGCAGGGCACCGTCGCGGCAGGGCACGTCCTGACCATCGACATGACGGCGGGAACCTCCGAGCGACGGCCCGGCCGGCCCGGCACCCTCCGGTTCACCGGTCTCCCCGAGGGTGTGAAGGACGTCGAGATCTGGTTGCCGCACAACGAGACCACCGAGCTGGTCGCGCTGCGCACCGACGCGCCCGTGGAGCCCGCGGGCGCTCCGGGGCGTCGGGTCTGGGTGCACCACGGCAGCTCCATCAGCCATGGGTCGGACACGGCCGGCCCGACCGGGATCTGGCCCGCGGTCGCCGCCGGGATCGGCGGGGTGGAGCTGGTCAATCTGGGGCTGGGCGGCAGCGCCCTGCTCGATCCGTTCGTCGCGCGGGTGCTGCGGGACACCCCGGCCGACCTGATCAGCGTCAAGATCGGGATCAACCTCGTCAATATGGATCTGATGCGGCTGCGGGCCTTCGGACCCGCGGTGCACGGGTTCCTCGACACCGTGCGGGAGGGCCACCCCGCCACGCCGCTGCTCGTCGTGTCACCCATCCTGTGCCCCATGCACGAGGACACCCCCGGACCCAGCGCGCCGGATCTGCGGGGCCTGGAGGAGGGGGTGTTGCGGTTCGTGCCGATGGGGGACGCGGCCGAGGTGGCCGGCGGGAAGCTGACCCTGCGGGTGATCCGCGAGGAGCTGGCGCGGATCGTCGCTCAGCGGGCCGCCGACGACCCGCACCTGCACTACCTCGACGGGCGGAAACTGTACGGCGAGGCTGATGGGGACAGGCTGCCGCTGCCCGATCAGCTGCATCCGGACGCGGCGACCCATCGGCTGATGGGGGAGCGGTTCGCGGCGGTCGCCTTCGGCGAGGACGGCGGGCTGGGCTGAGGGACGGGGCGGCCCGGTCTTCTCCCGGCCCCGCCGCCCCATCCCTTCCCGTCCATGGGGCTGCCGCCCCCGACTCCCGCCTCGGCCTGAACGGCCACATGCCCGCACTCCCCCACGGGGGACCCGGGACGGACGGCTACGCGATGCGCTCCCGCACCACCGGCGCCGCCTCGTACTCCGTGCCCGGGGCCGCGATGTCGTAGGAGCCCGCCACCGATTCCAGGGCGTAGGAGAAGCGCTCGGGGGTGTCGGTGTGCAGGGTGAGAAGGGGCTGGCCCTCGGTGACCGTGGAGCCGGGCTTGGCGTGGAGTTCGATGCCGGCGCCCGCCTGGACCGGGTCCTCCTTGCGGGCGCGGCCCGCGCCCAGGCGCCAGGCGGCGACTCCGATGCCGTAGGCGTCCAGGCGGGTGAGGACGCCGGTGGCCGGGGCCTTGACGACGTGCTGTTCGCGCGCGGTGGGGAGGGGGGCGTCGGGGTCGCCGCCCTGCGCGGTGATCATGCGGCGCCAGGCGTCCATCGCGGAGCCGTCGGCGAGGGCCTTCGCCGGGTCGGCGTCCTTCACACCGGCCGCGTCCAGCATCTCGCGGGCCAGGGCGAGGGTGAGTTCGACGACGTCGGCCGGGCCGCCGCCCGCGAGCACCTCGACCGACTCGCGGACCTCCAGGGCGTTGCCCGCGGTGAGACCGAGAGGGGTGGACATGTCGGTGAGGAGGGCGACCGTCCGGACGCCGTGGTCGGTGCCGAGGCCCACCATCGTGGAGGCCAGTTCGCGCGCGTCCTCGATGGTCTTCATGAAGGCGCCGGTGCCGACCTTCACGTCCAGGACCAGCGAGCCCGTGCCCTCGGCGATCTTCTTCGACATGATCGAGGACGCGATCAGGGGGATCGCCTCGACCGTGCCGGTGACGTCGCGCAGGGCGTAGAGCTTCTTGTCGGCGGGGGCCAGGCCGTCGCCCGCCGCACAGATCACGGCGCCGGTGGTGTCGAGGACGTGCAGCATCTCCTCGTTGGAGAGGAGGGCGCGCCAGCCGGGGATCGACTCCAGCTTGTCCAGGGTGCCGCCGGTGTGGCCGAGGCCGCGGCCCGAGAGCTGCGGGACCGCCGCGCCGCAGGCGGCCACCAGGGGGGCCAGCGGGAGGGTGATCTTGTCGCCGACACCGCCCGTGGAGTGCTTGTCGGCGGTCGGGCGGGACAGGGACGAGAAGTCCATCCGCTCGCCGGAGGCGATCATCGCGGCCGTCCAGCGGGCGATCTCGCGGCGGTTCATGCCGTTGAGCAGGATCGCCATGGCGAGCGAGGACATCTGCTCGTCGGCGACCTCACCACGGGTGTACGCGTCGATGACCCAGTCGATCTGTTCGTCACTGAGTTCACCGCGGTCCCGCTTGGTGCGGATGACGGAGATGGCGTCCATGGCCATGGCTTTCCTTCCGAGGTCCAGAAACTTCCGAGGTGCGGAAGACGGTGCGCGAAGATGTGCGGCCCCTCCGCCCGGTTCACGCGGGTCGGAGGGGCCGCACGGGAGTCACTTGGTGAGGTGGTCCGGGCCGAAGGCCTGCGGGAGCATCTCCGCCAGCGGCAGGATCCCGGCCGGCGTCTCCAGCAGCAGCTCCGGGCCGCCGAACTCGTACAGCAGCTGGCGGCAGCGGCCGCACGGGACGAGGATCTCGCCCCGGCCGTCCACGCAGGTGAAGTGCGTGAGCCGACCGCCGCCGGTGCGCTGGAGCTCCGAGACGAGACCGCACTCGGCGCACAGGCCGATGCCGTAGGAGGCGTTCTCCACGTTGCAGCCGGAGACGGTACGACCGTCGTCGACCAGGGCCGCCACGCCGACCGGGTAGCCCGAGTACGGGGCGTACGCGTGGCGCATGGCCTCGCGGGCCAGGTCGCGCAGGGCGTCCCAGTCGACGGTGGCGGCGGCCGGGGTCACTTGCCCTGCCCCTTGCGGTAGGGCAGCCCGTCGGCCTTCGGCATGCGCAGGCGTTGCGCGGAGAGCGACAGCACCAGCAGGGTCACGAGGTACGGGGCCGCGGAGACGACCTGGCGCGGGACCTCGTCCACGCTGGTGTACCAGAGGAACATCGCGGCCGAGATCACCAGGGTGACGACGGCGGGGACGTACTTCTTCCGCCAGGCCAGGTAGGCCGCTCCGAACACCAGCAGGATCGCGAGGAGCAGGATGAGGGCGTGCACGTTGGTGGTGCCGCCGCGCAGGTTGAGGCTGTCGGTGTAGCCGAACAGGCCCGCGCCGAGGGCGAGGCCGCCCGGCATCCAGTTGCCGAAGATCATCGCCGCGAGGCCGATGTAGCCGCGGCCCGCGGTCTGGCCGTCGAGGTACACGTTCGAGGCGACGATCGACAGGAAGGCGCCGCCGAGGCCGGCGAAACCGCCCGAGATGATCACGGCGATGTACTTGTACTTGTAGACGTTGACGCCGAGGGACTCCGCGGCCACCGGGTTCTCGCCGCAGGAGCGCAGGCGCAGGCCGAAGGCGGTCCGCCAGAGCACCCACCACGTGGCGGGGACGAGGGCGACCGCGACGACGGTCAGCGGGGACAGGTTGGTGACCAGACCGCCGACCAGGCCCGCGATGTCGGAGACCAGGAACCAGTGCTTGTCGTTCAGGGTCTCCAGCCAGCCGGACAGACCTGGGATGTCGAAGGTGCCCAGCGACTCGATCGGCGGGGACTGCTTGGAGGAGCCCTGCGGGACGCCCTCGAAGGTGAACTTCGACAGGTACCGGGTGGTGCCCAGGGCCAGGATGTTCAGTGCCACACCGGAGACGATGTGGTTGACGTTGAACGTCACGGTGGCGACGGCGTGCAGGACGGCGCCGAGCGCGCCGCCGATGATGCCGAAGGCGACACCGGTCCACGGACCCCACTGGTAGCCGGCCCAGGCGCCGAACCAGGTGCCGAGGATCATCATGCCCTCGAGGCCGATGTTGACGACGCCCGCCCGCTCGGCCCACAGACCGCCGAGGCCGGCGAGACCGATCGGCACGGCCAGGCGCAGCGCGGTGGACATCTGGCCGGTCGAGGTGATGCCGTCGGCGCCGGAGATCAGGCGGACGACCGAGGTGAGGACCAGCACGCCCGCGATGATCAGCAGGAGTACCGGGAGAGACATGCGGCGGCCGCCCTTGCCGGGCTGCTTCGCCTGCGGCTTGGCGATGGTCGCGGTGGACATCAGGCCGCCACCTCCTTCTTGGCGTTGTTGTTGGCGGCCGCGGCCAGCTCGGCGCCGACCAGCTTCTGCTGGCGGCGCAGACCCCACTGGCGTACGGCCTCGTAGGAGATGACGACCGCGAAGACGATCAGGCCCTGCATGATCGTGGCGATCTCCTTCTCGTACGCCACCGGGGAGGCGTAGTCGAGGGCGGGGGACGTCTTGTCGAGGAAGGCCCACAGGAGGGCCGCCAGCGCGATGCCGCCGGGGTTGTTGCGGCCGAGCAGGGCGATGCCGATGGCGGTGAAGCCGAGGCCGGCCGGGAAGCTGAGGCTGTAGGTGTGGGCGTCGCCGAGCAGCAGCGGCAGGCCGGAGATGCCGGCGACGGCGCCGGAGATCAGCATCGCGGTGAGGACCATGCGCTTGGCGTTGACACCGGAGGCCGCGGCGGCGGTCTCCGACTCGCCGGTGGCGCGCAGGTCGAAGCCGAAGCGGGTGCGGTTGAGGACGGTCCAGTAGCCGATGCCGAGCGCGACGGCGAGGAAGACCAGGCCGTAGATCTCGCCGACGTCCTGGCCGAGGTCGATGCCGGGCACCCAGCCGGAGTCCTTCATGACGCCGGTGGTGACGTTGTCGCCGACCAGGACGCCGAAGTTCTCGCGGAGGGTGAGGTAGCCGATGAGGCTGGTCGCGATCGCGTTCAGCATGATCGTCGCGACGACCTCGCTGACGCCCCGGGTGACCTTGAGGACGCCCGCGATGCCCGCCCACATGGCGCCGGTGAACGCGCCGACCAGCAGCAGCAGCGGCACCTGGAGGAAGGACGGCAGCGCCACGTGCGCGCCGACCACCGCGGTCATCATGGCGCCCAGGCGGTACTGGCCGTCGACGCCGATGTTGAACAGGTTCATGCGGAAGCCGAGGGCGACCGCGAGCGCGGCGATGTAGTACAGCGAGGCCTGGTTGACGATCAGGACCTGGACGTCGGAGAACCCGGCCTGCTCCAGCATCAGCCGGTAGGGCTCGAACGGGTTCTTGCCGGAGGCGATCAGCACGATCGACGTCAGCAGGATCGCCGAGACCAGCGCGATGACCGGGCCGGCCACCGCGAGGAGCAGGCGCTCCTTGTCGAACTTCTTCATCGGGCCTCGTCCTCCGGGGCGGCTTCTTCTTCGACGTGCTCGAGGTGCCCGGACGCGGCGCCGGTCATGGCCGAACCGAGTTCCTCGGGGGTGACGGTCGCCGGATCGGCGTCGGCGACGAGCCTGCCGTCGTAGATCACCCGGAGGGTGTCCGACAGGCCGATCAGCTCGTCCAGGTCGGCGGAGATCAGCAGCACGGCCAGGCCCTCGCGGCGGGCCTCGCGGATGCGGTCCCAGATCTGGGCCTGTGCGCCGACGTCCACACCGCGGGTGGGGTGGGCGGCGATCAGGAACTTGGGGTGGTGGCTCATCTCGCGGCCGACGATCAGCTTCTGCTGGTTGCCGCCGGAGAGGGAGGCGGCGGTGACGTCGATGCCGGGGGTGCGGACGTCGTACTCCTCGACGATCCTGCGGGTGTCGGCCTGCGCGCCCTTGGGGTTGAGCCAGAAGCCCTTGGCGTTGGGGGCCTCGGTGACATGGCCGAGGATGCGGTTCTCCCAGAGGGGGGCCTCCAGGAGCAGGCCCTGGCGGTGGCGGTCCTCGGGGATGTAGCCCACTCCGGACTCGCGGCGCCTGCGGGTCGGCCACGCGGTGATGTCCTCGCCGAGGAAGGCGATGGCGCCGGAGTCGGCGTTCTTGGTGCCGATCAGGGCGTCGATGAGTTCCGTCTGGCCGTTGCCCTCGACGCCGGCGATGCCCATGACCTCACCGGCGTGGATGGTGAAGGTGACGTCGTCGAGGACCTTCTTCACCTCGCCGGCCGCCTCCACCATGGAGCCGGGGCCCACGGGCTCGGACTCGACGCCGAGGGAGGCGCCGCCGCTGGCGTAGACGGTGAGGTTCTCGACCCGGATGACGGGCCTGTCGGTGACCGTGGACTCGGCGGTCTCCGGGGTGGGCAGTTCGCTGCCGACCATCATCTCGGCGAGCTGGCGGGGGGTGGTCTCGGACGGGACCGCGGTCCCGACCGTCGTCCCGCGCCGGATGACGGTGATGTCGTCGGCGACGGACAGCACCTCGCCGAGCTTGTGGGAGATGAAGATGACCGAGAGGCCCTCGGACTTCAGCTCGCGCAGGTTGGCGAAGAGCGCGTCGACCTCCTGCGGCACCAGGACGGCGGTGGGCTCGTCGAGGATGAGGGTGCGGGCGCCGCGGTAGAGGACCTTGAGGATCTCCACGCGCTGGCGGTCGGCGACGCCGAGGTCCTCGACCAGGGCGTCGGGGCGTACGCCGAGGCCGTAGCGGTCGGAGATCTCCCCGATCCTGCGGCGGGCGCCGGCACCGATGCCGTGCAGCTTCTCGCTGCCCAGGACCACGTTCTCCAGGACGGTCAGGTTGTCCGCGAGCATGAAGTGCTGGTGGACCATGCCGATCCCGCGCGCGATGGCGTCGGCGGGGCTGGAGAAGCCCACCTGCTCGCCGTCGACCGCGATGGTGCCCTCGTCCGGCTTCTGCATGCCGTAGAGGATCTTCATCAGGGTCGACTTGCCGGCGCCGTTCTCGCCGACGAGGGCGTGCACGGTGCCCTTGCGGACGCTCAGGTGGATGTCGTGGTTGGCGACGACACCGGGGAATCGCTTGGTGATGCCCGCGAGCTCTACCGCGACTGTCGACGGGGCGGTGAGCGGAGGGCTGCTGGACGCGTCGATGGCGCACTCTCCTCGGGAAAGGGGTCACTCTACGCGCGTAGCGCCCCTGCTTTAAATAGTGCCCGGATCTGATCGATCTTGATCGACCGCTCGATCGAGTCTCGATCCGTTCCGAGCATTCTGCCGCGCGAACGGGGCGCGGGGAGTCATCGTCCCCGCACCCCGTTCCGCGGCCGTAACGCTGTCATTACAGCGCTTCCTTGGCCATGCCTTCGACAGTTCTCACCAGGTCTCGACAGGCCTACGACACGTCGTCGCGGTCGATCAGGAGGTCTTCACCTTGATGGTGCCGTTCTTGATGCCTTCCTCGGCCTTCTTGACGGCGTCCTGGATCGCCTTGTCGGCCGCGAAGGTCGGGTTGGAGTTCGCCAGGCTCACGCCGCCGTTGGCGAGGTCGCCACGGACCACACCGGTGGCGGGCTTACCGTCCTCGACCGACTTGGCCAGCGTGTAGACCGCGCCCTCGACGTTCTTCATGGCCGAGGTGAGGATCGAGGCCTTGTACGCCTTCAGCGCGTCCTGCTTGTACTGGTCCGAGTCGACGCCGATCGCCCACACCTTGTTGGCGTTGGCGGCCTTGATGACGCCCTGGCCGGAGAGGCCGGCGGCGGCGTAGACCACGTCGGCACCGGCGTCGATCTGGCCCTCGGCGGCGCTCTCGCCCTTGTCGGGGCTGGAGAAGCCGCCCTCGGCCGCGGTCTCGGTCAGGTACTGCGACCGGACCGTGACGCCCTTCTTGGTGTCCTGGACGCCCTGCTTGTAGCCGGCCTCGAACTTGTGGATCAGGGGGACGTCCACACCGCCGACGAAGCCGACCACGTTGGACTTGGTCGCCTTGGCGGCGGCGACGCCCGCCAGGTAGGAGGCCTGCTCCTCGGAGAAGACCAGGTCCGCGACGTTGTCGGCCTTGGTCTGCTCGTCGTCCACGATGCCGAAGGTGGTCTTCGGGTACTTGGCCGCGGCCTCCTTGACGGCCGGCGCGTAGGCGAAGCCGACGCCGATCACCGGGTTGTAACCCTGCTTGGCGAGGTTCTCCAGGCGCTGCACCTTGTCGGCGTCGGACTCGCCGTCCTGCGGCTCGACAGCGGTCGACTTGTAGCCGAACTCCTTGTCGGCCTTCTCCATGCCCGCGGTGGCGGCGTCGTTGAAGGACTGGTCGCCCTTGCCGCCGACGTCGTACGCGAGGGCGAGGCCGAGGTTCTTGTCGTCACTGGAGGAGGACGACGTGGACGAGCTTCCGCAAGCGGAAACGGTGACAGCGAAGGCTGCGGTAGCAACACCAGCAACCGCGATACGGGACACCCGGCGCATGGAACGTGACTCCTTTGTGCAAGCGCCCATACCAGGCGCTGGTTCCGCCGCAGCGTAACGCGCGTAGACCGGACGGAAAAACCCTTCTGTCCGGTCCGTTATCGAGCTGTGGCCACAGTTTGCGCTCCAGCGTACGGACCTTCGACCGCCGCTTGCGGGAGGCCAGGGCCGCTGGTCTGCGAGGACGCCCTTAATGGGCGTAGGCGGGGAGCGGAAACGATCTGGTGGACGGGAGGGGCCGGCGGTGACCGGTGTCCCGCCCCCGCCGCCCTTTCCCGACCCGACCCGGGGCTCCGCCCCGGACCCCGCGCCGGGAACTCCGCGGGAGGCGGTAGCCCCAGGGGCCGGTCCTCAGCCCTCTCGGGGGATCCGGGGAGGAGGGCGTTCAGCCGCGAGGGCGTCCGGGGCGCGGCTTCCCCGTTCGGGACGGCAGGGGCGCCAGGTCGGGGCGCCGGGGGCGGGGCCGAGGCACGCCGACGGCCCTGCTCGCGCACCCCAGGGTGAGGAGCGGGCGGGCAGGGCCGGTGCCGGGCTCGGCGGGCGGGTCCGCGGTCAGGAGACGCGCCGACGGCCGGGGGGCGGGGCCAGGGCGGGTCATGGGCCGGCCGGTGGGCCGGCCGGTGGGCCGATGGGCCGATGGGCCGATGGGCCGGCCGGTCGAGGCGGTCGGTGGGCCGGCCGGTCGGGGCGGTCGGTGGGCCGGCCGGTCGGGGCGTCCGGGCCGGAACGCCCCGCCGGGGGCGCCCGGTCGACGGCGGGGCGGACCGCCGAGGGCGTCCGGGCCAGGTCGGCCAGCCGAACCATCCGGTCGACGCCAGGTCGGTCGACCCACATCGCGCGGCCCAGACCGGGTGGGCCCGCCGAGGGGTCTTTGTCAGCGCCGGACAGCCCGCCGGACCGCCGCCTGGAACGCCGGGGGGCCCGTCGGCTGTCGGCTGTCGGCTGTCGGCTGTCGGCTGTCGGCTGTCGGCTGTCGGCTGTCGGCTGTCGGCTGTCGGCTGTCGGCTGTCGGGGCACCCTCGGCGAGAGGTCCCCGGGCCGCTCGCCGAGGGTGCCCCGGTCCGGGGGCGTCAGGACAGTCCGCCGGACCGCCCCGTGCAAGGCGCGCCCGGTCGGCCAAGGACGCGCGGGTACGGGGAAAGGGACGAGCCCCGCACCTCGGAAGGTTGCGGGGCTCGTCGCCGACTGGGGCGAACCGTCAGGTTCGGACGCGGCCGGGTCTTCCTCGACGAGGAGGTCGCGGGTGCGGTTCGGGGCCGGGCCGGCCGGTCGGACAACCGACCGGAGCGACCGGCCGAACCGCCCGGTCGGCCGGGGCGCGTGTGGCGGGGACGGGGCTGTGGGTGGGTTACTTCGTGTTGACGGTGACCTTGCCGTCGATGATGTCCTGCTTGGCCTTGTTCACGGCGTCGACGACGTCCGTCATGGCCTTGTACTTCGGGTTGGTGTCGGCGAAGCCGACGCCGTCGTTGGAGAGGCTGCCGCGGACCACGCCGGAAAGGGGCTTGCCCTCGTGGACGGACTTGGCCAGGTCGTAGACCGCGCCGCCGACGTTCTTCAGGGCCGAGCCGAGGATGTAGTCCTTGTACGCGGACAGCGAGGTCTGGGAGTACTGGTCCGAGTCGACGCCGATGGCCCACACCTTCTTGCCGGCGGCCTCGGAGATCACGCCCTGGCCGGAGAGACCCGCCGCGTGGTAGATGACGTCCGCGCCGGCCTCGATCTGGCCGCTCGCCCCCGCCTTGCCCTTGTCGGGGCTGGAGAAGCCGCCCTCCTGGGGCGTCTCGGTCAGGTACTGCGACTCGATCTTGATGGCCGGGTTGACCGACTTGGCGCCCTGGACGTAGCCGGCCTCGAACTTGTGGATGAGGGGGATGTCCACGCCGCCGATGAAGCCGATGTGCGCCTTCTTGGAGGCCTTCGCGGCGGCGACGCCGGCCAGGTAGGAGGCCTGCTCCTCGTGGAAGACCAGGTCGGCGACGTTCTTCGCCACCACCGTCTCGTCGTCGATGATGCCGAACGTGACCTTCGGGAACTTCTGGGCGACCTGCTTGACGGCCGGCGCGTAGATGTAGCCGACGCCGATCACCGGGTTGTAGCCCGACTGGGCGAGCTGGGTCAGGCGCTGGACCTTGTCCGCGTCCGACTCGCCGTCCTGCGGCTCGACGTCCCGGCCGCCGATACCGAACTCCTTCTCGGCCTTCTGGAAGCCGGCGTACGCGGCGTCGTTGAAGGACTGGTCGCCCTTGCCGCCGATGTCGTACGCCAGGCCGATGCCCTTGCCGGAGTACGTGCCGGACTCCTCGTCCGTGGTCTTGGAGCCGGTGCTCGACTCGCCGCAGCCGGCGGCCGCGAGCGAGACGACCGCGACGGCCGCCGCCGCCCGGATGAACCTGGTCCTTCGAGATATGAGACGCACAGCAAGCACCCTTCATCCCCACGGCGCCGTCACCGGCCCGCAATCCCCAAATGTGACGCCTTCGGCGCGGCTCCCCAACAGGCCGTTCCGACGGGCGATTTCGGCGCACAGTAACGCGCGTAGAAGGGGAGGGGAACGGGGTTCCTCGTGGCCGTTATCGATTCGTGCCGCCCCCGGGTCGCCACCGGGTCCCAGGGGTTACGCCCCGGTGACACAACCGGACGAAGGGGCGCCTTTCGGGCGCCCCTTCGTCCGAGCCGTCACCGGCGTCCCGCGCTCACGCCGTCCGGGTCGCCGCGTCCAGCAGTGCGGCCGCGGTGAACAACTCCACCCCTACGGTGATGGCGTGCTCGTCGGCGTCGAAGTCGCCCTGGTGCAGGTCGCGGACCGTGCGCTCGCCCGGCGTGCGGACGCCGAGGCGGGCCATGGCTCCGGGCACGCGCTCCAGGTACCAGGAGAAGTCCTCCCCGCCGAGACTCTGCTGGGTGCTCTCCACCGCCTCCTCGCCGCGCCGGGCGACCATGGCGTCCCGGAGCAGGTCGGTGACCTCGCCGTCGTTGACGACCGGGGGGACGCCGCGGACGTAGTTGATCTCCGACTTGGCGCGGTGCAGGTTGGCGACCTCGTCGATCGCGGCGACGACGAGGTCCGGCGCCTGCCGCCAGGCGTCGATGTCCAGGCAGCGCACGGTGCCGGACAGCTCGGCGTGCTGCGGGATGACGTTCGGGGCGTGGCCGCAGTCGATCCGGCCCCAGGTGACGGCGAGGCCGGCCCGGGTGTCGACGCGGCGATCGACCAGCGCGGGCACGTCGACGACGACGCGGGCGGCGGCGGTGACGAGGTCGGTGGTCAGGTGCGGGCGGGCGGTGTGGCCGCCGGGCCCGTCCAGGGAGATCTCCAGGCGGTCGCAGGCGGAGGTGATGGCCCCCGCGCGCAGACCGATGAGACCGGCGTCCACGCGCGGGTCGCAGTGGACGGCGATGATCCGGCCGACGCCCTCCAGGGCGCCGTCCTCGATGGCGTCGGCGGCGCCGCCGGGCAGCACCTCCTCGGCGGGCTGGAAGATCAGTCGCACCGGGCGCGGAAGCCGGCCCTCACGGTGCAGGCCGGCGAGGACGAGGCCGGCTCCCAGGACGACGGCGGTGTGCACGTCGTGGCCGCAGGCGTGGGCCCGGTCCGGCACGGTGGAGCGGTAGGCGCAGTCGGCCTTGGTGTCCGGGATGGGCAGCGCGTCGATGTCGGCGCGCATCGCGAGGACCGGCGTGCCGTCGGCCCAGTCGCCGATGTCACAGATGAGCCCGGTGCCGGCGCTGAGTACACGGGGCTTGAGGCCCGCCTTCTCCAGGCGCTCCTTGATCGCCGCCGTCGTACGGAACTCCTGGTTGCCCAGCTCGGGGTGCATGTGCATGTCGCGGCGGAAGGCGACCAGCTCGGCGCGCAGTGCCTCCGGCAAAGCGCCGGGGAGCACGGCTTCCCCTGAAGGATCGGCCTCGGACTCTCGGGACATCAGTTGCTTCACCCTTTGAAGGGTAGGACGCCGGGGTGGTCGGCTGACCCACGATCAACAAAACTTCAACCTGTCAGGGGAAGAAAAGTTGGCCGCGCGGCGCATGGCTGGCGTTCGGGCTGGGTAAACTCGGCCGGTTTCGAGTCGAGTGGATCATGGCTTTCCGGCCCATCCCTCTATCTTCCTCCTCCACGGTTACCACGGCCTGCCCGATGCACGCCCGGCTGTCCACGGAGCGGACCACCCGGTGGGCCGGGCCCCGGGGACGCCACCCCGGTCCGGGTATCGGTGGGACGGTGCCCGGCGCACGCCGGGCGGTCGGCCCCCGGCAGGTCGGCCCCCGGCAGGTCAGGCCGGAGCGATGTCGGCCAGGCGGTCGACTCCGCGGGCCGTCCCGGTGACCCCGGAGAGGAAGCCCTGGGCTCGCGGGGAGGCGCTCCGGGTGAGCCAGGCCGGGTCGATGTCGCAGACCGCGACGCGGACGTCCGTACCGGCGAGGGCCAGGGGGAGGGTGTGGACGACCGTGGAGGGAAAGCTGAGGACGGTTCCGCCGATGGGGCCCCGGCGGGCGATGAGTTCGAGGGGGAGGTCCGGGCGGACGACCTCCAGGCCGGTCTCCACGGCGAGGCGGTGGAGTTTCTCGGCGCTCTCCCGGCGGTGGGCGAAGTAGCGGGTGGCGCCGTGGGCCCCGGCGAGAACGCCGACGGCGTGCAGATAGCGCTCGCCGTCGACGACGCCGGTCTCCACGAGGGACGTACCGACCATGTCGGCGCCCTTCGTCACGCGGGGCGGGCCGAAGCGCTCGCGGGTCCAGGCGAAGGTGTGGGAGGTGACGAGGACGCCGTCCGGCGCGTCCTGTATCGGCATGGCGGAGAACACCTCCACGCGCCGGTCCGGGCCGGGGGTGAGACGGCGGCGGGCGGCGCCGGACACCGGGGCGAACAGCAGGTCGCGGGGGCCGGGGCGGCCGCCCTTGCGGTGCCAGCGCACCAGGCGTTCGCCGCGGGCGAGCTGGCCGACGAACTCCATGGTGGCCGTGCCGTCGTCGACGACGACCAGGTCGTCGGCGCGGGTGATGGTCAGCAGCAGCTGGACGTACCGGGAGAAGGGGTCCCCCATGACGATCCGGTCGGCCCGGCGCAGTTCACGGTTGAGGCCGCCGATGGTGCGGAAGGGTGCCCCGGCTCCGCCGCGGGCCTCCTCCCAGCGGACCTCGTGGCCGTCCTGGCGGGCCAGTTCGGCCATGCGGCGCAGCTGGCCGCGGGTCATGGGGTCGGTCGGGGACAGGACGACGAGGGTGAACCCCGCGCCGGGCTCCTCCCGGGGACGGGCTCCCCTGGAGTGGGCCCACTCCAGGACGTTCAGGAGCTGCACCGGGCTCTCGACGAAGGCGAGGGTGCGGGGGGTGGTGCCGGGGTTCCCGGCGCGAGGGCTCATCGTCGTACGACCGTCCCGTAGGGCGCTGGCGGCGGTGGTCGGAGGGGGTCCGGGGTCAGACGCCGACGGGCTCGCCGGCCGCCGCGGCGATCTCCGCCTCGGCGACGACGCCCGAGACGCGGCGCAGCTTCTTCATCGGGCCCAGCTCGGACTCGTAGACCTTCTTGACGCCGTCGCCGAGGGAGGCCTCGATGGCGCGGATGTCACGGACGAGGCGGGTGAGGCCCTGGGGCTCCACGGAGGCGGCCTGGTCGGAGCCCCACATGGCGCGGTCGAGGGTGATGTGACGCTCGACGAAGGTGGCGCCGAGGGCGACCGCGGCAAGGGTGGTCTGTAGACCCGTCTCGTGGCCGGAGTAGCCGATCGGGACGTTGGGGTACTGGGCCTGGAGGGTGTTGATCACGCGGAGGTTCAGCTCCTCGGCCTTCGCCGGGTACGTGGACGTGGCGTGGCAGAGCAGGATGTTGTCGCTGCCCAGGACCTCGACGGCGTGCCGGATCTGCCTCGGGGTGGACATGCCGGTGGAGAGGATGACCGTGCGGCCCGTCGAGCGCAGGGCGCGCAGCAGCTCGTCGTCGGTGAGGGAGGCGGAGGCCACCTTGTGGGCGGGTACGTCGAACTTCTCCAGGAAGGCGACGGCCTCGGTGTCCCACGGGGAGGCGAACCAGGCGATGCCCTTCTCCCGGCAGTGGGCGTCGATCCGGCGGTACTCGTCCTCGCCGAACTCCACGCGGTGCCGGTAGTCGATGTACGTCATCCGGCCCCAGGGGGTGTCGCGCTCGATGTCCCACTGGTCGCGCGGGGTGCAGATCTCCGGGGTGCGCTTCTGGAACTTCACGGCGTCGCAGCCGGCCTCGGCGGCGGCGTCGATGAGCTTGAGGGCGTTCTCCAGCTCACCGTTGTGGTTGATGCCGATCTCGCCGCAGACGTAGACGGGCTGCCCCGGGCCGGCCGTACGCGAACCGAACCGGCGGAGGCGGGAGTTGGTGCTCATGAAGGGGGTTCCTTACTTACTTGGGGAGGGGGTCGGGGGAGTCGAGTGAGGGTCCGAGGATCCAGCCGGCGATCTCCCGGATCGCGCCGTCGCCGCCGGGGAGGGTGGTGACCGCGCGGGCGGCGCCGCGTACGACGTCGTGGGCGCTCGCGACCGCCACCGGCCAGCCCACGAGGGCGAAGCACGGGAGGTCGTTGACGTCGTTGCCGACGTAGAGCACGCGCTCCGGCGCGATGCCCTGCTCCCCGCACCACTGCTTCAGGGCGAGGTCCTTGCGGTCGATGCCGTGCAGGACCGGGAGCCTGAGCTTGCGGGCGCGGGCGGCGACCACCGGGTTCTGTTCCGTGGACAGGATCAGCAGCTTCAGTCCGCTCCTGCGCAGGGCGGCGATGCCGAGGCCGTCGCCGCGGTGCACGGAGACGAACTCCCGTCCGTCGGAGTCGATCAGCACCCGGTCGTCGGTCTGGGTGCCGTCGAAGTCCAGGACGACCGCGTCGATGTCGGTGGCGGCCGGGAGGGAGCGCACGGGGTCGCCCCCGCTCGGGCGGAGCCGGGAGTGGGCGTCGGCCGCGTCGAAGAGGGGCGCGAGGGCGCGGGCGCGGGCCAGGTCGTGCGGGTCGTCGATCTCCAGCACGCGGGCGGGGTCGGTGCGCACGAGGTCGGTGCGGCCGAAGAAGCGGTGGCCGTGCTCGCGGAAGCCGGCCGCGTCCATGGCGTAGGCGGCGCCGGTCTCCAGGAGGTCCTGCGGGCGGTCCTGGCGGCGTGGGCGGTACGCCTTGTCGTGGTTGACGCCGAAGCCGCCGCCCGTGCTGTCGGCGCTGCCCGTAGTACCCGTCGTACCCGTGCTACCCGTAGTACCCGTCCTGGCCGTGCCCGCGGTGCTCCCGGTGATCCCGGTGCTCCCGGTGCTCCCGGTGCTCCCGGTGCTCCCGGTGGAGCCGTCGCGCCAGACGAAGCCGTGGAAGGGGGCGACGGTGACGGCGGTGTCGGCGCCGTTCTCGACGACCGCGGCGGCGACGCCGTCGATGTCCTCGCGGACGAGGAAAGGACTGGTGCACTGCACCAGCAGCACCGCATCGACGGGCACGCCGTGCAGGGCCTCGTGGGTGTCCATGGCGTGCCGGACGGCGGCCTCCGAGGTGGCGGTGTCGCCGGCGATGGCGGCCGGGCGCAGCACCACCTCGGCGCCGGCCTCGCGGGCGGCCACGGCGATGGCCCGGTCGTCGGTGGACACCACGACGTCGGTGACCAGCCGGCTGGCCCGGCACTCCCGCACGGCCCGCGCCACCAGGGGCACACCGCCGACCGGTGCGAGGTTCTTCGCGGGGACGCCCTTGGAGCCGCCGCGCGCGGGGATCACGGCGAGGACGCGACGGACGCCCGCCTGCGAGTGGGACATGGGTGGGACTCCTTCGGAGAACACCGGAGAGGCGGCCTGTGCGGACGCCGGGGACCTCACAGCTCCCCCATCCGGCGGATGACCGGGGCGACGCGCTGGACGCCGTGGCGGTAGGCGCCGCGGGCGGCGCGGCGGACGATCCGGCGGACCGGGCCGGGTCCCCCGTCCGAGGCCGGGACGCCGGACAGCGGACTGCCGTCGGGGCCGAGGTGGTGGCGGGCGAGGATGCCGGGGAGGTAGCCGGGGGCGGTGGCGGGTGTGTAGTACGGGGTGAGCGGCGGCAGGCCGCCGGGGCGGTCGAGCAGCTCCGCGATGCGTGCGCGGGCCGTGTCGAAGGCCCGTTCGTACGAGCCTCCCCCGGCGGCGACGCCCTGCCGGGCCACCCACTCCGCGTCGGGTGCCGGCCGGTGCCCGGCGTCGAGCTGGTCCCAGGAGGCGAGGCAGCCGGAGCCGACGAAGTGGTGGTTGCCGAGCGCCTCGCGCACCCCGAGGTCGGTGAGGACCGCGGTCGGGATCCGGCGGTGCAGGGATTCGAGGGCGGCGGTGGAGCTGACCGTGACCATGAGGTCGGTGCGGTCGAGGACCTCGCCCATGTTCCCGTAGACCAGGCGGAAGTTGGCGGGCGGGTCGAGCCGCTGGGCCAGCTTCTGGTACGGCGACTCCTCGATGTGGGTGGTGTGTTCGCCCGGCCTGGAGCGGAGTTTGAGCAGCACCTCGCGGTCGGGGTGCTGCTCGGCGTGCCGGATCAGCCGTCGGAGCAGGTAGGCGCGGTCCCCGCGGCTCTCCGGCACGGAGGGCTGGGCGGCGAAGACCACGGTGTACGGGTCGTGCGCGCCGGTGTAGGGGGCGCCGCCGAGGAACGGCAGGGCGACCTCGGTCACCGAGGAGGCGTCGGCGCCGACCCCGTCGTACACGGCACGGAAACGCTCGGCGTCCTGACGGGAGTTGGCGAGGACGAGGTCGGCGCCGTGGCGCAGCAGCAGACCGTCGGCGAGCTTCTCGTAGACGACGCCGACGTAGCCGGTGACGACGACGGGCCGCTCGCCGCCGTCCTCCCGGATCCGCTTCAGCCCGTGCAGGACGGCCTGGACGCCACCGCCGACCAGCGCGAGGACGAGGACGTCGTACTTCTCGCTCGCCATGGCGCGCAGGAACTCGACGGCCGTCACCTCGCGCAGGGAGTCGGCGGGCACGCCGACCTCGGCGAGCTGGCGGGGGGTGGGGGTCGCCCGGCCGCGCAGGAGGTAGCCGTCGAGGACGGGGACGACGCGCGCGCCGTCCCGCGGTCCGGTTTCCCCGGACGGGTCCGGCCGTCCGCCCGGAGCGATCCGGCGCGCGGTCGACGCCCCCCATTTCCAGCGGGTGTCGGAGTCCGCGAGTACGGCTATCCGCAAAGGCTTCGAAGTACGTGGTGGCACATCGAGGACGCTAGAAAGCGAATCCCGGGCTTTGCCCAACCTCGACTCAACGGGAAGTTAACAGCGCGCCACCGCTTTCCGAACCGGCCCGTCGACTCCCGGGAAGAACACGGGGTGCACCGATCCGACACATCGCGTTCATCACCCGTACCCGCACCGGCAATTCCCACCGCCGGGCGCACTTCTAGGATTTCGGCGTGCCCAAGCTTTCCGTGATCGTGCCGTTCTACAACGTCCAGCAATACGCTCCGGACACCCTCAGAAGCCTTCACCTGAATGCCCGTCCGGATTTCGAGTTCGTGCTGGTCGACGACTGTTCGAAGGACGGGACTCCCGCCCTTCTCGAACGGGCCGCCGACGCACTCGCGGAGGTCGCCCAGGTGCGCCTGATCCGTCATGAGGAGAACGGAGGGCTCGCCACCGCGCGCAATACCGGACTGGACGCCGCGCGGGGCGAGTACCTGACGTTCCTGGACGGCGACGACTGGCTCGCGCGCGGCTATCTGACCGATCTGGTCACCGCGATCGAGGAACTGGGCTGCGACTTCGTGCGCGTCGACCATGTGCAGGCGACCGGACGGGCCCGCACCCTGGTCCGGCATCCGCACGGGCTGCGCGGGGAGGTGCTGGACCCGCGGGAGGCGATCCTGCCGGCGGACCGCTCGACGTCGGTGGACTATCCCTACGCCTGGGCCGGCGCCTACCACCGCCGTCTCGTCGACCGCGGGCTGCTGCACTTCACCCACGGTCTGCGGACCGCCGAGGACCGGCCGTGGATCTGGAAGCTGCACCGGGAGGCGGAGTCGTTCGCCGTGCTGGATCTGCTCGGGGTCTTCTACCGGCGCGGGGTCGCCTCCTCCCTCACCCAGATCGGCGACGCCCGCCAGCTGGACTTCATCCGGGCGTTCGACCAGGTCGTGGAGGAGACCGCGCGGGACCGCGAGGCCGACCGGCTGCTCCCCAAGGCGGTGCGCACGTACTGCGCGATCATCGCCCACCACCTGGGCGAGATCGAGAAGTTCGAGCCGCCGGTGGCCAGGCGGCTGCGCGCGATGAGCGCCGCGGCCGTCAGGCGCATGCCGCAGGACCTGCTCGCCGAGGTCCTGGACACGATGGACCTGGAGCGCTCCTCCACACTGCGCCGGCTGCGCCGCAGGATCACCTCCTCGAAGACCGGCACCCCGAAGGCGGCCGCCTGATGCCTCGCACGACCCAGATCTTCTGCGCCTCCACGCTGTACGGCGTCGCCACACTGGCCGCCGCGCTGGACACCGGTGCCTTCCCCGCGGCGGACCGCCGACTGCTGCTGGTGTGCAACAACACGACGACGCCGGAGACCACCCCGGCCGTCGACGAGATGCCGGGCTTCGCACCGCTGCGGGACCGCTTCGACGCGGTGCTGTCCTGGAACGAGGCGATCAGCCCCTTCCATCCGGGCGCCTGGGCACCGCGCCGCGACGACGTGCCGCTCCTGGAGCGCTGGCTGCGGCTGCTGTGGGGGCTGGGCGAGGACCGGGTGGAGATCGTCCTGGAGTCGATCCAGGTCAACCCGGCGCAGGCCATCGCTCAGGTGTTCCCCGGAGCGCCCGTCGACGTGTACGCCGACGGGCTGATGAGCTACGGCCCGACCCGCAACAGGATCGACCCGCTGATCGGCACCCGCGTGCGCCGGCTGCTCCATCTCGACCTGGTGCCGGGGCTGGTCCCGCTGCTGCTGACCGAGTTCGGGGTGCCCGCGCGGACCGTGCCCACGAGTGGCTTCCTGAAGGTCCTCGGCGAGATCGGCGAGGCCGTGCCGGAGCTGCCCGCGCTGCCCGACGACTGCGCGCTGCTGCTGGGCCAGTACCTGTCCGCGCTGGACATCCTCACCGCGGAGGAGGAGGAGGATCTGCACGTGCGGATGGTGCGGGGGGCGGTCGCCCGCGGGCACCGGTCCGTGGTGTTCAAGCCGCACCCGACCGCGCCGGCCCGCTACAGCCGCGTCCTGGAGGCGGAGGCCGGGAGGCTCGGCGTCGACCTCACCGTGCTGGACACACCGGTCCTCGCCGAGGTGCTGTTCGCCGGGGCACGGCCGGCGCTGGTGGTGGGCTGCTTCTCCACCGCCCTGTTCACCGCGTCGACGTTCTACGGGCTGCCCGTCGCCCGGATCGGCACCGTGCAGTTGATGGACCGGCTCGCCCCGTACCAGAACAGCAACCGGATCCCGGCCGTGCTGGCGGACGCGCTGCTGCCGGACCTGGAGGACGGCGAGGGCGAGACGCGCCTTCCGCGGGAGTCGCTGTCCGATCTGGTCAGGACGGTGGGCTATGTGATGCGGTCCCAGATCCATCCGGCGCTGCGCCCGGTGGCCGAGGAATACCTGCGCACCCGACTCGGGCCACGCACCCGGCGGTACTTCAAGCGCAGGCGGCTGACCGCGCTCGGCCTGCCGGGCGGCATCCCGGAGCGGCTGTCGTTCCTCCCCCGCAATTCCACCGCGCGCCGGGTGGCGCGACGGGCCGGAGCACTCCGCAAGGCGGTACGCCGGACCAAGACCTCGGGCAAGCCGGTACGGCGGGTGTGAGCGGCGGCTGCGAACGGCGGCTCCGGGCGGGAACCGGCGCGTCCTGGCGAAGCGGCGGTCCGACGGCACCGACCACGCCACCCACGGAGCAGGGCAGCATGATCCGCCGCTACGTCATCCGGTGAGACCGCCCCGCCGACGACCGGCACCCGCGCGCCGTCGTCGGCAGGGCGGACGTTGCCCGACGCGGCACCAGCACCGGCTCAGAACGCGTCGCTCGGCACGTAGGTGCCCCAGATCTCGCGCAGGGCGTTGCACACCTCGCCGACCGTCGCGCGGGCCTTGAGGGCGTCCTTCATCGGGTAGAGGACGTTGTCCTCCCCCTCGGCGGCCTTCTTCAGCTCGGCGAGGGCGGCGTCGACCGCCGCCTGGTCGCGCTCGGCGCGCAGCTTCGCCAGGCGGTCCGCCTGCTGGGCCTCGATCGCCGGGTCCACACGGAGCGGCTCGTACGGCTCCTCCGCGTCGAGCTGGTAGCGGTTGACGCCGACCACGACCCGCTCACCGGAGTCGGTCTCCTGGGCGATGCGGTACGCGCTGCGCTCGATCTCGCCCTTCTGGAAGCCGTGCTCGATCGCGGTCACCGCGCCTCCGAGGTCCTCGACCTTGGTCATCAGCTCCAGCGCGGCGGCCTCGACGTCGTCGGTCATCTTCTCGATGACGTACGACCCGGCGAAGGGGTCGACCGTCGCCGTCACGTCCGTCTCGTAGGCGAGGACCTGCTGCGTGCGCAGCGCCAGCCGGGCCGACTTGTCGGTGGGGAGCGCGATCGCCTCGTCGAAGGAGTTCGTGTGCAGCGACTGGGTGCCGCCGAGGACGGCCGCCAGCCCCTGGACGGCGACCCGGACCAGGTTCACCTCGGGCTGCTGCGCGGTCAGCTGCACACCCGCGGTCTGGGTGTGGAACCGCAGCATCAGCGACTTGGGGTTCTTCGCACCGAACTGCTCCCGCATCACGCGTGCCCAGATGCGGCGTGCGGCGCGGAACTTGGCGACCTCCTCCAGGATCGTCGTACGGGCGACGAAGAAGAAGGACAGGCGGGGGGCGAAGTCGTCGACGTCCATGCCGGCCGCGACCGCCGTGCGCACGTACTCGATGCCGTCGGCGAGGGTGAACGCGATCTCCTGCGCGGGCGAGGCACCCGCCTCCGCCATGTGGTAGCCGGAGATCGAGATCGTGTTCCACTTCGGGATCTCGGCCTTGCAGTACTTGAAGATGTCGGCGATCAGACGGAGCGACGGCTTGGGCGGGAAGATGTACGTCCCGCGCGCGATGTACTCCTTCAGCACGTCGTTCTGGATCGTGCCGGTGAGCTTGTCGGCGGGGACGCCCTGCTCCTCCGCGACGAGTTGGTAGAGGACCAGCAGCAGGGCGGCGGGCGCGTTGATCGTCATCGACGTGGACACCTTGTCCAGCGGGATCCCGCCGAACAGCACCCGCATGTCGTCGAGGGAGTCGATGGCCACCCCGACCTTGCCGACCTCGCCGGAGGAGATCGGGGCGTCGGAGTCGTGGCCCATCTGGGTCGGCAGGTCGAAGGCGACCGACAGGCCCATCGTGCCGTTGGCGATGAGCTGCTTGTAGCGGGCGTTGGACTCCGTCGCCGTGCCGAAACCGGCGTACTGGCGCATCGTCCACGGCCGGCCGGTGTACATCGACGGGTAGACGCCCCGCGTGTAGGGGTAGGCGCCCGGCTCGCCCAGCTTCTCCGCCGGATCCCAGCCCTCGAGTGCGTCCGGTCCGTAGACCGGTTCGATGGGCAGTCCGGACTCAGACTCGCGCGCCATGGTGTGTTGCCTCCCGCTGAACGTTACTCGCCAGTTACCAGCTGGTACGGTCCGACCCTTCGACGGACTGTAGCGGTGTGCCTGCACCCGGTGGAGTGGAGCACGCTGGGACCTTGCTCACAGAGTTGCTGCGGTCCCCGTCACCACCCTGCCGGACCGTTCGCGTGGCGTCATCCGCGGGGAACATCCGGGGAGGGGACCGGGCGCCGGTGAGACGACGGGGGTCACGCGCGCGTATGACGGGCATGAGAAGCGGAACGGCCGGACGGAGACGGCTCGCCGCGCGGAGATCGCTCGCCGTGCTGGCGGGCTCGGCGGCGCTGGTGGCGGTGGGCGCCTGCACGGTGGAGCCGACCGGCGCGGAAGGCGGCGCGCCCCGCCCGCCAGGACGCGGCGACGTCGGCCCGACGGCCGTCGGCGGGCCCGCCGACGGCAAGGCGGCGAGCACCGCACCCGCGCGTCCTGCGGGCGACGGCGCCCCGAGCCCGCAGGCCTCCGCCACCGCCCCCGCTCCCCCGCCGCCGGTCCTGTGGTCGCCCGGCGACTCCGGCCGTGACATCCGCGAACTCCAGGCCCGGCTGCGGCAGGTGGCCTGGCTGTTCGACGGGCCCAGCGGGAGGTACGACGCCCGCACGGAGGAGGCCGTGAAGGGGTTCCAGGGCAAGCGCGGCCTGCCCGGGACCGGGCGGACCGACACCGTCACCTGGCAGCGGCTGCTGGGGATGACACACGAACCCGGCCGGTGGGAGCTGTACCTGATGGGCGGTCAGGCGGCCGCCGAACCCGACGACCGCTGTCTGACCGGACGCGTGCTGTGCGTGGACAAGACGAGCCGCACCCTGCGCTGGATGATCGACGGGCGGACCCTGTCGACGGTGTCCGTCCGGTTCGGCTCGCAGTACACCCCCACCCGCGAGGGTGTGTTCCACGTCTACTGGAAGTCCCGCCACCACGTGTCCACGCTCTACGACTCGTCGATGCCGTACGCGATGTTCTTCAGCGGCGGACAGGCGGTGCACTACTCGTCGGACTTCGCGGCACGCGGTTACGCCGGTGCCTCGCACGGTTGCGTCAACGTCCGGGACGAGGCGGCGATCGCGGAGCTGTTCGCCCAGGTGAGGAACGGCGACAAGGTCGTCGTGTCCTGGTGAGGCGTATGGGGCGCGGGCGGGACCGGGGGAACGTGTCCCGCCCGCGCCAGGTGCACGAGCCGTAGGTACGGGGGGAACCCCGGCTCGGTGCGAGGGCCGATGACCAGTCGGCTCACTACTTACTGCGCGGGAGCCGCCGAAAACGTCACACCTCGCGGCAGAAAACTTTCACGGTCCACGAACTCGCAGGTCAGCCGGGGTTCACGCGGTCGCCACCCACGGCCGGCCTCCCCGGCTCCGGGGCACTGCCACCCTTGCCGTGCTTCTACTCCGAGTTCCCGGTGTTCCCCGTGTTCTTGGTGTTCTTGTCGCCCGCGCCGGCCCTGCCGCCCTTACCGCCTTCGGGACCCTTGCCGCCCTTGTCGCCCTTGTCGTCCTTCCCGCCGCCGCGGCCCTTGCCGTCCTGGCCGGTCGTGCCCCCGGTCTTCCCGCCGGCCCGGCCCGCGCTCCCCCCACCGTTCCCCCCACCGTTCCGGCCGCCGTTCCCGGCGCCGTTCCGCTGGTCGCGGTGGTCGTGCTCCTTCTTGCCGCCGGTCGGCCCGCCGGAATTCTCGCCACCGGACTTCCGGCCGCCGGAGTCACGGTCGCCGGAGTCACGGTCGTCGAGGAGGCCCGTGCAGTACGCCGGTACGCGCGCGGAGCCGCCCGCCGCGCGCTCCAGGGTGCCGCGACGCTCGGCGTCCAGCGCCCGGCCGGCCTTCTTCTCACGGCAGGACGCGACCAGGTCGTCGGCGCGGGGCGCGGGGCCGCCGGATCCGTCCGTGCCGGGAGCCGGGGTGCCCTTCGTCCCCCCGCCGGGGGCCGCCGAGCCTGCGCCGGCGCCGGGCGTGGTCGGGACGAGGGGCTTGTCCGGTGCGGGCGTCGCGGCGGCCGACACGGAGGCCGCGGGGCCCGGTGCCGCGTCGTCGAACGGCGTGGGCAGGAACCCGGTGCCGGCCGCGACCGCCACCCCGCCCACCATGGAGACGGTCAGCGCGGTGGCCAGTCCCAGCCGGGCGGGACGGTTCCAGCGGGGGCGGCGACGGCCGTGCGGCCGGGCACGGCCACCGATGCGGACCACGCCGCCGTCCTCGGCGGGCGCGGGCGCGGGCCCATGGGGGCAGGCCTGCCCGGCGGAGCAGCTGTGTCCGTGGGGCAGGGGCCGCCCCGGGGAGCGGGACTTCTCGTGGGAGAGAGCCTCTCCGTGGGAGAAGTCCGAGGCCGGGTCCGGCGCGCGGTCCGCCCGGAGCTTGCGGAACGCGGCCAGGGCCGCCGCCTCGCCGGGGAGTTCCTCGTCCTCGGGGACGGGTGCGGCCGACATCGCGGCGAGCGCGTCCAGGGTCCTGGCGAGCCGGTCGGCCTCGTCGCGGTGGGCGGGTGCGACAGCGTTGTCCGCCGCCTCTCCGGTCAGCAGGCGTTCCGCCGTCTCGCGGTTCAGCCAGCGGCCGGTGGAACGGCCCACGGCGCGGCCGGCGGGGGGTTCCGCGTCCCCCGGGAAGACACTGCGATCGTCGGCCATCACATGTCCTTCCGCGTCGGCGCGCACGCGTGCGTCACACCGCCGGACGTCACCGTGCGCCCCCTTGATTCTCGCTGCGCCGGCAGCGCGTCGAGCGCGCCCGTCGCGTCCACGTCCTCGCCGAGCAGCTCGGCGAGCTTCCTCAGCCCGCGGTGCGCGGCCGTACGTACGGCGCCGGGCCGTTTGCCGAGCGTCTCGGCGGCGGTCTTGGCGTCGAGGCCCACCACCACCCGCAGGACGACCGCCTCGGCCTGGTCCTGCGGCAGGCGGGCGATGAGATCGAGGGCGCGGCCGGTGGCGAGGGCCTCGATGGCCTCGCCCGCGGTGTCGGACTCCGCCGCCCGGCCGGTCAGTTCGGTGTCGTCGCCGACGGCCACGGGGCGGCGGCCGCGCATCCGGATGTGGTCCAGCGCGCGGTTGCGGGCGATCCGGGCGGCCCAGCCGCGGAAGCGGTCGGCGTCCCCGCTGAACCGCTCCAGGTCGCGCGCTATCTGCAGCCAGGACTCGGAGGCCACGTCCTCGGCGTCGAGGTCGCCGACCAGGGTGCGGACGTAGCCCAGGAGCCGCGGGTGCACCGAGCGGTACACAGCACGGAAGGCGGTCTCGTCCCCGTCCTGCGCCGCAAGCACCGCGGCGGTCAGCTCCGCGTCGTCCCCCACGTCGTGGTTCCTCGGTCGATGGTCCGGTTCGCCGACCGCGGACGGTCGGGGCCGCTGATGGTCGCGGCCGCAGTCGGTCACGCTGCTCCAGCCGTTCCGCCGTCCGGCGCGAAAAGCACGTTACGACCTGAAACTGCCGGTCGTCCATGTGCGAACAAGACGCAACCGACTCGTGACGCGGTGGTGCCGGCTCGGGGTGTGACAGAAAACGCACTCATGGCGCTGTAGGGAGTACGGGTCGCCGCGCGGCCCGTGCCGCGCGACGGCCGGGGCCTCTCCTGTGGGGGGTGGCGGCTCCGGCCGTTGCCTTGGCGGCGCCGCCCACCAGGACTCGGGAGTCGCCTCCGTCGCATCGGCGGGCGCTGTGGCTCACCCCGGAGGTCGGGGACACGGTCGGAGCGGAGTTCGACCGGCCGAGATCGTCGTGGCGGCCGGAAGCGGTTACCGGTCTGCGCTGTGGGCCTTCGGCGTCCACCCGGCCCGCAGGTGACCCTTTCCGCTGGTTCGTTTCGGTTCGGCTCCGGCGTCACCGGCGCCCGGTGCTGCCCGTGTTACCGGTTTCGCCCGTGTTGTTTCCGGTATTTCCGGTGGTCCCAGCCTTTCCGGAGTTTCCGCTGGATCCGGAGCCCGTGTTCCCCGTGTCACCGCCGCTTGCCGCGCCTTCGGTGCTGTTCCCGCTGTTTCCCCCGCTTCCGGCATTTCCGGTGGTTCCCCCGTTTCCGGCGTTCCCGGTGTTACCGGTGTTGCCGCTGGTGTTTCCCCTTTTCCCGGTTTTCCCGGTGTTCCCGGTGTTCCCGGTGTTCCCGGTGTTCCCGGTGTTCCCGGTGGCCGTGCCGGAGCCGTTGTGGTCTCCGCTGTCCGTGGGGGTCGCCGTGGCCGACGCGGTCCGGGCCGCGCAGTAGGCGGTGACGTTCGCCTCGCCGCCCGCGGCGGTGACCAGGCGCTGCCACGCCGTCGCCTCCATCGCCCTCCCCCGGCGCGCGGCCTGGTCGTAGGCGCGGCACCGGGCCTCGGTCTCCTGGGCCGTCGACGGCCGGTCCCGGCCCGCGGCGGTGTCGGAGGACGGGGCGAAGGAGGGTTCGGCACGCCGGCCGTCGGACGCGCTCGCCGACGACGACCCGCGGCGGCCGTCGTCCGCGGTGTCCGCCGGGGAACCGGACGAGCCGATCGCGGCGACCGCGACTCCGCCGAGGGTGAGGCTCGCGAGGAGCACGGAGAGCGTGGCCTTCAGCGAGCGGACGGTGTGCCGCTGTCCACGGGGCCGCCAGTCGTCCCGCCGCCGGGTGCGGGCCCGGTGCGCACCGGCGTCCCGCGCCGCCCGGAAGGCGTCGACGGCCCGCCGTTCACGTTCCGGGCAGCCGGCCGTGTTCCGCAGGGCGCGCGCGAGCAGCGCCTCCACCCGGAGGTGGACGTCCGGGTCCGCGGCGGGGCGGGCGGGGTGCGCGTGTCGGCGGTGGACGTCCTCGCCGCCGCTCATCCGTTCACCCATGTCCGATTCCGCCTGTCGTGCTTGTTCCGGCTCTGCCTCCGGGGACGTCCGCCGCCCCTGATCCATACGGGCCACGACCGTCACCGTTCATGTCGACTCCCCCAGCGTCCGGGGACCGTCATCCGTCACACCTTCGCCGCCCAGCTGGCGTGCCAGCCGCTTCAGCCCGCGGTGCGCGGCGGTGCGGACCGCGCCGGGACGCTTGCCCAGGACGCGGGCCGCGGCGGGGCCGTCCAGGCCGACCACGACGCGCAGCAGTACGGCCTCGGCCTGGTCGCGCGGCAGTCCGCGCACCAGCTCCAGGGCCCGCTCGGTGGACAGCGACTCCACGGCCTGGTCGTGGGTGTCGTGCGGACCGGGCAGGTCGAGCACGTCCTGTTCGAGCGCCGTCGACCGGGGCCGTACCCGCAGCCTGCGCAAGTGGTCCAGCGCCCGGTGCCGGGCGATGGTCGCCGTCCAGCCCCGGAAGCCGGCCCCGTCGCCCTTGAACCGCCCGAGGTCGCGGGCGATCTCCAGCCAGGCGTCGGAGGCGACGTCCTCGGCGTCGTCGCCGACGATGCCGCGCAGATAGCCGAGCAGCCCCGGTTGCACGATGCGGTAAGCGACCGCGAACGCGGACTCGTCGCCGTCCTGGGCCCGCGTCACCGCCGCGCCCAGTTCCCCGTCGTACGCCTGCGCGCGCCGGGATTCCCCTCCCTGGCCCAAGACTGTCCTCGTTCGTGCGGAGTTCGTGGCGGGTGCGTGACGAACGCGCCGTGCACCCGTCCCGGCCGCGTCCTCGCCCCCACGGTCATCAGCGTCAGGCCTCACGGAAATGTCACAGGACGTCGTCGGCGCCGGCTCGGCCCCTTCCCGTGGGACCGTGCCGGTGCCGGTGGCGGGTCCTGGCGTCAGGCCGCCGCTCCCCTGGCCGTCGCACCCCTGTCCGGGGTCCGCCGGGCCCTGCCGTGCAGGGTCAGGTAGAAGGTGTGCAGGGAGTCGTCGGTGCCGCCCGCCGCGAAGCGGTTGACGACCTTGCCGAGGGGGTTCCAGACCCGTCCGTCCGGCATGCGCACCCCGACGGGCTGGCCGAACCAGGCCCGCTGCCGGTCGTCGAGGTCGACCCAGACCGCGCCGGCCCGGCGGACCAGCACCTCGCCCACGTACGCCCCGAGTTCGACCAGTGTGTCGTGCGCCCGTTCCCGGTCCGCGCCGCCCTTGCGCACCCCGTCGACCAGGAAGTCGACGACGCGCAGGCTGGCGACGGAGTAGTCCAGCGGCAGCCGGCCGCGTGCGCCGACCCGCGCGACGAATCCGGCCGCGCAGGCCGTCATCCCACCCGCGTCATGCATGGAGTCCGTCCCCTCCCCTCGGGTGGGGAGACCGCCGAGCCAGGTCCCCCCGCCTGCCCCAGCGGATCGGGCCCCACAAGCGTCACCGGACCCGGCTGTGTCACTGGTCACACCGACGCGGGGGGGAGACGCCGTCACCCGCACCCGTCACACGGCACCCGGCACCCGGCCCGAGCGAAGGGACCCTTCCCTTATCCGTTCCCGAGTCGGCCGGTCGGCGGGTCGGCGCTATCCGGTCGCGTCCCGGCAGAGCAGGCGCAGGGAGCCGTGGCCGCCGAAGCAGCGGCGGGCCTCGTCGACCGGGTCCCACAGCCGGCCGTCGGGGGTACGGACCCAGTGGTCGCCGCCCGCCGCCCACCACTCGCCGCCGGTCTCGCGGACGATCACCTCACCGCCGTACGCCCCTAGCCCGCGCAGCACGCTCTCCACGGCGGCGTACGGCGGGTCCTCGCGGCGCAGCTCGTCGATCACCCGGTCCACGCGCCACAGGCTGCGCGCCGAGTAGTCGAGGTGCAGCTTTGCGCCCTCGCGGAGCGCGGTCACGGCGTCCGACGCCCATCGCTGCGGCTTGGCGGCGGCGGAGGGCCTGCCGCCCGGCTGGGTCCGCTCCGGCGTCGGAGGCCCCGCCCCGGCGCCGGTCGAGCCCTGAGTCACATTCCACGTCACATACGGAACAGCGAGGTCCGCCCGCTTTCCGTCACCCCGTTCCGGGCCGTTCCCGGGACCGGTGCAGGACCGCCCCACCTTCTCCGCACCATGGACACCAGTGACACGGGAGTGTCACTCCCGCCCCCGCGCGCCCCCGCCGGGTGATGAGTCGCGGGTCCGTGGGCTCCTCGGCGGCGGCTCGCCTCCACCGGTCCGAGGCAGTCGCCGTTCCCGCCGCTCCCCTCGGGTCATCCCCGTCCGCGCGCCCGGCGGGACACCACCGCCCGCAGCACCCGGCGCCCCTCGACCGACACCTCCAGGGCCCGGCGCAGCCCGCCAGCACCGTGGCCGGCGAGCACCTCCAGGACGGTGACCTGGCGGCGCAGTTCCGCGGCGGCGAGCGGCGGCATGTCCTGCGTACGGCCCGCGCGGCGGGAGTCGAGCGAGGAGGGGTCCTCGGCGGGGTCGAGGAGCCGGTGGATCCGGAGGGCGGCGACCGAGCAGGCGTCCGCCCAGTCCCGCACGTGTGGTGCGGTGCGTTCGGCGGGGGCCGCCGCCAGCATCCGCCGGGCGAGCAGGACGGCCTCGTCCTCGGCGCCGGTCCCGCCGTCGCCGGTGTCCAGCTTGCCGCGGACCTGCTCCACGAGTCCGCCCCAGTCGGCCGCGTCGGAGGCGTCCGCGAGGTTCCCCCACAGCGGGCGCAGGATCTCGTCGTCACCCCCGAGGAGCGGCACGCACCGATCCAAACAAGCCAGTCCGCTCGCGGCCAGGCCGCGTTCGTCGGCCCGGGCGATGAGGTCCACCAGGCTCATTCACGCCTCCCTGTCCAGGGCACCACCCTTACGGAGCCCGCACTTCCCCTTACTGCGTGCGACAGCCGAGGAGTGTCACAGCGGGGCGCGAGGAGAGCTTTTCGGCCAGGCGCGGGGAGGCTCCGCGGGCGGTCACCCGAGCCGGTCCGCCAGCGCCTCGAACTGCGCCCAGGTCAGTTCCGGCGCGCCCGGGTCCCACAGCTTCTGCACGGTCGCCCGCAGCGGCATCCGGATGCCGGCCGCGACCTGGTCCTGGGTCTGGGAGTTCGCCAGGTCGCACCAGACGGCGAAGGTCCCGCCGAGGATCTGGTCGTCGTAGCGCGCGGGCACCGGCGTCGTGCCGCGCAGCACGCGCGGGGTCCACCGCTCGTAGATCCGCTGCCCGGTCGGGTAGACGAAGGTCTGCGGCTCGCCGAGGACGTAGTACAGGAACTCGTCGTTGTAGTTGACGACCTTGCGGCCCGCGCTCAGGTAGTCGACGGGCGGGCGCGCGCCGATCTCCTTCCCGGTCCAGTAGGCGACCTGGAGGGGGGCGTCGGCCTTCACGGACGTGCCCTTGAGGAAGCCGTCGTTCCAGGCCCGCACGGTGCGATCGTGGGTGCGGACGGTGTCGGCGCGGTCGTCGAGCCAGCCGGTCGCGAGGTCGGCGACGGTCGCGCCGGAGCCGTACCGCTCCCGCGCGGCGGCGGCGAGCTGCGGGTAGGAGGCCTGCGGGTCCGCGACGGTCAGGGCCTGGTACTCGTCGCCGCCCAGGTGCCACTGGCTGCCGGGGAACAGCTCGGCGTACTCGTCGAGCAGGTCGTCGAGGAGGGCCGCGGAGGCGTCCTGGGAGATGTCGATCGCCCCGCGCGTGGCGACACCGCGCGCGTTGCGCAGTTGCCGTTCGGGGTGGGCGGCGAGGACGGCGCCCAGGTGTCCGGGCGAGTCGATCTCGGGCACGACGGTGATGTGCCGGCTCTCCGCCAGGTCGACGATCCTCCTGACCTGCGCCTTGGTCAGATGCTGTGGGGAGACGATCTCGGGGTGGGTGTCGGACTGGATCCGGAAGGCCTGGTCGTCGGAGAAGTGCAGCCCGATCTCGTTGAACTTCAGGTCCCCCAGCTCCCGCACCCGGTCCTCGATCCACCCGGCGGTGAAGTTCTTGCGCGCGATGTCCAGCATGAACCCGCGCCGCGGCTTGGCCGGCTCGTCGCGCACGACGCCCTCCGGCGCGGTGCCGCCGCCGTGCACCTCCTGCTTCAGGGTGCGGGTGCCGTAGAACACGCCCGCGTCGGACGGCCCGCTGACGGTGACCCGCCCGCCGCGCACGGTCATGGTGTACGACTCCGGGTCCGCGCCCTCGTCGTCGTTGAGCGCCAGCCGCAGGTCCCCGGCGCGTACGTCGTCCCGCTCGCCCGCGTACGTCATCCCCAGCTCACCGGCGACCAGCCGGCCCTCGTCGGCCAGGTCCCCGTCGCTCACCACGACCCGCCGCCCGGCGGCCGGCCGCCAGCCCGGCCCGCGCGCGGGCGTGTGCGCCCGGACGGCGGGAATCGTCCGGGGAGCCCGGGAGAGGGCGTACGACCGGCTGGGGGACGGGCTCGCGCTCGACGCCGAGGGGGCCGGATCACCGCTCACCTCGACGGACGCGCCGCCGGCCCGGTCCGCCGCCGACCCCGCGGGCGTGCCGCCGCCGTCCCCGGCGGCCCAGACGCCCACGCCCGCCCCGAGCACGACGACGAGCCCGCCCGCCAGCAGGGCCCGCCGTACGGTCTTCTCCCCCGGCCTCTTCTCCGGCGTCCCGCGCCGGTGCCTGTGCCTGCTCACCCCGCCAACCTACGGCCCACCTCCGGCCGGGGCGCGCCGGACGAGTCCACCACCCGTTCCGAAACGCTCCCGTGCGGGTGAAAATTCGGGCATCCGTCGGACACGTGGTGACCACTCTCGATAACGTGACGTCACACCCTTCACCGAATCCCCTGCCACACCCCACGTGACGCGAGGATCCACGCTGTCTGCGCACCGTCTCTCCGACCTTCCGGACCGGCTCGTCGTACCGGCCCTCCCGGAACAGACACGGACCCCGCCGCCGGCCCCCACGGCGCTGGACGGGTTCAACGGCGTGCCCGCGGCCGAGGCCCGGCACCTCCTCCTCAGCTGCCTGCGCAGCCCCCGCTGGGCCCACCGCGTCACCGTGCACCGCCCGTACCCCACCCTGGACGCCGTCCTGGCGGCTTCGGACGAGGCGGCGTACGACCTGACGGCGTCCGACCTCGCGGAGGCCCTGGCCGGGGAGTCGCTCCCCGCCCTGTCGCCCCACGCGTACGGCGCGGCCCACATGGCCCTGAACGCGGCGCACGCGGCGTACGAGGCCCGCTTCGGCCACCTGTTCGTCATCTGCCTGGACGGCGTACCCCCGCACGAGAGCCTCGATCACACCCTGGAAGCCATCCGGTCACGATTGGCGAACGATCCGGAGGAGGAACGGGTGGTGACGGCCGAGGAACTGCGGCGGCTGGCCAGGGCACGGCTGGCCAGCCTTCTGAGGACCGGCGGATAACAGCACACCCCACCCCATTTGCCCCACTCGCTCACTCCTTCGCGTGCCACTTTGATCACACCGGTAGGCCCGCTGTAAGCCGAGCGCCGACGCGTGGCTACGATGCTGGGGGCCGGTGGACCGTACCCGGCCGGGCCCGTCCGACGCCGAAGCCGGCAGGCCCCAATCCCCGCTCCCGGAGGGTTCTTCCGTGCCGGCTGGAACGCTGTACCGCGGCCGGGAAGGAATGTGGTCCTGGGTGGCTCATCGAGTCACCGGCGTCCTCATCTTCTTCTTCCTGTTCGTACACGTGCTGGACACCGCACTCGTGCGTGTCTCCCCCGAGGACTACGACAAGGTCGTAGCCACGTACAAGACCCCGATCGTCGCCGTTCTGGAGTACGGCCTGGTGGCCGCCATCCTCTTCCACGCGCTGAACGGTCTGCGGGTCATCGCCGTCGACTTCTGGTCGAAGGGCACGCGCTACCAGAAGCACATGCTCTGGACCGTCGTCGGCATCTGGGTCGTGCTGATGCTCGGGGCGGTCTACCCCGTCCTCGGCCACGCCGCTCGTGAAGTGTTCGGGAGCTGAGACAGATGGCCACCACTGAAACCACCGCGTCCGGGATCGGCCCCGTCGAGGGCGCGTCCCGGTACGACGTCGACAATCCGGCGCCCCTGATCGAGGCCCCGCGCAAGCGGACCAAGAAGTCCCCGAAGTCGACCCGGGGCAACTTCGAGATGGCCGCCTGGCTGTTCATGCGCCTCTCCGGCGTGGTGCTGGTCGTCCTGGTCCTCGGTCACCTGCTGATCCAGCTGGTGCTGGACGGCGGCGTGTCCAAGATCGGCTTCGCCTTCGTGGCCGGCCGCTGGGCCTCGCCGTTCTGGCAGGTCTGGGACCTGCTGATGCTGTGGCTGGCGATGCTGCACGGCGCCAACGGCCTGCGCACGGTCATCAACGACTACGCGGAGCGCGCGAACACCCGGCTGTGGCTGAAGGGCCTGCTCTACACCGCCACGGTGTTCACCATCCTGCTGGGCACGCTGGTGATCTTCACCTTCGACCCGAACATCCGCTAGGCACGGGGCTGAGGTAATCCACTCATGAAGATCCACAAGTACGACACCGTCATCGTCGGCGCCGGCGGCGCCGGTATGCGCGCCGCGATCGAGTCGACGAAGCGCAGCCGGACCGCGGTCCTGACGAAGCTCTACCCCACCCGCTCCCACACGGGCGCGGCGCAGGGCGGCATGGCCGCCGCGCTGGCCAACGTGGAGGAGGACAACTGGGAGTGGCACACCTTCGACACGATCAAGGGCGGTGACTACCTGGTCGACCAGGACGCCGCCGAGATCCTGGCGAAGGAGGCCATCGACTCGGTCCTCGACCTGGAGAAGATGGGCCTGCCGTTCAACCGCACCCCGAACGGCACGATCGACCAGCGCCGCTTCGGCGGTCACAGCCGCAACCACGGCGAGGCCCCGGTCCGCCGGTCCTGCTACGCGGCCGACCGCACCGGCCACATGATCCTTCAGACGCTGTACCAGAACTGCGTGAAGGAGGGCGTGGAGTTCTTCAACGAGTTCTACGTCCTGGACCAGCTGATCACCGAGGTCGACGGCGTCAAGAGGTCGGCCGGCGTCGTGGCGTACGAGCTGGCCACCGGTGAGATCCACGTCTTCCAGGCGAAGTCCGTGATCTACGCCTCGGGCGGCACCGGCAAGTTCTTCAAGGTGACGTCGAACGCGCACACGCTGACGGGTGACGGGCAGGCGGCGGTCTACCGCCGCGGCATCCCGCTGGAGGACATGGAGTTCTTCCAGTTCCACCCGACCGGCATCTGGCGCATGGGCATCCTGCTGACGGAGGGCGCCCGCGGTGAGGGCGGCATCCTCCGCAACAAGGACGGCGAGCGCTTCATGGAGAAGTACGCGCCCGTCATGAAGGACCTGGCGTCGCGTGACGTCGTGTCCCGGTCCATCTACACGGAGATCCGTGAGGGCCGCGGCTGCGGCCCCGAGGGCGACCACGTCTACCTCGACCTCACGCACCTCCCGCCGGAGCAGCTGGACGCCAAGCTGCCGGACATCACCGAGTTCGCCCGCACCTACCTCGGCATCGAGCCGTACACGGACCCGATCCCGATCCAGCCCACCGCGCACTACGCGATGGGCGGCATCCCGACGAACGTCCAGGGTGAGGTGCTCGCCGACAACACCACGGTGGTGCCCGGTCTGTACGCCGCCGGCGAGGTGGCGTGCGTGTCCGTGCACGGCGCCAACCGGCTGGGCACGAACTCGCTGCTGGACATCAACGTGTTCGGCAAGCGCGCGGGCATCGCCGCCGCCGAGTACGCGCAGAAGGCCGACTACGTCGAGCTGCCGGAGGACCCCGCGTCCCTGGTCGTCGCTCAGATCGAGCGGCTGCGCGCCTCGACGGGGACCGAGCGGGTGTCGACGATCCGTCGCGAGCTGCAGGAGACCATGGACGCCAACGTCATGGTGTTCCGCACCGAGCAGACGATCAAGACGGCGGTCGAGAAGATCGCCGAGCTGCGCGAGCGCTACCTGAACGTCTCGATCCAGGACAAGGGCAAGCGGTTCAACACCGACCTGCTGGAGGCCGTCGAGCTGGGCAACCTGCTCGACCTGGCCGAGGTCATGGCCGTCTCCGCCCTCGCCCGCAAGGAGTCCCGCGGCGGTCACTACCGCGAGGACTACCCGAACCGCGACGACGTCAACTTCATGCGCCACACCATGGCGTACCGCGAGGTGGGCGACGACGGCACCGAGTCCATCCGTCTCGACTACAAGCCGGTCGTCCAGACCCGCTACCAGCCGATGGAGCGTAAGTACTGATGGCTACCCCTGTTCTGGACAAGGCGGACTCGGCCCCCGAGCCCGGTTTCGCCGACTCCCCGTACATCACGGTCACCTTCCGGATCCGCCGGTTCAACCCGGAGGTCTCGGCCGAGGCGCTGTGGGACGACTTCCAGGTGGAGATCGACCCCAAGGAGCGTGTCCTCGACGCCCTCCACAAGATCAAGTGGGAGCTGGACGGCAGCCTGACCTTCCGCCGTTCCTGCGCCCACGGCATCTGCGGCTCCGACGCGATGCGGATCAACGGCAAGAACCGCCTCGCGTGCAAGACGCTGATCAAGGACCTCAGCCCCGAGAAGCCGATCACGGTGGAGCCCATCAAGGGCCTCACGGTCCTGAAGGACCTCGTGGTCGACATGGAGCCGTTCTTCCAGGCGTACCGCGACGTCATGCCCTTCCTCATCACGAAGGACACCAACGAGCCGACGCGTGAGCGGCTCCAGACGGCCGAGGACCGCGAGCGCTTCGACGACACCACGAAGTGCATCCTGTGCGCCGCGTGCACGTCCTCGTGCCCGGTGTTCTGGAACGACGGGCAGTACTTCGGCCCGGCGGCCATCGTCAACGCGCACCGCTTCATCTTCGACTCGCGCGACGAGGCCGGCGAGCAGCGCCTGGAGATCCTGAACGACCGTGACGGCGTCTGGCGTTGCCGTACGACGTTCAACTGCACGGACGCCTGCCCGCGTGGCATCGAGATCACCAAGGCGATCCAGGAAGTGAAGCGGGCGCTGATCACCCGCCGCTACTGATCCTGGCGCGAACGCCGAGGGCCCCGCTCCATCTGTACGGAGCGGGGCCCTCGGCGTCGGAGCGGGCGGGATCAGCCGCGCAGGACGCGGCCCTGGGCGTCGGTGCGGTCGTTGCTCGTCAGGAACAGGATGCCGTCGATCAGCGCCCAGATGCCGAGGCCACCGCAGGTGAGGAGCTGGGCGACGCCCACGCCGACGGAGCCGACGTAGAAGCGGCCGATGCCGAGGGTGCCCAGGAAGAGCTGGAGGATGCCCGCGACGATCTTCGACTTGTCGGAGTACGGACGGCCCAGCGGGTCGACGCCGTAGGGGGCCTCGGGGGTGGGGACGGTCATGAGAACTGCTCCTGGGTTGCTTCGGGTTCCGGCGATTCCGCAGCTGGTCGCTCCGGAAGGGGGAGTCCAGGAGGGATGCGAGTCCACATGCGCCGAGCTTGCGCCGACCGTGCGTCGACAACGTCCGCGCACGCTTTTCGGCCATGCGGGACTTCCCCCCTGTGAGCCGTGAGCCTAGAGAACACCGAAGGTAAGAAGGGAGTAGGAACGAACGATCGTTCCTATTCCGTGATCAATTCCCGCCAACCGCCGGGTACCCGGAAGGGTTTGCGCACCGGCGTCCGAGGGGGCGGGCGGCACCGGGCGAAGGGGCGGACCACGGCGGGCCGTCCTAGAGGACGTTGCGCACGACGGTCCACGTCACGGCGAGTCCCAGGATCACGGCCTGCGAGCGCCTGCCGAGCGTGGGCCGCCAGCGGCGGCCGCGCAGCCCCTCCCCCGTCCAGCGGCCCCACAGCGCGAGGGCGAAGGGCGAGGCGAGGAGCAGGGCGCGGTTGTCCAGCCAGGCGGCGCCGAGGTGACCATGCATCAGGTCGTACGTCATGCGGGTGCCGCCGCAGGCGGGGCACAGCAGGCCGGTGACGAAGCGGAACGGGCACCGGGGCAGCAGGTGCCCGCCCTCGTGCGGGTCGGTGACGTACAGGTAGGCCGAACCGGCCAGACCGGCGGCGAGCACCGCGAGGGGTGCCGCCGCCGGGTGTCGCAGGAGGGAGCCGGGCTCCCCGCCCACCACGTCAGCCACGCAGGATCCGGCCCTGGGCGTCGGTCTTGTCGTTGCTGGTGAGCAGGATGATGCCGTCGATCAGCGCCCAGATGCCGAGGCCGCCGCAGGTGAACAGCTGGGCGAGGCCCAGGCCGACGTGGCCGATGTAGAAGCGGCCGACACCGAAGGTGCCGAGGAACAGCTGGAGGATGCCCGCGACGATCTTCGACTTGTCGGACAGGGGCCGGCCGTAGGGGTCGTAGCCGTAGGGGGCGTTGGGGTCACCGGTGTAGGCGCCGGGCGGGACCGCGCCGGGGGGCGGGTAGCCGCCCTGCGGGTAGCCCTGCTGCTGGTAGCCGGCCTGCTGGTAGCCCTGCTGCGGGGCGCCGTAGGGGCCGGGCTGGCCGGGGTAGGGCTGCTGGCCGGCGTTGGGGTACCCGTAGCCGGGCTGGGGCGGCTGCTGAGGCTGCTGCGGCTGTTCGGACAAGGTGACCCCCGAGGCGTTTCGGTGTGCGCGGACGTAGTGAGTTCACGTCATCTTGCACGAAGATTCCGCCGCCGGTGAAGCCAGGCCCGTGCGAGGTCCGTGCGAGGGCCGGGCAAGAGCGAGGCGCGGACGGGGCGCGGACGGGGCGTCGGCAGGGCTGAGTCCGCCGCCGCGGACGCCCGTTCGCGGGCACGGCCGTCGACAATCACCTGATTCGTCCGGGCGTCCACCTATTCTGACGGTATGTCAGATGACGAGTCCTACGAACTGCTCGGGTTCGACAACGTCCTGCTGCCCGTCGGCGACCTCGACGAGGCCGTGCGCTTCTACGAGCGGGCCGGGTTCGCCGTGGCGTTCCGGTTCGACGAGGCCGGGATCGCGTTGCTGAAGGTCGGGGGCGAAACGCCCGGCATCCTGCTGCGCGCCGAGGAGGCGCTCGGGCACCGGCCGCCGCCCTGGCCCTCCCCGCGCGTCTGGCTGGAGGTGCCGGACGCGCGCGTGGCGGCCCGCGCACTGGCGGACGCGGGGATCGACACCCTGGACGAGCCCTTCCCGGTGGCCACCGGCTGGACCGTCGAGGTCGCCGACCCCTGGGGGAACGTCCTCGGCCTCACGGACTACGCCAAGCGGCCGGAGCTGGGCCGCAGGCTGTGACGCGGGGCGGGGCGTGAGCGCGGCGCGCGGGGGCGTGGGAGCCGACGGCACCGCGGCGGGTGGGGCGGGTCCGGGGCCACCCGGCCGGCGGACGCACAGCCGTACGGCCGGTCGGTCGTACGACCCCGTGCGGGGCCCGGATCCGCGCCTCCCGCCTGTGACGACGGCTCCCGCCCCACTGGTTAGGCTCTCTTCCCGTGCCCGCGAACAACGACGGCCCCGCCGAGGCCGCTCCCCCGACCCGGTCCCCCGAGGCCGCCGCCCCGACCAAGTCGGAGCAGACCCGCGCGCTGATCCTGGAGACGGCGATGCGGCTGTTCCAGGAGCGCGGCTACGACAAGACCACCATGCGGGCCATCGCCCAGGAGGCCGGGGTCTCCGTCGGCAACGCGTACTACTACTTCGCCGGCAAGGAGCACCTGATCCAGGGCTTCTACGACCGGCTCGCCGTCGAACACCGGGCGGCCATCGGGGAGCTGCTGGAGCGGGAGAGCGGCCTCGAGGCGCGGCTGGCGGGCGTGCTGCGGATCTGGCTGGACGTGGCCACGCCGTACCACGAGTTCGCGGTGCAGTTCTTCAAGAACGCCGCCGACCCGGACAGCCCGCTCAGCCCCTTCTCGCCGGAGTCGGAGCACGCGCGCATGGAGGCCGTCAACGTCCACAAGGAGGTGCTGGCCGGGTCGAAGGCGAAGGTGCCGGAGGAACTGCGGGAGGTCCTGCCCGAGTTGATGTGGCTCTCCCAGATGGGCCTCGTCCTGTACTGGATCTTCGACCGTACGGAGGGCCGCGAGCGCAGCTACCGGCTCGCCGAGCGGGGCGCGCGCCTCACCGCGCGGGGGGTGGCGCTGGCCCGCTTCCGGGTGCTGCGGCCGCTCGTCCACGAGGTGCACGAGCTGTTCACGGACTTCCTGCCCGGCATGACGAAGGCCCTGCCGGACCCGGCGAGGAAGCAGCCGCCGGGCCCGGCCGAGTAGCCCGCCTCAGCGCGGCGCGTCCACCTCCCCCGGCTCCAGCTCCACGTCGACGACCAGCGGCTCGCCCGCAACCAGCACCTGCCGGGCGCGCGAGGCGTACGAGCGCGCCGTGGTCGCCAGCAGGTACGTCCCCGGCGCCGGGACCGAGACGATGTAGGAGCCGTCGGCGAGCGAGGTGACGCGGTCCAGCTGCCGTCCGCCCTTGGACAGCAGGGTGACCGCCGCGCCCTCGACGGGATCGCCGGCCGGGTCGCGCACACAGCCGTGGACGGCCGAGGACGGGCCGTCGGCCCCCGGTGCCGCCTCCCCGGCGTCCTCCCGCGGCTCCACCGCCAGGTGCGGCAGCCGCTTCTCCAGCCGGCCCGGCAGCCACCAGTTGGACGTGCCCAGCAGATGCATCGCGGCCGGTACGAGCGCCGTGCGCAGGACGAACGCGTCCAGGGCGACCGCCGCCGCCAGGCCCACGCCCGCCATCGCGGCGCCCGAGTCGCCGCTGAGGACGAACGCGAGGAACACACAGACCATGATCAGGGCCGCGGAGTTGATGACCCGGCTGGTCTCGGCGAGTCCCACGCGGACCGCGCGGGCGTTGTCACGCGTGTGCACCCACTCCTCGTGCATCCGGCTGACCAGGAACACCTGGTAGTCCATCGACAGACCGAACAGCAGCGAGAGCATGATCACCGGCAGGAAGGCGTTGATCGGGCCCTCCTTGCCGAGGCCGAGCGGTTCCAGTCCCCAACCCCACTGGAAGACCGCGACGAGCACCCCGAAGGAGGCCGCCGCCGCGACCAGGTTCATCACGGCGGCCGTCAGCGGCACCACCAGGGAACGGAAGGCGACCAGCAGGAGCAGGAAGCCCAGGCCGATGATCGTCACCACGAACAGGGGCAGGCGGTCCCCCGTGACGGTCGCGAAGTCCTTGGAGACCGCGGTCACCCCGCCGACGTGCGCCTCGGCCCCGGCGCCCGGGATCACCTCGTCGCGCAGCCGGTCGATGAGCGTGTCCGTCTCCTCGGACTGCGGTGAGGTGGTGGGGATCACCTGGACGACGGTGACGCCCTGGGCGGGCGGCAGCGCGGTGACCCGGGCGACCCCCTCGGTGCCCTCGATGTCCTTGACCAGGGCAGTGGTGTCACCGTCCGCCACGACCACCAGGAGCGGGCCGTTGAAGCCGGGGCCGAAGCCCTCGGCGAGCAGGTCGTAGGCCTGCCGGGTGGTCGTGGTGGTGTCGTCGTTGCCCTGGTCGGTGGCGCCCAGGCGCAGCGAGAGCACGGGCAGGGCGAGGATCGCCATCACCACCAGGGCGAGCGCGGCGATCGTCTTCGGCCGCCGCTGCACGGCCTCCGACCAGCGCAGGGCGAGCCCCGTCGCCTTCTCCGGCTCGGGACCGGTCGTCGCGAGCACCCGCCGCTGCCTGCGGCTGAGCACCCGCGGGCCGAGGAAGCCGAGCAGGGCCGGGAGCAGCGTCGTGGCGGCCAGGACGCTGAGGACGACCGTGAGGGAGGTGCCGATGACGACACCGTCCAGGAAGCGCAGGTTCGTCACCAGCATCCCGGCGAGCGCGATGCACACCGTGCCGCCGGCGAACAGCACCGCGCGGCCCGAGGTGTTGAGGGCGGTGACCGTCGACTCCTCCGGGTCCATGCCGCGCAGCACGCCCTTGCGGTGCCGGGTGACGATGAACAGGGCGTAGTCGATGCCGACGCCCAGGCCGATCAGCGAGGACAGCAGCGGGGCCAGGTCGGGGATGTCGGTGACATGGCTGAGCAGCTGGGTGGAGAACATGCCGGTGCCGACGCCGAAGACGGCCACGCCGATCGGCAGGAGCATCGCCGCCAGCGAGCCGAAGGCGAGGAACAGCACGACCGCCGCGGCGGCGAGTCCCACCATCTCGGCGAGGCCGGTCGGCGGCTCCTGCACCCGCTGGACGGCCTGCCCGCCCAGCTCGACGTCCAGGCCGTCCCGCCGCGCGTCGCGCGCGGTGTCGACCACGTCCTCGACGAGTTCCTTGGGCACCGCGTTCGCCTGGTCGGTGAAGGTGACCTCGGCGTACGCGATCCGCCCGTCCCGGCTGACCTGCGCGGCGCCCCCGGGGCCCGCGTAGGGGCCGGTGACTCCGCCGACGCCCTTCATGCCGGCGATCCTCTCCAGCGCCGGCTGGATCCGGGACCGTACCTCCGCGTCCCGGACCGAACCCTCGTCCACCTTCCAGACGACCGTGTCGGTGTCGCCCGCGCGCGCGGGGAACGCCTTCTCCATCAGGTCGTAGGCCTTCTTGGAATCCGTGTCGGGGAGGGAGAAGACGTTCGCGTAGTCCGTGCCCGCGGACGAGGCCGAGAAGCCCAGTCCGAACAACGCCCCCACCCACAGCAACAGGACCACCAGCCGGTGCCGATAGCACCATCGCGCCAATGCCGCCACGCTCGCACTCCTTCGTCGTCGGTCGGTCCCCCAGGTCCTGGGCAACAGGATCGGCGCCGCCACGCGCGCGTGGCGGGGATCGGCCCCGACTCTCAAGGAACTCCAAAGCGGGAACCGGCCCCCTCGCCGACGGCCCCGCCGATACTGGGGGCATGACGACGGCCCCCGGCACCGTGCTGGTCGTGGAGGACGAACCGAGCATCGCGGACGTCCTCACCATCGCCCTGCGCTTCCACCGCTTCGAGGTCCTGACGGCGGGCACCGTCCGCGAGGCCCTCGCTCTCGCCGGCCGGGCCCTGCCCCACCCCGGCACGGGCTCGCGCGGGGAGACCCCCATCGACGTGGCCCTGCTCGACGTGATGCTGCCCGACGGCGACGGGCGGGCCCTCGGGCGGGAACTGCGTCAGCGCCGGCCGGAGTTGGCGCTGGTCTTCCTGACGGCGCGGGACGCCCCCGCGGAGATCGTCGGCGCCCTCGGCTTCGGCGACGACTACATCACCAAGCCCTTCGACATCGACGTGGTCGTCGCCCGCGTCACCGCGGTCCTGCGCCGCACCAGGCCCGCCGACGTCCTCCCGCACCGCCCACCGCTGCGCTACGGCGACCTGGAGCTGGACGAGACGACGTACTCGGTGCACCGCGCGGGCCGCACCGTCGAGCTGACCCCCACCGAGTACGCGTTGCTGCGCTTCCTGGTGCGCAACGGCGGCCGGGTCGTCCCCAAGGAGCAACTCCTGCGCCACGTCTGGCAGTACGAGCACACCCCGACCGAGTCCACCGTCGTCGAGACGTACATCAGCTATCTGCGGCGCAAGCTGGACGCGCTGGGACCGCCCCTGATCACCACGCGGCGGGGCGTGGGGTACGGGCTGGCATGAGGCGGCTGCACCGGCGTGGCATGCACTCCCTGCGCGTGAAGCTGACGGCGGCCAACGTGGCGCTGCTGGCGCTCGGCATCGTCGCCGCGACCGCCGTCAGCCTGATGGGCATGCGGCACTACCTGCTGGACCAGGCCGACTCCGAGCTGACCAAGACGCGTGCCTCGCTGAGCGGTTCGGGGCTGACGCTGCGGAAGATCGACTCGCTGAGCGTGCTCGGCTTCGTCCGCGACCGGCTGATGCCCGAGCGGGCCGGGGAACCGTCCACGCCCGACTCCGTCTTCGCCGCCGTCGGCCGCGACGGCGAGGCGGTGGCCGTCTTCGGCGTCGCGCCGACCGACGCCCAGACCGGGCTGGCCCGCGCCGTCGACGATCCGGCCGCCCTCGCCCGCGACCCGGACCCGCACGACGTCACCGTGCACGGCGCCGCCTACCGGGCGACCGCGACGCGGCTCTCCGACGGCACCTACATCCTGCTGGCCACCTCCACCGACGCCCTGCACAAGGGCATGGTCAAGGCGCTCAAGCTCGACCTCGCCGTGGGCACCCTGCTGCTGGCGCTGCTGGCCTGTCTGACGCTGTTCAGCGTGCGGCGGCGGATGCGGCCGCTGGAGGACATGGTGGAGACCTCCTCGGCGATCGCCGAGGGCGACCTGACCCGGCGGGTGCCCTCCCGCCACGATCCCACCCAGGAGGTCGAGCAACTGCGGCTCGCGCTGAACTCGATGCTGCACCAGGTGGAGACGGCGTACCGCACGCGCGAGCGCAGCGCGGCCCAGCTGCGCCGGTTCGTCGCCGACGCCTCGCACGAGCTGCGCACCCCGCTCTCCGCGATCCGCGGCTACCTCCAGCTGTACGACCAGGGGATGCTGCGCGACCCGGCGGAGCGGCGGCGCGCCTGGGACCGGATGAACGGCGAGGTGGACCGCATGGGCCGGCTCGTCGACGAACTGCTCACCCTGGCCCGCCTCGACCAGCGGCCCGAGCTGCGGCTGCGTGAGGTGGACGTGAGCCGCCTGGTGCGGGAGGCGGCGCAGGACCTGCGGGCCCAGCAGCCGGACCGGCCGGTCGCGGTCGACGCCGACGGCGCGGTCCTGGTGCGGGCCGACGAGTCGGGGCTGCGTCAGGTCCTGGGCAACCTGCTCGCCAACGTGCGCACGCACACGCCCGCCGACGTGCCGGTCCGCCTGGAGGTGGAGGGCGCCGACGACGCGGTACGACTGTCGGTGCGGGACGAGGGGCCGGGGCTGGCGGCGGACGACGCGGCGCGCGTGTTCGACCGCTTCTTCCGCGCGGGCGGGGGCGCGGGCAGCGGGCTGGGCCTGGCGATCGTGCAGGGTGTGGTGGACGCCCACGGCGGCGAGGTGGGCGTGCGCACGGCGCCGGGCGAGGGCCTGACGGTGACGGTACGGCTGCCGGCCCGCCCGGCGGAGTGCGGCTAGACGCCCGGCCGGCGTCCGGTGCGTACGCCGGTCCCGGATCCGGTGGGGCCGCCACGGGCGGAACACGCCGTCGGCCAGGTACCGGCCGCCGGCGACGTCCCTCTTCGCCGAGGTCCCCCGCGGAGGCGCCCCGCGACGGCAGCCGTCGCCGGGAAAGAACGTGCCGGCCTTCCGGCCTGCTCCCGTGCCCGGCTCTCAGGCCCGCTTCGACGCCAGTTCGATGACCGTGATGTCCGACGGGGCGCCCACGCGGGTGGGCGGGCCCCAGGCGCCGGCGCCGCGGGAGACGTACAGCTGGGTGTCGCCGTAGTGCTCCAGGCCTGCGACGGTCGGGTTCGCGGCGGCGGCGAGGAGGTTGCCGGGCCAGAGCTGGCCGCCGTGGGTGTGGCCGGAGAGCTGGAGGTCGACGCCGTGCTCGACGGCGTCGTCGATCTGCACGGGCTGGTGGGCGAGGAGCACGCACGCGCGTGCCGTGTCCCGGCCGCCGAGCGCCTTCGTGAAGTCGGGGCCCCGGCCCTCGCTCGCGCCCGCGATGTCGTTGACGCCGGCCAGGTCGAACCACGGCAGTTCGGTCCGCGCGTTCTCCAGGGGGAGCAGGCCGAGCCGCCGCACCTCCTCGACCCACTGCTCGGCGCCGGAGAAGTACTCGTGGTTGCCGGTGACGAAGTAGCTGCCGTGCCGGGCCTTGAGCCGGGCGAGGGGGGCGGCGGCCGGGCCGAGGTCCTTCACGCTGCCGTCGACCAGGTCGCCGACGACCGCGATCAGGTCGGGCTGCGTGCCGTTGATGGTGTCGACGACCTTCTGCGCGAAGCCGCGGCCGAGGACCGGGCTCAGGTGGATGTCGCTGACGACGGCGATCCGGTAGCCGTGCGCCGCGCGCGGCAGCTTGGCCAGGGGGACGGTGACCCGCTTCACGGCGGGGCCGCGCAGCACGCCGTAGGTGCCGTAGCCGACGGTGCCGACGGCGGCCGCGGCCGCGGCGCCGCCGACGACCCGCGAGACGAACAGCCGGCGGGAGGGGTCGGCGGCGCGCGGGGAACCGGTACCCTCCGGGGCCTCGGACCGCTCCCCCGGCTCGGCGGGCCGGGCGCTCGGCCGGGAGGACGACGGCACGGTCTCCGTCTCCTCGCGCGGCGCCCGCTCCGGCCGGGGCACCGGCGCCCCGGCGGGCGCCCGCCGCTCCGGAAGACGCCGCAGCAACGGCCGTAGGACCTCGCCCGCCAGGACCGCCAGCAGCAGGTAGACCGAGAGCGCCAGCCACAGGAAGCCGGGCCACGACAGAACGCGCTGGAGCCAGAAGGGGGCGCCGGTGCGTTCGGCGGCCAGGGCGCCGACGGCGAGCGCCCAGCCGCCCGCGATCAGCACCGCGCCGCCGCGCCGGACCCAGCCGGAGGCGCGGGTCGTGTCGCGGAACAGGCGGCGCCACAGGTACCAGTTGGCCCCGACCAGGACGGCCAGGGCGAGCAGCACGAGAAGGATGGCCACGGTTGTCGTATCCCCGCTGTCGGCTTCGGCGTCCGGCTATGAGGTTCGGCGCAGGGCGCGCAGTCCGCGCAACCCGATGCCCCCGACGACCGTCCCCAGTACGAAGGAGACGACGGCGAGCGTCAGATGGACCCAGAAGTAGGCCGTGGGGTCGCCGTCGTCGAACGCGAGCCCGCTGCTGTCCTTGATCAGGTTTTTGACGAAAGTGACCCAGATGACCCAGCTCCACACCCCGAAGGCGAGAAGGAACCAGGACACCGGGCGGCTGAGCTTCATGCGTTCAGTATCGCCGCCCGGTGTCCGGTTCCATGAGGGGGGTGGGGAGGGGGACGGGACTTCCCGTCGTCTGCCAGGTACTTTCTCCGTCGTGCCCGCACCCTTGAAGCAGACCGCCAGGCGAACCCTGCTGGTCACCTCCGCCGCCCTCGCGTCCCTCGCGCTCACCGCGCCGGTGTCCCCGGCGGCGCCGATCCCGTCGCCCTCGGCCCCGGCCGTCGGATCGCCCTCCGCCTCGGCCTCGCCCTCGGGCCGCCCGTCGGCTTCGGCTTCGGCTTCGGCTTCGGCCACTCCGCCGGCGAGGATGTCGTCGCTGGGCGGGGCCCGCCTCGGGCGGGCCGGGACGCAGGTCCAGCTCGGAGCCGGCGCGCCGGTCCTGCCGAAGGACCTCACCGCGCGGTCCTGGATCGTCGCGGACGCCGAGTCCGGCCAGGTGCTCGCCGCGCACAACGCGCACTGGCGGCTGCCCCCGGCGAGCACCATGAAGATGCTTTTCGCGGACACCCTCCTGCCCAGGTTCCCCAGGACCACGCCGTACAAGGTGGCGCCGAAGGACCTGGAGGGCCTGGGCGCCGGCTCCAGCCTGGTCGGGATAAAGGAGGGCGAGACCTACTCGGTCCACGACCTGTGGCTCGGCGTCTTCCTGCGCTCCGGCAACGACGCCGTGCACGTGCTGTCGTCGATGAACGGCGGCGTCGCCGACACGGTGCGGCAGATGAACGAGCACGCCGACGAGTTGCAGGCCCTCGACACCGACGTGGTCTCCCCCGACGGCTACGACGCTCCCGGCCAGGTCTCCTCGGCCTACGACCTGACGCTGATCGCCCGCTCCGGGCTCCAGAAGAAGGACTTCCGCGAGTACTGCTCGACGCTGACCGCGAAGTTCCCGGGTGCCACGACGAAGAACAAGAAGGGCAGGACGGTCCGGGAGACCTTCGAGATCCAGAACACCAACCGGCTGCTGACCGGGGACTACGACATCAGCCAGTACCCGGGCATCGCGGGCGTCAAGAACGGCAACACCACCAACGCGGGCGCCACCTTCACCGGCGTCGCCGAGCGCGACGGACGGGTGCTGCTCGTCACGGTGATGAACCCGGAGAAGGACGGCCACAACGAGGTCTACAAGGAGACCGCCGCCCTGTTCGACTGGGGCTTCCAGGCGGCCGGCAAGGTGGCCCCGGTGGGCCAGCTGGTCCCGCCGAGGAACGCCGCTCTTTCCAGTGCGCAGCCCGGCGCCGGCGCCGGGCTGGGCGGGGAGGCCGGCGGCACCGGAAACGTGTCCGGCAAGCCGGTGGCGGGCGCGGCCACCGAGGACGGCTCGCGTGGCGTCTGGGTCGCCATGGCGATCAGCGGCGGGGTGCTGGCGCTGCTCGCCGCTGCCGTGTTCCTGGTCAACCGCCGGTGGCCGCTGCCGGATCTGGTGCGCCGCCGCCGCTGACCCGGTCCGGCGCGCCCGGACCGGCGCCGGTGTCGGGGTCGGGGTCGGTGCCGTGCGTCGCGGTCCACGCGGCGCAGAACAGGATCAGTTTGGCGGTGAAGTTGATCCACAGCAGCAGGGCGATGGGCACGCCGAAGGCGCCGTACATGCTCTTCGCGGCCACGCCCTGCAGATAGCCGCTGAGCAGCAGCTTCAGCAGTTCGAAGCCGACGGCGCCGGTCAGCGCCGCCACGATCAGGCGGCGGCGCGGCGGCTCGACGCCCGGCAGCAGCGTCAGGACGTAGAGCAGGAGCAGGAAGTCCGCCAGGACGGCGAAGAGGAACGCGGCGATACGCAGCAGGATGCCGCCCCAGCCGGACTTGTCGATGCCCGCCTGCTCGATGATCCAGCCGACCATCGCGGAGGCGACGGTGGAGATGGCGAGGGTGACGAGGACGGCGCCGCCGAGGCCGAGGAGGACGCCCAGGTCCTTGGCCTTGCGCAGGAACGGGTTCTCCTCCTCGTCGGGCAGCTCCCACACCGCGCGCAGGCATTCGCGCGTCGAGCCGGCCCAGTTGACGCCGGTGAACAGCAGGGCGGCACCGGCGATGAGGCCGACGGTGCCGGCGTTCTGCACCAGGTCGTCGATGTTCAACCGGTCGGAGATGCCGGGCACCTGGTCGGTGATCCGGTCCTGGAGTTCCTTCTGCCGCTCGGGGCCGAGGGTGGCGGCACCGATCGTGGCGGCCACGGTGAGCAGCGGGAACAGGGCGACGAAGCTGGTGAACGTCATCGCGGCGGCCAGCATCGTCCACTGCACCCGGTCCAGCCGGTCGTACGACCGCCAGGCGTGCGTGGCCATCAGGCGCGCGATCCACGGCCCGATCCCGGGGAGCTTTTTCAGCCAGTCCATGATCCGACTCTGCCCTTGTTAGATCCGCGCGATGCTCCCGCGAGCACCGTGTCCGTCCGTCTACCCCGGAACCGCGCGACGGTGACCGGGGACGGGACGGCGCGTCACCAGTCGGCCACCGCCAGGCCGTACATGGTGAGCCAGGCCAGACCGATCAGGGCGAGGGCGCGGTCGCCGAGGACGACCTCCTCGGGTTCGCCCGCGGTGCCGCGGTCGGCGAAGACGGCGTAGCGCAGGACGGCCAGGATGAAGGCGACCACGGACAGCTGGCGCCAGGGCAGCACGCTGGTGTGCGGGACGCCGCCCTCCTCCAGGGCCCACAGGCAGTAGCCGAGCACGGCGACCCCGGCCGCGAGCTGCCAGACGAAGCGCAGGTAGCCGGTGGTGTACTCGGTGAGCAACGCGCGCGTGGCGCCCGCCGTCCCGGCCATCTGCACGGCTTCGGAGTAGCGCTTGGCCGACACCATGAACAGCGCCCCGAACCCGGTGGTGATCAGGAACCAGCGCGACAGCGGGATGCCGAGCGCCAGTCCGCCGATCACGGCCCGCATCAGGAAGCCGGTGGTGACGATGACGAGGTCGACGACGAGGACGTGCTTCAGGCTGACGCAGTACGCCAGTTGCATAGCCAGGTAGGCGGCGAGGAGCACGGCCACGGCCGGCGTGGTCAGCCACGCCGCCGCGGCCGGCGCGAGGACCGCCAGGGTGCCCCCGACGGCGTACGCGACGGGGACCGGGACCTGGCCGGCGGCGACCGGGCGGTGCCGTTTGGTGGGGTGGGCGCGGTCGGCCTCGGCGTCACGGGCGTCGTTGACGAGGTAGACGGCGGCGGAGCAGGCCGTGAACAGGGCGAGGACCAGGGCGAGTTCGGTGAGGGCGTGGACGGTGAACAACTGCCCGGCCGCGGCGGGGGCGGCGACGACGAGCACGTTCTTGACCCACTGCTTGGGGCGGGCGGTGCGCAGGAGGCCGGCCGGCAGGGAGCCGGTGGGTGCGCTCTCGCCGGCGTGCGGGGTGGGATCGGCGTCGGCGCGGTGGCGGGCGCGTTGTCCGAGGAGGGCGGGTTCCGGGGAGCGTGCCTCCGTGAGGCGGTGGGTCTCGGCGAGGGGCGCGGCCTCAGTCATGGACGCCTCCCCGGACACCGTGCGCCCCGGCCTTCATCCAGCGGGCGCCGAGGCGCGCCGCGAGGGCTCCCAGGGCCGCCCCCGCGGCCACGTCGGAGGGGTAGTGCACGCCGACGACCAGGCGCGACAGGCACATCGCGGCGGCGAGCGGGGGCACGGCGTGCGCCCCGAGGGCGCTGTAGGCGACGGCGGCGGCCGCGGCGGAGGTCGCGTGCGAGCTGGGGAAGGAGTGCCGTCCGGCGGTGCGGACGAGGGGCTCGACGTGCGCGGGACGCGGGCGGCGCACGATCCGTTTCACCCCCATGCTCGCGAGGTGGGCGCCCGCGGTGAGCGCGGTGGCGCGCAGCCAGGCGCCGCGCCGGGCACCGTCCAGGGCGGCTCCCGCGAGGCCCGCCGCGAGCCACAGCGCGCCGTGCTCGCCCGCCCGGGACAGGGTGCGGGCGGCGGCCGCGACGCGCGGATCGGCGCCACGGGCGTGGACCGCCGTGAGGATGCGGTGGTCGATGCCGTTCTCCGTGCCGTGCGTGGCCCGCGTGCCCTGTGTGCCGTGGGTGGCCTGCGCGGCCCGCGTGCCCTGCGCGGCCCGCGTGCCCTGCGCGGCCCGCGTGCCCTGCGCGGCCCGCGTGCCCTGCGCGGCCCGCGTGCCCTGCGCGGCCTGCGCGGCCTGCGCGGCCCGCATGCCCTGGGCGCCTTCCGTGCCGTGCGTCTCGCGCGTGCCTTCCATGCCGTCCATGTCGTCCAAGTCGTCCATGTGGATCCACTGTTCACGCCGGGCGGGCCGGAACTCCGGCAATATCGAGCGACATACCATTAATCACCCATTTCGGGGAGGGTGGAATGTTTCAAAACTAATCGCTGACAACGGGGCGATACGGTCACCGACATGCCTGCCGAGACCGTTTCCGTCACGGGGTGGGGCCGCACCGCTCCCTCCACCGCCCGTCTGATCCGTCCCAGGACGTACGAGGAGGCCGTGAGCGCCGTCCGGGACTGCGGGGCGCGCGGCGGCATCCCCAGGGGCCTGGGGCGGGCGTACGGGGACGCCGCGCAGAACGCGGGCGGGGCGGTGCTCGACATGACGGGCCTCGACCAGATCCACGCCATCGACGTGGCCGGCGGCAGCGTCCTGTGCGACGCGGGCGTCTCCCTGCACCACCTGATGGAGGTCCTGCTGCCGCTCGGCTGGTTCGTGCCGGTCACCCCCGGCACCCGCTACGTGACCGTCGGCGGGGCGATCGGCGCCGACATCCACGGCAAGAACCACCACGTCTGCGGCTCCTTCTCCCGGCACGTCGTCTCGCTCGAACTGCTCACCGCCGACGGCACCGTCCGCACGGTCCGCCCCGGTACCGCCCTCTTCGACGCCACCGCGGGCGGCATGGGCCTGACCGGCGTGATCCTCACCGCGACCGTCCGGCTCCAGCCCGTCGAGACGACCCTCATGTCCGTCGACACCGAGCGCGCGACCGACCTCGACGACCTGATGGCCCGGCTGACCGCGACCGACCACCGCTACCGCTACTCGGTCGCCTGGATCGACCTGCTCGCCCGCGGCGCCGCCACCGGCCGCGCCGTCCTGACCCGCGGCGACCACGCCCCCCTCGCCGCGCTGCCCGCCCGCGCGCGAAGCGCCCCGCTGTCCTTCCGCCCCGCCCGGCTCCCCGCCGCGCCCTCCCACGTCCCCGAGGGGCTGCTCACGCGCCGGACCGTGGGCCTGTTCAACGAACTCTGGTACCGCAGGGCGCCACGCGCGCGTACCGGCGAACTCCAGCGGCTGTCCGCCTTCTTCCACCCCCTCGACGGCGTCCCGCACTGGAACCGCGTCTACGGCCGCGGCGGCTTCGTGCAGTACCAGTTCGTCGTCGGCCACGGCCGGGAGGAGACCCTGCGCCGGATCGTGGACCGCATCGCGCGGCGCCGCTGCCCGTCCTTCCTCGCCGTCCTCAAACGGTTCGGGGAGGCCGACCCCGGCTGGCTCTCCTTCCCCGTGCCCGGCTGGACGCTGGCCCTGGACATTCCCGCGAACCTGCCCGGCCTCGGCGCCTTCCTCGACGAACTCGACGCGGAGGTCGCCGCCGCCGGCGGACGCGTCTACCTCGCCAAGGACTCCCGGCTGCGACCGGACCTGCTCCCCGCGATGTACCCGCGGCTGGACGACTTCCGCGCGCTGCGCGCGGAGCTGGACCCACGGGGAGTCTTCGTGTCCGACCTCGCTCGCCGGCTCACCCTCTAGGCACACCTGCCGCCGCAACCCCTTTCCACCACCCCAGGAGCAGTCGTGAAGGACGCCTTCGGCCTCCCCCAGTCCCTTCTCGTCCTAGGAGGCACGTCCGAGATCGCGCTCGCCACCGCGCGCCGTCTGATCGCCCGCCGCACCCGAACGGTGTGGCTGGCCGGACGCCCCACGCCCGCTCTGGAGTCGGCCGCCGCGGACCTGCGGGTCCTCGGCGCCGACGTGCGCACCGTCGCCTTCGACGCCCTCGACCCCGAGGCGCACGAGAGCGTGCTCGGCAAGGTGTTCGCGGAGGGCGACATCGACCTGGTGCTGCTCGCCTTCGGCGTGCTCGGCGACCAGGCCCGCGACGAGCGCGACCCGATGGCCGCCGTGCGCGTCGCGCAGACCAACTACACGGGCGCGGTGTCGGCGGGCCTGGTCGCCGCCCGCGCCCTCCAGTCCCAGGGCCACGGCTCCCTGGTCGTGCTGTCGTCCGTCGCCGCCGAGCGGGCCCGCCGCGCCAACTTCATCTACGGCTCCAGCAAGGCCGGTCTGGACGCCTTCGCCCAGGGGCTGGGCGACGCGCTGCTCGGAACGGGCGTCCACGTCATGGTCGTACGCCCCGGCTTCGTCCGTACCAGGATGACCGCCGGGCTGGAGGAGGCGCCGCTGGCGACCACCCCCGAGGAGGTCGCGGCCGCCGTCGAACTGGGGCTGCGACGGCGCTCGGAGACGGTGTGGGTGCCGGGGGTGCTGCGCGTGGTGATGTCGGGACTGCGGCACCTGCCGCGCGGGCTGTTCCGCAGACTGCCGCTCTAGGTTCTCGCCCGGCCGGGCCGGTCAGCGGGTGGGGAGGGAGTCGCGGTCCACGTGGGCGGCCTGCGGGGGCACGACCGGACCGCCGAAGGCATACTCGTGGAGCTTGCGCCAGATGCCGTCGGCGCCCTGCTCGTAGAGGCCGAAGCCGGTGCAGGACCACTCGGCCCGGTAGTCGGCGAGTTCCTCGTACGCGCGGTCCATCGCCGCCTCGTCGATGCCGTGCGCCACCGTGACGTGCGGGTGGTAGGGGAACTGGAGGTCGCGGGCGACCGGCCCGGAGGCGTCACGGACCTGCTTCTGGAGCCAGGCGCAGGCGGAGGCGCCCTCCACCACCTGGACGTACACCACCGGCGACAGGGGCCGGAAGGTGCCGGTGCCGGACAGCCGCATCGGGAACGGGCGGCCGGCCTCGGCCACCGCGGTCAGGTGTGCCTCGACGGCCGGGAGGGAGCTGCCGTCGATCTCCGTCGGCGGCAGCAGCGTGACGTGCGTGGGAATGCCGTGAGCAGCGGCGTCGCCGAAGCCCGCGCGCCGCTCCTGGAGCAGGCTGCCGTGAGGCTCCGGGACCGCGATCGACACGCCGATCGTTACGGTCCCCACGTCGTCTCCTTCGTCGCGTCGGATGTACCGGATGTGCCGGGCGCCGGCCCGGTGCCGGGTTCGTGCTCGGTCGTACGGCTATCGACTGTACGGCCACGGCCGCGCTGGGGGCAGGCGCGGCGGAAGTGATGTGCAGCGCTCTGCCCGATGGAACGTGTGTGCGGTGGTGCGCCCTCAGTGCTTGGCGGGCAGGAAGCCCACCTTCTCGTACGTCTGGGACAGCGTCTCCGCGGCCACCACACGGGCCTTCTCGGCACCCTTGGCCAGGATCGAGTCGAGCGTCTCGGGGTCGTCCAGGTACTGCTGGGTGCGGTCCCGGAACGGCGTGACGAAGTCGACGACGACCTCGGCGAGGTCCGTCTTGAGGGCGCCGTACAGCTTGCCCTCGTACTGCCGCTCCAGCTCCGGGACGCTCGTGCCGGTGAGGGTCGAGTAGATGCCGAGGAGGTTGCTCACGCCCGGCTTGTTCTCGGGGTCGAAGCGGATGACCGTGTCGGTGTCCGTGACCGCGCTCCTGACCTTCTTCGCGGTGGCCTTCGGCTCGTCGAGCAGGTTGATGAGGCCCTTCGGCGTGGACGCCGACTTGCTCATCTTGATCGACGGCTCCTGAAGGTCGTAGATCTTGCCCGTCTCCCTCAGGATGTACGGCTTCGGGACCGTGAAGGTCTCGCCGAAGCGGCCGTTGAAGCGCTCGGCGAGGTCACGGGTCAACTCGATGTGCTGGCGCTGGTCCTCGCCGACCGGCACCTCGTCGGCCTGGTACAGCAGGATGTCCGCGACCTGGAGGATCGGGTACGTGAACAGGCCGACCGAGGCGCGGTCGGCGCCCTGCCGGGAGGACTTGTCCTTGAACTGGGTCATGCGGGAGGCCTCGCCGAAGCCGGTGAGGCAGTTCATGACCCAGGCGAGCTGGGCGTGCTCGGGGACATGGCTCTGCACGAACAGCGTGCACCGGTCCGGGTCGAGCCCGGACGCGAGCAACTGCGCGGCGGCCAGCCGGGTGTTGGCCGTCAGCTCCCCCGGATCCTGCGCGACCGTGATCGCGTGCAGGTCGACGACCGTGTAGAACGCGTCGTGCGACTCCTGGAGGGCCACCCACTGACGGACGGCACCCAGGTAGTTGCCGAGGTGGAACGAGCCTGCGGTGGGCTGGATCCCGGAGAGCACGCGGGGACGGTCATTCGCCATGCCCACCATTGTCTCAGAGCCGCGAGGGTGGTCGCGGAGGGTGCGGGGACCGGGGGCGCGGAGACCCGGGGGCGCGGGGGCCGGTCGCGCCCGCGGCGTCAGCCGCGGACCGGCACGGCCCCCGCGCCCCGCCCGTGGCGCCTCAGCCGAGGTCGATCTCCGGGTACAGCGGGAAGCCGGCCACCAGGTCGGTCGCGCGCCGGGAGATCTCGTCGGAGACCTTCTCGTCCAGCACGTGGGAGGCCTTCGACGGGGCGCCCGACTTCGTGGTGCCCGGCTCCGCCGTCGTCAGGACGCGGTCGATCAGGCCCGCCACCTCGTCCATCTCGGCCGTGCCGAGGCCGCGCGTGGTCAGCGCCGGGGTGCCGACGCGGATGCCGGAGGTGTACCAGGCGCCGTTGGGGTCGGCGGGGATGGCGTTGCGGTTGGTGACGATGCCCGAGTCCAGCAGGGCCGACTCGGCCTGGCGGCCGGTGAGGCCGTAGGAGGAGGCGACGTCGATCAGGTTGAGGTGGTTGTCCGTGCCGCCGGTGACGAGGTTCGCGCCGCGCCGCATCAGGCCCTCCGCCAGCGCCCGGGAGTTGTCGACGACGCGCTGGGCGTAGTCCTGGAACGAGGGCTGCCGGGCCTCGGCCAGGGCCACCGCCTTCGCGGCCATCACGTGCGGGAGCGGGCCGCCGAGGACCATCGGGCAGCCGCGGTCCACCTGGTCCTTGAGCGAGTCGTCGCACAGGACCATGCCGCCGCGCGGGCCGCGCAGCGACTTGTGGGTGGTGGTCGTGACGATCTGGGCGTGCGGGACCGGGTCGAAGTCGCCGGTCAGCACCTTGCCCGCGACCAGGCCCGCGAAGTGCGCCATGTCGACCATCAGGGTCGCGCCCACCTCGTCGGCGATCTCCCGCATGATCCGGAAGTTCACCAGGCGGGGGTACGCCGAGTAGCCCGCCACGAGGATGAGCGGCTTGAACTCGCGGGCGGAGACCCGCAGGGCCTCGTAGTCGATGAGCCCGGTGGCGGGGTCGGTGCCGTAGGAGCGCTGGTCGAACATCTTGCCGGAGATGTTCGGGCGGAAGCCGTGGGTGAGGTGACCGCCCGCGTCCAGGGACATGCCGAGCATGCGCTGGTTGCCGAAGGCCTGGCGCAGCTCGCCCCAGTCGGCCTCGGAGAGGTCGTTGACCTGGCGGGCGCCGGTCTTCTCCAGGAAGGGCGCCTCCACCCGGTCGGCGAGGACGGCCCAGAAGGCGACCAGGTTGGCGTCGATGCCGGAGTGCGGCTGGACGTAGGCGTGGCGGGCGCCGAAGAGTTCACGGGCGTGCTCGGCGGCGAGGGACTCGACGGTGTCGACGTTGCGGCAGCCGGCGTAGAAGCGGCGGCCGACGGTGCCCTCGGCGTACTTGTCGCTGAACCAGTTGCCCATCGCGAGGAGGGTGGCCGGGGAGGCGTAGTTCTCGGAGGCGATCAGCTTGAGCATCTCGCGCTGGTCGGCGACCTCCTGGCCGATCGCGTCGGCGACGCGCGGCTCGACGGCGCGGATCGCGTCGAGGGCGGCGCGGAAGGCGGTGGACTCGGTGGAGAGGGGCTGCTGCTCTGACATGACGTCGGCCTCCGGGTGGCGTGGCGTGCAAGCGGTCACGGTCTCGGTCTGGCCCAGGCGCACGGCACTCGGTCAATGCAGGCCGCTCCCCGATGGTCCGTCCCATCCCAGCGCGCCAGTCACGGCCTGCCGTCAGCCTACCGGGACCGCCGCACGCCGAAGGTGTCACGTCCACCATGCGAGCGACGGCCGCGAGGGCGGGCGGCGTCACCCATAGAGTCTCTGTTCGTGCTCTTCGGAATGGTGTGCGCCCTCGGTTCGGCCGTCTGCTTCGGTGCGGCGACGGTGTTGCAGGCGATGGCCGCGCGGGCGGTGGAACCGGGCCCGGACGGCGGGGCGGCGCTGTTCCTGCGGGCGGTGCGGCAGTGGCGGTTCCTCGCCGGTCTGGCGCTGGACGGGCTGGGGTTCCTGTTCCAGGTCGCCGCGTTGCGGTCGATCCCGATCTACGCCGTCGGGGCGGCCCTCGCCTCCAGCCTCGCGGTGACCGCGGTGGCCGCGGCCCGGCTGCTCGGGGTGCGGCTGAGCCGGGCCGAGTGGGCGGCGGTGGGCGTGGTGTGCGGCGGACTCGCGCTGCTGGGGGTCGCGTCCGGGGCGGAGGGGGACCGCGGCGGGCCGGACGCGCTGGGGTACTTGCTGCTCGGGGTCGCCGCGGTGGTTCTGCTGCTGGGACCGGCCGCCGGGCGGCTGCCCGAGCGGCGGCGGGCGGCGGTGCTCGGGCTGGGGGCCGGGCTCGGGTTCGGGGTCGTCGAGGTGGCCGTCCGGCTGATCGACTCCCTCGGTCCGGCCGACCTCGCCGCGAACCCGGCGGCGTACGCGCTGCTGGTGGGTGGTGCGGCGGCGTTCCTCGCCCTCACCTCCGCCTTGCAGCGCGGTTCGGTGACGGCGGCCACGGCGGCGATGGTGATCGGCGAGACCATCGGCCCGGCGACGGTGGGCGTGGTCTGGCTCGGCGACCGCACGCGGGAGGGCCTGGGCTGGCTGGCGGTGACGGGCTTCGCGGTGGCCGTGGCCGGGGCCCTGGCGTTGGCCCGCTTCGGGGAGGCGCCGGGGGGTGCCGCCGAGGAGGGGACCGCCGCGCCGAGCGTGTCCGGGGAAGCGGAGGGCTGACGGACCGTCGGTCACGGCAGCACCCTGCACAGCGCGTTCAGGGCTCCCGTCCAGGCGTGGTCGGGTGGGGTGCCGTAGCCGACCACCAGGGCGTCCAGCGGGGCCGTGCGGGTCGCTTCGTGGCGGAAGTAGGAGAGTCCGTGCAGGGCCAGGCCCTGCCAGGCGGCCGCCTGGAGCACCGGCTGTTCGGTGCCGGGCGGCAGGCCGACCACCGCGTGCAGGCCCGCCGCGATGCCGGTCACGTGGGCGTCGGGGGCGTGTTCGGCCAGGGCCGTGACCAGGGCGTCGCGGCGGCGGCGGTAGCGCAGTCGGGCCGAGCGGACGTGGCGGTCGTAGGCGCCGGAGGTGATGAACTCGGCGAGCGTGAGCTGGTCCAGCGCGCCGCAGGTGTCGATGCCGCCCTTGGCGCCGGCGGCCTCCTCGACGAGGCCGGGTGGCAGCACCGCCCAGCCGAGCCGCAGGGCGGGCGCCAGGGACTTGCTGGCCGTGCCCAGGTAGACGACGTGGTCGGGGTCGAGGCCCTGGAGGGCTCCGACGGGCTGGCGGTCGTAGCGGAACTCGCCGTCGTAGTCGTCCTCCAGGACCAGTCCGCCGGTGCGGCGCGCCCAGTCCACGACGGTCGCCCGCCGGTCGCGGTGCAGGGGGACGCCCATCGGGAACTGGTGGGCGGGGGTGAGCAGGACCGCTCCCACGTCGCCGAGCCCGTCCGGGTCGGTGCCCAGCCGGTCGAAGGGCAGCGGAACGGTCCGCAGTCCGGCCGCCCTCAGCTGCCGCTCGTGCGCGTCGAGGCCGTACGACTCGACGGCGACCGTCCGCGCCCCGCGGGCGCGCAGCACGGTGCCGAGCACCTGGAGGCCGTGCGCGAACCCGGCGACGACGAGGACGCGTCCGGGGTCCGTGCGGACGCCGCGGGCGCGGGCGAGGTAGCCGGCGAGGGCGGTGCGCAGTTCGGTGCGGCCGCGCGGGTCGCCGTAGCCGAGGGCGTCGTTGGGGGCGGCGGCGAGGGCGCGGCGGGCGGCCTTGAGCCACTCGGCGCGAGGGAAGGAGCCCAGGTCGGGGGTGCCTGGGCGCAGGTCGTACGCCGGGTGGTGGTCCGGCCTGCGCGGAGCCGCCGCCCCGGTGGGCGGGGCCACCGCCCGGTCCGACACGCGCGTGCCGGAGCCCTGTCTCGCGGTCAGCCAGCCCTCGGCGACCAGGTCGGCGTAGGCCTCGGCGACGGTGTTGCGGGCGATGCCGAGGTCGGCGGCGAGCGTGCGGGAGGACGGCAGCCGGGTGCCGGGGGCCAGCCGGCCGCTGCGGACGGCCTCGCGCAGGGCGTCGGTCAGTCCGCGCCGCACGCCGGGACCGGTCGGTTCGAGGTGCAGGTCGACGCCCAGAGTGGCCCATGATTCCGCCATGGAAATGGACCATACCCGTGGGCAGCTCCCCTCCTAGGGTCGAGAGCATGACGAACGAAGGCATCACGAACGGAACCGACGGCACGACAGGCACGACGACCGCGGAATACGCTCCCGAGCACACCCCCCGGCTGGCCTGGGCCGAGCTGGCCCCCGAGGTCTACAAGGCGATGGTCCGGCTGGACGCCGCCGCCCGGAAGGGCCTCGACGCGAAGCTGCTGGAGCTGGTGAAGGTCCGCGCCTCGCAGATCAACCGCTGCGCGCTCTGCGTGGACATGCACAGCAAGGACGCGCTGGCGGCCGGGGAGAGTGTCGAGCGGATCGTCCAGCTCAGCGCCTGGGAGGAGTCCGGGCACTTCTACACGGAGAAGGAGCTGGCGGCGCTGGCGCTGACCGAGGCGGTGACCGTCCTGACGGACGGGTTCGTGCCGGACTCGGTGTACGAGCGGGCCGCCAAGCACTTCGAGGAGGCGGAGCTGGCGCAGCTGATCGCCGCGATCACGGTGATCAACGCGTGGAACCGGTTCGGCGTGACCTGCCGGCTGGTGCCGGGGCACTACCAGCCGGGGCAGCACCGGTGATCCCCGGGACGGCGGGCGCCCGCCGGATCCCGCGCGCGCGGAGCGCGTCAGCGGGCAGCGCGTCAGCGGGGAGCGCGTCAGCGGGCAGCGCGTCAGCGGGCAGCGCGTCAGCGGGGAGCACGCCGTGGTGACGAGGGCCGACGTCTTCCGGGCCCTGCACCGCGGGCGGCTCCCCGGCGATCCGCTGGTCCTGCCGGGGCCGTGGGACGCGGCCAGCGCCCGTGCCCTCGCCGACGCCGGTTTTCCGGCCCTGGCCACGCCCAGCGCGGGCGTCGCCGCCTCGCTCGGCTACGCGGACGGGGAGACACCGGCCGAGGAGATGTTCGCGGCCGTCGCGCGGATCGCCCGGGCCGTGGACGTGCCGGTGTCCGCGGACGTCGAGGACGGCTACGGCCTGCCGCCGAAGGAGCTGGTCGAGCGGCTGCTGGAGGCCGGGGCGGTGGGCTGCAACCTGGAGGACTCCGACGGGGGCGTCCTCAAGGACGCGCACGCCCACGCCGACTGGCTCGCCGAGGTGCGGTCGGCCGCCGCCGACCAGCTGTTCGTGAACGCGCGGATCGACACCTTCCTCCGGGGCGAACCCGACCCGGCGCGGGCCATCGAGCGGGCCGCGCTGTACGTCGCGGCCGGCGCCGACTGCGTGTATCCGATCGGCGCCCCCACCGCCGTACTGCCGCTGCTGCGGGCCGGGACACAGGGGCCGGTCAATGTGTTCGCGCGGGTCGGCGAGGGCCCCTCGCCCGCCGAACTCGGCGAACTCGGGGCCACCCGCGTCACGTTCGGACCGGGGGTGCAGCGGCAGGCGACGGCAGCGGTCACGGAGATCGCCGCACGCCTCCTCGCACACCCCTGAGGGCCTCCCGTCCGGATCGGGCCGGGCTCGCGGGGTCCGGCCCGATCCGGACGAGAGACCGCCGGTCTAGGACAGCCACGCGCGCCAGGTCGACGCGTGGCTGTCCACCCACTTCTTCGCCGCCTGCTCGGGGGTGAGCTTCTGGTCGGCGATCAGCAGGGAGACCATGTTCTGGTCCTCGGTGGTCCACTTGAACTTTTTCAGGAAGGCCGCCGCCCTGCCGCCGTTGCGCGCGAAGTCCGCGTTGAGGTACTTCTCCAGCGGGGTGTGCGGATAGCCGCAGGCGACCTTCTTCGGGTCGGCGTCGCAGCCCTCCTTGTACGCGGGCAGCCGTACCTCGGTCATCGGGACCTTCTCGAACAGCCACTGGGGGGCGTACCAGTAGGTGAGGAAGGGCTTCTTCTCCTCGGCGAACCGGCGGATCTGGGTGATCTGGGCGGCCTCGGAGCCGGCGAAGACGACCTGGTAGTCCAGGTCCAGGTTCTCCACGAGGGCCTTGTCGTTGGTGACGTACGACGGGGAGCCGTCCATCAGCTGGCCCTTGCCGCCGCTCTCCGGGGTGCGCAGCCGCGAGGCGTACTTGTCGAGGTTCTTCCAGTCGGTGACGTCCGGGTGGGCCTCGGCGAAGTACGTGGGGACGTACCAGCCGATGTGCCCGGTGACGCCGAGGTCGCCGCCGCGCGCGATGGTCTTCTTCTCGTCGACGTAGCGCTTCTCCTGGTCGGGATGGCCCCAGTCCTCCAGGAGAGCGTCGACGCGGCCCTGGCTGAGGGCGTCCCAGGCGGGCACCTCGTCGACCTGGACGGTGTCGACGCGGTAGCCGAGTTCGTGCTCCAGGAGGTACTGGGCGACGGCCACGTTGGCCTGCGCGCCGACCCAGGACTGGACGGACAGGGTGACCGTCCTCGCGCCCCGGGCGTTGGCGAAGGGCGAGGCCTGCTGGGTCATGTCGGCGGCGCCGCAGCCGGTGAGCAGCAGCAGGCCCGCCGCCGCGGCGGTGGTACGGAGTCGCATGTCAGGCTCCCTTCGTCGGGCGCCGGACGGCCGGCTGGGTGACGCGGTCGAGCATCAGCCCGAGGCAGACGATCGCGGCGCCGGCCACCAGACCGGTCGCCAGGTCGCCCTGGGCGAGGCCGAAGACGGCGTCGTAGCCGAGGGCACCGCCGCCGACCAGGCCGCCGATGATGACGACGGCGAGGACCAGGACGACGCCCTGGTTGACGGCGAGCAGCAGGGCGGGCCGGGCCAGTGGGAGCTGGACCTGGCGCAGTTGCTGGCCGCCGGTCGCGCCGAGCGAGCGGGCCGACTCCAGGGCGGCCGGGTCGACCTGGCGCAGACCCTGGGTGGTGATCCGCACGACGGCGGGCAGCGCGTAGACGACGGCCGCGGCGACGGCCGGTGCCCGGCCGACGCCGAACAGGGCCACGACCGGGATCAGGTACACGAACTGCGGCATCGTCTGGAAGACGTCCAGGACGGGGCGCAGCAGCCGTTCGACGGTGTCGCTGCGGGCCGCCGCGACACCGGTCGCGAAGCCCAGCACCAGGGTGACGGCGACCGCCGCGAGGACCTGTGACAGCGTGTCCAGGGCCGGCTCCCACACGCCGAGCACGCCGATCGCGGCCATGGCGAGGACGGCGGTCAGCGCGGTGCGCCAGGTGCCGATCAGCCAGGCGAGCGCGGCGACCAGCAGCAGCACCGACCACCACGGCAGCCACTGCAGGCCGTCGCGGACCGGGTCCAGGACCCAGGTGGTGAACCGGCCCGCCCAGTCGGCGGTGCCGCCGACGACGGGCACCCCGGAGTAGAGGTGGCCGGTCATCCAGTCGACGACCCGGTTGACCGGTTCGGCGATGGCGACCGTCCACGCGTCCGGCCAGTCGAGCCGGCCGGCCAGCCGTACCGCGACGGCCACGGCCACGGCGGCGGCGAGCAGCGCGTACGTGGTGCGGCGCCCGTGCGCCGACTCCGTGCCGCGTCCGGCCGCGGCCGTCACCCGGTCCAGGACGACCGCGAGCAGCACGATGGGGATGCCGGCGGCGAGGGCCGCGCCCACGTCGACCGAGGCCAGCGCCTGGTAGACGCGGTCACCGAGACCGCCGCCGCCGATCACCGACGCGATGACCGCCATCGACAGCGCCATCATGATCGTCTGGTTGAGGCCGAGGAGGAGTTCCCTGCGGGCCAGCGGGACACGCGCGGTCAGCAGTCGCTGGCGGGCGGTGGCGCCGAGCGACTCGACCGCCTCCAGGACCTCTTTGTCGGCGCCCCGCAGGCCGAGCGAGGTGAGGCGGGCCATGGGCGGGGCGGCGTACACGACGGTGGCCAGCACGGCCGCCGGGACGCCGATGCCGAAGACCAGGACGACGGGGAGCAGGTAGGCGAAGGCCGGCAGCACCTGCATGGTGTCCAGGACGGGACGCAGGGCGCGGTCCATGCGGTCGGACAGGCCGGCGGCCAGGCCCAGGAGCACGCCCACGACGACGGAGGCGAGGACGGCCACCGTCATGAGGGCGAGGGTCTGCATGGTCGGCACCCACATGCCGAGCAGGCCGCAGGCCAGGAACGCGGCGGCCGTGCCGGCCGCCAGCCGTACGCCCGCCGTGCGCCAGGCGACGAGCGCGCCCAGCGCGGTGACGCCGGCCCAGCCCGCGGCCAGCAGGAACAGGTACACGGCGCGTACCGAGAGCACGACGGCGTTGCTGATGTGGCCGAAGAAGTACAGGAAGAGGGGGTGGCTGTCCCGGTTGTCGACGATCCAGTCGCTGACGTGGGTCAGCGGGTCGGTCAGGTCGACGGTGAGGGCGGCGGGCCAGGTCCCGCTGTGCCAGCGGGCGTGGGCGAGGGGCACGAGGACCGCTGCCGCGAGGGCGAGGACGAGGAGTTTGTGGACGGCGCGGTTCCTCAGCGCGGCGGGGAGGGCGACCCGGGGGGCCGGTGCGGTGACCGTTGCCATTCAGACCGCCTCCCTACGGGGTTCCGCCCGCGCGGCGGCGCCGGGTGCCGTCCCCGCCACGACCTCCAGCAGGGCGCTCGAGTCGACCACGCCCAGGCAGCGGCCCTTGTCCATCACCCGGGCCGGGGTGCCGGCGCGTGCGACCGCTTCGATGGCCTCGGAGACCGTCGCGTCGGGGGAGACGGCGGGGCCGTTGCCCGCTTCCTCCGGGGTCGCGGCGCGCATCGCCGTGCGGACCGTGAGGACCTGCTCGCGTGGCACGTCGCGGACGAACTCGCGGACGTAGTCGTCGGCGGGCGAGCCGACGATCTCCTCCGGGGTGCCGAGCTGGACGACGCGGCCGTCCCGCATCAGGGCGATGCGGTCGCCGAGCTTGAGGGCTTCGCTCAGGTCGTGGGTGATGAAGACCATCGTGCGGCCCTCCTCGCGGTGCAGGCGGATCACCTCCTCCTGCATGTCCCGCCGGATCAGCGGGTCGAGCGCGCTGAACGGCTCGTCGAAGAGGAGGACCTCCGGGTCCACCGCCAGCGCCCTCGCCAGCCCGACCCGTTGGCGCTGGCCGCCGGAGAGCTGGCCGGGCCTGCGCTGCTCCATGCCCGCCAGGCCGACCTTGGCGACGACCTCGCGGGCCCGCTCGCGGCGCTCGGACCTGCCGACGCCCTGGATCTCCAGGCCGTAGGCCACGTTGTCGAGGACCGTGCGGTGCGGGAGGAGACCGAAGTGCTGGAAGACCATCGCGGCGCGGTGCCGGCGGAGTGCGCGCAGGCGGGTGCGGTCCATCGCGCGGACGTCCTCGCCGTCCACGGCGATGGCGCCGGCCGTCGGTTCGATCAGCCGGGTCAGACAGCGCACGAGGGTGGACTTGCCGGAGCCGGACAGGCCCATCACGACGAAGACCTCGCCCTTGCGGACGTCGAAGGAGACGTCGCGGACGGCGGCCGTGCAGCCGGTGCGGGAGCGCAGTTCGGCGGCGGGGAGGGCGGCCAGCTCCGCGTCGAGGGGGACGCGTTCGGACTTCGGGCCGAAGACCTTCCAGAGGTTCTCGACGGAGAACACGGGGGTGTGGGGGACCGTGGTCATCACGCACCGCCCCCGATCGTGGCCGCGGCCCGTTCGGCGATCACGCCGTCCGCGCGCTCCGCCAAGAGGTCGACCGCCCGTTCCCCGACCATCAGCACGCCGATCATGGGGTTGACCGCGGTCATGGTCGGGAACACCGACGCGTCGGCGACCCGCAGGCCGTCCAGGCCACGGACGCGCAACGCCGGGTCCACGACGGCCAGTTCGTCGTCGGCGGCACCCATGCGGCAGGTTCCCGCCGGGTGGTACACGGTGTGCGCGACCTTGCGGGCGTACTCGCTCAGCTCCTCGTCGCCGGTGAGGTCCGGCCCGGGGGCCACCTCGCGCTTGAGCCAGCCGGCGAGCGGCTCGGTCTTCGCTATCTCTCGGGCGATCCTGATGCCGTCGACGAGGGTGCGGCCGTCGTAGTCGTCCTCGTCGGTGAAGTAGCGGAAGTCGAGGGCCGGCTTCACGGCGGGGTCCGGGCTGGTCAGGTACAGGCGGCCGCGGCTCCTCGGCTTGGGGATGTTGGGGGTCATCGAGACGCCGTGGGCCGGGCGTTCGTAGCCGAGGCGCTCCGGGTTGTCCGTGAAGGGCACCTGGTAGAAGTGGAACATCAGGTCGGGGCCGGGGAGTTCGGGGTCGCGGCGCACGAACAGGCCCGCGTCGGAGTCCATCGCGGAGTTCTCGGGGATCGGGCCGTGCGTCTCCCACACGATCACCGACTCGGGGTGGTCGAGGAGGTTCTCGCCGACGCCGGGCAGGTCGTGGGCGACGGGTATGCCGAGGGCGTCCAGGTCGGCCCTGGGGCCGATGCCGGAGTGCAGGAGCAGGCGGGGCGAGTCGACGGCGCCCGCGCACAGCACGACCTCCTCGCGGGCCCGTACGACGAACTCCTCGCCGTCCCGCGCCCGTACGTGCACGCCCGTCGCCCGGGTGCCGTCCAGCTCCAGCCGGTACGCCCAGGTCTCCAGGAGGATGCGCAGGTTCGGGCGCTCGTCCATCACCGGGTGCAGATAGGCCACCGAGGCGCTGGAACGCTTGTTGTCCTCGGGGTGGTAGGCCAGGTCGAAGAAGCCGGCGCCTTCGGTGAACGGCCGCTGGTTGAAGCCCTCGACGCGGGGTACCCCGAGTGCGGTCCGCGCGGAGTCGACGAAGTCGCGGGCGATGGCGTTCCGGTCCTTCTCGTCGACCGGGACGATGTTGTTCAGCAGGCGGGTGTAGTAGGTCTCCATGGCGCCGGCGCCCCAGCCGTGGGCTCCGGCGGCCTCCCACTCGTCCCAGTCGGAGGGGAGCGGCTTGAAGGCGATGAGGGTGTTGTGGGAGGAGCAGCCGCCGAGGACGCGGGCGCGGCTGTGCCGGATGTGGGAGTTGCCGCGCGGCTGTTCGGTGGTGGGGTAGTCGTAGTCGAGTTCGCCGCCGAGCAGGCCCATCCAGCGGCGCAGGGTGAGGACGTCCTCGCGGCCGACGTCGCTGGGGCCGCCCTCGATGACGGCGACGGTGACGTCGGGATTCTCGGTGAGGCGGGCGGCTATGACGGAGCCGGCGGTGCCACCGCCGATCACGACGTAGTCGTAGACGTGGGGGGACTCGGGCATGGGGACTCCAGGGTGGAGGAGGTCGAGGGGGCGGGGGTCGAGGGCGGGCGCGGAGGTCGGGCACGGGGGGTGGGAGGGAGGTCCGGTGGCGAGGGGGCGGCCGGCCGGTCCGGTGCCGAGGGGAGGCCGGTGCGGCTCAGCCCGCGAACCAGCGGACCGGCTTCGGTGCGAGGTTCTGGTAGACGTGCTTGGTCTCGCGGTACTCGGCCAGTCCGGACGGGCCGAGTTCGCGGCCCACGCCGCTCCTGCCGAAGCCGCCCCACTCGGCCTGCGGGAGGTAGGGGTGGAAGTCGTTGATCCAGACGGTGCCGTGGCGGAGCCGGCCGGCGACCCGGCGGGCACGGCCCGCGTCGGTGGTCCAGACGCCGCCCGCGAGGCCGTACTCGGTGTCGTTGGCGAGGGCGACCGCCTCGTCCTCGGTGCGGAAGGTCTCGACGGTGAGGACCGGGCCGAAGACCTCCTCGCGGACGACGCGCATCTCGCGGTGGCAGCGGTCCAGGACGGTCGGCTCGTAGAAGTAGCCGTTCTCCGGCCGCTGCGGGGAGGGGTCGGGGCGCCTGCCGCCGGAGCGCAGTACGGCGCCCTCGGCCAGCGCGGACTCGACGTACGCCTCGACCTTGGCGCGCTGCTGCGCGGAGACGAGGGGACCGCACTCGACGCCGTCCTCGGTGCCGCGGCCGAGGCGGATCCGTCCGGCCCGGCGGGCGAGTTCGCCGACGAAGCGGTCCCGGACCGACTCCTCGACGATGAGGCGGGCGCCGGCGGAGCAGACCTGGCCGCTGTGGATGAAGGCCGCGTTGAGGGCCTGGTCCACGGCGGTGTCGAAGCCGTCCTCGGTGGCGCAGGCGTCGGCGAAGACGACGTTGGGGTTCTTGCCGCCGAGTTCGAGGGCGACCTTCTTGACGCTCGGGGCGGCGGCCTGGGCGACCTTGGTGCCGCTGACCAGGCCACCGGTGAAGGAGACCAGGTCGACGTCGGGGTGTTCGGCGAGCCGGGCGCCGACCGAGTGGCCGGGGCCGGTGACGATGTTGGCGACGCCCGCGGGCAGGCCCGCCTCGGCGAGCAGGTCGATGAGCGCGATCGTCGTCATCGGGGTGATCTCGCTGGGCTTGACGACGAAGGTGTTGCCGGCGGCGAGCGCCGGGGCGATCTTCCAACTGGCCTGGAGGAGCGGGTAGTTCCAGGGGGTGATCAGGGCGCAGACACCGACCGGTTCGTGGACGACGACGCTGTGGACGTCGGGCGAGCCGGCGTCGACGACCCGGCCGGGGGCCTCCGCGGCCACGAGGTCGGCGAAGTAGCGGAAGGCGTCGGCGACACAGTCGATGTCGACGCGGCCCTCTTCGACGGTCTTCCCCGCGTCGCGGGCCTCCAGCCGGCCGAGTTCTTCGCGGTCGCGTACGAGGAGTTCGGCGACGCGACGCAGCAGCGCGGCCCGCTCGGCGACGGAGGTGCGGGGCCAGTCGCCGTGGTCGAAGGCCTGCCGGGCCGCCGCCACCGCGAGATCGGTGTCCTTCTCGTCGCCCTCCGCGACCAGGGCGAACGGCAGGGCGTCCGCGGGGTCGAGGATCTCGCGCGTGGCGCCGGAGACGGCGCCACGCCATTCGCCGCCCGCGCGGATGGTCTTCCGCTCCTGGAGTTCTGTGCTGTCCGCCATGATCGGGATTGCCTTCCGTTCCTGTGCCGTACCGGTGAGTGACAGACGGGTCACCCATCGGGATCGTCAGCGCATGCCCTCTTGCCCTGATTGCATGCGCAATCCGTGGCCGAAAGTGTGCTGCGTCACTGAGAACGCGGACGAATCGGGGCAAACCTCCTGTCCGGCGTCCCTCTCTCGTCGCCGGCCCCCGCGGCAGCGACCGAGAGGGAAGCGGAACCTCGAACACGGCCGGCCCGGCCGCTCCGCCGACGGCGGGCCCAAGGGGTCGGTCGGACGCGCGGGGTCGGTGTCCGACGGGTGTCGATGCGGCGTGTCGAGACGGCGTGTCGAGACGGCGTGTCGAGGCGGCGTGTCGAGGCGGGGCGTCTATGTAGCGCGTCGATGCGGTGCGTCTATGCGGCGCGCGCTCTGTGGGGCGCGCTCTGTGGGGCGTCGATGCAGCGTGTCTCGGTGGCGCGTCGATGCGGCTCTCGCCGGGGAAGCGGAGCCGGATGGCGGGGCGGGGGATGTCGCGGCGAGCGCGTGCCCGGACCTGGTGGGGCGGATCGTGGGCGGTGTGCGGGGGCGCCCGGACGCACCGATCCCCGGGCGGCGGGTGCCGTCCGGGGATCGGGGAGTTCGGGGGTTCGGCGAGCCGTGGCTCAGATGAGGCCGAGGGCGCGGACCGCGTCGCGCTCCTCCGCCAGCTCCTGCACGGAGGCGTCGATACGGGCGCGGGAGAACTCGTTGACGTCCAGGCCCTGGACGATCTCGTAGGCGCCGTTCTTCGTGGTGACGGGGAAGGACGAGATGAGGCCCTCCGGGACACCGTAGGAGCCGTCGGACGGGATGCCCATGGAGGCCCAGTCGCCCTCGGCGGTGCCGTTGACCCACGTGTACACGTGGTCGATGGCCGCGTTGGCGGCGGAGGCGGCGGAGGACGCGCCACGCGCCTCGATGATGGCGGCGCCGCGCTTGGCGACGGTCGGGATGAAGTCCTCGGCCAGCCACTTCTCGTCGTTGACGACCTCTGCGGCGTTCTTGCCCGCGATCGTGGCGTGGAAGATGTCCGGGTACTGGGTGGCGGAGTGGTTGCCCCAGATGGTCAGGCGCTTGATGTCGGCGACCGTGGAGCCCGTCTTCTTCGCGAGCTGGGTCAGCGCGCGGTTGTGGTCCAGGCGGGTCATCGCGGTGAAGCGTTCGGCCGGTACGTCCGGGGCGGCGGCCTGGGCGATCAGGGCGTTGGTGTTGGCCGGGTTGCCGACGACCAGGACCTTGATGTCGTCCGCGGCGTGGTCGTTGATGGCCTTGCCCTGCGGCTTGAAGATGCCGCCGTTGGCCTCCAGGAGGTCGCCGCGCTCCATGCCCTTGGTGCGCGGACGGGCGCCCACGAGCAGGGCGACGTTGGCGCCGTCGAAGGCGACGTTCGGGTCGTCGGTGATCTCGATGCCCTGGAGCAGCGGGAACGCGCAGTCGTCCAGCTCCATGGCCGTGCCCTCGGCGGCCTTGAGCGCGGGCGTGATCTCCAGGAGGCGCAGCTTGACCGGCACGTCCGCGCCGAGCAGCTGGCCGGAGGCGATGCGGAAGAGCAGTGCGTAACCGATCTGGCCGGCCGCGCCGGTGACGGTGACGTTCACGGGAGTGCGGGTCATGGCGTTCTCCGTATGACAGCTGGCGGTGGGGCGTCCCTGCCCCGGACGTTTGATCGATCTCTTGGCGTCAAGAGATCCATCCAGCGGTCAGGCTATCGCGCATCCGGGATGCCGTACGTCCGGGGTTGTGTGGCCCGTCCCACAGAGTGACACCCGTTTGCGTCCCGGCACGGCGTCCCCCTCGCGCGCCCCGGAACCGAAGAGGCGGCCGCCGGTTCGGGAGAGGGGGGAACCGGGCGGCCGCCGAGGGGGGTACCGGGTCGCACCGGACTCCCGTGGGGGTACGGTGCGGCTGCCCGGAGCGGAGCGGGGTATTCCTGTAAGCGAGGGTCATTTTTTTCCTCCGGTTCCGCCGCCGACGGTCCGCCTCGCCCCGCACGGTTCCGCCGCCGACGGTCCGCCTCGCGCTTCGGATGCGGCGCGCGCAGACCCGGCTCACGGCGACGAGCCCGGCTCGCGCGGACCTGGCTCGCGCGGCCCGGCTCGCGCGGAGCCCCGCTCACGTACAGCCGTGCTCCCCCGACGCCAGCGCCACGCACGCGCGCATCTCGCCCGGCTCCTCGACCGCCACCATCGGGGTGTAGGCGATCGTGTCGCCGGTGGTGGCGACGCCGCCGCTCTGACGCACCTGGCCCACGGTCACCGTGACGGTGTCCCCCGGCACCGCCCCGACGATCCGGCCCCAGGCGGCGCCGCACGTGTCGCTGTGGCGGACCTCCAGCAGGGCCGTGCCGACGGTGACGCTGTGCGCGGTGGTGACGTGCTCGCCGCTGCACCGCATCTCCTCGGGGTCCTTGCCGGTGCAGTCGGGGCCCGCGCACAGCACGCCCGGTGGCAGAGCGCGGGTCGCGGTGGCGGACGGGGCCGGCGTCCCGGCGGCGGTCCGGTCCGGCTCGGCGGGTCCGCCGTCGGTCAGGAGGAAGGCGCCCACGGCGACGGTCACCACGCCGAGCGCGCCCGCCAGGAACATCGTGGGGCGGCGCGCGGGACGGCCGGGGGCGGTCGGCGGAACCACCCGCGCGGGTCCCGCGGGTCCGGCGGAGGCCTTGGGACCCGCGGGACCAGGCGCCGGGGCCGCGCGGGCTCGGGAGAGGCGTACAGCCTCGGCGGCGTTGCCGTGGCGCAGTTCCGAGCGGCTCCAGGCGCGCTCGGCCAGTTCCCACAGGGTGACCAGCGGGACCGGGTCGGTGCCGGTGGCCTCGGCCAGGGCGACGACCGCGCCCTTGGGAGCGAGCAGCCGGCCGTTGAGGTAGCGCTCCCACGACGCCCTGCCGTAGCCGGTTCGGTCGGCGATCGTGGCGAGGTTCGCGCCGTCGGTGTCGGCGTCCACGGTTCGGCGCAACCGAGTCACGAACTCCCCGACCTGCGGATCCAGCCCGTCCGGCAGGTCCTTCCAGCGAGGCATCGATCCCCCCTCTCCTCCGCCGTGTCCCCGCGGCCACGGTAGCGCCCGGCCGGGCACCGCGGCCCTCCCGGCGGGATCGGTTCCCGGACCGGGGTGGACTGTGGCGGGGCGCGCACACGGTGGCGGAACGGTCACCGCTGTGCCACAGCGGGCGGCCAGGCGTTGAACAGGTCGTTCACGGTGCGGCAGCGTGGAGCACGACGGCGGCCCGTCCTACTCGGGGGAGAGGACGGGCCGCCGTTCCCATGCTTTCGGCCGTCGGCCTCAGCCGTCGACCGTGAAGTGCAGGGTGTCCTTCAGGAAGGGGATCTGGAGCCACGGCCCGGGCTGGGCCATCAGCGCCAGCAGGACGATCGCCGCGCCCAGCACGCCGTACGTCGCGATGTCGGTGAAGCGGGAGCGGACGGCGAGCATGCCGACGCCCGGCAGGAACCAGCGCAGGGCCGCGCCGCCGAGCAGGGCGGCGCCGATCAGGATCGTGCCGACGCGGAACTGGTCGAAGGCGGTCACCAGCAGGCCCAGGGCGACCAGGCCCAGCACGGAGAGGATCGGCCACTGCCGGGCGGGGGCCGGGGCGTCTCGCGGCGCGGCCCGGCCCCCGCCCTCGGGGCGGGCGGTGTCCCGCGTGAACAGGGGGAAGCGGCGCGTGACACGGCGCGGGACGCCGTCGGCGTCGGGCGCGCTGACCGGGTCGCGCACGACGGGCTCCACGAACGCCCGCTCCGCGGCGGACATGTCCGCGTCACCGGCATCGGTGGGACTCGCGCCGTCCGAGCCGTCCGTACGGTCGGTGCGGTCGGTGCGGTCCCCGCCGTCCGTACGGTCCGCGGCGTCGGTGCTGGCCCCGTCCGTACGGTCCGCGGCGTCGGTGCTGGCCCCGTCCGTACGGTCCGCGGCGTCGGTGGTGGCCCCGTCCGGCCGGTGGGTGCCGTCGGTGGTGTCGCCGTCCGGGTGGTTGCCGCGCTCAGCCGACACTGCGCTCCGCCGCCTCGACCACGTTGACGAGCAGCTGGGCACGGGTCATCGGGCCGACGCCGCCGGGGTTCGGGGAGATCCAGCCGGCCACCTCGCGCACGTCCGGGTGGACGTCGCCCACGATCCTGCCCTCCGCGTTGCGCGAGACGCCCACGTCGAGGACGGCGGCGCCCGGCTTGACGTCCTCCGCGCGGACCAGGTGCGCGGAGCCCGCGGCGGCGACGATGATGTCCGCCCGCTTGAGGTGCGCCGAGAGGTCACGGGTGCCGGTGTGGCACTGGGTGACCGTGGCGTTCTCACTGCGCCGGGTCAGCAGCAGCGGCATCGAGCGGCCGATGGTGACGCCGCGTCCCACGACCACGACCTCGGCGCCGTTGATCTCGACGCCGTGGCGGCGCAGCAGGGTCAGCACTCCGTTGGGGGTGCAGGGCAGCGGTGCCGGTTCGTTGAGGACGAGGCGGCCCAGGTTCGTCGGGTGCAGGCCGTCGGCGTCCTTGGCGGGGTCCATCAGTTCGAGGACGCGGTTCTCGTCGATGCCCTTGGGCAGCGGGAGTTGCACGATGTAGCCGGTGCAGACCGGGTCCTCGTTCAGCTCGCGGACGACCGCCTCGATCTCCTCCTGCGTGGCGGTGGCGGGCAGTTCGCGCTGGATGGAGGCGATGCCCACCTCGGCGCAGTCGCGGTGCTTGCCGGCGACGTACTTCTGGCTGCCGGGGTCGTCCCCGACGAGGATCGTGCCGAGGCCGGGCGTGACGCCCTTCTCCTTCAGCGCCGCCACTCGGGCGGTCAGGTCCGACTTGATCTCGGCCGCGGTGGCCTTGCCATCGAGAATCTGGGCGGTCATGGACCCATCCTCCCGGATGACGCCCCCTCGGTTCCAATCCGGGTGACTCCGCCGCCGGACGCCGCCGCCCCCGCCGGTGAGATGATCATTTCGGCGGTGATCGACGACGTTGCACTTGCACAACGTCCCCCGTGACGGCTGGACAACGAACCCGCCGCTGACCAACGATTGACGCTCAGTGCCGCGGGCAGTACCGGGGGGACGCACCGCATCCGTACGGCCTTCCTCCGCACGTGCCACGCGTCGTCCCCGCACCCGAGCACACACGGAGGAAGGACCGCCATGAGCTTCGGCGAGCCGAACAACCCCTACGGGCCGCCGCCCCAGCAGCCCCCGGCCGCTCCCGGCCCCAGCCAGTCGCAGCAGCCGCCCGCCCCCGGATACGGCGTCCCGCAGGCACCGCCGTACCAGCAGCAGCCGTACCCGCAGCAGGCGTACCCGCAGTACCCCGGCGGTGGTCCGGGGTTCCCGGGCGGCTACCACCCCGGCGCCCCGGTGGAGATGCCGCGGCCGACCCGCGTCGCGCAGATCCTGGTCGGCGTGATCGCCCTGGCGCACGCGATCCTCGCCGGTGCGTACGTCTACTTCCTGACCCAGTGGGACGAGGTGATGACGGAGGCGGGCATCACCGGCGACCGGGAGGCGGAGGAGTTCGCCGACCTGGGCAAGGGAGTCGTGATCTTCTTCCTCTGCCTGGCCACGGTGTTCGCGGTCCTCGGCCTGATCCTGCTGCTCCAGTACGCCAAGGGCGGCAACACGGTGCGCGTCTGCTCGATCGTCTACGGCTCGTTCGCCATCGTCACCGGCATCTTCATGCTCGCCTACTGGGGTCTGGGCCTGATCCTCATGGCGGTCTCCGTCCTGGTGATCGTCCTGGCCGCGAAGCGGGAGAGCGCGAGCTGGTTCCAGCGCCCCCGCCACTGATCACCGCGGGGCGGTGCGGGGCCGCGGGCTGCGGGGCGCCCGCAGTGATCACCGGGGCGCCCGCCGCGCCGCGCGCGCCGAACGGTTCGCGCCATTCACGCCCGAGGGCCGTGTCGGACCCGTCCGATCGGGGACACGGCCCCGCTGCGTCGCCCTACCCTGGCTGCGGTAGCCGTCGGGCACGGGGAGACGCACCTTGTACAGCATCATCGTGGTACCTCCGCCGACCGCGGAGGACGGACGAGGGGGCGGCCAGGTCCGCCTCGCCCCGGGCGAGCGGCTCACCTTCGGGCGGTCCGCGGCCGACAACGGCCTGCGCATCCCGCACGACGGGGTCTCCCGCAGGGCGGGTGAGATCACCGCGCAGGGCGCCTTCTGGATACTGAGCAACCTCTCCGGCCGGCACACGTACGTGGTGGAGAACCCCGAGGGCGCGGGCGAGCACATCAAGGTCGGGCCGGGCCGGCTCGACGCCCCCGTGCCGTTCGAGTTCTCGCGGATCGTGCTGCCCGCGGCCGGTGACCTGCTGTCGTTCGAGGTGTGGGCGCCACGGCACGACTACCGGCGCCCGGACGGAACCGGCCCGGACGGCGACACGACCGCGCCCGCCTTCTCCCTGGACCGTACGAAGCGCTACTTCGCCGTGCTGGCCGCCCTGTGCGAGCCCCGGCTGCGCGGGGAGCCGCACGCCCCGCTGCCCACCGTCGACCAGGTCGTGGACCGGCTGCGCCCCACCTGGCCCGCGGCCTCCCGCACCTCCGTGCAGTGGAACATCGACTACCTGGCCGTGAAGCTGCGGCTGAAGCCGGGTCCGGACACCGCGGACACCGGGCCGCGGCTCAACGGCAAGAAGGAGTCGCTGGTCTCCCTGGCCCTCCGCTTCGACCTGGTGCGCGAGGACGACCTGGTCGTGCTGGCGGGCGCCGCCGCGAGACGAGCGGCACGATGACCGAGCCGTACGCCGTGCCGGTGCCGATCGGCTACCGGGTGGGCGACTGGGAGGTCAGGGCACCGCTCGCGACGGGGGCGTTCGGCAGCGTCTACGAGGCCCGGTACACCGGCGGACAGGGGCCGCTGCCGCGGACGGCGGCGCTGAAGTTCCTGCCCACGGGCACCAGTACGCCCCGCCGGCTGGCCCATCTGCGCGACCTCGTCGAGCGCGAGGTGGAGCTGTACCGGCGATTGAGCCACCCCCGGCTGATCCGCCTGTACGAGACGCTGACCGTCGACGACCCCGGCCGCCCCGGACTCGACGGCGCCACCGTCCTGGTCCTGGAGAAGGCGGCGGGCTCCCTGGCCGCGCTGCTCGCCCGCTCTCCCCGGCCGGCCGACGGGCCCGCGCTGCTGGCGCAGATCTGCGAGGGTCTCCACCAACTGCACGAGGCGGGCTGGGTGCACGGGGACCTCAAACCGGCCAATGTGCTGCTGATGCCGGACGGTTCGGTCCGCCTCGCCGACTTCAACATGGCGGCCGAACTCGAGGGCACCCACGCCTACACGCCCGCCTTCTCCACCCCCGACTACACCCCGCCCGAACTCCTGTGGTCCGAGATCGGCGAACGCGGCCGCCGGATCCGCCCGTCCGCGGACGTGTGGGCCTTCGGCGTCCTCGCCCACCTCGTCCTCGCCCACGCCTTCCCGCTGCCCGGCGGCACCCCGTCGGCCCGCCGCGACGCGGCCGCCGCCTACGCCCGCGGCGCCGACGAGCTGCGCCTGTCCCCCCGATTACCGGACGCGTGGCGGGACATCGTGCGGGACTGTCTGACCCGTACCCACGAAGACCGCGTCGGCGCCGGGGAGTTGCTGCGCCGCGTGGAGGCCGCCGAGGGCGCCGCGCCCCGGCCGCGGCGCCGTTCCCGGCGCGCGAGCGCGTTCGCCGCGGCGGGCGCCACCGTCGCCGCGGCCGTCCTCGGCTGGGGCGTCAGCTCCCTGGTGGCGGACGGCGGTGCCGCGGACGGCGGCCGGGGAACCGCCGGCGCCACCGGGACGGCCGTACCGGCGGCCGTCTACGGCGCCGGGGAACTGCGTACCGGCCGGGGCGTCCCCGCCGCCTACCGGCTGCTGATCGTCGAGACCGCGCACGACTGCGAGCAGGAGGGCGTCACCTCCGCCCTGATCGCCGCGATGCTGAAGGTGGAGAGCGACTTCGACCCCGACCTCTCCGACCCCGCCGAGGACGAGTACGGCATCGCCCGCTGGACGCCGAGCGTGCTGCGCTGGTGGATGAACGAGGACGGCACGCCCGGCGAGGCCGTGCCCTCGCCGCCCTTCCCGCCCGCCGAGTCCGTCCCGGCGATGGGCCGGTACCTGTGCTGGATCGCGCCCCGCCTGGATGGCCGGCTGCCGGGCGACCGCCGGGTGCTGATCGCGGCCGCCTACCGGACCTCGTACAAGAAGGTGAACGACGCGGGCGGAGTTCCCCCGACGTACCGCGACTACGCCGCCCGCGTCGCCCACTACCTCAAGGAGTACACGCCGCCCGGCCGGAAGTGACCCTGGGACGTCCGAGGTACCCGCCGGCCGCGTGTGCCGTCACCGTGGAACCCCCGCGAGGCGCACGGCGGGAAGACCCACGGAGGAGACGGGGTCGGGCGGACGACCGGCAGGCGGGCGTCCGCCCGGACGGGGGCGGGCAGCCGGGCACGGTGCCGGGCCGCCCGCCCTCGCCCACCGGCGGATCGGGGAAGAGGGAGCCGATCAGTGGAAGAAGTGCCGCGTCCCCGTGAAGTACATGGTGACGCCCGCCTTCTTCGCGGCCTCGACGACCAACTCGTCACGGACCGAACCGCCCGGCTGGACCACGGCCTTCACCCCGGCCTCGACGAGGATCTCCAGCCCGTCGGGGAAGGGGAAGAACGCGTCGGAGGCGGCGTACGACCCCTGCGCGCGCTCCGCGCCGGCCCGCTCGACGGCGAGCTTGGCGGAGTCCACCCGGTTGACCTGACCCATGCCGACACCGACCGAGGCGCCGTCCTTGGCGAGCAGGATCGCGTTGGACTTCACGGCACGGCACGCCTTCCAGGCGAAGGACAGCTCGGCCAGCTCGTCGGCGGTGAGCGCCTCGCCGGTCGCCAGCGTCCAGTCGGCCGGGTCGTCGCCCTCGGCCTGGAGGCGGTCGGCGACCTGGAGCAGGGCACCGCCGTCGATCGGCTTGACGTCCACGGGGTGGGCCGGGCCGTCGGGGCAGCGCAGGACGCGGATGTTCTTCTTCTTGGCCAGGGCCTCCAGCGCGCCGTCCTCGTAGCCGGGCGCGACGATGACCTCGGTGAAGATCTCGGCGACCTGCTCGGCCAGCTCCTTGCTGACCGGCCGGTTGACGGCGATCACGCCGCCGAACGCCGACAGCGGGTCGCAGGCGTGCGCCTTGCGGTGCGCCTCGGCGACGTCCGCGCCGATCGCGATGCCGCACGGGTTGGCGTGCTTGATGATCGCGACGGCCGGCTCGGCGTGGTCGTAGGCGGCACGGCGGGCGGCGTCGGTGTCCGCGTAGTTGTTGTACGACATCTCCTTGCCGTGCAGTTGCTCGGCCTCGGCCAGGCCGCCCGTGCCCGCGGTGTAGAGGGCGGCGGGCTGGTGCGGGTTCTCGCCGTAGCGCAGGGTGTGCGCGCGCTCCAGGCTGGTCGCGAGGAACGAGGGGAACGGGGAGTCGTCGGCCGGGGCGTAGGAGGAGGCGAACCAGGAGGACACCGCGATGTCGTACTCGGCGGTGTGCCGGAAGGCCTCCGCGGCCAGCCGCTTGCGGGCGGTCAGGTCGAAGCCGCCGCCCTTGACCGCGGTCAGGACGTCGGCGTAGCGCTCGGGGCTGGTGACCACGGCGACCGACGGGTGGTTCTTGGCGGCGGCGCGCACCATGGACGGCCCGCCGATGTCGATCTGCTCGACGCACTCGTCGGGCGAGGCGCCGGAGGCGACCGTCTCGCGGAACGGGTACAGGTTCACGACGACGAGGTCGAACGGCTCGACGCCCAGCTCCACGAGCTGCCGACGGTGGTCCTCCAGCCGCAGGTCGGCGAGGATCCCGGCGTGCACCCGGGGGTGCAGCGTCTTGACGCGGCCGTCCAGGCACTCGGGGAAGCCGGTCAGCTCCTCGACCTTGGTGACGGGGACGCCGGCGGCGGCGATGCGGGAGGCGGTGGACCCGGTGGAGACGAGGGTGACACCGGCCTCGTGCAGCCCGCGCGCCAGTTCCTCGAGGCCGGTCTTGTCGTAGACGCTGACGAGCGCGCGACGGATCGGCCGCTGGGTGCTCTCGGTGCTCTCGGCGGTCACTGGATAACTACCTTTCGTCCCTCGATGCGATAGCCGTTGCGGGCGAGGCGCCCCACGACCTCGACGAGCAGCCTTCGCTCGACTTCCTTGATGCGCTCGTGCAGCGCGCTCTCGTCGTCCTCGTCCCGGACCTCCACCACGCCCTGCGCGATGATCGGGCCGGTGTCGACGCCGTCGTCGACGAAGTGGACGGTGCAGCCGGTGACCCGGGCGCCGTACGCGAGCGCGTCCCGCACTCCGTGGGCCCCCGGGAAACTGGGGAGCAGGGCGGGGTGGGTGTTGACGAACCGCCCACCGAACCGCGCCAGGAACTCCCTGCCGACGATCTTCATGAACCCGGCGGACACCACGAGGTCGGGTGCGTGGGCGGCGACGGCCTTCGCGAGGGCGTCGTCCCACGCCTGCCGGGTCTCGTGGTCCTTCACCCTGCACACGAAGGTGGGGATGCCGGCCCGCTCGGCCCGCGCGAGCCCCTCGATGCCCTCCCGGTCCGCGCCCACGGCCACGATCTCGGCGCCGTAGGAGTCGACACCGGTCGCGGCGATCTCGTCGAGCAGCGCCTGAAGATTCGTACCGGAACCGGAGACCAGCACGACGAGGCGCTTGGCCACGGGCTTGGCGGCCACTGTGGGGCCCTTTCTCGGGGGAGCGTCTGTACGTCGGCCGACTCACGACGCCACGCTTGTGCATTCATACGAATGCTTCGCGTCCCGAGATACGGGGAAGTCTACGAAGCGGCCGACCGTCAGCAACGATACCGGCACACCGGACGGCCCCCGCGGGACGGGGGCGTGGCCGGAAGGTAGCGTCTGGGGCGAGCGGGCTCGGGAACGCGGTCGTCGTGCGGAGCGTTTCCCGGGTGACGCTCACACCGACAGCCGTATTCGGCCGCCTCGGCCGCCAAGCCGTGACCGCCGCCGTGATCACTTAGGGGAAGACGCTCTCTTGATGCCGGACCGCAGTCTGCGACTCCTCACGCTCCCCCCGCAGTCACCACAGGGAGGGGAGCGCGGCGCCGTGCTGCTGCGGGAGCGCCCAGCCACCCCGCCCGACGCGCCCACCGGCCGTGAGAACGGCGACGGGGGCTCCGCGCCGGACGCCCCGCCGAAGGACGACAACCCCTTCGCCCCGCCCCCGGAGGGCTCTCCGGACCGCCCCTGGCAGCCGCGCCGCCCGCCCCAGGGCGGCGGCGAGCCCCCTTCCGGCGACACCCCCTCCGGGTACACCCCCTGGGGAAGTCAGTGGAGCGACCGCCAGCCCGGCCGCTCCGGCGGCGGCTTCGGCGAGCGCCCGGGCGGCCCTCCCGAGGGCGGCGGCGGTCCCGGCTCCGAGCCCAACCCGCGCTGGAATCCCAAGGACCCGTCCCAGCGCCGCGCCCGCTACGCCCTGCTGTGCGGCATGTGGGCCTTCTTCTTCGCCCTCTTCGGCTGGCCCTACGTCGCCCTCCTGCTCGGCGCGCTCGCCCTCAACTGGGGCATCGGCGCGCTGCGCGCCAAGCCGCGCACCCCCGACCCGGACAACCCCGAGCCGCCCGCGCGCCCGCAGACCACGGCAGCCGTCAGCGGCGTGGTCACCGCGTCCCTGGCCCTGGCCCTGGTGGCCCTCACCTTCACGGCGCAGCTCGTCTACAGCGACTACTACACCTGCACCGACGACGCCCTGACCCACCAGTCCAGGCAGGCCTGCGACGACCTCCTGCCGAAGCAGCTGAGGAATGTGCTGGGCGGCAACGACTAGGGTCTCCCGTTCGGATCGTGGCGGGCTCGTTCGGATCGTGGCGGGCTCGGCGCTGTGCCGGGCTCGGCGCCCCATGCCGGCCGGTCCGAGGGTGTTCCCTTCGGGAGAGGCCAAGGGTGTTTCCTCGCGGGGAGGGCGAGACAGGACCGGTCCTGGCCGGTTCGTGACCGGCAGCGGGGTGCGGGGCGGCGCCCCCCACCCGGGAAGGGGCGGCGGGGCGGCGCCACCTGCGCCGTTCACGGTGTGTCGGCGCCTTCCTCCCGCTCGAAGTCGTACGGCTCGGCGTCGGAGCCGGGCGTGGACGCGGGCGCGGACGCGACAGCAGGAGCCGGCGCGGGTACGGGTACGGGCACGGGCACGGACGCCGTAGCAGCCGTCACCGCACCGCGCCCCCACCACCGCCGCAACGCCAGCCCCACCGGCACTCCCACCCCCACCACCCAGGCCCCCACGGCCGCGCCCACCTGCCATCCCACCGGCCCGAACCGGGCCAGGGTCCCCACTCCCAGCGGGCCCCCGGCCATCCCCCCGAGGACCGCGAACCCGACAGCGCACACCAGCCCCGCCAACCCCACCACCCCCACGGTCCGCTTCCAGGACCAGACCCTCGCCCCACCCCGTACCGCCCCCCTGGCCACGAACATCCCCACCGCGGCGCCGGCCAGCAGGGCCACCACCCCCGCGGCCCAGTTCAGGCCTCCGCCGGCGCCCGCCTCCGGCACCGCCGCCAACAGGGGGAACGGCGGCAGCATGGGAGCCGGATCGGAGGCCGACGGCGCCACCACGTGCCCGACCCCCAGCACGAACCCGGGCCCCACCGCGTACGCCGCCCCCCACACCGCCGCGTTGGGCACCAGCACCGCACACAGCAGCAGCACGGCGAACCGCCCCGACCACCCCTCCGTCAGCTGCAGGAACGCCCCCCGCGCCGCCCCGAGATGCCACACCGACGACACCGCCACCAGCAGGGCGCCGCCCCCCACCAGCACCGCGGCCCCCGCCCCCGCCGCCCGCACGGCGACCCCCACCCGCTCGCGCCCCTCCACCCCGGTCAGCAACCGCCGCAGCGCCCGGGGCAGCAGCGCGAGCACTCTCTCCACCGGCCTGCGGGGACGCCCGTAGGCCGTCCAGGCCCCCATCCCGGCCGCGGCGACCACCACCGCCGGCAGCGACACCCCGGCCCCGATCCAGGAGGGCCGCAGGGCACCCCCGGCCGCGTATCCGGCGACGGCCGCCGCGACGGCGAGATACCCGAGGACGACCCCCGCCCACGCGGTGCGCGCGCTCACCAGGGGAGCGCCCTCCTCCCCGTCCACCGCGTCCCGCGCGGCCCGGTGCAGGAGCCACACGGGCAGGGCGAGCAGCAGCAGGGGCGTGACGCCGAGCGGCGCGGGGACGCCGGACAGGGTGTCGGCCCGCACCAGTTCCACCCCGTGCGCCAGCAGCCACAGCGCGGCGGCGACATGCAGCGCGCCGCCGGGCCCGCTGTCGGGGTAGGGCGAGCTGATCCACAGCCCCATCACGAGCACGGCGAACGAACCGAGCCCGAGCCCCGCCGCCAGCACACCGGCGAACAGTCCGGCGGCCAGTCCGGGGGAACGGTCCCGCATCCGGTTCCGCGACCTGGCGAGAACGAGCGACAACGACGAACGGCGAGCGGTCATCTGGATCACGCCCGCCATGGTCCCAACGACACGCGCTTTCCCGCCGTAACAGGCGAACCCCCGTTGTGTCGCTCAATATACGTTTATGTACTTTTTCGTACGGAGGGGTGCCCGGTGACACAGAGCTTCGACACCCCGCTCCCCCCGCCGAAGGAACGCCGACGCCTGCGCGAGACGGGCTCGCTGACGCGGACTCAGCTGGCGGCACGGCTGGGCGTCAGCAGGGAGACGGTGCGCGCGTGGGAGACCGGCCGCTCGACTCCGAGCGGCCGCGCGAGGGAGTCGTACGGGAAACTGCTGGCCTCGCTGGCAGTCGGGCCGTCGGGGGAAGTGACGAACCGACAGAACGCCACACCCCCGGCACACCTGATCGTCAGTTCGGGCGGCACCGGGCAGGCCCTCCCGCCCACCGCCGCTCTCGCCCCGCCGCCCGCCGACCCGGCCCCGCCGACCCCCGCGCAGGCCTTCGACGCCCTGTACACCTTCTGCGCTCCCGCCCTCGTCCGCCAGGCCTTCCTCCTCACCGGCCGCCGCGAACTGGCCCGCGAGTCGGTCGAGCAGGCCTTCCAGGTCGCCTGGCAGCGCTGGCCCGAGGTGGCCGTCGATCCCGACCCGCCGAGCTGGGTCCGGGCGACGGCGCACGACTACGCGCTGTCCCCCTGGCACCGGTTCCGCCCCCGCTACCGCCACCCCGAACCGCCGCCGGCCGATGCCCGCGACCGCGCCCTGCTCGACGTACTCCTCACGCTCCCGCCGTCCTACCGCCGCACCCTCCTGCTGTACGACGGGGTCGGCCTGGGGCTGCCGGAGACCGCGGCGGAGACGGAGGCGAGCACGCCGGCGACGGCGAGCCGCCTGCTGCACGCCCGCGCGGCGATCGCCGCCCGTCTGCCGGATCTGGCGGAACCGAGCGAGTTGCACCGCCGTCTGGCCGAGACGGCGTCGACGGAACGCCTGCACGCCGCCAAACCCCCGACGGTACGGATCGGCGGCGAGCGCCGGGCGCGGTTCTGGACCAGGGCGGCGATCGCCATCACGGTGGCGATCATCGGCGCGACGGCCCTGACCCTGCACTCGGCGCCCACCCGTTACGAGCCCCCGGTCCCGCCCGGCGAAGCCGTCCCCGGCGTCCCGCCGAGAGCGGCGCCCGGAACCCTCTCGGCGGCGGAACTGGCGCTGCGGGCCAAACTCCGGGCGGAAGCGGCGAACAGCCCGGGAAAGCTTGTGCCGGAGGCTCGCTGACGCGGGCACCGCGGGAGCGGCTCCCGCGGACACGTCGGTGGGCCCGCCCCCTCGGGGACGGGCCCACCGACGTTCAGCCGAGGAGAACCGGTCAGCCGGCCAGGATCTCCCGCGCCAGCTTCGCCGTCTCGGTCGGCGTCTTGCCGACCTTGACGCCGGCGGCCTCGAGGGCCTCCTGCTTCGCGGCGGCCGTGCCGGAGGAGCCGGAGACGATGGCGCCGGCGTGGCCCATGGTCTTGCCCTCGGGCGCGGTGAAGCCCGCGACGTAGCCGACGACCGGCTTCTTCACGTTGTCCTTGATGAAGGCCGCGGCCCGCTCCTCGGCGTCGCCGCCGATCTCACCGATCATCACGATCAGGTCGGTGTCGGGGTCGGCCTCGAACGCGGCGAGCGCGTCGATGTGCGTCGTACCGATGACCGGGTCGCCACCGATGCCGACGGCGGACGAGAAGCCGATGTCCCGCAGCTCGTACATCATCTGGTAGGTCAGCGTGCCGGACTTCGAGACCAGGCCGATGCGGCCCGGCTTCGTGATGTCGCCCGGGATGATGCCGGCGTTCGACTGACCCGGGGTGATGAGACCGGGGCAGTTCGGGCCGATGATCCGCGTCTTTTTGCCCTGCGAGACGGCGTACGCGTAGAACGCGGCCGAGTCGTGGACGGCGATGCCCTCGGTGATGACGACGGCCAGCGGGATCTCCGCGTCGATCGCCTCCACGACGGCGGCCTTGGCGAAGGCCGGCGGCACGAAGAGGACGGACACGTTGGCGCCCGTCTTCTCGATCGCCTCGGCGACCGTGCCGAAGACCGGGATCTCGGTGCCGTCGATGTCGACGGACGTGCCCGCCTTGCGGGGGTTCACGCCACCGACGATGTTGGTGCCGTCCGCCAGCATGAGCTTGGTGTGCTTCATGCCCGTGGCACCGGTCATGCCCTGGACGATGACCTTTGAGTCCTTGTTGAGGAAGATAGCCATGGCTGTGTCTGTCCCTCTTCCTTACTTCGCAGCCGCGAGCTCGGCGGCCTTGTCGGCCGCGCCGTCCATGGTGTCCACGCGCTGCACCAGCGGGTGGTTGGCGTCGGAGAGGATCTTGCGACCCAGCTCGGCGTTGTTGCCGTCGAGGCGGACGACGAGGGGCTTGGTGACTTCCTCGCCCTTGTCCTTCAGCAGCTGGAGCGCCTGGACGATGCCGTTGGCGACCTCGTCGCAGGCGGTGATGCCACCGAAGACGTTGACGAACACGGACTTGACGTCCGGGTCGCCGAGGATGATCTCCAGGCCGTTCGCCATGACCGCGGCGGAGGCGCCGCCGCCGATGTCGAGGAAGTTGGCGGGCTTGACCCCACCGTGCGCCTCACCGGCGTACGCGACGACGTCGAGGGTGCTCATGACGAGCCCCGCGCCGTTGCCGATGATGCCGACCTCACCGTCGAGCTTGACGTAGTTGAGGTTCTTCTCCTTGGCCGCGGCCTCGAGGGGGTTGGCCGCCGCGTGGTCGACGAGCGCCTCGTGGTCGGGGTGGCGGAAGTCCGCGTTCTCGTCCAGGGAGACCTTGCCGTCGAGGGCGATGACGTCGCCGGAGGCGACCTTCGCCAGCGGGTTGACCTCGACGAGGAGGGCGTCCTCCTCGATGAAGGTCTTCCACAGGGTGACAAGGACGTTGACGACCTTGTCGGCGACGTCGGCCGGGAACTTCGCGGCCTCGACGATCTCGCGGGCCTTCTCGGGCGTCACACCCTCGTTGGCGTCGATCGGCGTCTTGGCGACGGCCTCCGGACGGGTGGCCGCCACCTCCTCGATCTCCATGCCGCCCTCGACGGACGCGATGGAGAGGAAGGTGCGGTTGGTGCGGTCCAGGAGGAAGGAGACGTAGTACTCCTCCAGGATCTCCGGGGCCGTCTCGGCGATCATCACCTTGTGGACCGTGTGGCCCTTGATGTCCATCCCGAGGATGTTGGTCGCGTGCTCCACGGCCTCGTCGGCGGAGGCGGCGAGCTTCACGCCGCCGGCCTTGCCGCGGCCGCCGACCTTCACCTGGGCCTTGACGACGGACTTGCCACCGAGACGCTCGGTGGCTGCGCGGGCCGCCTCAGGCGTGTCGATGACTTCACCGGCCAGCACCGGTACATCGTGCTTGGCGAAGAGGTCCCTCGCCTGGTACTCGAACAGGTCCACGCGCTTCCGTCCCTATCAGTGATCTCGCGGTTCGTTGTCTGCGTGGGCGTGCCGCGAGGGCAACGTGACGTCCGCCGTCTGTCAGTCACAAGGGAGGCGCACACGGTGTCCGAGCGCGCGGCATGTCCGTCTCGCAGGTTATCGCTGCTTACGGGGGCCCCCTAAATCGAGGGTCACACCTGAGCGGTGATACCTGTCACATGATGCCGGGATCACTGACACGCCGTGCCGCCTGTGAGGAGACGGCACGCAACCGGGGTGGCGGTGGCCGGACCCCGGGAGGGGCCCCACCGGGCTGGGGTTGGCCCGGTGAGGCCCCGTGAACAGCCCCGGAGGGCTCGGGCCGGGTCGTCCCCACCCCGATGGGGACGACCCGGCCCTCTACCGCGGGGGCACGACCGGACACGACCGACGGCTTTCGGCCGTCCGGGTCCTCCCCGCCGCGGAGCGGGCGCCCCGACGACGCACGGCCGACGGGGGGTGAGCGGGGCCCGCGGGGCGCGGTGCACGCGGATGCACTCGCGGCGTGCGCGGGCCGGGGGATCAGATGCGGCAGTTCTCGGCGGTGTTCGGCGCCGGGGCGGGGGCGACCTGCGTCTGGGCGAGGGCCATCCGCGCTGGGGTGAGGGCGTCATGCCTCGGGGCGCGGGCCATCCGCACCAGGGTGAGGCCGGTCCGGTGGGGGACGGGGGCTAGCGGGATCCGCGCCGGGGCGGGTCCGTCCCGGTGGGGGACGGGAGCGGGCGCGATGCGCGCCGGGGCGGGTCCGTCCCGGTGGGGGACGGGAGCGGGCGCGACGCGCGCCGGGGCGGGTCCGTCCCGGTGGGGGACGGGAGCGGGCGCGACGCGCGCCGGGGCGGGTCCGTCCCGGTGGGGGACGGGAGCGAGCGCGACGCGCGCCGGGGCGAGTCCGTCCCGGTGGGGGACGGGAGCGAGCGGCTCGGGGGCCGCCTTGGCGTCCGCCACGGGGAAGCCGACGAACGCGGGGGCGACGGTTTCGGCGGCCGCCCCGGCACCCGTCACGGCGCGGCCGGCCGACGCGAGGCCGAGGGAATGGGCGGTGTCGGCCGAGCCGTACCCCGACGAACCGTTGTCACCGGTCCCGTCATGGGCGAAGGGCCCGGCGGGGGCCGTCAGGTCCGGGACGAACCCGTCGGCCGAACGGGTGACGCTTCGCGTCGAGCGGGCGACCGGGGCGGTGCTGTCGGGAGCCGCAGGTCGTCCGACGGGGGTCGTCGCCTCTCCCTCCGCGGCGGCCAGGGGCGCAGCCACCTTCCCGACGAGCGGGGCCGGTGGCGGCGTCATCACCCCGGCGAACGAGACCATGGACGCCGTCACCACCCCGGCGAAGGGCGCCATGGACGTCGTCACCACCCCGGCGGACGAGGCCGGTGGAGCGGTCGCCTTCCGCGCGAGGGGGCCGACCGGGGTCGTGACGTCCTGGGCGGACGCCGTCGCCGGGCCGGTGCGCCGGCTGGCGGCGCTCGCGTCGGTGGTCTCTCCGGTCGCCCCACCGGCGGTGGGAAGGGTGTCGCCGCGTGGGCTGACGCGTGCGGCGTCGCGGGTGTCGCCGACCCCGCTGGACACGTCCGGCGGGGTGAGTGAGGAGGCCGATGCCTCGTCCGTGCTCGCGGTGGTGGAGCCGAGCACCCTCGTACGGGTGACACCGGCGGCCACGACGGGAGTACGGCGCATGTTCTTGTTCACGCGTACGTCAGATCCTTGAGGCTCGAAGGCATCCGGACGCCGGAGCACGAACGCGGACTCCGGGCCGGCGGGCAACCTGACTCCACTCGCGCGGCAGGTCCACGGCGAGGGGAGAGCGGCGCGCCCTATCCGGGGAAGACGGGGATGTCCCGGTGCCTGTCCTCGATCGCGGCCGCGTCCGTACGCACGGCACTGCCGGGCACCAGCAGCAGCGGCACCCGGTGATACGGCGTCACGGCGTGCGCGTCGGCATGCCGTGCCCCGCTGTCGAACAGGGACGCTCCGCCCGGCGCGCCGTCGGGCGCCCCGGCAGGCGTCCCCCGCACAGGCGCCTGACCGCCGGTCGCGGCATGCGGGGCGTGTGCGGCACGGGACTGCCCACCGCCGTGCGCCAGCGGCCTCACTCGGACCTCGCTCTCCACCTTCCGGAGCCCGTACGTCGACCGCGGCGCCGCCGTTTCCACGGACCCGAGGCTCGGTCCGGGGTCCGGGACGACGGGAGTCGACGCCACGGGCACCGGCGAAGAGATCCCCGGCTGGAGCACGGGGAGCGCCGACGGGGACGGCGGCGAAGGGGCGTCCGGCAGCTCGGGGAGAGATCCCGGGGAGGGAGGTGTCGGCAGCTCGGAGACGCCGGGCAGCGACACCACGGGCACCGCCCGCGCCAACTCCGCGCTCACGCCCTCCAGCACCTGACCGACGGACTTCACCACCCGCTTCCGAACGGCAGCGACTGGGTTCGCCGGGGAGCCCGGATCCGACGGCACCGCGGACACCGGCAGCGACCCGGACACGGACACCCACCCGGACGCCGACACCGGCACCGGCACCGAGAGGGCGTCACGCGGGGCCGGTGCGGCCAGGGCCCCCGCCGGCGGGACGGTGGCCGTCTCCGCCGCGGAGCTCCTGGCCGGAGGAGCCGACGCCAGAGGAGCCGACGCCGGAAAAGCCGACGCCGTAGCAGCCCTCGCCGTGGGGACCAAAGCCATAGCGGCCCTCGCCGCGGAACCCGGCGCCGTAGCCGTAGCCGTAGCCGTTCCGTCCGCCGCCTGAGCTTGCCCGCCGAAGAGGAGCCCCAGCGCGAACAGCCCGCCCAGCATCACCGCGCCGCGCAGCGCGAGGCGCGGGACGACGGCGGACCGGAGAGCGGGACGGGGCAAGGGGGAGGAACCTCCCGTGCGACGAAACGAGGCGGTCGATCCTCGCACGGGTGTCCCAAGGTCGCGCAAGCCCCCCGTTACCGATGGGTGGTCATGTCCCGTTTGCCCATGCGGTCTCCGGGTCCGGTACGGGAAGCGGGCGTTTCTCGATCGCCGCCGCCATCACCTCGGGGAACAGGTCGGGCGTACAGGCGAAGGCGGGCGCGCCCAGCGCCGCCAGGGCGGCGGCGTGGTCCCGGTCGTAGGCGGGCGCCCCTTCGTCGGAGAGTGCGAGCAGGGCGACGAACTGCACCCCCGACGCCTTCATCGCCGCGACCCGCTTCAGCATCTCGTCCCGTATGCCTCCCTCGTACAGGTCGCTGATGAGCACCACGACCGTCTCGGCGGGCCGGGTGATCCGCGTCTGGCAGTAGGCGAGCGCCCGGTTGATGTCGGTGCCGCCGCCGAGGCGGGTGCCGAACAGGACGTCCACCGGATCGTCGAGCTGGTCGGTCAGGTCGACGACCGCCGTGTCGAAGACGACGAGCCGGGTGCTGATCGACCGCATCGACGCCAGCACCGCCCCGAACACGGAGGCGAAGACGACCGAGGCCGCCATCGACCCCGACTGGTCGACGCAGAGGACGACCTCCTTCTTCACGGACTGCGAGGCGCGCCCGTACCCGATGAGCCGCTGCGGCACGACCGTCCCGTGTTCGGGGAGGTAGTGCTTGAGGTTGGCGGCGATCGTGCGGTTCCAGTCGATGTCGCGGTGGCGGGGCCGGGCGATCCGCGCGCTGCGGTCGAGGGCACCGGTGAGGGTGGCGCGGGTGCGGCTGGCGAGCCGTTCCTCCAGCTCCTCGACGACCTTGCGCACGACGGCCCGTGCCGTCTCTCTCGTGGTCTCCGGCATCGCCTTGTCCAGCGAGAGGAGGGTGCCGACGAGGTGCACGTCGGCCTCCACCGCCTCCAGCATCTCCGGCTCCAGCAGCAGCGTGGCCAGTCCGAGCCGGTCGATGGCGTCGCGCTGCATGACCTGGACGACGGAGGAGGGGAAGTACGTGCGGATGTCCCCGAGCCAGCGTGCCACCGACGGCGCCGACGCCCCGAGCCCCGCCGAACGGTCCCGCCCCGTCCGCGCCCCGTCCCCCTTGCCGTAGAGCGCGGTGAGCGTGCCGTCCATGGCCGCGTCCCGCCCGGACAGTTCGTGTTCGGTACCGTCCGCCTCGCCTGCGCCGAGGACGAGCCGCCAGCGCCGCAGCCGCTCCCGCGCGCGGTCCGCCTCCGCCGCGTCGAACGTCATGTCCTCGCCTCCGTCAGGTGGTTGTCGTCGCCGTTCGGCCGTTCCCCGTCGAGTCCCAGCAGCAGCCGCACGACGGGGAGGACGGCGTCCGCGCGCCCGGCGTCGAGGTCGTCCGCGAACCCGGCGGCTCCGGCACGGGCCCCCAGCACGCTCCCTCGCTCCCCGGGCCCTCTGCGCACCAGTTCCCCGAGCGTGCGCCGCACCCCCGCCTCGTACGCCGAGAACGTCCGTCGCAGCAGCGGCAGTACGTCCGTGAACGCCTCCGCCGACACGCCCGTCAGCCACCCGTCGACCAGGCCGAGCAGCCGTTCGTCGTGCACGAGAAGCAGTCCGCCGCCGGCCCCGCCCCCGACGAAGCCCTCGATCCAGGCGGCCGCGTCCGCCGGCGGTGTCCCCGGCGACAACGCGAGCCCCATCAGTCGTGCCGCCTCGTCCCCCTCCAGTCCCCCGTCGTCCAGCAACAGCCGTACGGCCCGCCCCCGAACGACCCCCGCCACCGTGTCCCGCCCGGACAGCACCCGCAGGACGGCCCGCCAGCGGTCCCGCAACCGGTCGCGGGTCGGGGCCCCCTCCGCTCCCGCCGTCTCCTCCAGGAGCCCCACCGCGCCGTGCACGGCGTCCACATGGCCGCGCATCTCCTCGGCCGCGTCGGTGTCCAGGGCGGCACAGGCCCGTGGGAGGCCGACGAAGACGCGCTCGGCGAGGCCCGCGGCGACTTCGGCCAGCGCGCCGGTGTCGGTGCCGCGGACGTCGCCGTAGCGCAGCGAGCGGACCAGGGCGGGCAGCGCCTGCGCGAGATGGCCGACGTCCGTGTCCAGCGCCGCACGGTCGGCGAGGACCCGCATCACCGTCGGCAGCGCGTCCGGCAGCCCGGCCAGCAGGCAGCGCTCCGCGAGGGCGGTCACCTCGGCGAGGTCCCGCGCGGCGACGGCGTCCGTCTCCGCCTTGGCCGTGCTGGCGGCCAGTACGGTCGTCCCCCACACCCCGGCCTCGGCGACCCGCACGGACAGTTCGGGCTCCCAGCGCAGCCGCCAGGTCTCCCGGAAGGTGCCCGTGCTGCCCCGCGGGACCGCCGGTTCACCCCACTCCACGCGCAGCAACCGCAGCCGGTGCAGCAGCCTGCTGCGCTCGGCGTCGGTGTCCTTGCGCAGGTCCAGCTCCAGCTCCCGTGCCGCCGCCTCCGGTTTCAGCCGCAGTCGGCGCTGGATCCGGTCGAGGTCGCGCTGCAAGGGCACCGCCGGCGCGCCGACGGGCACCTTCCCCATGACGTCCCCGACGACCAGCCGGTCCCGCACCAGCGCCAGCGGCACGTCCGAGCCCTCGCACAGCACCGCCCGTACGGCGTCGGTCGTCTCGCCGAGGCCGGGCAGCGGGCGGCCGCGCAGCGCGGCGAGCGCCTCGGCCAGCCGCACCGCCTCGATGACGTGCGCCGGGGAGACGACGCGGTCCTCCTCCCGCAGCAGGCCCGCCACCTTGGTCAGCCAGCGCTCCACCGGCCGGTCGGGCGCGGCCCACAGATGCGCGTACCAGCCCGGTGCGTCGATGCCGGCGCCGTATCCCCCGGCCCGCGCCAGTCTGCGGTGGGTCCACGGCACCCACGTCAGGTCGGCCTTGACCCGGGGCAGCCCCTTCAGCAGTGCCCGGTCGGCGGCGAGAGCCGTCTTCCGCCGGAGCGCGGGCACGTGCCACGCCCCGCACACCACGGCCACGGCCCCGTCACCGGACTCCCGGCAGGCAGAACGGAGCCGGAGCCGCATCTGCGCCTCCCGCACGAGGTCCCGTTCACCGCCCGCGGCGCCGTACGTGTCCCGCAGCGCCGTCATCGCCTCCTCGATCGCGGCGAAGGGTGCGTAGGGGTCCCGCCGCCCCGGGCCCCGGTGTTCGACGACGTCCTCCCACCAGCGCTCGGGGTCGTCGTAGCCGGCCGCGCCGGCGAGAGTGGCGAGCGGGTCGACGCGGAGGTCGCCGCCGTCCGCTCGCGCCTCACGCCCAGCGTCCCCGGACCCTGCATCCCCGGACTCCGTGTCCCCGGAGCCTGCATCCCCGGACTCCGTGTCCGTGCGCCGCCTGTCCTCGGGTCCCGTCTCCTCGGGTCGCGTGGCCTCGTCCGGCTTCCGCTGCCAGGCCAGGGTGTGCGCGGCCGGCAGGTCGATGAAGCGGGCCGGGACGCCGTGTTCCACGGCCCAGCGGAGCGCCACCCACTCCGGGGAGAACTCGGCCATCGGCCAGAACACCGACCGTCCGGGCTCGTCCACGGCGTGCGCGAGGAGGGCGACCGGGGGCCGCAGGTCCGCGTCGGCGACCAGAGGGATCAGCGCGTCGGCCTCCGGAGGGCCCTCGATGAGCACGATCCCCGGCCGGGCGGCGTCCAACGCCCTGCGGACGGCCCGCGCCGACCCCGGCCCGTGGTGCCGCACCCCGAGCAGCAGGGGCTCCCCACGGCCGGACCGGAACCACCCGTCCGCCTCTCCCCCGGCACCCCCGATTCCCCGTCCCCCGACCACCCCGTCCCCGGCCACACCCCATCCACCCCCGTCCCCGTCCCCGTCCCCGTCCCCGTCCCCGGCCCCGTCCTGGGCCTCGGCGCCGTCCGTCCCCCCGAAGGCCCGGCCGCCGATCGCCCCACCCCCGGTCACCCCGGACTCCGGTCCCCCGCCCCCTCCCTCGCCGGCCACGCCCCATCCACCCCCGTCCCCGTCCCCGGCCCCGTCCTGGGCCTCGGTGCCGTCCGTCCCCCCGAAGGCCCGGCCGCCGATCGCCCCACCCCCGGTCACCCCGGACTCCGGTCCCCCGCCCCCTCCCTCGCCGGTGCCGAGGGCCACCCGGCCGCTCCCGGCCCCCTCACCGTCCGGCATCTCGGCTCCTCCCCCGTGGCTCCCCGTCCGGCCCTCGTCCGCCGGCGTCCGCCGTGGTCCGTGCCCGCCCGCGGCCCGCCGGTACGCGGGCGCAGGCCGGGTCCCCGTGCCCGCTCACGCGGTCACCTCCCGGCAGGCCCGGTAGAAGTCCGCCCAGCCGTCCCGCTCGCGGACCACCGCCTCCAGGTACTCCCGCCACACCACCCGGTCGGCGGCCGGGTCGCGGACGACCGCGCCGAGCAGACCCGCGGCGACATCGGCGGGGCGAAGGACGCCGTCCCCGAAGTGGGCGGCGAGGGCGAGGCCGTTGGTCACCACGGAGATCGCCTCCGCGGGTGACAGGGTGCCGCTCGGCGACTTCACCTTCGTACGGCCGTCGGAGGTGACCCCGTCGCGCAGTTCCCGGAAGACGGTCACCACGCGGCGGATCTCGTCGATGCCGTCGGGACCGGCCGGCAGGTCGAGGGAGCGGCCGATCTGGTCGACGCGTCGAGCGACGATGTCGACCTCGGCCTCGACGCTCTCCGGCAGCGGCAGCACCACCGTGTTGAAGCGGCGGCGCAGGGCGCTGGACAGCTCGTTGACGCCCCGGTCGCGGTCGTTGGCCGTGGCGATCAGGCTGAAGCCGCGGACCGCCTGCACCTCCTGCCCCAACTCCGGTATCGGCAGCGTCTTCTCCGAGAGGATGGTGATGAGGCTGTCCTGCACGTCGGCCGGGATGCGGGTCAGTTCCTCCACCCGTGCCGTCATGCCCTCGGCCATGGCCCGCATGACGGGGCTGGGAACCAGCGCGGCGCGGCTGGGGCCGTGGGCCAGCAGCTGCGCGTAGTTCCAGCCGTAGCGGATCGCCTCCTCCGGGGTGCCCGCCGTGCCCTGCACCAGCAGGGTCGAGTCACCGCTGACGGCGGCGGCCAGATGCTCGGAGACCCAGGTCTTCGCGGTGCCGGGGACACCGAGCAGGAGGAGCGCGCGGTCGGTGGCGAGCGTGGTCACGGCGACCTCGACGATCCGGCGCGGCCCCACGTACTTCGGTGTGATCACCGTGCCGTCCGGCAGGGTGGCGCCGAGCAGGTAGGCGGCGACCGCCCACGGCGAGAGTTTCCAGCGAGCGGGGCGGGGGCGGTCGTCCTGTGCGGCGAGCGCCGCGAGTTCATGGGCGAAGGCGTCCTCGGCGTGCGGCCTCAGCACCTCCTGCGGGGCTGTGCCGTTGGCGGGCGCGGGGCGGTCCTGGCGTGGTTCGGCGGACGTCGGTTCAGCGGTGAGTGACATGGCTGAGGCCCCCTCCAGCTCGGCCGGTTCGGATCTGGTGTCCACCTTGCACCACCCCACTGACAATGCTCCTGACCTGCCGGAACGCCGCCGCACGGACGTTCGCGGGACCGATTGTCAGTGGGGGGATCTACCGTCGACGACATGACACAGACGGGGGCGCGCTGGACCGCGGACCAGGTGCTGGCGCTGGCGCCTGACGCGGCGTCACGCAGGGCGGGGAGCGAACCCGGCGCGGCCGGTCCGTGGTCCGGGACGGGCTGTTCCGAGGAGGGGGCGGTGTGGGGGCTGTGCGGTGCCGGCGGCAGCGGCCCGTACCGGACGGTCGTCGATGTCGCGGACGCGTCCGGGCCCGCGTACGAGTGCAGTTGCCCGAGCCGGAAGTCCCCGTGCAAACACGCGCTCGGATTGCTGTTGCTCTGGTCGGAGGGTGAGGCGGCGGTGCCCACGGGGGCGAAGGGCCGGGCGCCGGACTGGGCGCAGGCGTGGTTCGCGGCGCGGCGCGGGCACCCGCGGGAGGACCGGGGGGCGGGTGCGGGGGGTTCGGGGGCAGGCTCCGCCGATCCGGAGGCGGCGCGTCGCCGAGCCGAGCGTCGCGCCGAGCGGATCACCGCGGGAGCGACCGAGTTGGAGCAGCGGCTCGCCGACCTCCTGCGCTCCGGCCTGGCCGCGGTGGATCAGGCGGGGTACGGGCTGTGGGAGGAGACGGCGGCCCGCATGGTCGACGCCCAGGCCCCCGGACTCGCTGCGCGCGTGCGGGAGTTGGAGACGATCCCCGCGTCCGGGCCGGGCTGGCCGGTGCGGCTGCTGGAGGAGTGCGCGCTGCTGCACCTCCTCGACCAGGGCTGGCTGCACCGCGAGCGGCTGCCGCACGCCCTCGCGGCGACGGTCCGCACCCGCGTCGGCCTCACCCGGTCGCCGGACGGACCACCGGTACGCGACGACTGGCTGGTCCTCGCGCAGTACGACGTCGTGGACCCGAGGCTGACGACCCGTCGCGTCTGGCTGCACGGCACCACCTCGGGCCGCACCGCGCTCCTCCTCTCCTACGGCGCCGCCGGACGCGCACCCGACCTGTCACTGCCGGTCGGCCTGGCCCTGGACGCCGAGGTGTCGGCGTATCCGGGCGCCGGACAGCGGTTGGCCCTCGGTGAGCAGTTCGCGCCGCCCGTGCCCACGACGGTCCGGCCGGGGGGCGTCACGACGGCGGAGGCCGCCGCCCGCTACGGCTCGGCCCTGCGTGACGATCCCTGGCTGGACTCCGTGCCGGTGACCCTGGAGGGCGTCGTCCCCGCGCGGGACGGGGCCTCCTGGCAGCTGGCGGATGCCGACGGGGACACGGCGCTGCCCCTCACACCCACGGCGACGGCCCGGCCGGGGTGGTGGCGTCTGGTCGCCCTGTCGGGGGGTGCACCCGTCAAGGTCTTCGGCGAGTGCGGCCACCACGGCTTCACTCCCCTGACGGCCTGGCCGCCGACCCCCGGAGAGCCGGTCCGCCTGTGCTGACCCCCTGCGACCCCACGCCGACCCCAACCCCGGCCCCAGCCCCGGCAGAGGGCCCAACCCCCCTGGACCCCGCCCTGCACCGCTCCAACCCGCCTCGGCCGGCCCGGCCCGCCCCGGCCGCCAGAACACCACCGCCAACACGACCCGCCCCACCCCACCCCACCTCGACCCAATCCCCGCCCCGACGCAGGCGATGCACCGCCCGACACCGAACACAGCCGGCGCCCCAGACCCACGACCGGCCGACCGGCCGACCGGAGGAGCCACGCAGACACGACCCGCACCCCGTTCCGTTCCACTCGGCAGTCCCAAGAACTTCACGCCCGCCCGCGGGACGCCCTCCCGGCGACCCGGTGAGCCAAGAAGGGAACGCGCATGACCGGTACCGGTACCGCATCGGCCTCCTGGGAGGAGATCGTCGCCGTGGCCCTGCTCGGGACGGACCGGCGCACGCCGCCGGGCGTGGCGCCCGGCCGGGCCGCGTCCTCGGCGTTGCTGGACGCGGCGGCCGCGGAGACCGTACGGCGTCGGGCCGGGCTGCGGCCGGGGCGGGCGGCGCCGCGCCCCGAGCCGGCGCCCGAGGACCCGCGCCCGGCGCTGCCCGCCGCCGCGGCCCGCAGGCTGGCCCGTCTGCTGGCCGACCGCCCCGGCGGCGGCGGGGGCGGCCGTCGGGGCACGGCACCGGACCTGATGGAGTTGCTGCCCCAGTGGCTCGCGGCCGCCAACGCCCGTGGCTTCGCCGCGCCCGCCCCGACACTGCCCGCGCTGCTGGACGCGGCCCGCGGCCGGACGGATCTGCGCCCGGCGGCGCTGGAGTTCGCGGGTCCGCGTGCGCTGTGGCTGGCCCGGCTCAATCCGGACTGGCGGTTCGCCCTGCGCTCGACACCGGGCGGCGGGGCGTCCCTGCCGGGCCCCGAGGAGACCGGCCGGATCGACAGCCTCTGGCAGGAGGGTCTGTTCGCGGAGCGGGTCGCCCTCCTCGCGGGGATACGGTCCCGCGATCCCGACGGCGCCCGCGCGCTGTTGGAGGCCACCTGGTCGGCGGAGCGGGCGGAGGACCGCCTGATGTTCCTCGACTCGTTGCGCACCCGCCTCGGTCCGAGGGACGAGCCGTTCCTGGAGCGGGCGCTGGCCGACCGCAGCCGCAACGTCCGCGCCACGGCGGCGGAGTTGTTGTCGGCGCTGCCGGGGTCGGCGCTGGCAGCGCGGATGGCGGTGCGGGCCGCCGCCTGTGTGGCCGTCGACCGCACGCGGGACACTCCGACGATCGTCGTGGAGGCTCCGCACGAGTGCGACCCGGCCATGGAACGCGACGGTGTGGCGGCCAAGGCACCGCCCGGCAGGGGGGAACGGTCGTGGTGGCTCGGCCAGCTGGTGGAGTCGGCGCCGCTCGCCTCCTGGCCGGCCCGGCTGGGCGGCCGTACGCCGAAGGAGATCCTCGCGCTCCCGGTGGCCGACGACTGGGCGGGTGAGCTGCACGCGGCCTGGTGCCGGGCAGCCGTACGGCAGCGGGACGCGGACTGGTCGCGGGCGCTGCTCGGAGTGCCGTCGGCACCGGAGGCGGGCGGCCCGGGGGCGGTCTCCCTCGCCGAGCGCGCCAAGCTGCTCGGCACCCTGCCGGTGGGGGAACGGGCCGACTGGGTGGCCGGTTTCATCGCGGCGCACGGCCTGTCGGAAGCGTTCCAGCTGCTCGGGGTGTGCGCGGTGCCGTGGGCCCCGCCGCTGGGCCGGGCGGTTCTCGACGCGCTCAACATCGCGCGCGACGCGGGGAGTTACCCGTGGAGTTTCAGCGGCGTGATGGGCCTGGCGGAACGCTGCCTCGACCCGGCGGAGGCGTCCCGGCTGGACGGCCTGCTGGCGGTGCCGGAGGAGCCGGAGGACGCGTCACCCGGCGCGGGAGGCTACTGGGCGGAGGCGTTCCAGCGGCTGGGGACGACGCTGCGGTTGCGGGCGGTGATGAGTGAGGAGCTGGGCGAGGGACGAGCCACGGGGTGACGTGACCGTGTGCCACCGGGCGCCCCACGACACCCGGCTCAGGTGACCCCCCGCCCGTAGGAGGTGACGCGGGGCGGTCCGCAGGAGCCGCCCCCGGGACGGCCTCGGACCCCCCTCACCCGGGGCCCCCTCACCCGGGGCCCTCTCACCTCGGGGGCCCTCTCACCTCGGGGACCCCTCACCTCAGGGTCCCCCGCACCTCGGGACCGCGCTACGCTCCCGCCGGCTGCCGTACCGCGCTACGCTCCCGCCGGCTGTCGTACGTTCGCCCGCACCCAGTCGACGATCGACGCCGTGGTCGCACCGGGGGTGAAGATCGCCGCGACGCCCTTCTCCTTGAGCGGCGCGATGTCCGCCTCGGGGATGATCCCCCCGCCGAAGACCAGGATGTCCGCCGCGTCCCGCTCCTTGAGGAGCTCTATCACGGCGGCGAAGAGCGTGTTGTGCGCCCCGGAGAGGATGGACAGGCCGATCGCGTCGGCGTCCTCCTGGATCGCGGTGTCGACGATCTGTTCGGGGGTCTGGTGGAGGCCCGTGTAGATGACCTCCATACCCGCGTCGCGCAGCGCGCGCGCGATCACCTTGGCCCCGCGATCGTGGCCGTCGAGCCCCGGCTTGGCCACCACCACGCGGATCGGACCGGCTGCCACACCCATCACTGCCTCCATGAAGCGACTACATCCATCCGTACCGATTCCCTGCGTACCGAGAGGTACCACCACACCGGCCGGGGAAGTGAACGAACGTTATCGCCAGGATCCCGCAACCGGCGGTTTTACGGCGCGCACCGAGGGGGAAATCACACAGAGGGACACGTTCACCAAACGCGGTTCCCTCTCCCCGGACGGGGAACCCGAGGGAGAACCGCGCAACGGGAGCCGCCACGAGGTCGCCGCACCACCGCGTCAGGCCGCGCGCGTGGGGGTCCGGCACATCGGCGCAGGCTCGATGGGCAGGCAGGACCAGGGTCGTCGACGCGAGGAGCGCCGAGAGCGGACCGCTCACCCCTTACCAACGCCCTTCGCGCACCGCCGGTCGCCTCCGCCGCGACTTCCCCGAGGGCACACGGGTGACAGAGCCGTCCCCGGCGTGCCGACAGGAGGTCGGCCATGCAGGTCACCCGGGCCTTGGAGCCCCTTCTTCCGTTCCGCCTCTGCCGGCGACTGCTGCCGAGCGGACTGATGGGGCTCTCCGCGACCCTCGTCAAGGCGACCGCCCTGGAGATCGCGATCCTCACGGGCCATGTTCTCCTGTATCCGTCGGGCATCGTCCAGGAGCGCCGCGGCGGGCCCGCGCCGGAGTTTCCCCCGTCCGGCGGCGCCGAGGACCCGGCCCGGCTGCCGACGCAGGCCCCGCCCCCGGTCGTCCTCCTGCACGGCTTCATCGACAACCGTTCGGTGTTCGTGCTGCTGCGCCGCAGCCTCGCCCAGCACGGCAGGCACCGGGTGGAGTCCCTCAACTACTCGCCGCTGACCTGCGACATCCGCATCGCCGCCGAACTGCTCGGGCGGCACATCGAGGAGATCTGCGAGCGCACCGGCAGCAGCCGGGTGGATGTGGTGGGGCACAGCCTCGGCGGGTTGATCGCCCGGTACTACGTGCAGCGGCTGGGCGGCGACGCACGCGTGCGGACGCTGGTCACCCTGGGCACCCCGCACTCCGGGACCCGGGTGGCCCCGCTGGCCAGCGCCCACCCGATCGTGCGCCAGATGCGTCCCGGTTCGGAGGTCATCGAGGAGCTGTCCCGGCCCGCGCCCGGCTGCCGTACGCGATTCATCAGTTTCTGGAGCGATCTGGACCATCTGATGGCGCCGCTGGAGTCCGCCCGTCTGGAGCACCCCGACCTGCTGGCGGAGAACGTGCAGGTGAGCGGCATCGGCCATCTCGCCCTTCCGGTGCATCCGGCCGTCGCGACCGGCATCCGCCAGGCCCTCGACAGCGACGGGCCCGCGGCCGACGCCACGCCCGGCACCCCCACCGCACACAAGGGCGATCTGACGGTCGCCTGAGCACACCCTGCCGGACGATCGGAAGGCGCCACACGCCTTTCCGGACCGGACATCCGACGCCACCTCCGGTCACAAAGCGGCACTGCGCGACATAACCCCCGTCGGACCTGGCCGACCGACCTCGCCCTCACAGCGCTCCGACAGCTGTCCGATATCGAACAGTTCTCGAACATAGGGCCAAGCCCGCGCCCTTCCTCCCCCGAAACGGGGCCGAATGCCCCTTTCCCGCAGGCCGAAACCTGCGGAAGATTGTCGCGCCCGCATACCGCCGGGTACAGTCACCGCACTGCTCTGGCAGCCCCTGTTTGTGCTCTGGCAGACCCTGTTGTCGAGGCGAGAGAGACGTTGGTGAACGACCGTCACCCGTCGGGGACCATGACCACCCCGGCCCCGGCTTCCGACGCCGACCCGGCGCACCAGGCGTCGTACGGCTCCCCGGAAGCCCAGTACGGCGACTTCACCACGTACAACGGCTACGACACCGGCACCTACGACACCGGCGCCCACGCCACGGGTTCCTACGAGGTCGACCCCCTCTTCGGCTCCATGCACGGCGATGCCGCGTCGACCGCCTCGGCCGGGGCGTACGACGCCACGCAGTGGTCCACGGGCAGTCACCAGCTCCTGAACCAGGACCCGTACGCGGCCCAGCACCACGCCGCCTACGACACGGGCGCCTACGACACGACCGCGTGGTCCACGGATCAGCAGCAGCTGCCGGGCATCCCGCCGCAGGCCACGGCCGCCGACGTCAGCGGCCAGTGGTCGAACGCCTGGCTCCAGCCGGACGGATCCGCCGCCCCCGCCGAACAGACCCAGCAGTGGGAATGGGGCACACAGGCCTTCGACACCGGCGCCTACGACGCGACGCAGTGGAACTCCGACGGCGGCGAGGCCACGGAGAGCGGCGACGAGTACGGACCGCAGGACGAACCCTCCTTCGACCAGCAGGCCGAGGTCCCCTTCGACCAGCAGGCCACCGCCACCTTCGAGCAGGTCGGCCGCGACGCAGCCGCCCCCGGCGACGACGAGCCGGCCGACGGCGCCCCGCTCCTCCTCGACGACCAGGAGGAAGCCGTCCCGGCCCCGCTCGGACGGGCGGCCACCCGTAACGCGAACCGCTCCCGGCGCCGTACGCCCGCCAAGCGCTCCGCGCTGCTGAGCGTGGCCGTGCCCTCGGCGTGCGTCATGGGCGTGGCCGGTATCGCGGCGGCCTCGGTCGGCACGCTGACCGGCGGCGACGACCACGACACCACGGCGTCCGCCTCGGACGCGCAGGCCGTGAAGCCGTCAGCGGCCAACAACAAGCTGGACGCCCAGCTCCAGACCCTCACCGCCGAGGCCGGCGACTTCGCCGACCGGGCCAGCCGTACGCAGGAACGCATCGACCTCAAGGCACAGCAGGAAGCCGAGAAGAAGAAGGCGGCGGCGGAGGCGGCCCGCAAGGAGCGGCTGCGCCCCAAGTACGCGCTGCCGGTGGCCAACCACGGCCTGAGCGCCTACTACGGCCAGTCCGGCGTCAACTGGATGTCCCTGCACACCGGCATCGACTTCCCGGTGTCCTACGGCACCACGGTGCTGGCGGCGACCGACGGCACCGTGCGCACCCAGTGGAACAGCGCCTACGGCAACATGATGATCGTGACGGCGAAGGACGGCACGGAGACCTGGTACTGCCACCTCTCCAGCTACCGCGTCCCCTCCGGTACGACGGTGCGGGCCGGCGACCCGATCGCGTACTCCGGGAACTCCGGCAACTCCACCGGTCCGCACCTGCACTTCGAGGTGCGGCCGGGTGGCGGCTCCGCGATCGACCCGCTGCCGTGGCTGCGCAGCCACGGACTCGACCCGACGTAGAACCCCTCGACCCGCCGATGAGCCCCCGCCGTCGATCCGACGGCGGGGGCTCATCGCGTGCGAGCTACAGCTTCTCCACCGGCGCGTACCGCAGCAACAGCCGCTTCGGCTTGGCCTCGCCGAAGTCGACCGTCGCCTCCGCGTTGGCGCCCGTGCCCTTCACACCGACGACCGTGCCGAGGCCGAACTGGTCGTGGGTGACACGGTCACCGACGGCCAGGGCGACCACCGGCTTCTCCGAGGTGCGGCGCGTGGCGAAGCCGGACGCGCCGGCCGCCGAGGAACGCGAACGCGACGACGACAGCGAGGCCGCCACCCCGGACACCGGGCCGGAGGACATCGGCGAGGTCGCCCCCGTCCGCTTCCAGTCCACGTGCACGGCCGGGATCTCCTCCAGGAACCGGGAGGGCGGGTTGTACGACGGCTGCCCCCAGGCGCTGCGCAGCGCGGAGCGCGTCAGGTAGAGCCGCTCCCGCGCGCGCGTGATGCCGACGTAGGCCAGGCGGCGCTCCTCCTCCAGCTCCTTGGTCTGGCCGAGGGCGCGCATGTGCGGGAAGACGCCGTCCTCCATGCCGGTGAGGAAGACGACCGGGAACTCCAGGCCCTTGGCGGTGTGGAGGGTCATCAGCGTGATGACGCCCGAGCCGTCCTCGCCCTCGTCGGGGATCTGGTCGGAGTCGGCGACCAGCGCGACGCGCTCCAGGAAGTCGGAGAGCGAGCCGGTCGTCTCGCCCTCGCCGGACTCCTGCTCGAACTCCAGGGCCACGGCCGCGAGTTCCTGGAGGTTCTCGATGCGGGTCTCGTCCTGCGGGTCGGTGGAGGCCTGCAACTCGGCCAGGTAGCCGGTGCGTTCGAGCACCGCCTCCAGGACCGTCGCCGGGCCGGCTCCCGACTCGACGACGGTGCGCAGCTCCTCCATCAGCGTGTTGAACCGCTTGACGGCGTTGGTGGAGCGCGCGGCCATGCCGTAGGCCTCGTCGACGCGCTTGAGGGCCTGCGGGAAGCTGATCTTCTCTCGCTGGGAGAGGGCGTCGATCATCGCCTCGGCCCGGTCGCCGATGCCGCGCTTGGGCACGTTGAGGATGCGGCGCAGCGGGACGGAGTCCTCCGGGTTGGCGAGGACGCGCAGGTAGGCCAGGACGTCCCGGACCTCCTTGCGCTCGTAGAACCGGACGCCGCCGACGACCTTGTAGGGCAGGCCGACGCGGATGAAGACCTCTTCGAAGACGCGGGACTGGGCGTTGGTGCGGTAGAAGACGGCGACATCGCCGGCCTTGGCCTCGCCCGCGTCCGTGAGGCGGTCTATCTCGTCGGCGACGAACTGTGCCTCGTCGTGCTCGGTGTCGGCGACATAGCCGGTGATGCGCGCGCCGTCGCCCGCGTTGGTCCACAGGTTCTTGGGGCGGCGCGACTCGTTGCGCTCGATGACGGCGTTGGCCGCGGTGAGGATCGTCTGGGTGGAGCGGTAGTTCTGCTCCAGCAGGATCGTCGTGGCGTCCGCGTAGTCCTCCTCGAACTGGAGGATGTTGCGGATGGTCGCCCCTCGGAAGGCGTAGATCGACTGGTCGGCGTCGCCCACGACGCACAGCTCGGCGGGCGGCAGGTCGTCGGCGCCCGGCGGTACGTCCACCGGGTGCTGGGCGGAGCCGACCAGTTCCCTGACCAGGGCGTACTGGGCGTGGTTGGTGTCCTGGTACTCGTCGACGAGGACGTGCCGGAAGCGGCGGTGGTAGTGCTCGGCGACATCGGGGAACGCGCGCAGCAGATTGACCGTCGTCATGATCAGGTCGTCGAAGTCGAGGGCGTTCGCCTCCCGCAGCCGCGACTGGTACATGGCGTAGGCCTGCGCGAGGGTCTTCTCGAAGCCGTCGGTGGCCTGCGCGGCGAAGTCCTCCTCGTCGATCAGCTCGTTCTTCAGGTTGCTGATCTTGGCGCTGAAGGACTTCGGGGGGAAGCGCTTGGGGTCGAGTTCCAGGTCGCGACAGACCAGGGCCATCAGACGCTTGGAGTCGGCGGCGTCGTAGATCGAGAACGACGAGGTGAAGCCGAGCCGCTTGCTCTCGCGGCGCAGGATGCGCACGCACGCGCTGTGGAAGGTCATCACCCACATGGCGTTCGCCCGCGGACCGACGAGCTGCTCGACGCGCTCCTTCATCTCGCCCGCGGCCTTGTTGGTGAAGGTGATCGCGAGGATCTGGCCCGGATGGACGTGCCGTTCGGCGAGGAGGTGGGCGATGCGGTGGGTCAGCACGCGCGTCTTGCCGGAGCCGGCGCCGGCGACGATGAGCAGCGGGGTACCGGCGTGGACGACGGCCGCGCGCTGGTTCTCGTTGAGCCCTTCGAGGAGCGCTGCCGCGTCGATCGGCGGGCGCGGGGCGCCGTCGCGGTAGTGCGTGTCCCGGTCCGGCGGCACGTCGAACTTCCCGCCGAACAGATCGTCCGGGACCGGTTCCGGAGAGTGATCGTCCTCGGGCGGCGGCGGGGGTTCCTCGTGGTGGCCGCGGGGGGCCTGGAGGTCCGCCAGGAAGCTGTCGTCAAAGAGGCTGCTCATCGCTCTCCGAGTCTAGGCTGCCCCACTGACAACCCGTGGCCGTCCCGGAAACATCCCCGGCCCTCACCTTGCGGGGCGCCCCTGGCACCGTCGGTCACCACGGACGGCGGCCTGCCCCCAGGTCACGAAAACGTATCGGGCATATCCCCCGGCAACCTTCACAGAGGGCACACCAGTTGGCTACCGTGCCGGGCAGGCCGCTCGCCTCCCTCCGGCGAACCTCGCCGGGCCGCGCGGCCTCCGCCGAGTCCGGCGCGCCCCCTGCGGCACCGGAACCGGGGACCCACCGAGACCTTGGGGTGAATCGGCTCACTCCCCTTGGGGGAGCACGGCCGCAGGGCAACCCTTCCGAAGCACCCCGCCCGAACCCTCCTCCAGTGCCCGAACGGCCTGGGGGACCCCCACCGCGTACCCGGTAGGCGGAAACTGGAAGGAGTCGCCTCCCTTGGCGTCGCAGCACCGCAGACCCCGCCCCGCGGTGGCGGGCATCCGTACGCCCGCTCTCGCCACCGCCGCTCTCACCTCGGTGGCCCTGCTCTCGCAGACGGCCGCCGCCGCCCCCTCCGCCGACGACAGGCCCAGCCTGGAGGAGGTCGAGAAGAAGGTCGACGACCTCTACCGCCAGGCGGAGTCGGCCGCCGAGAAGTACAACGCCGCCAAGGAGAGGACGACCAAGCAGCGCAAGCAGGTCGACACCCTCCTGGACGACGTCGCCCAGCGCGCCCAGAAGCTCAACGAGGCGCGTGAGGAGCTGGGTTCCTACGCCGCCGCCCAGTACCGCACCGGCGCCTCCGCTCCCGACACGGCGACCTTCCTGCTCGCCGACACCCCGCAGGACTACTTCGACCAGACGCAGCTGATGGGCCGGGTGACCGACCGGCAGAAGAACGCCGTCGACGACTACTTCGCCGACCAGGCGGAGGCGATGGAGAAGCGGCGGGCGGCCTCCCGGAGCCTCCAGACGCTCACCACCTCCCAGAACGACCTGCGGACCGCCAAGGCCACCGTCCAGAAGAAGCTCGGCTCCGCCCGCGCGCTGCTGTCGCGGCTGACGGCCGAGGAGAAGGCACGGCTGGCGAAGATCGAGGAGCGCGAGCGGCAGGAGGCCGCCCGCAAGGCCGTCGAGCTGGCCGAGCGGCAACAGACGGCGGCGCAGGCGGCGGCCGCGGCACGGGAGAGCGGCAGCGCGTCCGGCACGGCGGACAGCGGCACGTCGACGCCGTCGTCACCGTCCACGGATCCCTCGTACGCCACCAAGGCCGAGAAGGCGCTGGCGTTCGCCCGCGCGCAGATCGGCAAGCCCTACGTGTGGGGCGCGACCGGCCCGGACTCCTACGACTGCTCCGGTCTGACCCAGGCCGCCTGGAAAGCCGCCGGCGTCACCCTGCCGCGCGTCACCTACGACCAGGTGAACGCCGGCACGACCGTCTCCCTCTCCGCCGCGCACCCCGGTGACCTGGTGTTCTTCTACGGCGATGTCACCCATGTCGGCCTCTACATAGGCAACGGCATGATGATCCACGCACCGAAGCCCGGCTCGTACGTGCGCGAGGAGTCGATCTACTACGACGGGGAGTCGTCGATCCACAGCGTGGTGCGCCCGGCCTGACGCGAGCGCCGCGCGCGGGTCGGGCCCGGCCGTCACGCCACTCGGCGCCCACGCGACCGCCCCGCGCTCCCCCACCCGCGCTCCCCCACCCGTGTTCTCGGTCCCGCGTGTCCCGCCGTCCTCGCGCGCGTGCCCGCGGGGAAGCCGTCGTGCGCTCCCTAGCATCGGTGGCATGCCCGGCATCTCCTCCCTTCACGTCCGGTGGGCTCGGCGTCCGCCCGCGGCCGGAGCCGCCGTGATGGCGACCGGCATCCTGTCGGTCGGCCTGCACCAGACCGGGTACGCCGTCCTGTCCCGCATCGCTCTCGTCCTGGCGGGCGCCGCCTGGGTGGCGCTCGCGGCGGACTTCGTCGTACGGCTGCTGAGGGAGCGCGAGCGGTGGCGGGCCGACGCGGTGACGCCGGGGGCGCTCACGGCCGTGTCGGCGACCGCAGTCCTCGGCGCCGCAGTCTCCGCGGCCGGCCGGCAGACCCTCGCCTCGGCCCTGCTGGCACTGGCCGCGGCACTGTGGCCGGTGCTGCTGGTCAACGTCGTACGGCACTGGGGCCGGCACATGCCCGGCGCGGTCTTCCTGTGCTGTGTGGCCACCCAGGGGCTCGCGGTGCTCGGGGCGAGTGTGGCGCGGGCGGAGTCGGTGGCCTGGCCGGCGCACGCCTCGCTCGTGCTGTTCTGGCTCGGCCTCGTGCTCTACGGCCTCGCGCTGACCCGCTTCGACCCGCGCCAGGTGCGGGAAGGGGCCGGGGACCACTGGGTGGCGGGCGGGGCGCTCGCGATCTCGGCGCTGGCCGGGTCCAGGCTCCTGGCGGCCGAGGACGGCGGACGGTACCTGTGGAACGGCGACGACAGCGGCGTCCTGCACGCGGTCACCCTCGCGCTGCTGGTGCTCGACCTGACGGGCTACGCCGTCCTGCTCGTCGCGGAGGTGCGGTGGCCGCGGACGCGCTACGAGACGCGCCGCTGGGCGACCGTGTTCCCGATGGGGATGACGGCGGTGGCGACGCTGTCCGTGGCCGCCGCCGTCGACGTGCCGTGGCTGGAGGGCCCCGGAGAGGTGCTGCTCTGGGTCGCGGTGACGGCGTGGCTGGTGGTCGCCGCGGCGGCGGTCGCGGACGCGGGGGCGTCGCTCAGGTCCACAGGACCGCGATGAAGACGTTGGCCACGGTCAACAGGCCGACCAGGGCGAACAGGGGCTTCTCCACCTTCTCGTCGTCCCGCTTCACGTAGACGAGGCCGAGGATCACGATCAGCAGGGCCAGCTTCACGCCGATCTTGACGTTGTCGACCTCCTGGTCGTCCGCCTGGTTGAGGCCGACCAGGATCACGCCGGTGACCAGCATCGTCGCGGCGCCGTGCAGCATCGCGGGCACGAAGCGGGCCGTGCCCCGCCCCATCGCCTTCAGCTGCGTGAGGAAGCCGCCGAGCAGCGCGGCGATGCCGATGATGTGCAGACCGACGAAGAGGTGGATGAGTACGTCCATGAGGCCGGATGCTAGCCAGCCGCCCGCCCCCTCCCGACACCGGCCCACATCCGCCCCCGCGTGACGCTCCGTTTGGCGACGCACGGCACCGGACCCCGCTCCCCGATCCGGCCTGAGCCAACCGTCCGGTCCACCGAGGGCCGCGTCGACGGGCGCCCGCATCGATGCGCCTCATAGCACCGTGCCGCCCCGGCACGCCCCGCGTTCACCGCATCGGTCGGGCCACCGCGCGAAGTCGACGACCTGGCACCGGCGGCACGACCACTTCCGATCACGCGGCAGTCCGCTCGTGTCACTTCCGCACATCCCGTCACCCGACCGGCACGGACGGGCCTAGCGTCCTCCCCAGGTGCCCGGCTCCCACCGCCGTCCGGCGGCAGGGGCGGCAGTCGGACACCACCGCCGAGAGGTCCGGCGGCGTCCCGCTCCCCCGTGCGGGCGTCGCCGGACGCGTCAGCCGCGCCCGCGGCGGTACGCCCGCACCCCGCGGCGGTACGCCCGCTCCCCGGCGGCCCAGGCCCGTCCCCGCGGCCCTGGCCGCCCGGCGGCCGTACCGACGAGGCGGTCGACGAAAGGACGTGCAGTACCCCGTGCCAGCGCACCGCAAGCCCCGTCCGCGTTCGGCCGGCGGCCACACGGCCCGCACCGCGGCCGCCATCGCCCTCGCCGGCGTGGCCGGCGCGACCGCCTTCGACGGGACCGGGCACGCCGAGCCGAACGCCACACCGGCGCAGGTGAAGGCCAAGGTCGCCAAGCTGTACCAGGAGGCCGAGGCCGCCACCGAGAAGTACAACGGCGCGAGGGAGAGGGCGACGGCCGCCGAGCGGCGGCTGGAGACCCTGCGGGACGAGGCCGCACGCAAGGAGGCGCGCCTCGACACGGCCCGTGAGGCGCTGGGGACGATGGCAGCGGCGCAGTACCGCAGCGGCGGCCTGGACCAGGCGATGCAACTGGCGCTCTCCGACGACCCCGACCAGTACCTCGACAACGCCGCCTTCGCCGAGCGGACCGGCGACCGCCAGTCCGCCGCCGTCACCCGGGTCCGCGAGCAACTGCGGGAGATCGACCAACTGCGGGGCGCCGCCCGCGTCCAGCTGACCTCACTGAAAACGCGTCAGGCGGAGCTGAAGCGGCACAAGAGGACGATCACCGACAAGCTGGACACGGCCCGCCGCCTGCTGAACCGGCTCACAGAAGGGGAACGGGCACGGATCACCGCCGGTACGGACGGCGGGACGGACACCCGTTCCTCACGGTCCTCGACCGGTTCCCGCGGCGCCCTGCCCGGCCCCCGCTCGGCCACCACGGCCGCCCCCGACTCCCGCTCGGCGGCGGCCGTCTCCTACGCCTACTCCAAACTCGGCAGCCCCTACGTGTGGGGCGCGACCGGCCCCAACGCCTTCGACTGCTCGGGCCTCGTCCAGGCCGCGTACCGCTCGGCGGGCATCTCCCTGCCCCGCACGACGTACGCGCAGATCGACGCCGGGCGGCGCGTCTCCCGCTCCGAACTCCGGCCGGGCGACCTGGTGTTCTTCTACTCCGGCATCACCCACGTCGGGATCTACGTCGGCGGCGGCAACATGATCCACGCGCCGAACCCCTCGGCGCCGGTACGCGTGGCACCGATCGACGAGATGCCGTACGCGGGGGCCGCCCGGGTGGCCTGAGGCCGCCCCCGTCACACCAGCCGGCGGGCCGTCGCCCAGCGGGTCAGCTCGTGGCGGTTGGACAGCTGGAGCTTGCGCAGCACCGCCGAGACATGGGACTCGACCGTCTTCACCGAGATGAACAGCTGCTTGGCGATCTCCTTGTAGGCGTAACCACGCGCGATGAGGCGCAGCACCTCGCGCTCGCGCTGGGTGAGACGGTCGAGGTCCTCGTCGACCGGCGGGGCGTCGGTGGAGGCGAAGGCGTCCAGGACGAACCCGGCGAGCCGCGGCGAGAAGACGGCGTCGCCGTCCTGGACCCGGAAGACGGAGTCGACCAGGTCGGTTCCGGTGATCGTCTTGGTGACATAGCCGCGGGCGCCACCGCGGATCACGCCGATCACGTCCTCCGCCGCGTCCGAGACGGACAGCGCGAGGAAGCGCACGGGCCGCTGGGCGTCGCTCATCAACGGGGCACAACGGCGCAGCACTTCGACGCCGCCGCCACCCGGCAGATGCACATCCAGGAGGACCACCTCGGGCCTGGTCGCGGTGATGACCGTGACCGCCTGGTCGACGTCGGCGGCCTCGCCGACGACCTCCACACCGGTCTCCTCGGTGCGGCCGATCTCGGCCTGCACGCCCGTGCGGAACATGCGGTGGTCGTCGACGAGGACCACCCGCACGTGCCGTCCGGCGCCGCCCTCGCCGTGCGTGGGCTCGGCCACCGGGGCCGCGCCCGTCGTGCCGTTCGTCTCCGTCGGGTCGCTCATCACTTCTCCGCCCTCTCCATCTCCAGCTCGACCTCCGTGCCGCCGCCCGGGACCGCCCGGAGCCGTGCCGTGCCGCCGTTGCGCTCCATGCGGCCGATGATCGATTCTCTGACGCCCATCCGGTCGGCGGGTATCGAGTCGGGGTCGAAGCCGGGACCGCGGTCCCGGACGGACACGAAGACCGTCCTGCCCTCGACTTCGGCGTAGACCTGTACGGCGCCGCCCTCGCCACCGTACTTGGCCGCGTTCACCATCGCTTCACGCGCGGCCTGCGTCTGTGCGGTCAGCCGCTCGTCGAGCGGGCAGTCGCCGACGACCACGACCTCCAGGGGGACGCCGTGCTTGTCCTCCACCTCGGCGGCATCGCGCCGGACCGCGTCGGCGAGGGTGGCGGGCTCCTCCGCCTCGTCCTTGCCGGTGCCCTCCGGCTTGTACAGCCAGGTGCGCAGGTCGCGCTCCTGGGCGCGGGCGAGGCGACGCACCTCGTTGGCGTTCTCCGCGTTGCGCTGGATCAGGGTGAGTGTGTGCAGCACCGAGTCGTGCACATGGGCGGCGACCTCGGCGCGCTCCTGGGCACGGATGCGCATCAGCCGCTCCTCGGACAGGTCCTGCGTCATGCGCACCAGATACGGCCCGGCGAGCAGGGTGATGCCGACCAGCACGGCGAGGGCCGCCTGGAGGACCGAGTCGAGGTGGGCGGCGGAACCCTGGAGGACGAAGATCCCGGAGACGCCCGCGGCGACCAGCAGGACACCGGCGCCGGCCCGGAGCAGCGTGAGCGTACGGCGTCTGCGGCCGACCTCGACCCAGCGGGCCCGCCGGGCGTTGTCCGCCTGGCGCCACACGAGGGCGACGCCCGCGCCGACGAGCACGGCCGGCAGGAGATAGGCCTTGGCGCCACTGCCCAGGTTCACATTGCCGACGAAGACCATGGCGACGACGACCATGAGGAGCAGGGCGACGATCTGCCCCTTGTCGGGCTTGCGGGTGATGAGCCTGCGGCGGCCGTCGGGCGCGCTCTCGGTGGTGACGAGGGAGGGGGGCCGCTGGTCGCCGACCCCGCCGATGCCGAGCGGGACGAAGAACCAGAAGGCCGCGTAGAGCAGAGCGCCGAGGCCGTCCGCCATGAACAGGCCGACGAAGACGAGCCGCACCCAGATCACGGGCAGCCCGAGATGCCCGGCGAGCCCCCGCGCCACACCACCCAGCCAGCGTCCGTCACCGCTGCGGTAGAGCTTGCGCGGCGGCCGCGGTTCGACGAGTGACGCTGTTGCGGCTTCCGGCATGCCAACGATGGTCACACGGCCCCGGGTCACGGGCATCAGGGTTCGCCCCCGAGACGCCCCTGATCTTCGAAGGCCCCGTACGTCGGACGCCTCACCGGCGGCGGCTCAGGGCCGAAATCAGGGTCCGACCAGGGTCCTTCCGACTGCCGTCGGGGCCGCTCGGCCGCCACCATGGACTCATGACGGATCACCAGCACGCCGCGGACACCGGACCGGACGGGAGCACCGCGCCCCACGCGGCCGCCCCTCCCTCCGGCGCCCGCGGCGAGGCACCGACGCCCGGCCGCGGGCCGGGTCTCGCCGAGCACCCCCCGCACCGGTTCCGCCGCGACCGCGAGCACAAGATGCTCGCCGGGGTGTGCGCGGGCCTCGGGCGACAGTGCGACATGGACCCGGTGATCTTCCGGATCACGCTCGCCGTGCTCTCCGCGACCGGCGGCATCGGCCTGATCTTCTACGGCTTCGCGTGGCTGTTCGTCCCCTACACCGACGACGGTCAGCACGAGGTGCGCAAGCTGCTGACCGGCCGCGTCGACGGCCAGGCGCTCGCGGCCGTGCTGTTCGCGCTGGTGGGCTGCGGGGTGTTCCTGTCGATGCTCAGGAACGGCGGGGTGCTCACCTTCGCCGTCGTCCTCTCCCTCCTGCTGGCCGGTGCCGGCTACTGGTCCCGGCACCGGGAGGCCTCCGACGCCGACCCGCTCGCCGCCCAGGCCGTCGCCGACGCCCCGCCGGAGGCCCAGGCACCACCGGTGCCGGCCGCCTACCCCTCCTGGTGGCGCGACCCGATCGTGAAGGACGGCACGCACGACGGCGGCACCGGATACCTGTGGGGCCCCGGGGGCTCCCTCGCCCCGGACCTCGTGTCCTCCATCGACGCCGACCCGATCGGGCACGCGCACACCCGCGAGGACGTACGCGGCCCGTACGACCGGACGCCACGGCCGCGCGGCCCCCGCTGGATCGGCGGCTGGTCCTTCCTGCTCGCCCTGCTCGCCGGCGGCCTGGCGACCCGGCTCACCTGGGACGAACACCCGCTGGGCACCAGCCTCCAGGCCGGTCTGTCCGCCGCGCTGATCGTGCTGGGCCTGGGCATCGCGGCCAGCTCGCTGCTGGGGCGTACCGGTGCGGGATCGATGCTCCTGGCGATTGTCACCGCGGGGCTGCTCGCCGGCTCGACCACCGTCCCCGAGGACGTCGGCACGCGCTGGACCGACACGACATGGCGGCCCACGGCGGTGGCGGACGTCCGGGAGAGCTACGACCTCGGCACGGGCGACGCCACCCTGGACCTGTCCCGGCTCCGTCCCGCGAAGGGGCAGACGGTGAGCACCGACGCGGAGGTCGGGCTCGGCCGGCTGCGGGTGATCGTGCCGCCGGACGTGACGGTGAACGTCCGGATCGACGTGGGCCTGGGCGACATCCAGCTGCCCGGTGAGAAACAGGAGGACGTGGACGTGCAGCCGGGCAAGCACAAGGAGGTGACCTTGTCCCCCGTCTCCGGCGGCGAGGACACCGGGACGATCGACCTCGACCTCCAGGTCGGGGCGGGACAGGCGGTGGTGGCCCGTGCTGCGTCATGAGTTCCGGCCGGGCCGACTGGTCTGCGGCGCCGCCTTCGTCCTCGCGGGCGTCATCTACGCGGGCGACGCGGGCGGCCTGTGGGAGACGCCCTGGTTCGCCGTCGTACCGGTGGTCGTGACCGGCCTCTGCCTGGCGGCCGTCACCGGCCTCGTCACCCGCGCGGTCCGCCGACGACGGGCCGGGAGACCGGACGCCCCCGCGGAGACGGGCGCGGGGACGGGGACGGCGGGGACGGGTACGGCGGAAAGATGACTCGGGAGTGGGCCGTGTCGTGGCGGGCGCGGCCTACCGGAAGCCTCCCGACCGCTGTCGCCTCCTGGTGCGCCAGGCGGCGTCGAGGGAGAGGACCGGAGCGCCGGCGAGGACGAGCGGCAGCCAGGCCATGAGGTAGGCGAGATCGTTTCCGTAGTAGTACGGGTCGGAGGCCCAGCTCACGGTCAGCCACAGGCTGAGGGAGATCAGCGCGCCGCCGAGGGCGGCGAGGCGGGTGAGGACACCGAGCAGGGTGCCGATACCGACGGCGAGTTCGCCGAAGGCCATGGCGTAGCCGAAGCCGGTGGGGGCCTTCAGGGCGAGGTCGACCAGGGCGGGGACGGCCGAGGAGTCGCGCACCGCCCGCATGGTGTCGCCGATCGAGCCTGCGCCGGTGGCCTTGAGGAAGGCGCCGTCGGTGAGTTTGTCCAGGCCGGCGTAGATGAAGGTGATGCCGAGGAAGACCCGGAGCGGGAGGAGGGCGTACCGGGTGGCGGTGTCCCGCCAGTCGCCACGGCCGCCGTCGAGGTAGGGGGAGTACGTGTCCGTTCGCATGCCGTGCGTCATCGCGTGTGGCCGCCTCTCGCCCGCAGTGATGGACCCCTCGACAGACCATACGTACGAAAGGGGCGATGCGCTCAACGGCCGGTCGGGTCCTGGGACACCTTTCGCGTGCCCCGCGCGGGTCAGTCCGTCACGTCGATGGCGTAGCGGTTCGTCTCCACGCCGGCCGCGGTGACCACCTGAACCTCCACCCGTCCGGGCTCGACCTCCACCGGGACCGGGACGGTCAGAACCGCGTCGGTGGGGTTGCTGAAGCCGCCCGTGACCGGGACGAGGGGGACGTGGACATGGACGGCGCCGATGCGGACGACCATGCGGGAGAGGCGGTCGGCGGTCTGCGCGCCGGGGGGCACGAATCCGGCTCCGCGGATCTCGATGTCGTCTCCGGTGCGGATCGGGGCGTCCAGGTCACCGGCCTCGCGGGAGCGGACGACGGAGAGGATCACGGGCCGCCCGCCCTCGGCGTACTTCCCGGCGAGGTAGGTCGCGGCCGACACCAGCACGACCACGGCCAGGCCCCAGGGCAGGTCGGGGAGCTGGTCGGGGCGGCGGGCGAGGCGGACGGCGGCGAAGGCCAGGGCGACCGCGCTGATCACGACGTACTGGATGTCGGCGAAGGTGCCGCGGCCGGCGTCGTCGGTGAGCAGGTCGGCGGCCTGGGGCCGGTGCGCGCGGACCTTCTGGAGCCGCTGTCCGAGGACGCGCAGACCGACCACGCGCCGCACCAGCACGGCGATGGCGCAGACCACGGCGAGGACGGTCACCGCGCCGGCGCCGCGCGCGAGGTCGAGGCCGGCGATCAGGGCGTCGCGTTCGACGGGTCCGGAGGCGGCCGCGAGCCGGCCCGCCAGGACCAGCACGGCGTAGGCCACGAACAGGACCCAGGCGGCGGCGACCGCGCGGGAGGTGGACAGGCGGTTGTCCTCGCCGATCACGGGTGCCAGGGCTCCGCCGCGCGCCCGGTGGAAGTAGGAGGCGGCGGTCAGGGCGCCGCCGACGAGGAGCGCGGCCAGCAGTCCGGCGGTGCGGGCCGTGGTCCAGCCGGCGCCGATCGCGGTCAGGGACTGCGCGAGCAGCAGGGCGACGACCGCGGCCCCCGCCGTGCAGGCCGTGCGCAGCCACACGCGGGTCAGCCAGGACTCGCCCTCGGCGCGGCCGCGTTCGGCGACGAGTTCGGCGGACTGGGTCAGTTCCTCCGACACCCACTGGCGGGAGGCCGAGGCCGAGTGGGCGACGGCGGCCGGCAGCCCCTGTCCGGCGGCGAACTCGTCCCGTTTCACCAGGAAGGCGGCGACCGCCCGCCGGTGCCCTTCGCGCGCCCCGTGCGGGCAGTTTCCGCAGGCGCAGCCACCGTCGTGCGTGCCCGGCTCCGGGCCCTGTCTCGCCTCCTGCACCGCCACTGCCGACGCCTGCCTTCCCCGCTATCCGTGCGGCTGGTGACCCCGGTGAGAACCGGCCACCGGACCTGTGAACAACTCCCCTGCGACGACAGCGAATTGTGCCCTACGGCACACCGTCGTGCTCCGGCAGGTCTGGTCAGCGCGGGTGAATCCGGGGCCGTCGTGTTGACGCGGTGGGGTCTTTCGTCCGGATCGGGCCGGATCAGGGAGCGGGGTCCGGTGCCGTGCGTCGCAAGGCGGAGGACGGAGTCGGGGCGGAGCCCTGGGGACCGACGACAACGCCGCGAGGTGCGGCATGGGACCCCGCGAGCCGGGCCTGGTCCGAACGAGAGGCCCTAGCTGAGCAGGTCGGGTTCGCCGCGGCTGATGTCCTGCCACAGGGGCTGATAGTTGATCCACGCGACCAGGTCGCCGCCGAGCTGTTCCCGGGTCGCGACCGCCGCCTTGTGCTCGATCAGGACGGGCCGGCCGGCGGCGCGCGCGAGGAGCTGGACCTGGCTGGAGCGTTCCATGGACAGGAACCACCAGGCCGCCGCGTCCACCGAGTCGCCGACGGTCAGCGGCCCGTGGTTGCGCAGGACCAGGGCCTTGCGGCTGCCGAGCGCGGCCGCGATGCGCCGGCCCTCCTCGGCGTCCACGGCGACGCCGGTGTAGGCGTCGTACAGCGCCACGTCCTCGTAGAAGGCGCAGCTCTCCTGGGTGATCGGGTCGATCAGTTCGCCGAGGGCGGCGAGTGCGCGGCCGTGGACGGAGTGGCAGTGGGCGACCGCGACGACGTCCGGCCGGGCGGCGTGCACCTGCGCGTGCACGGTGAAGGCGGCCTGGTTGACGTGATAGCGGCCCTCGACGACCTGTCCTTCGGCGTTGACGAGGACGAGGTCGCTCACGGTGACGTGCTTGAAGGGCATGCCGAACGGATTGACCCAGAAGCAGTCGCCGTACTCGGGGTCGCGGGCGGTGATGTGCCCGGAGACCCCGTCCTCGAAGCCGTACCGTCCGAAGATCCGCACGGCGCCCGCGAGCCGTTCCTTGCGGTGCCTGCGCTCGTCCTCGACCGAGTCGTGCGTCGGCGGCATGGCGAACCGCAGTCGGTCGGTGGGCAGCGGGGCGGGTGACGTGGGCCCGTGCATCGGTCCTCCAGCACTGGGATGTGTTACGGGCGGAAGTTACCGTCGGTCAGGGAAAAAGGGCAGAGCCGTCGGGTGAAGTCGACGATTTCCGTCACCCGCGAGGCGCGGCGGCCCTCCGTGGCGGGGTGCACGGCCGTCCAGGGCGAGAGGGGCCGGTCCCCGGTACGCGCTGCCGCCGCTGCCGGTTCGGTGCCTCCGGTCCGGTCGGGCGAGGCCGACCGCGTGATACCGGACAGGGGATGTCGGGTATCGGCGTCACACTCGCCGTATGACAGCGAGTCGTGCGACAGCAGCGAACTGGGCGGCGTTCCGCGAGGCGGAGCCGGATCTCGCGCGGGTCGTCGAGGACCGTTTCGGTGCCTTCACGCACCACGTCCTCGCGACCCTGCGCAAGGACGGCTCCCCGCGCACCAGCGGTCTGGAGGCGCGTTTCCTGGACGGTGAGCTGTGGCTCGGCATGATGCCGGGTTCGCTCAAGGTCCTCGACCTGCGCCGCGACCCCCGTTTCTCCCTCCAGGCCAACCCCGGCGAGGGCACCGGGATGGGTGGCGGCGACGTACGGATCAGCGGGTGCGCCGTCGAGGTCGGGGACGGGGAGGCCAGGGCCGGATATGTGAAAGAGGTGGAACCGCCGCAGCCGTTCCACCTCTTCCGCACCGAGTTGACGGAGGTCGTGCGGACCTCCGTCGAGGACGACACGTATCTGGTCGCCCAGGTCTGGAGGCCCGGAGAGCCGGTGCGGACTCTCAGGCGGACCTGACCCCGGTGAGCGGGGCCGCTACTCCCACTCGATGGTGCCCGGCGGCTTCGAGGTGATGTCGACGACGACCCGGTTGACGTCGCGCACCTCGTTGGTGATCCGGGTGGAGATCTTCGCAAGGACGTCGTACGGCAGGCGTGACCAGTCGGCCGTCATGGCGTCCTCGGAGGACACCGGGCGCAGGACGATGGGGTGGCCGTAGGTGCGGCCGTCGCCCTGGACGCCCACGCTGCGGACGTCGGCGAGCAGCACCACCGGGCACTGCCAGATCTCGCGGTCGAGACCGGCCGCCGTCAGTTCCTCGCGGGCGATCGCGTCGGCGTCGCGCAGCAGGTCGAGGCGGTCCTTGGTGACCTCGCCGACGATCCGGATGCCGAGGCCGGGGCCGGGGAACGGCTGGCGCTGGACGATCTCCTCGGGCAGGCCGAGTTCCTGGCCGACCATGCGGACCTCGTCCTTGAACAGCTTGCGCAGCGGCTCGATCAGCTGGAACTCGAGGTCCTCGGGGAGTCCGCCCACATTGTGGTGGGACTTGATGTTGGCGGTGCCGGAGCCGCCGCCGGACTCGACGACGTCCGGGTACAGGGTGCCCTGGACCAGGAACGCGACCTCGGGGCCCTCGTCGGCGATGATCTCCGCCTGGGCCTGCTCGAAGACGCGGATGAACTCCCGGCCGATGATCTTCCGCTTCTCCTCGGGGTCGGAGACCCCCTTGAGGGCGGTGAGGAAGCGCTCCTGCGCGTCGACGACCTTCAGCTGGACGCCGGTCGCGGCCACGAAGTCCTTCTCGACCTGCTCGGTCTCACCCTTGCGCATGAGGCCGTGGTCGACGTAGACGCAGGTCAGCTGCGAGCCGATGGCCTTCTGGACCAGCGCGGCGGCCACGGCGGAGTCGACGCCGCCGGAGAGCCCGCAGATGGCGCGCCGGTCGCCGACCTGCTCGCGGATGGCGGCGACCTGCTCCTCGATGACGTTGCCGGTGGTCCAGTCCGGGCTCAGACCCGCGCCGCGGTACAGGAAGTGCTCCAGGACCTGCTGGCCGTGCGTGGAGTGCATGACCTCGGGGTGGTACTGGACGCCGTAGAGCTTCTTGTCGTCGTTCTCGAAGGCGGCGACCGGGACGACGTCCGTGGAGGCCGTGACGGAGAAGCCCTCCGGGGCGGCGGAGCAGGCGTCGCCGTGCGACATCCACACGGCCTGCTCGGCCGGGGTGCCCTCGAAGAGGGTGGAGGACGCGCGGGAGACGCGCAGGTCGGTGCGGCCGTACTCGCGGGCGCCGGTGTTGTCGACGGTGCCGCCGAGGGTCTGCGCCATCAGCTGGAAGCCGTAGCACATGCCGAACACGGGGACGCCGGCCTCGAACAGCTCGCGGTCGAGGCGGGGGGCGCCCTCCTCGTACACGGACGAGGGGCCGCCGGAGAGGATGATCGCCGCCGGGTTCTTGGCGAGCATCTCCGCGACCGGCGTGGTGCTCGGCACGATCTCGCTGTAGACCCGGGCCTCGCGGACTCGACGGGCGATGAGCTGGGCGTACTGCGCGCCGAAGTCGACGACCAGGACGGTGTCGGGGGCGGCGGCAGTAGGAGTCGCTGATGACACGGGGGCCTTCCGGCGGTTCGGGCGGGGTCTCTGTGCTGCCCAATTCTACCGAGGTGGGCGTGGTACCGGTCCCGTCACCGGGGACCGCCCGGCCGGCGCCCCCACCGCCTGGAACCGCCGTGGCATACTGGCCCCATGCTTTCGCCCACGACCTTCGTCTTTACCTATGGCACCCGGCCCGCCGGCTGCCATGGTCGTGCTGCTTGAGCTGACGCAGCGACTTCCCAGGCGCCCCGGGCCGACAAGGCCCGGGGCGCCTGTCGTTTCTTCCGGGTCCTGTCGTTCCGGGGGCGTCCACGCCCACCACCACAGGAGCCCCCATGACCGCCATCGACGTGACCGGCGCCCGTACTCCCGAGGCCGCCGACGTGATCACCGGCGCGCGTGACCGCATCGACGCGCTGGACGATCGGATCATCGGCCTCATCCAGGAACGGGTCGCCGTGTCCGCCGTGATCCAGGAGGCCCGGATCACCTCCGGCGGCCGGCGCGTGAACCTGTCCCGCGAGATGGAGATCCTCGACCACTACCGGCAGGCGCTCGGCAGGCCCGGCACCTCCCTCGCCATGACACTCCTCGAACTGTGCCGGGGCCGCGTGTGACGGTGCCGGAGTCGCGTCCGACGGCCCCGGAGGCCGCGTCCGACCGTGTCGGGGCCGCGTCCGACCGTGCCGGAGCCGCGTCCGGCAACGCCGGATTCGCATCTGGCGGCTCCCGGGCCGCACCTGGCGGCTCCGGGGTCGCACCTGGCGGCTCCGGGGTCGCACCTGGCGGCTCCGGGGTCGTATCTGGCGGCTCCGGGGTCGCATCTGAGTTCGGTGCTCCTCTCACCCGTACGGCGCGTGACCGGCCCGGGACGGCTTCGTTGGTCCCGATGTCCGTTCCAGCCAGGGGCGGGCCCGGAAGAACCACGCGTGGATCACTGGAGCGATGAGGCGTACGGAGCGTGCGTGCGCCGTGGGACCTCGCTCCAGGAAAGTGACCGGACGGCAGGGGACAGCAGCCCGGTCACCCAAGAGAACGGCCGGCCCCGGGGACGCTCGGGGCCGGCCGGCGGGAAGGGCAAAAACGCGCAAGGACTGGGTCAAACGGTTGCGGGCGCCGCTTTCATCCAGCACGATGCGGAGAAAGCCCCAAGTCCCGCCGGGGACCACCGCATTGCACCGCTTCCCATGCCTCCACCCGCTGTGCGGCCCTTTGTCCCCACGGACCGCCAAAGGTCCAGACCGCTCACGCGCCCCGCGTGCGCCCCGGCGGCCACCCGGCGCGGACCAGGGCGCTCGACGAGCCAGCGGCGCAACCCCCCGGCGCCGCTCCCAGGCACCGGCGCTGCCCTGACGCCGGTGCTGACGATAAAGAAGGGCCCTGCGGATCCGTCCCGCGGGGCCCTTCGTCGTGCCCGCGGACACCTCCGTCGCCGCCGTCCGGGCAGCGAGCCGAGCCATGTGACCTATGGCACATAAAGAAAGCGTGAAGACAGGGCAACTCTTCACAGGCTTCGCCGGTCACACGTAGCGAACTCAGGGCCAACAACCGCTCCCCCATGCGGAAGGCCTCCTCAACCGCGCCGCGGCCTTGCTGTCGCGACGCATCCGGAACCATCGAGGTCTCTGCATGAAGCTCCGCCGGGCCATGGTCACCATGGCCGCGACCGCCGTCCTCGCACCGCTGGCCCTGCTGTCGGCGCCGACCGCCTTCGCCGAGGAGAGCGGCTCGGCGTCGCCCAGCACGTCGTCGTCCGAGAGCGCCTCCGCCTCGCCGTCCGACTCGGCGAGTTCCTCCGCCACCTCGTCCGAGTCCGCCTCCGACGGCGCGTCGGCCTCGGCGTCCGCCTCGCAGGAGGAGGACGGAGCGGGTTCCCCGTCTTCCTCGACGTCCTCCTCCTCGTCCTCCTCCCCGTCATCGTCGTCGTCGCCCGACGACGAGCCGACGGAGTTCCCCGACGACTGCCCGGTCGACGAGGACGGCGTCGACGTCGACTCGCAGCTGGAACTCTCCGTGTCGGGTCTGCCCGGCAAGATCGTGGCCGGCAGCGGCCGGCACACCTTCAAGCTCACCGCCGCCAACCACAGCGACAAGGCGCTGGGCACCGTGCAGTGGCTCGCGGCCATCGAGAACGACTCGATGAGCGACGACGAGCGGACCTGGCTGAGCACCTACGCCAAGATCGAGTACTACGACCCGCAGGCCAAGGCCTGGGACTCGATCGCGGACGAGTTCGGCAACGGCTTCTACTTCGGCGAGACGGAACTCGGCCCCAAGGAGACCGTCGACATCAAGCTGCGCGTCGACATCACCGCGAAGGCCCCGGCCGGCGAGGGCTTCACCCTGGGCCTCGGCGGCTACGTCGACGCGGAGAAGAACTGCGTCCACAGCTCCTTCGCGTTCTACGAGTTCACCGTGCTCAAGCCCGGCAGCAGCAACGACGACCCGGGCACGGCCACGCCGGGCGAGGGCGAGGCTCCCGCGGGCGGCAAGCAGCCGCAGGGCGGCGCCAAGGAGATCCCGGCCACCGGCAGCCTCGCCGAGACCGGCTCCGGCTCCGCGCTGCCGGTGATCGGGCTGGTCGGCGGGGTCGCCGTCGTCGCCGGTGCGGGTGCGGTCTTCACCGCGCGCCGCCGCAGGACACAGGCGTAAGCCTGAACCGGCCTCAGGGCCGCTGGTGAGGAGGGACCTGCGCTCGGAGGGGGGCGCAGGTCCCTTTTCCGTGCGCGCCGCGTCACTTCTTCGGCGGCACCGCCGGGATCCCCAGGAACGGCAGCCGCAGCGCCGCGAACGCCTCCACCGGAACCGCCGGGTCGCGCGGCTCCACGGGCTTCAGCCGCTCGTACGCCGCCCCTTGCGCGGGGCGCGGGTCCTGCTCGCCCTTGTTCGGCCAGTACGACATCGCGCGCTCGGCCTGGGCCGTGATCGTCAGGGACGGGTTCACGCCGAGGTTCGCCGAGACGGCGGCGCCGTCCACGACCGAGATGCCGGGGTGGCCGTACAGCCGGTGGTACGGGTCGATGACGCCGGTCTCGCGCGAGTCGCCGATCGGGCAGCCGCCGAGGAAGTGGGCGGTGAGCGGCATGCCCATCAGCTCACCCACGTTGGATCCGGCGAAGCCGTTGATGTCGGCGGCGAGGGCGTCGGCCGCCTGCGAGGCCGCCTTGATCTGCTTCGGGTTGGGGCTCCCGTGCCCCTGGCGCGCGGTGAGCAGGCCCTTGCCCACGCCCGTCGGCTTCAGGTGCGTCGTCAGCGAGTTGTCCAGGGACTGCATGACCAGTCCGATGATGGTCTTCTCCGACCAGCGGCGGTTGGAGAGCGACCGCAGCGCGAGCAGCGGGTGGCGGGCGGCGTTCGCCAGCCAGCCGGCCACCCGCGACGAACCTTCCGCGTACGGCACCTGGAGGATCGACAGGCTGCCCATCGAGTTGGAGCCCTTGCCGTAGCGCACCGGCTCGATGTGGGTGTCGGGGTCCGGGTGGATCGAGGAGGTGATGGCGACCCCGCGCGTGAAGTCGGCCCTGGGCTGCCCGGTCGCCTTGCGGTAGCGGCGGTCGTCGGTCTGGGCGCCGACCAGCGCCTCCGAGTTGGTGCGGGTCAGCTCGCCCAGCCTGTCGGAGAGGTACGGCAGCTGCCGGCCCGCCTTCATGCGGTGCAGCAGCGTCTGGGTGCCGTAGGTGCCGGCGGCGAGGACGACCCGGCGGGCTGTGAACGTGCGCCCGCCCGACCTGCGGCGGCCGTCGGTCGGCAGGGTGGCGACGGCGTATCCGCCCCGTGAGTCGTCGGTGACCGAGACGACCGTCGTCAGGGGGTGGACGACGGCGCCCGCCTTCTCGGCGAGGTAGAGGTAGTTCTCGTTGAGGGTGTTCTTCGCGCCGTGCCGACAGCCGGTCATGCACTCGCCGCACTCGTTGCAGGCCTTGCGGGCGGGCCCGGCGCCACCGAAGTAGGGGTCCGCCACCTGCTCGCCCGGCCGTGCCGTCACCGACCCGTCGGCGTCCTGGCCGTCCCCGAAGAACACGCCCACCGGTGCCATGTGGAAGGTGTCGCCCACCCCCATCCGCTCGGCCGCCGCCTTCAGATGCACGTCGGACGGGGTCATCGTCGGGTTGAGGCGCACGCCGAGCATGCGTGTGGCCTGGTCGTAGTAGGGGGCCAGCTCCTCCTGCCAGTCCGTGATGCGGCGCCACTGCGGGTCGTCGAAGAAGGGCTTCGGCGGGACGTAGAGGGTGTTGGCGTAGTTGAGGGAGCCGCCGCCCACGCCCGCGCCGGCCAGCACCATGACGTTGCCCAGCAGGTGGATGCGCTGGATGCCGTACATGCCGAGCCTGGGGGCCCACAGGTAGTTCTTCAGGTCCCAGGAGTTCTTCGGGAGCGACTCGCGGGTGAAGCGGCGGCCGGCCTCCAGGACGCCGACCCGGTACCCCTTCTCCGTGAGGCGCAGGGCGGTGACCGAACCGCCGAAGCCGGAGCCCACGACGAGGACGTCGTAGTCGTAGCCGCCGTCCGCGGCGTCGACGCCGGCGTCCTGGGGGGCTGGGCCGTCCTCGTCCCGTATCCGGGCGGAGTTCTCCTGTGACACGTGCTCTCCTCGTTGAGAACGGGTGCTGTCTAGCGGAAGCGGAACGCCTTCATCAGGCGCAGGCTGCGGCTCATGAACTCCGCGTACTTCTCGTCGTCCATCCCCAGCGCCGGCGCCATCGGCAGCAGCCGCTGCTGGGCCACCGTCTGGGCCTCCGTGTACTTGAGGATGCCCTCGGAGCCGTGGCGGCGGCCCAGGCCCGATTCCTTCATGCCGCCCATGGGCGACTGGACGCTGCCGTAGGCGGGGGCGTAACCCTCGTTGACGTTGACGGTGCCGGTGCGCAGGCGGGCGGCGACCGCGCGGCCGCGCCGGCCGTCCTTCGTCCAGACCGAGGAGTTCAGTCCGTACGGCGTGGCGTTGGCCCGTTCCACCGCCTCGTCCTCGGTGGCGAAACGGTAGATCGAGACGACCGGGCCGAAGGTCTCCTCGCCGCAGACGGACATCGGCTCCGTGACGCCGTCGAGGATCGTCGGCTCGAAGAAGTACGGGCCTATGTCCGGACGGGCGACGCCGCCGGCGACGATCTCGGCGCCCTTGGCGACGGCCTCCTCCACGTGCCGGGTCACGGTCTCCAGCTGGCGTTCGCCGACGAGTGAGCCCATGTCGGCGCCGTAGGCGAGGGAGGTGCCGAGACGCATGGCCTTCGTGCGGGCGGCGAAGCGCTCCAGGAAGGCGTCGGCGATCGACTCGTGGACGTACAGCCGCTCGATGGAGATGCAGAGCTGGCCGGCGGAGGAGAAGCAGGCGCGGACGGCTCCGGCGGCGGCCTTCTCGATGTCGGCGTCCTCAAGGACCAGCATGGCGTTCTTGCCGCCGAGTTCGAGGGAGACGCCGACCAGGCGGGCGGCGGCACCCTGCGCGACCTCCCGGCCGGTGCGGGTGGAGCCGGTGAAGGAGACGTAGTCGGCGTGCCGGACGATCTCGGGGCCGACGACCGGTCCCTCGCCGATGACGACCTGGAAGACCTCGGCGGGCAGCCCGGCCTCGATGAGCAGGTCGCGGGCCCACAGTGCGGTGAGACAGGTCTCTGTGTCGGGCTTCATGACGACCGCGTTGCCCGCGACGAAGGCGGGCAGCGCGTCGCCGACCGAGAGTTCCAGCGGGTAGTTCCAGGGGGCGATCTGGCCGACGACACCGCGCGCGTGGCGCAGTTCGGTGACCTTCGTCAGCGTCGGCATGGCGCCCGCGTGCCGCTTCGGCCGCAGATAGGACGGGGCCTTGCGGCCGTAGTGACGGGCGGCGACCGCCACCGCCTGCACCTCCTCGTGGGCGTGCAGGCGCGCCTTGCCGGTCTCCAGCTGGATCAGGTCGAGGACCTCGCCCTGCCGCTGGAGCAACAGGTCGTGGAAGCCCAGCAGGACGGCGGCCCGTTCGCGTACCGGCACCTGGGCCCACACCGTCTGCGCGGCCCGGGCCGCGGCGAACGCCCGCTCTACGTCCTCGGGCGTGGACTCGGGCAGGTCGGCCAGCTTCTCGCCGGTGAACGGCGTGTGGTTCGCCGTACGCCCCGAACCGACGACACCCTTGGTGAGATGGGCGACGAGCTGGGGGGTCACCACGTCGGCGGCGGTACGGACGCCGGTGGGGGTGGGGGCGAGGGGGTTGGTACCGATGGGGGTACCGGTCTTCTCCGGGGCCTGCGAGTCCGTCATGAGCCGCAGGGTATGACGTGCGGAAGGCTTTTGGTACCCGTCGGTAATAGGGATTCACCGACCGCGCACACGACGCCAGTGGTCACTGGCAACAAACGCGCTGATCAGCGTGGCGCGCGAAGAGGTTCCCCGTTCTGCGGGACGTCGACACGGAGCCGGTCGCGGGCCTCCTTGAAGACCGCCGTTCCCTGTTTCTCGTCCGGCGTGCCCTTCGGCATGTCCACCCGCAGCTCGTACATCCGGCTGTCCTCGGCGAGCACGAACAGCTCCATCACGCGGGTCGGCGAGGCGGCCGGCCCGTAGGTCGTGTCGGCGAGCACGGCCTCGTGGCCCTGGAAGGTGGTGCGGGTGGTCTGCGTACGCGCGTCCCCGTCGTACCCGTCCCACGTCTGGTGCGCCTCGGCCGCCCGCCCGAGCGGCGACCCCGGCGCCCTGTCCCACTGCGTGAGGCGTACGTCGACGGAGCCGGCCGAGTAGACCACGAGCCGCGGCTGCTCGTCGGCGCCACCCTGCCGGGCGGACTCGCGGTACTCGGCGGGGAGCGAGAGGACGGCGCCCATCCGGGACTCGCGGTGGGCTGTCCACGCCACGGGGGGACTCGTCGTCGCGGACGTGGTCGAGGGCAGGGTCGAGGGAGTCGAGGAGATGGGGCTGGAGCCGCCGCGGGTGGAGGGCCGTTCGGTGGCCGCCCCGCTGTCGGCGTCCAGAAGCAGGGGAGCGGCCGTGCCGACCCCGGCGAGGAGGAGGACGGTCAGGAGGGTGAGAACGGCGGGGCGGCGGAGGAGGGGGGTGCGGTCGGGCGCCGGGTGGGAGGCGGGCGCTGGGCCGGGAACCGGGTCGGGCGCCGGGCCGGAGGCGGGGTCGGGCGCCGGGCCGGAGGCGGGCGCGGACGTCGTGCGGGAGGCGGGGTCGGGCTCCGGGCCGGGAACGGGGTGGGGCGCCGGGCGGGACACCGGGTGGAACGTCGTACCGGGCGACGGGTCGGGCGCCGGCTTCCGGGGCCCTTCCGCTGAACGCTCGGGCTCCGGGCGCGAGTGCGCGGGCTCGTCCTGCGAGGACTGCGGCATGGCCTGCGGTGGCGTCGGCTTGGCCTGCGGTGGTGTCGGCCTTCCCTGCGGTGGCGTGGGATACCCCGGCGGTTCCGTGGACCGCGGCCCCGCCTCCGCCCCCGCCTCCACCTCCGCCCCGACGCGTACCGTTCCGACGTCCTCTCCGAACTCGCGCAGCCGCCCGGCGTCCTGCGGCTCCGCGGGTTCGGTGGCGGTGGACGGTGCCGGCCAGCCGCCCCGGGTCACCGCCTCCAGCGCCGTGGCGGCCTCCGCCGGGTCCGGCCGTCGTTCGGGGTCGCGGGCGAGGAGGCCGATGAGGAGAGGGGCGAGCGGACCGGCCTGTTCCGGCTCGGGCAGGTCCGCGGCGAGGATCGCGGCGAGCGTGGACTCCACCGTCGTACGGCGGAAGGGGGACCAGCCCTCGACGGCGGCGTACAGCAGCACGCCGAGGGACCACAGGTCCGAGGCGGGGCCGGCGCCACGGCCGGACATCCGCTCGGGGGCGACGAACTCCAGCGAGCCGACGAACTCGCCGCCGGCGGTGAGGGATTCCTCGCCCTGGATCTGCGCGATGCCGAAGTCCGTGAGGACGACACGGTCGTGCGGACCGAGCAGCACATTGGCGGGTTTCACATCGCGGTGGACGATGCCGACGGCGTGCGCGGCGCGCAGCGCGCCCAGCACGGCGAGGCCGATACGGGCGGCCTCGGCCGGGTCCAGCGGGCCGCGTCGCAGCACCTCGTGCAGGGACTCGCCACGCACCAGCTCCATGACGATCCACGGCAGTCCGTCCCGGAGCCCCTCGCCCTCCTCGACGACGACGTCGTGGATGGAGACCGCCGAGGGATGCTCGACGCGGGCGGCGGCGCGGGCCTCCCGGTAGAGCCGGTGGGCTGCCCGGCGGTGGGACTCGTCCTCCGGATCGCCCGGCAACCGGGGTTCCTTGACGGCCACCTCGCGCTGCATGAGCAGGTCGCGGGCCCGCCACACGGTGCCCATGCCGCCGGATCCGATGCGCGCGAGCAGCTGGTAACGCCCGCCGACGGTACGGCCGTTGGCGCCTCCGGGGGGCCCGTCGTTGCTCATGTCACATGACTACCACGAGGGGTCCGTCAGAGCGTGTCCACCTCCAGGTGGGCGATCGCCGTCCGCGCCACCTCACGGCCCCGCTCCGTGAAGTCGCCCTCGCCGGGGTAGGCGATGGTGAGCTTGTACATGTCGCCCGCCGTGGACTTGTAGTACAGGGTGCGCATCTCGCGGGGGCGGGGGTTCTGGGTGTCGTCGGTGGTGAAGCGAACCGTGTTCTCGGCGGCCGGTCTGCCCTGGTACTCGGCGTTCGGGTCCGTCGCGGTCTCCGGCCCCTTCGGCATGTCGAGGGCGTAGCTGCCGTTGGACTTGAAGTCGTCGTTGTCCTCGTACATCTCGGCGGCCGCGGAATCCCTGATCGCGCCGCCGGTGTCCTCCGCCTTGCGTTCGACGGCCAGGACGATCGACACGGCCCCGCTCGGGTCGGTGAAGCTGACCCAGTGATCGTCGTCGGAGGCCCGGTCCGGCTTGCCGGGCACGTAGTCCTTCGGTACCGCCAGCGTCGCGGTGACCTCCTTCTGGGCGCTCGTCCTCCAGCCGTCGGGCAGCGCGCCGGAGGAGGGGTCGGCGACGACCAACCAGGCCGCGAGCGCCGCGGCGACGACCGTGGCGCCGAGCCCGGTCCAGAACAGCCTGGTGCCGACCCGCAGGCCCCAGCCGGCGCGTCCCGCGCTGACCTTGACGGACCAGCCGCCGACCGGGCCGTCCGCGCCCCTGGCACCGGCTCCGGCTCCGGCTCCGGCTCCGGCTCCGGCTCCGGCTCCGGCTCCGGCTCCGGTGAGGGGCATGGACGTGGGCGCGGTGGCCATCTGGGTGGGCGCCGGGGCGGGCGGGTTCGCGGCACGCTCCAGCAGAGCGCGGACCCGCGCGGCCTGCGGGCGGCGGGCCGGGTCCTTCTCCAGCAGGCCGTTGACGGCCTCGGCGAGCGGGCCCCGCGCGACGGCGGGCGGCGCGGGCGTGGCGTTGAGGACGGACTGGAGGGTCGCCGGGGTGTTGCTGCGGCGGAACGGCGACACCCCCTCCGTCGCCGCGTACAGCACCACGCCCAGCGACCACAGGTCGGACGCCGGGCCGGGGCGCTGCCCCAGCACCCGCTCGGGCGCGATGAACTCGGGCGAGCCGACGAAGCCGCCGGTGTCGGTCAGGTTGGTCTCGCCCTCGATCTGGGCGATGCCGAAGTCGGTGAGGACGACCCGGTCGTGCCGCCCGAGCAGCACGTTGTCGGGCTTCACGTCCCGGTGCAGGATCCCCGCCGCGTGGGCGGCCTCCAGCGCGCCGAGCACCTCCAGGCCGATCCGGGCGGCCTCGCGCACACCGAGCGTGCCCTCCTCCAGGGCGGCGCCGAGGGAGCGCCCGTGAACCAGCTCCATCACGATCCACGGCTGCCCGTCGACGACCGCGACGTCATGGACGTTCACGACGGACGGGTGGTCCAGGCGGGCGGCGGCCCGCGCCTCGCGCCGCATGCGCTCGAACGCCTTGGCCCGTTCCCGTTCGGGAAGGTGGTCCGGTACGCGCGGCTCCTTGACGGCGACCTCACGGTCCACCGTCTCGTCCTGGGCCCGCCACACCGTGCCCATGCCGCCGTGTCCGAGCTTGGCGAGGAGTCGGTAGCGGCCCGCGATGAGCCGCCCGACACCGGGTTCCGGCGGGGCGGACGCGGCCTGGGCGGGCATCGCGTGGGGATCGTCGGGAGGAGGGGTGGCCGGTGTGGTCCGCGGAGCCTGCGGCGACCGCGGGGATGGCTGGGCAGGCGACTGCCGGGGCGGTTGCAGAACAAAACTCGTCGTGTCGTCGGCCCCGTGGCCCGGTCCCCCGTTGTGGCTCATGCCTCCATCCATATCGCGCCAGGCGGGCCGGTATCCACCGGCGTTGCCCACCGGTCACAGACCCGTGACTCGGGGGCACCCCTCGTCGGCCCTTATCCGCCCTTCTGTGGCATTCCGCGCCCTTCTCTGGCTTTCTCCGGTCTTCATCCGGTACGGGGGTGAGGACCGTCCCGGTGGGCGCGCGTCGCGCTACTGCGGTACGAGCGTGTCGACCGCCACGTCGAAGTACTCCCGTGCCTCACGCGCCTTCCCGACCGGTCCCGACACCCACACGTCGTACAGCCGCCCCGCGTCCTCCCAGCACAGGTCGTAGGTGTGCCGGGCGCCCTCCGCCGCGTCGAAGCCGTTCCAGGTGAACTCCCAGAGGGCGGCCGGGCGTCCCGCGCGCGTGGTCTCGGTGACGCGGCCGTCGCGGTAACCGGGGTTGGTGTCCGGGCCTTCGCCCGCGGCGCGTTTCATCACCCCGAGCGGGCCGCCGGGTCGGGGTGCGGTGATCTTGATGCCGAGCCGGAAGGCCTGCCCCGGCGAGAGGTAGAAGACCCGCTCGCCCTGCGGCTCGCGGGTGAACCCCTTCGGCACGGCGAGCGTGAACCCGGCCGGGTCGTCGACGACGCGATAGCCCAGGGGGGCGATGGGCCGGCCCTGGGAGGGAACGGCCGTGGGGGTGGAGGAGGGAGTGGGCCGGCCACCGGGGGTAGTACCGCCGGACGTCGTACCGGACGGGACCGTCGCACCCGTCGCGGCCGTCGACCCGCTCGGTCCACCGGGTCCACCCGGCGCTGAACTCGACGGCGTGTCCCCCCCGTCGCCGTCCCGGTCGAGCAGGAGCGCCGCCGCGGACACGCCGGCGCCCGCCATCGCGGCGACCAGCAGCGCGGCCACCAGCACGCCCCGCGTGGACCGCTCCCGGAGCGGAGGATCCGAGGCGCGGCGGGCGGGGCCCTGACGCGGCACGTCGGCCCGCGTGGGCGTGTACCCGGTCCGGCCGGTCGGCGTACGCCCGGTGTCCAGAAAGGCACGCAGCATCCGCTCGGCCTGCTCCGCGTCCAGCCGCCGGTCCGGATCCCGCTCCAACAGCCCCTGGACGACCGGCAGGAGCGGCTCGGCCTGCGGCGGCGTACGGATGTCGGCGGAGACGACGGCGTGCAGGATGCCGCCGAGCGAGTCGCGGCGGAACGGCGACTCGCCGCTCAGCGCCGTGCACAGCAGCGCACCCAGCGACCACAGGTCGGACGCGGGACCGGTCCGCTCCCCGGACATGCGCTCCGGGGCGGTGTACTCGGGAGAGCCGACGAAGGAGCCGGTCTCGGTGAGGGTGGTGGCGCCCGCGACCTGCGCGATGCCGAAGTCGGTGAGGACGGCGCGGCCGGTGGCGGAGTCGACCAGGACGTTCGCCGGTTTGATGTCCCGGTGCAGGACCCCGGCCGCGTGAGCGGCGCGCAGGGCGCCGAGCAGGTCGGCGCCGATCCGGGCGGCCTCGCGCGGGTCGATCGGCCCGCGCTCGGCGATCCGGTCGGCGAGCGAGCCGCCCTCGATCAACTCCATGACGATGTACGGCCGTTCGTCCTCCTCGACGACGTCGTGCACCACGATGATGTGCGGATGGCTGAGCTGGGCCACCGCGCGGGCCTCGCGCAGGGTCCGGTCGCGTCGGGCGCGGGCCTCGTCGGCGGACAGCGAGTCGTCCTGGACCAGCTCCTTCACCGCGACACGCCGTCCCAGCAGGTGGTCCGTCGCCCGCCACACGATCCCCATGCCGCCGCGCCCGAGCCTCGCCTCCAGCCGGTAGCGGCCCGCGATGACCCGGACGGCGTCCCCCTCGGTCCCCATGCGCCCATCATGCCCCACCGGACGCCGGGCCTCCGGGGCGCCGATCGGCCAAGTCGCGGACGCGGCGCGGGGCCCTGCCGAGGCGGGCCCGCGGAGCCGGGGCCGGGGCTCAGGAGGTGCTCGGCGGCTCCCGCCAGCTCTGGAGCACCGAGGTGAACTGCCGGGCGGTGCGCGCCCAGTCCTTCGCGGGCGAGGACATGTAGATGACGTACTCGGTGCCGCTCCGGGAGATGTACGTCTCCTCGACCGCGCGCCGCGGACCGGGGAACTCCGTGTCCTTGGCGAGCGCCGTCCAGGTGTACTCCCACCGGGCACCCTCGCGGTCGCGGTAGGTGTTCCGCTCCAGGGTGACCTGTTGGTAGTCGACCAGCCGCTTCAGCTGTTCCGCGAGGTCGACCTGGTGGGCGTAGGGGTCGTCGAAGTCCGGGGAGGCGTCGATCGCGATGCGGACGAAGTGTTCGCCGCCGTCGGGCGAGTAGTCGATCTGCTTGAGGTCGCCGTCGTCCTGGTACACCGTCCGCTCCCAGCCCGTGGGCAGCGAGAGTCCGAAGCCGAGGGGGTCGTCCGTCTGCTCCCAGGACTCGGAGACGGTGCCCTTGTTCGTCTGCCTGCCGGTGGGGGACGGGCTGGTGCTCGGCGAACCGGAGCCCCGCGTCGTGTCGCCGCCGCCCCAGGTGCGCAGCCCCACCGCCGTACCGCTTCCGACCAGCGCCGCGACGACGACCACGAGCGCCAGGGTGCGCAGACGGCGGCGCCGGGGCGGTCGCGCCGGCGGCGGGGACTGGCCGGCTCCCGGACCCGTCGGGCCGATGGCGGTCGGGCCGCCGGTGACCGGGTGGACGTGCGTACCGGAGACGGCCGGGACGGGCGCCCCGGCGACCGGCGCCGCGTACCCGGTGGAGGGCGGGTACGGCGTGCCGCTGCCCTGGGGGAGGTGAGCCGTGCCGTGGCCGTCGGTGAAGCGGGGCGTCCCGCCGATCGACGCGCCGCCCTGCGTGCCATGGGCACCCTGGAGGCCGTGATCGCTCCGGATGCCCTGGGATCCGGTTCCCTGGGTGCCCTGCCCCGTGTACCGCGTCGGTGTGTACGCCTGCGCCTCGTCGGGGCGACGCCCCTCCGCGGCCTCGGCGAGCAGCCGTTCCGCGCCGGCCGTGTCGGGCCGGGCGGCCGGGTCCTTGCGCAACAGCGCGGCGATCACGGGGGCGAGCGGGCCGGCGGACCGCGGCTCGGCCGCCTCCTCCTCGACGACCGCCTGCATCGTGGACAACGGCGAGGTGCGGCGGAACGGCGAACGGCCCTCCACCGCCGTGTACAGCGTGGCGCCGAGCGCCCACAGGTCGGAGGACGGGCCCGGGTCATGGCCGCGGACGCGCTCGGGGGCGAGGAAGTCGACGGACCCGACGACCTCCCCGGTGCGGGTGATGGTGGTGTCGCCCTCGATCTGGGCGATACCGAAGTCGGTGAGCAGGACCCGGCCGTCGTCGGCCAGCAGCACGTTGCCGGGCTTGACGTCGCGGTGCAGCACGCCCGCGGTGTGCGCGGCGCGCAGGGCGCGCAGCACCCACAGGCCGATCCGGGCGGCCTCGGTCGGCTCGACGCGTCCGTCCTCCTTGACGGCGTCGGCCAGCGAGCGGCCCTCGACCAGCTCCATCACGATCCAGGGGCGCCCGTCGTGTTCGAGTACGTCGTGGACGGTGACGACGGCGGAGTGGTTGATCCGTGCGGCGGCGCGGGCCTCGGCCCGGGTGCGGGCCAGCAGGACCGAACGGTCGCTCTCGGAGACGTACAGCGCGGCCGTCAGCTCCTTGAGGGCGACGGCCCGGTGCAGCAGCTCGTCGTGCGCGCGCCATACGCGGCCCATGCCGCCGCTGCCGATGGCGTCGACGAGCCGGTAACGGCCCGCGACGAGCAGGCCCTGCATCTGATTCACGTTGCCCCGCAATGCTCTTGACAGGGCCAGCGTAAAGACCGGCCCGCGTCCGGGGAACCAGCGGGGGGCCAAGGAAACCGCACTGTGACGGTTGTCGCTTCTGCCGCCACGGGGCAACCATCCGCCTCGACCGGGCACCCGGACACGTTACCGACCGGTCGCTCAGCCCGTGTGGCGGTAGCTGGCCGACGCCTGCTCGAACAGCCGCGTCACCTCGTCCCGCTCGGCCTCGGGTCCGCGCAGTTGGACGACGTGGTACCGCCCGTCGAGGAGCAGCGCGACATTGCGCACGAACAACTCGCGCCCGTCGCCGGCGGTCCAGGTGAACTGGCCCTCGGCCGATGTCCGTCCGCCCACCTGGATGGTCCGCAGCCCGGAGGCGGTGGCCCAGCTGGAGTCGCGGTACGGCTGCAACTCGCCCTCCTTCTCCCGCTGGTACAGCATCGGGTCGCTGCCGTACTGAGCGGCGGAGTCCCGCCCCGGCACCACGATCAGCTCGAAGCCGGCGTGCGTGTAGACGACCTGGCCGCGCCCGTTCTTCGGGGTGCGGTCCCAGCCGTCGGCGACGGCGATCTGGAAGCCCTCGGCGTCCTTGCGCAGCGTGAAGCCGCCGGGCAGCCCACCGGACTGCGTCTCGGTGCCCCCGGAGGCCGACCCGGAGGGGCTGTTGCCCGATGCCGTGGCGCTTCCGTCGTCGGGCCGGGGCTGACTGCTCGCGTCGGGCGCCGGGTCGACCTGGCCCGCGGCACCGGTCCGCTCGGCACCGCCCGCGCTGCCGGCTCCCTCCTCGTCGGCCTTGGGCATGAACATCACGGCGTACACGACCGCCGCGGCCAGCAGGAGCAGCACCAGTACGACCAGGGTGCGGCCCAGACTGCGGGGCGAGCGTCCGGCGTCCGGCCGGCCCCGCTTGTGCCGCCCGTGCGGCGCGGGCAGGCCGGCACGCCGTCTGCGCACCAGCTCGCCCCTGCGGCGCACGATCGGCAGCCGGCGCGGGTCGGTGGGCGGTGCGGCGACGACGTGGGCGCCCGCCTCGGGTTCGGGCGCCGAACGCACCAGCGACCGCAGCCAGCCGCGCACTTCCTCGAAGTCCAGCCGGTCGGTGGGGTCCTGACGCAGCAGCGACTCCACGACCGGCCTCAGCGGCCCGCATTCCTCGGCGAACGCGGGCGGTTCGGCGCAGACCAGCTGCACCAGTTCGGCCGTCGACTCCTCCGGATAGGGGGCGTGCCCCTGCACGGCACGGAACAGCAGTGCGCCGAGCGCCCACAGGTCGGTCGCGGGCCCGATGGGCGCGGCCAGTTGCCAGTTCTCGTGCACGGGCCCGGCCTGCTCCGGCGCCCACCGCTCCGTGACGGGCCCGACGACGGCCATCCGCGCCTGCCGCGCCCGCTCGGCGGCCAGCGCGGTGGCCGGCCCGCGCCGCACTCCCACCACGGCGGCCGGCTCGTCCCACCGCGCCCCGGCCGGCGCCCCGCCGCCCTGCGTCGGCAGGCTGCCGGTGCCGAGCGCCCTCGGCACCGGTGCGCCGCTCACGCCGTAGGGATCGGCGATCTGGCCGGGAGGCGCACTCCCGACCCCACCAGTCCCCTGCTCCCGACCACTTCCGAGGGCGTACGGCGACGGCGCCACGCCCGCGGCCCCGGGCCCGGTGTCGCCCTCGACCGGCGTGCGGGCCCCCGGCAACGCCGTCCGCCCGCCCTGCTGCGCCTCGTGCACCCGCGCCGCGGCACGTGCGCCCGCGCGGTACGCGGCGATGGCGCCGGCTCGCGCGGCACGGATGTCCCCGCCCGCCTCCACGGGCGTACGGGCCACCGCCCCGGAGACCTCGTTCGCCGACTCGGCCCCCGCCGCGGGCAGCCCGCCGGCGGCCCGCGCCTCGATCGCCGCCCGCCGAGCGGCCTCGGGATCCACCTCACCGACGACACCGGTCCCGCCGGGCCCGACGGCACTCCGTCCCGGCCCCGGAACAACGGGTCCCCGGCGCTCGGCGCCTCCCCGGTCCCCGTGCGGCTGCGGCCCCTGTCCCCGTCGCTCCGGCAGCCGCTCCTCGTCCACCGGCACCGGGTCGTACCCGCACAGCGCCTCTTCCGCCGCGCCGACCGCCAGCCCGGTCAGCATGACCCGGCCGTCGTCGCAGACGAGGACCGTGCGCGCGGTGATGTTGCGGTGCACCCAGCCGTGCGCGTGCAGCACCCGGAGCGCCATGAGCACGTCGGAGGCGACCTCCGCCGCCCGGTACGGCGTCAGCGGCTTCTCGGCGAGCAGCGCCGCCAGCGGCCGGGCGGCCACCAGTTCGCTGACGACCCAGAGGGAACCGCCCTCGGCGAACACGTCGAAGACCTGGTCGAGCCGCGGATGGTCGGGGATGCTCGCGGCGGCCTGGGCGGCCTCCACCGCCCGCCGCACGACGGGATCGGCGGGTCGTCGAGTGCTCGCGCCCGCTCCGGGCCCCCTCGCCGGCCGGCGTGCTCCGCGCTCCCGCGCGGTGAACCCCTCGGGCAGTCCCTCCGCGTCGAGCACCTCGGCCTCGACGACCTCCGGCAACGGCACCTGCCGGACCAGGACTTCCTGCCCGCTGTAGGTGTCGAAGGCCCGGGTCTCGGTGAGTTCGTACTCGTCGGAGGGCGGCAGCGGTAGGCGGTAGCGGTCGGCGAGCACCCGTCCCGCATAGTCGTCCACGTTGCCTCCCCCGGCCGCCCGGTCGCTCGGATCCGTTCGTGTCGCGGACCGTTCCCTCCGGATCCGGCCGGACAGCTGGATGCGTACGGTCCGCGACCCTTCACGATACGTGCCGGAGACAACCCGCAAAGAGGGGATGCCGGATCTCACGCCCCCAACACGGTCCGGAGGGCCGCCGGGGACGGGTCAAGCAGGCGCAACAGCCGCCGGGGGCAGGCCGAACGACTATCGGGACCAGCCGAACGACCACCGATACCCGGCCCGACGCTCGCTCCCCCGAGACCCGGCCCCACGCCCGCCGAGAACGGGCCCAACCGCGGCCGAGGACCGGCCGGACGGCCGCGCGTGCGCCGCGTCGACCGCACAGGGCGGCGGCCACCCTCGCTTTCTCTTCGGCTACTCGCTCAACTACTTCTTCAGCTACTTCTTCGGCGTGAACGTCCCCGTGAGGGTCTTCCAGGTGTTCGTCCGCAGATCGCCGTCCCATGCGGCGGCCTTCGCCGTGTACATCAGGGCGTACCCGAGGTGGTCGCCGACCACGAACCCCCGGTCGATCGTGCGGTAGGTGGTCCCGCTCTCCGAGTGGGTGAACTCCCAGTCGGCCGTGGACCAGCCGCGGTAGTCCACCTTCTGTATGTGGATCTTCTTGTACTGGGAGCGCTTCATGTAGCGCTCCTGGTTCTCCCAGTCCGCGACCGGGTCGTCCTTGGGCGTCGTCGTCCAGGCGACCAACAGCCGCTGCCCGTCGGGTCCCGTGAAACGGTCCCCCGCGGGGCTCGTGACCTGGTACTTCCAACCGGCGGGCAGCCCGATCGAGTAGCCCTGCTTCCCCGCGTGCGTCGTCACGGCCGCGCCGGCTCCGGTGGCGCCCGAACCGGCGCCGCCGGCCGCGGCGGTGTCGGCGGGCGAGCTGCCGCCGGAGGACGGTCCTGTGGCGGACGGCGACGCCGAGCCGTCCGTCCGGGTCCCGCCGTCCTCGTCCTCCTTGGTGCCGGCGGTGGCGCTGTCGCTGGCTACGGCCTGCGAACCACCGCCGTCCTTGGAGCCGTTGGTGTCGTCGCCACCGCCGAGAGTGAGGGCCAGCACCGTGCCGAGCACGGCCAGCGCCACCACCACGGCGATGATGACCAACGTCCGCTTCGGCACCACGTCGGTCAGCGGTGCCCTGGGCACGGGCCGAGGCGGCAGGTCCGGCGGCGTCATCACCGGCCACCCGGAACCGCTCCTCGCCGGACGGCCGTTCGCGCCCCGAACCTCCTGGCCCGGTGCCGCGGAGCCGCCGACCGCACCGGTCGCGGTACGGGACACCGGCACGGACGCGGACGCCGAGGTGGTCGCCGCCTTGCGGCCGGCGGCCCCTTCGGCCTTGGTGGCGGCCACGGCCGCCGCGGAGGTGACGGCCCCGGTGGCCGCGCCGCCCCTGGTCTCCTCCTGCGTGCCCGCCTGCGTGTCCGGGGACCCCGAGGCGGCCGACGCGTTCGTCGACTTGGCGCGGGTGGCCGCGGCCGAAGTGGCCGCCCCGGCCGCGACGGCGGCCTTCCGTACGGAGCGCAGAGCCCCGCGCAGCTTCTCCGCCGCCTCGCCCCCGGACGACCCACCGGACGCGCCCGGGGACGAACTCGCCGACGAGCCGCCCCTGTTCCGGCGGCTGTCCGGCTGCATCGGCAACGGCACGATCTTCGTCGCGTCCACCGGCTCCGCCTCGCGGGGCTCCGGCGCGTGGATCACCGCGTTGAGCTTCGCCCGTGCCCCGGCGTCGTCGAGCCGGCGCTGCGGGTCCTTGGTGAGCAGGCCGTAGATGACGTCCCGCAGCGGACCCGCGTTCTTCGGCTCCTCCAGCGGCTCGGTCATCACCGCGGTGAGCGTCGCGATCGCGGAGCCCTTGTCGTACGGGGGAGTGCCCTCGACCGCCGCGTACAGCAGGCCGCCCAACGACCACAGGTCGGCGGCCGGTCCGGGCTTGTGGCCGCGGGCGCGCTCCGGGGAGATGTAGGAGGGCGCGCCGACGAGCATGCCGGTCGAGGTGATGGACGGATCGCCCTCGACCTGGGCGATGCCGAAGTCGGTGAGCACGACCCGGCCGTCCTCGGCGATCAGTACGTTCGACGGCTTCACGTCTCGGTGCAGGATGCCCTCGCGGTGGGCCGACCTCAGGACGTCGAGGATCGCCAGCCCGACCTCCGCCGCGCGCCTCGGCTCCAGCACGCCGTCCTCACGGATGGCCTCGGCGAGCGACTTGCCCTCGACGAGTTCCATCACGATCCACGGCCGGTCGTCCTCCTCGACCACGTCGAAGACCGTCACCGCGCTGTTGTTGCGGATCCGCGCGATGGCCTTGGCCTCGCGCAGCGTCCGCGTGATCAGCCGGCGCTTCTCGTCCTCGTCGATGTTCCCCGGGAACCGCAGCTCCTTGACGGCGACCGTGCGTCCGAGGGTCTCGTCCTCGGCGCGCCACACCGTCCCCATGCCGCCGCGGCCGAGTACGTCTCCCAGCCGGTACCGCCCGGCGAGGAGACGTGCGCTCTTGTCATGACGGGATGCTCCCGCCCGCTCCGCCTCCGACATGCGTCCCCTCATGCAACCCGCCCTGACAGAGCCTTCATTGTCCCTCACCCGACAAGTGCCCGACGCCCAGGGTGCCCCTCACCGGTACTCAGGACCGGCGCATTCCGGCCAGAAGGTGCAGTACAGTCCGGCCAACAAGCGGAACGAGCCCCGCCCGGCGGGTGAAAACCCCCTTCCGCGCACCCCCTGCGACCGTCTACCCGCCGCGAAGCCCGCCCACTCCGGCGCCGGGCTCCCCGCCCGCCCCCATGATGGTCGCACCGCCAAGGGAAGTGGAGGGGTGGGGGAAACGCCTGCTCCCACGCCGGCCACGTCCTGACCGCGCCGACTCGGCCAGGTCGTCGCACGGGTCCACCGGCCGCTCCCGCGCCACACAGCCCGCTCACGGCGTCCTCGATCCCCCGCGTCCGAACAGCTCCTCCTCTCCCGGATCCCGAACTCCCCTGCCCTCTCCGCCCGCTCCGCCCTTCCCGCACAGCGCCACCACGACGGCGGACGGGAACGACGTCACCGAACTCGACCCGCGGGGGCCGGGTTCGCGGGCGATCCGGTGACGCCATCCCGCCCTAGCCGACCCGAGCCGCTTCTCCACAGCCCTCCTGGGCGGCGAGCCGTCGCCTCCGCACCGGCTGCGCGACATGCTCGACACCCGCGCCGCACGCGGCTCGTACGGCGTGGGACCGATCCCGGCGGGGCTGCCCCGCGGAGTGACCGCGAGAGGTCACAACGGCCGGATCTCCGGCAGTCGCGTGCGCACCGCGGTCACCGTCGACGGCCGTCATGTCCTCACCTTCCGCGGGAACACGACGGCGATGACGGAACCCGGCCTCGAACCGGCCCTGCTCACCGCCGGGTTCTGCCCTCGCACCTCTTGAAACGAGCCGGAGCCGAACGAAGATCCCGCTCAGCGACGCTCGTTCGAGTGAAGCAAGGACCGCGAGGCCCTCACAGCGGCACGATGTCGGGCGCCCCCAGCCGCGCCGCGTCGGCCGTCAGGTCGTCGGGCTGCCGTTGCGACTCCCGCTCGGCCTCCACCCGCTTCTCGTAGTGCTGGACCTCGCGCTCGATCCGGTCCTTGTCCCAGCCGAGGACCGGCGCCATCAGCTCCGCCGCCTCGCGGGCGCTGCGGGTGCCCCGGTCGAAGGTCTCTATGGAGATGCGGGTACGCCGGGTCAGCACGTCGTCCAGATGCCGCGCTCCCTCGTGCGAGGCGGCGTAGACGATCTCGGCGCGCAGGTAGTCGTCGGCCGCTTGCAGCGGCTCGCCGAGCGTCGGGTCCGCGACGACCAGGTCGAGGAGTTCCTCGGCCATCGAGCCGAACCGGTTCAGCAGATGCTCGACGCGCACCACGTGCAGCCCGGTCCGGGCGGCGATGCGCGCTCGCGCGTTCCACAGTGCCCGGTAGCCCTCCGCGCCCAGCAGCGGCACCTCCTCCGTGACGCACTCGGCGACCCGCAGGTCGAGGCCGTGCACCGCCGCGTCGACGGCGTCCTTGGCCATCACCCGGTACGTCGTGTACTTGCCGCCCGCCACGACGACGAGCCCGGGTACGGGATGGGCGACGGTGTGCTCCCGGGACAGTTTGCTGGTGGCGTCCGACTCGCCGGCGAGCAGCGGGCGCAGTCCGGCGTAGACGCCCTCGACGTCGTCGCGGGTGAGCGGCACCGCGAGGACCGAGTTCACGTGCTCCAGCAGGTAGTCGATGTCGGCGCTGGAGGCCGCCGGGTGGGCCTTGTCGAGGTCCCAGTCGGTGTCGGTGGTGCCGACGATCCAGTGCCGGCCCCAGGGGATGACGAACAGCACGGACTTCTCGGTGCGCAGGATCAGGCCGGTGGAGGAGTGGATGCGGTCCTTCGGCACGACGAGGTGGATGCCCTTGGAGGCGCGGACGTGGAACTGTCCCCGCTCCCCCACCATGGCCTGAGTGTCGTCGGTCCACACGCCCGTGGCGTTGACGACCTGGCGGGCGCGGACCTCGTACTCCCCACCGCCCTCGGCGTCCTGCACGCGCGCGCCCACGACCCGTTCGCCCTCGCGCAGGAAGCCCGTCACGCGCGCGCGGTTGGCCACCTTCGCGCCGTACCCGGCCGCCGTGCGCACGAGGGTGGCGACGAAGCGGGCGTCGTCCATCTGGGCGTCGTAGTACTGGAGGGCGCCCACGAGCGCGTCCTTCTTCAGGGCGGGCGCGACACGCAGGGCGTGACGGCGGCTCAGGTGGCGGTGGGTCGGCAGGCCCCGGCCGTGACCGCGGGCCATCGACATCGCGTCGTAGAGCGCGACGCCCGAACCGGCGTACAGCCGCTCCCAGCCCTTGTGCTGGAGCGGGTACAGGAACGGCACGGGCTTGACCAGGTGCGGCGCCAGTCGCTCCAGCAGCAGTCCGCGCTCCTTCAGCGCCTCCCGCACGAGGACGAAGTCGAGCATCTCCAGATATCGCAGCCCGCCGTGGATCAGCTTGCTCGACCTGCTGGAGGTGCCCGACGCCCAGTCCCGAGCCTCGACCAGCCCCGTGGACAGGCCGCGGGTGACGGCGTCGAGGGCGGTGCCCGCGCCGACCACCCCGCCTCCCACGACCAGCAGGTCCAGCTCGTGCTCGGCCATGGCCGCAAGTGACTCGGCTCGCTGTGCCGGCCCCAGTGTCGCTGTCCTCACCGCTGCCTCCCGCTGTCGGTCGCGCCGGCCGCACCCCTCGGGGCGAGGACCGGCCCGTATCCCCCTGCCCCAATGGTGACCGTCTTGCCCGACTTCAGCCACCACTCACCCCCAGCCTGTGGACAACTCTCACGGAACCGCACAGGGCTCCCGTGGAGCCGACCGGGAAACACAACCGATCAATCCCGCAAATCGGTCATATTTACTCCTAGTCTGACATTGCGCTCGCTCGTCCTGTCCACAGGGCTTGCGCACCTGTCCCGCTTCGGTTACTGGGAAGGACGGCCCAACGCCATGCCCGCAGATCTCGCCGTCATCGGACTCGGCCCGCTCGGCCTGCCCCTGGCCCAGGCCGCCGTGGCCGCCGGCATCCCCACGCTCGGCTACCGCACCGGACCCGAGCCGGGCTCCCTGAGCCCCGCCGAGCTGCGCCGGATGCTCGCGGGGGGGTTCCGGCCCGCCACCAACCCCGCCGAGCTGGGCCGGGTGCGCACCGCCGTCATCTGCGCGCCCACGCCGCGCGACGCGGACGGCGGGCTCGACCTGAGCCAGGTGGAGGCGGCCGCCCGCACCCTGGCCGGACACCTGCGTCCGCACACCACCGTGATCCTGGAATCACCCGTGCCCCCCGGAACGACCGAGGAGTTCCTGCGGCCGCTCCTGGAGGAGACGTCCGGCCTGCGCGCGGGCCGCGACTTCCACCTCGCCCACTCCCCCAGCCGGGTCGATCCCGGCCGCCGGGACTTCACGCCCGCCAACACGCCGAAGGTCATCGGCGGCCTCACCCCGGCCTGCACCGAGTCCGCCGCCGCCTTCTACGGCCGCCTCACCGACAAGGTGGTACGCGCGCGTGGCCTCAGGGAGGCCGAGACCGTGACGCTCCTGGAGACCAATTTCCGGCACGTCAACATCGCCCTCGTCAACGAGATGGCCGTCCTCTGCAACGACCTGGGCGTGGACCTCTGGGACGTCATCCGCTGCGCCGAGACCAAACCGTTCGGCTTCCAGGCCTTCCGCCCCGGCCCCGGCGTCGGCGGCCACTCCGTGCCCCTCGACCGCGCCGGCCACGCTGGCAGCCCCCTGCGCATGGTGGAACTCGCCCAACAGGTCAACAACCGCATGCCCCGCTACGTCGTCCAGCGCGCCGCCACCCTCCTCAACGAGCACGGCAAATCGGCGCGGGGCGCGCGGGTGCTGCTGCTCGGCGTCACCTACAAGGCCGACCTCGCCGACCAGCAGAGCACCCCCGCCCGGGAGATCGCGATCCGCCTGATGGAGCTCGGCGCGGCCGTCAGCTACCACGACCCGCACGTCCCGTCCTGGAGCGTTCTGGACCGCCCCGTCCCCCGCGCGGACTCCCTGTACGAGGCCGCCGCCGACGCCGACCTGACGATCCTTCTCCAGCAGCACCGCACGTACGACCTCCAGGGCCTCTCCGTGAAGGCCCAGCTGCTGCTGGACACGCGGGGCGCCACGCCGACGGGGGCGGCGCACCGGTTGTGAGACGGGCGCACAAGACCGTCCCGGGCTCCGGAGGCCGGTGGCGCGATGTGCGCCGCCCCCTCACACGCCGCCGCCCGGTGGCCGGGGCCACCGTCCGGTCCCCCGACCCGCCCGCATCCGCCGGGTCAGCACCACCGGGCGCCCCCGCGGACCCACACCCGCCCGGGCAGGCGAAAGGGGCCGGTCACTCACCCGAGTGAGCTGACCGGCCCCCGCCGAAGTCCCGCGAACGGCGTCGGGCTAGCGCCGGTGCACCGAGTCCGCCACGGTCACCTCGACGCGCTGGAACTCCTTCAGCTCGCTGTAGCCGGTGGTGGACATGGCGCGGCGCAGGGCGCCGAAGAAGTTCATCGAACCGTCCGGGGTGTGGGACGGGCCGGTGAGGACCTCCTCGATGGTGCCGACCGTGCCGAGGTCGACCTTCTGGCCGCGCGGCAGCTCCTCGTTGACGGCCTCCATGCCCCAGTGGTGGCCCCGGCCGGGCGCGTCGGTCGCGCGCGCGAGCGGCGAGCCCATCATCACCGCGTCGGCGCCGCAGGCGACGGCCTTCGGCAGGTCGCCGGACCAGCCGACGCCGCCGTCCGCGATCACGTGCACGTACCGGCCGCCGGACTCGTCCATGTAGTCGCGGCGGGCGGCGGCGACATCGGCCACCGCCGTCGCCATCGGGACCTGGATGCCGAGCACGTTGCGCGTGGTGTGCGCCGCGCCGCCGCCGAAGCCGACGAGGACGCCCGCCGCGCCCGTGCGCATCAGGTGCAGGGCCGCCGTGTAGGTGGCGCAGCCGCCGACGATCACCGGGACGTCGAGTTCGTAGATGAACTGCTTGAGGTTCAGCGGCTCGTGCGAGCCGGAGACGTGCTCCGCGGAGACCGTCGTACCGCGGATGACGAAGATGTCCACGCCGGCGTCGACGACGGCCTTGGAGAACTGGGCCGTGCGCTGCGGGGAGAGCGCGGCGGCGGTGACCACGCCCGAGTCGCGCACCTCCTTGATGCGCTGCCCGATCAGCTCCTCCTTGATCGGCGCGGAGTAGATCTCCTGGAGCCGGCGGGTCGCCCTGTCGACGGGCAGCTCGGCGATCTCGTCCAGCAGCGGCTGCGGGTCCTCGTACCGCGTCCACAGGCCCTCGAGGTTGAGCACGCCCAGGCCGCCCAGCTCACCGATGCGGATCGCGGTGGCCGGGGAGACGATGGAGTCCATGGGGGCGGCAAGGAACGGCAGCTCGAACCGGTAGGCGTCGATCTGCCAGGCGATCGAGACCTCCTTCGGGTCCCGGGTCCGACGGCTCGGGACGACGGCGATGTCGTCGAAGGCGTACGCCCGGCGGCCGCGCTTGCCGCGCCCGATCTCGATCTCAGTCACGTGTGTGGCCTTTCCCTGATGCGTTGCAGCGTCTACCAGTATCGCCGACGGGCACGACAAGGGCGGCCCCGGATGTTCCGGGGCCGCCCTCAGCCGTGCGAAACGGACGGCACGCGCGTGTGGCGCTACTTCCTGCCGCTGTAGTTCGGCGCCTCGACCGTCATCTGGATGTCGTGCGGGTGGCTCTCCTTGAGGCCCGCCGAGGTGATCCGCACGAACCGGCCGTTGTCCTGAAGCTCCGGGACGGTACGGCCGCCGACGTAGAACATCGACTGGCGCAGACCGCCGACCAGCTGGTGGACGACGGAGGACAGCGGGCCGCGGTAGGGCACCTGGCCCTCGATGCCCTCGGGGATCAGCTGCTCGTCGGAGGCGACGCCCTCCTGGAAGTAGCGGTCCTTGGAGAACGACTTGCGCTCGCCGCGGGTCTGCATGGCACCCAGCGATCCCATGCCGCGGTACGACTTGAACTGCTTGCCGTTGATGAACAGCAGCTCGCCCGGCGACTCCTCGCAGCCGGCGAGCAGCGAGCCCAGCATCACGGTGTCGGCGCCGGCCACGAGGGCCTTGGCGATGTCGCCGGAGTACTGGAGGCCACCGTCGCCGATGACCGGGACGCCGGCCTCCTTGGCGGCCAGCGCGGCCTCGTAGATGGCGGTGACCTGCGGGACGCCGATACCGGCGACGACACGGGTCGTACAGATGGAGCCGGGGCCGACACCGACCTTGATGGCGTCCGCGCCGGCGTCGACGAGGGCCTGGGCGCCGTCGCGGGTGGCGACGTTGCCGCCGATGACGTCCACGCGCGTGTGGTTGGACTTGATCTTGGCGATCATGTCGCCCACCAGGCGGGAGTGGCCGTGCGCGGTGTCGACGACGATGAAGTCGGCGCCCGCCTCGATGAGGGCCTGGGCGCGCTCGAAGGCGTCGCCGGCGACGCCGACCGCGGCCCCGACGAGGAGGCGGCCCTCGGCGTCCTTCGCGGCGAGCGGGTACTTCTCCGCCTTGACGAAGTCCTTGACCGTGATCAGGCCCTTGAGGACGCCGTGGTCGTCGACCAGGGGCAGCTTCTCGATCTTGTGGCGGCGCAGCAGCTCCATGGCCTCCACACCGGAGATGCCCACCTTGCCGGTGACCAGCGGCATCGGCGTCATGACCTCGCGGACACGGCGCGTGCGGTCGGTCTCGAAGGCCATGTCGCGGTTGGTGACGATGCCGAGCAGCTTCTTGCCGGCGTCGGTGACCGGGACGCCGCTGATGCGGAACTTGGCGCAGATCGCGTCGGCCTCGCCGAGCGTGGCGTCCGGGTGGATGGTGATCGGGTCGGCCACCATGCCGGATTCCGAGCGCTTCACGAGGTCGACCTGGTTGGCCTGGTCCTCGATGGAGAGGTTGCGGTGCAGTACACCGACGCCGCCCTGGCGGGCCATCGCGATCGCCATGCGCGATTCGGTGACCTTGTCCATGGCGGCGGACAGGAGCGGGATGTTCACCCGCACGTTCCGGGAGACGTACGAGGCGGTGTCGATCTCGTCGGGAGCCATGTCCGACGGGCCCGGCAGCAGCAGCACGTCGTCGTAGGTCAGCCCGAGCGTCGCGAATTTTCCGGGCACTCCGTCGACGTTGGCAGTCATGACACCTTCCCCAAATGGCCTTGATCGGTGCGGATGTCCATGCTAACGGGAAGCGCACCCCCGGAATTCCACGCTCCGGCGTGGCTCCGGGCTTCGTATGTTCGTACGGTCGCGGCGGGTGGCGCGTTCAGCGAGGCGGCCCCGACCGTGTCCAGCGTAGGCGCCTCGGCCCGTTCGGCGTCGGGACGGGCGTTTGCCTCCCCTCGGCGAGACGGGGAGGTGAGGGTGACGGGACGGCGACGGAACCGGGGGCCGGGAGACGCGGCGGGACACGGCCCGACTACTGCTCGGCGAGGGCCCGCAGCCTGCTCAGCGCGCGGTGCTGGGCCACGCGCACGGCCCCGGGTGACATTCCCAACATCTGGCCGGTCTCCTCCGCCGTGAGGCCCACCGCGATGCGCAGCAGGAGCAGCTCCCGCTGGTTCTCGGGCAGGTTGGCCATCAGTTTCTTCGCCCATTCGGCGTCGCTGCTCAGCAGCGCCCGCTCCTCCGGACCGAGGGAGTCGTCGGGGCGTTCCGGCATCTCGTCGGAGGGGACCGCCGTGGATCCGGGGTGGCGCATCGCCGCGCGCTGGAGGTCGGCGACCTTGTGGGCGGCGATGGCGAAGACGAAGGCCTCGAAGGGACGGCCGGTGTCCTTGTAGCGCGGAAGGGCGAGGAGGACGGCCACGCAGACCTCCTGCGCGAGGTCCTCCACGAAGTGGCGCGCGTCACCGGGGAGCCGGGACAGGCGGGTGCGGCAGTAGCGCAGGGCAAGCGGGTGGACATGGGCCAAGAGGTCGTGTGTGGCCTGCTCGTCGCCGTCCACCGCACGATGCACGAGTCCGCCGATCGCCCCGGGGGCACGGACCGCCTCGTCTTCGCGCATCGGTCCATGGTGCACTGCGGCCGGGCCGGCCGCGGCACCGTGCCCTTCGTTGTGCACCGAAGCGTTATGAGCAGGTGCGCCGGAACTCATCCCCTGCGCCCTCCCCTCCCGCTCGACCGACTCGTCCCCGAGGAACTCCACACCTCAAGGATGCGGCATCCGCGGCGAAACGAGCAGCGGCCATCCGGCGAAGCCCCGTACGGCCCCCGGCCACCGCCCGGCCGACGGAGGGGTTCCCGCAAGCCCCGCACCCCGCGCGAGCAGGGAGGTTCGTCCATATTCCCCCGCTCCTGTCCACTGGGCCGGCTTGCTCGAAAAGTCCGTCACACAGGTCGTACGGCCGTGGCTCGGAGACCCCGGACCCGGAGCACCGCACCCGGCACCGCCGTCGCACGCGGGCTCCCGTCGACCGCCGGCACCGCCCGCCACGCCGCCACCCACTCCGCCGACGGCACCGACGACGCCGTCGCCGGCGTCGGCGACCTCACGCGCCGGACCCCGCTCATCGGCGTCCAGCACGTGCCGCCGCTCGCCAGGAGCGGTCTCTCCCCGGACGTGATCGGGCGGGGGCGAGGTGCCGGTGACAGGGACAGGCGCTAGCGGACCAGTCCCCAGCGGAAGCCGAGCGCCACGGCGTGCGCGCGGTCCGAGGCGCCGAGCTTCTTGAACAGCCGGCGCGCGTGGGTCTTGACGGTGTCCTCGGAGAGGAACAGCTCGCGGCCGATCTCGGCGTTGGAGCGGCCGTGGCTCATGCCTTCCAGGACCTGGATCTCGCGCGCGGTGAGCGTGGGCGCGGCGCCCATCTCCGCGGAGCGCAGCCGCCGCGGGGCGAGTCGCCACGTGGGGTCGGCGAGGGCCTGGGTGACCGTCGCGCGCAGTTCGGCCCGCGAGGCGTCCTTGTGCAGATAGCCGCGGGCGCCGGCGGCGACCGCGAGTGCGACGCCGTCGAGATCCTCGGCGACCGTCAGCATGATGATGCGTGCGCCCGGGTCGGCGGACAGCAGCCGCCGGACGGTCTCGACACCGCCCAGGCCGGGCATCCGCACGTCCATCAGAATCAGGTCCGAGCGATCGGCGCCCCAGCGGCGGAGGACTTCCTCGCCGTTGGCCGCCGTCGTCACGCGCTCGACGCCGGGCACGGTCGCGACCGCGCGGCGGAGCGCCTCTCGGGCAAGCGGGGAGTCGTCGCAGACGAGGACGGAAGTCATGGCCGCCCTCCGCAGCTGATGCGCGTCACCTTGTGCCTCCAGGCTGGTACGTATCGTCACCTGTGCGGTCGACCGTCTCGGACGCTTGCCCGAGCGTTTGTGTTTTCAACCGCCACCGCACTCTCAACGATGGTCACTCGAAAGAGTTACGGGGCCGCACGCTGTCTTCGGCACTCTACGTGAGGGGACGGACACGGTGGAGAGAGCCGCGCGGACCCTCAAGCTTTCCCCACAACCCGTGCCCCGTTCAGCCCTATTTCTTCCCATTTACTGGTGTCTGAGGCTAGATTCGCAATGAGTCATATTTTCATCTCCTTAGATCGTAGTTGTACGGTCGTGGGCACCGTATCCGCTCAGCACGGCTACAAGGGGTCACGCAATGGCAGATTTCTCCCGCCTTCCCGGACCGAACGCGGACCTGTGGGACTGGCAGCTCCTGGCTGCCTGTCGCGGGGTGGACAGCTCGCTCTTCTTTCATCCCGAGGGCGAGCGCGGGGCGGCGCGGAGCGCTCGCGAGAACTCGGCCAAGGAGGTCTGCATGAGGTGCCCGGTGCGCGCGCAGTGCGCGGCGCACGCGCTGGCGGTGAGAGAGCCGTACGGCGTCTGGGGCGGCCTGACCGAGGACGAGCGCGAGGAGCTCATGGGGCGGGCGCGCAACCGCCTGGTGTCGGCGGCGGCCGGCGCGGGCGATGTTTCGAACACCTGAAGGAACGTTTCTCCATACACACGAAATTTTCTCCGTACGGCTGAGGGCACCCGCACACGCGCGTGCCCTCGTCGCTTCCGCGGAACCACCGCCGTCCTGCTCGCGGACTCCCGCCGGATTCCCGCCTCCCCCACCAGTGCCGCCTCGTACGGCCCCTGCCGCCGGGCCCGGCTACCGTGCCGCCGCCAGCCCCAGTTGCTCCAGCGTCGCCGCCACCGCCGGCACCTGGGCCAGGTCGGGGAGGGTGAGCGCGACGACCTCCCGCCGTACCGCCGGCTCCAGGGTCACCGCCTTCGCGCCCCGCGGCCGTAGGGACTCGATCGCGAGCTGGGGGAGGACCGCGACGCCCAGGCCCGCGCCCACCAGGCCGGCCACCGCCGGGTAGTCGTCGGTCGCGAAGTCGATGCGGGGGGTGAAGCCGGCGGCCTCGCACACCTCCACCAGCCGGCCTCGGCAGCGCGGGCAGCCGGCGATCCACGGCTCGCCAGCGAGTTCCCCGATGGCGAGGGAGTCCGCGGCCGCGAGCCGGTGGCGTTCGGGCAGCAGGGCGACGAGCCGGTCCGTCAGCAGGGGGCGCACGACCAGGTCGGGCCACTCCTCGGCGCCCGGCGCGTCCTCGTAGCGGAAGGCGAGAGCGACGTCGCAGTCGCCGCCGCGCAGCCGGTCGACCGACTCGGGCGGCTCGGCCTCCTCCAGGGAGACGCGGGTGCCGGGGTGCGCGGCACGCAGGGCGGCCAGCGCGGTCGGGACGAGGGTGGAGCTGCCGCTGGGGAAGGAGACGAGACGGACCCGCCCGGCGCGCAGGCCGGCGATGGCGGCGACCTCCTCCTCGGCGGCGGTGAGTCCGGCGAGGATCCCGGCGGCGTGCCGTACGAGGGCCTCGCCCGCCTGCGTCAGCCGCATCTCGCGGCCGGTGCGCACCAGCAGGGGGGTGCCGACGGACGTCTCCAGGGCCTTCATCTGCTGGCTGACCGCGGGCTGGGTGCAGCCCAGCTCACGGCCCGCCGCGGAGAAGGACCCGGTGGCGGCGACGGCGCGCAGCACGCGGAGATGACGGGCCTCGATCATTCTTCGAGCATAGGTGAGACGCATAAGCGAGTCTTGGGTGCGGCGGCGAATAATGCGTCGACACTTTGACCGCCGGTCGCTTAGCGTGCCGCCATGAGGCTTCTGTCCGTCAATGTGGGCCGCCCGAAGACCGTGCCGTACACCGATCAGCCCGAGGGGCTGACGGGTATCGACAAGCGGCCCGTCGCGGGGCCGGTGCGGGTGGCTGCGCCCGGTCCGAAGGGTGCGGCGGGCAGCGGCCTGGCCGGGGACGCGGTGTGCGACCTGCGCCATCACGGCGGGAACGACCAGGCGGTGTACGCCGTCGCGCGCGAGGACCTGGACGACTGGGAGCGCGAGCTGGAGCGCACGTTCGCCAACGGCGCGTTCGGCGAGAACCTCACCACCAGCGGTGTGGACGTGTCCGGGGCGCGGATCGGCGAGCGCTGGCGGATCGGCCCGGAGGTGGTTCTTGAGGTGACGGCGGGCCGGATTCCGTGTCTCACCTTCCAGGGCCATGTGGGTGAGAAGGGCTGGGTCAGGCGGTTCACCCGGAAGGCCGCGTCGGGTGCCTACCTGCGCGTGATCGTGCCGGGTGAGATACGCGCGGGGGACACGGTCGAGATCGTCCACCTGCCGGAGCACGAGGTGACGGCCCGGATGGAGTTCCAGGCCACCACGACCCACCGGGAGCTGCTGCCACGACTGCTGGCGGCCGGTGCGGCACTGCACCCGGAGTCGATGGCGGCCGCCCGCAAGTACGTCGAGAAGTACGGCGGCTGAGCGGCGGTCACCTTCGGCGCGCGCACGGCTCCCCCACTTCCCGCGGGCCGCGTGCACGGAGCGGACGGCCGGACTCCGGGTCATTAACCTTCTGCCATGACAACGGCTCTGATTACGGGTTCGACCGCGGGTATCGGTGCCGCGTTCGCGCGGCGGCTCGCGGCGGACGGGCACAACCTCGTCCTCGTCGCCCGGGACACCCAGCGGCTGCGCGAGCAGGCGACCGAGTTGCACGACCGGCACGGCATCGAGGCGCAGGTGCTGAGCGCCGACCTGGCCACGGACGAGGGCATCGAGGCGGTGGCCGCCCGGCTCGGCGACCGCAGGAACCCCGTCGACCTGCTGGTCAACAACGCCGGCTTCGGCAACAAGGGCCGCTACCTCGACGTATCCATGGCCGACGAGCTGAGGATGCTCAAGGTGCACTGCGAGGCGGTGCTGCGGCTGACGTCGGCGGCGGCCGCGGCGATGCGGGAGCGGGGGCGCGGGGGTGTCGTCAACGTGGCCTCGGTGGCGGCCTTCGTGCCGCGCGGGACGTACGGCGCGTCCAAGGCGTGGGTCGTGCAGTTCACGCAGGGGGCGGCGAAGGACCTGGCGGGCAGCGGGGTGCGGCTGATGGCGCTGTGCCCGGGGTTCGTGCGCACCGAGTTCCACGAGCGCGCCGGGATGGGCACGGACAACATCCCCGGCTGGATGTGGCTCGACGCCGACAAGCTGGTCGCGGCGGCACTGGCGGACCTGGCGCGCGGCAAGTCGGTGTCGATCCCCGACCCGCGGTACAAGGCGCTGATGGGACTGGTGAAGGTGATGCCCCGATCCCTGCTGGGCGGGGTCAGCTCGCGGACCGGACGCAAGTACGGGCCCCAGTAGGGGGCGGCGACCGCGCGGGCCCGGTGGGAAAATGGGGGGTGACAGGGCCGGACCCAGGGGGGCCGGAGGCGGCGCGATGACGTTCGTACAGCTCATCGATTGCAGGACGAGCCGGTTCGACGAGATGAACCGGCTGATGGACACGTGGGTCGAGCAGACCAAGGGGAGGCGGACGGCGACGCACGCGTTGGTCGGGAAGGACCGGTCGGACGCGTCGCACTTCGTCGAGATCGTGGAGTTCCCGTCGTACGAGGAGGCGATGCGGAACTCGAACCTTCCGGAGACCGACAGGATCTTCCAGGACATGGTCGCGCTGTGCGACGAGATGCCGACCTTCACGGATCTCGAGGTGGTGCGGGACGAACAGCTGAACCGGGACGTGGCCCGGGAGTGGTTCGAGCGCGTCGGCAAGGGCGACATCGACCGCATGTTCGAACGGGTGACCGACGACTACCTGGACCACAATCCCGCCAACCCGGGGGACACGGGGCTGCGGGCGGCACGTGAGGAGGTCGCGGGCTGGCGGCGGGCCTTCGACTTCTCCTTCCGGGTCGACGACCAGATCGCCCAGGAGGACCGCGTCTGCACGCGCTGGACGTGGACGGGCCGGCACCAGGGCGACTTCGTCGGCATCCCGGCGACCGGGCAGAACGTCACCATGACCGGCATGACCTGCCAGCGGTTCCGGGAGGGGATGATCTGCGAGTCGTGGTGGGAGTACGACCGAGCGGGACTGCTCGAGCAGTTGGGGGTACTCGGGGAGTAGCCCGCGAGGAGCCGTCGAGGGTCCCGTTCCCGCCCGGCGGGGACGGGGCCCTCGGCGTTCCCGCGTCGAGACGGCGGGGGGGCGGACGCCGTGGCGGACGCCGTGGCGGACGCCGTGGCGGACGCCGTGGCGGACGCCGTGGCGGACGCCGTACGGGACGTCGCAAGGGACGGACACGGGGATCGCCGCACCCCTCGTGTGCGAACGGAAGTCCGCGGAGGCGTTGCCCAACGGCTCGCACCCGCACACGGCCACTCGCGCCGGCTCGTCCTGGCACCCACTCGCCCTGGCTGGCGGTCCGGACGGCGGTCCAGGAGCGCGGGCCGTGCTCGCGGAGTCCGTTCGCCGTCCCCGTGCGGCACGGCGGGTGACCGGTCGCGGGAACGCCGAAGCCCGGCGTCCCTTTCGGGGGCCGGGCCTCGGGGGTGACTCGCGTCAGTGGGAGTGGCCGTGGCTGTGACCAGCGCCGGCCGGCTCCTCTTCTTCCTTCTTCTCGACGACCAGGGTCTCGGTCGTCAGGAGGAGGGAGGCGATGGAGGCGGCGTTCTCCAGGGCGGAGCGGGTGACCTTGACCGGGTCGATGACGCCGGCCTTGACCAGGTCGCCGTACTCGCCGGTCGCGGCGTTGAAGCCCTGGCCCTTGTCCAGCTCGGCGACCTTGGAGGTGATGACGTAACCCTCCAGGCCGGCGTTCTCGGCGATCCAGCGCAGCGGCTCGACGGCGGCCTTGCGGACGACGGAGACACCGGTCGCCTCGTCGCCGGTCTTGCCGAGGTTGCCCTCGAGGACCTTCACGGCGTGGACGAGCGCGGAGCCACCACCGGAGACGATGCCCTCCTCGACCGCGGCGCGGGTCGCGGAGATGGCGTCCTCCAGACGGTGCTTCTTCTCCTTCAGCTCCACCTCGGTGGCGGCGCCGACCTTGATCACGCACACGCCGCCGGCCAGCTTCGCGAGGCGCTCCTGGAGCTTCTCGCGGTCCCAGTCGGAGTCCGTGTTGGCGATCTCGGCCTTGATCTGCGCGACGCGGCCGTGGACCTCCTCGGTCTTGCCGGCACCGTCGACGACCGTGGTGTCGTCCTTGGTGACGGTGACGCGGCGGGCGGAACCCAGCACGTCGACGCCGACCTGGTCGAGCTTGAGGCCGACCTCCTCGGAGATGACCGTGGCGCCGGTGAGGACCGCGAGGTCCTGGAGCATCGCCTTGCGGCGGTCACCGAAGCCGGGAGCCTTCACCGCGACGGCGTTGAAGGTGCCGCGGATCTTGTTGACGACCAGGGTGGAGAGCGCCTCGCCCTCCAGGTCCTCGGCGATGATCAGCAGCGGGCGCGAGGAGTTGGTCTGGATGACCTTCTCCAGCAGCGGCAGCATGTCGGCGATCGAGGAGATCTTGCCCTGGTTGATGAGGATGTAGGGGTCGTCGAGGACGGCCTCCATGCGCTCCTGGTCCGTCACGAAGTACGGCGACAGGTAGCCCTTGTCGAAGGCCATGCCCTCGGTGAAGTCCAGCTCCAGGCCGAAGGTGTTGGACTCCTCGACGGTGATGACACCGTCCTTGCCGACCTTGTCCATCGCCTCGGCGATCAGCTCGCCGACCTGCGTGTCCTGTGCGGACAGCCCGGCCACGGCGGCGATGTCGGACTTCTCCTCGATCGGGCGGGCCGTGGCGAGCAGCTCGTCGGAGACGGCCTTGACCGCGGCGTCGATGCCCTTCTTGAGGAGGGCGGGCGACGCGCCGGCGGCGACGTTCTTCAGGCCCTCGCGGACCAGCGCCTGGGCGAGCACGGTGGCGGTGGTGGTGCCGTCACCCGCGATGTCGTTGGTCTTGGTCGCCACCTCCTTCACCAGCTGCGCGCCGAGGTTCTCGTACGGGTCGTCCAGCTCGACCTCGCGGGCGATGGTGACACCGTCGTTGGTGATGGTGGGGGCGCCGAACTTCTTGTCGATGACGACGTTGCGGCCCTTGGGGCCGATCGTCACCTTGACCGTGTCGGCAAGCTTGTTGACGCCGCGCTCGAGGGCGCGACGGGCGTCCTCGTCGAACTTCAGGATCTTCGCCATGGGAGCGGTTCAGCCCTCTCGGAAAACGTGGGAGAAACGAACCGCGCCCCCAGCACCCGGCTTCACAAAGACGCGGGGGCCAGGGGCGCAGTTCACTGCAGTACTGGGTGAATTACTTCTCGATGATCGCGAGCACGTCGCGGGCCGAGAGGACGAGGTACTCCTCGCCGTTGTACTTCACCTCGGTGCCGCCGTACTTGCTGTACAGGACGACGTCGCCGACCTTGACGTCGAGCGGCAGGCGCTCGCCGTTCTCGAAGCGACCCGGACCGACTGCGAGGACGGCGCCCTCCTGGGGCTTCTCCTTCGCAGTGTCCGGGATGACCAGGCCAGAGGCCGTGGTCTGCTCGGCGTCGAGCGGCTGGACCACAATGCGGTCCTCGAGCGGCTTGATGGCAACCTTGGAGCTGGTGGTCGTCACGATCCGACCTCCCCCTTCGGAGATCTCACGGGGTTAACTGTCTGAGGTGGCGACCAGGTGGATCCGTCGTCGCGGGTGCCGGACCTGCCCGTCGCTATTGGCACTCTCCAGTGGGGAGTGCCAGGACTGAGACTATGACTGTGGTTAGCACTCGGTCAAGCGGAGTGCCAATGCGCGCGGCGCGTCGGCCGGTCTCGGCCGACCTGGGCGGCCCTGTCGCGGCGTCTCGGTGCGGCCGCGTCAGGGGAACGCGCGGCGTGTCGGTGCGGCCGTCGTCAGGAGAGATCGCCGCCTCACTCGCCGCCCCACTCGCCGCCCCACTCGCCGCCCCGGGTTCTCGCTTCCGGCCGTGGACGGGCCTTGTCCTCGAACCCCGGCCGTCCGCCTCCCGGGGCGAAGGCGGACGACGGGCCGACGCCGGGAGTCGCCCCGGCGACGCCGGGAGTCGACGGGCCGGGGCCGGAAGCCGGGAGCGGTCCCCGCGGCCACCCTCAGAGGTAGTCCTCCAGGCGACCCACCGTCAGCCCCCGGTCCTGGATCTGCCGCAGCAGCCGCGTCGTGCGTTCCCGGAGGTTCGGGCCGCTCGTCGCGTCGGGGTCCAGGGCGACGATGTCCCCGGGGCCCAGACGGTGGGGGCCGTGGGCGTAGGTGAGGCCGGTGGGGCCCGTCGAGGCCCGCCACAGGACGACCGCCGTGATGCCGCAGTCGGCGGCCGCGCGCAGGGTGGTCCTGTCGTACGTGCCGTAGGGCGGGCGGAACAGGCGGGGGCGCAGGCCGAAGCGGGACCTGAGTTTGTCCTGCTGGCCGCAGATCTCCGCGCGCTGGCCGGCGTAGGGCAGGCCGCGCAGGGCGGCGTGGTCGAGGGTGTGGTTGTGGAGGCCGGCGCCGACCGACCGCAGCCGGGCGAAGTGGGCGTAGCCGGGGCCCACCACGCTGTCGGTGAGGAACATGCTGACGGGGAGGCGCAGCTCACGCACCATGGCGACGAAGCGGGGGTCGCGTTCGACGCCGTCGTCGTAGGTGAGGAAGACGACCTTGTCGCGGGTGGCGATCCGGTCGACGACCGGCGGGAGGGCGGGGCGGCCCCGGCGGCCCGGGCTGCCCGCGAGGGGAGCGGTCGACGGCGTGCCGGCGGGGCGGGGAGCGGGCGCGAGCGGGGCGGCCAGGCCCCAACGGCGGTACGGCTGCTCCCCGGCCGGGACCCGCGCGCGTACGCCCTCCTCGGCGCTCGGGCTCCGCTCCGGCACCGGGCCCACCGACGGCAGGCCCCGCTCAGCCCTCGGGCTCGTCCCGGGCGCCTGGTCCGCCGACGGAGCGCCCCGCTCCGGCGCCCGCCCCTGCGGTCGCCCGCCCCGCTCCGCCGCCGGCCCCTCCGACGGCACGTGCTCCGCGGCCCTGTGGCCCAGGCCGCCTTCGACCGGCTCGGCCGAGGGGGCGCAGCCGGTCAGCGCCAGGGCGGTGACCATGACGGGCAGGAGCAGCGGGGCCGCGCGGCCCCGCCTCCGTGGCGCGGTCGCCCTGGCCCGTCTTGCGGTCGCCGTCGGCACAGGTCTCTCCACTGCCCCCGTCACGACAGGCCGTCCCGCGGTCGCCGTCACGACAGGCCGTCCCGCGGTCGCCGACACAACGGGCCGTCCCCCTGCCCCCATCGCCACAGGCCGTCCGCCTGCCCCCGTCACCACGGGCAAGGCAGCGGCCGCCGTCGCCACAGGCGGTCCCGCTGCCGCCCGGGCCGTCCCCCTGCCACCGGTCTCCCGCCCGCCGGCACCCCGGACTCCACCGGCACCCCACGTCCCGCCACCACCACCTCCACCGCCACCGGCACCGGCACCGGCACCGGCACCGGCACCGGAGCCACCATCGCCCGCCGTCCGGTCCCCGTCACGGCCGGTGGCGCGGCCGTCGGTGCCCGCCTCCCGGCCGCCGCGCCCGCCACCTGCCGTCTCCTCACAGGTAGTCCTCCAGCCGGGCCACCGCGTAGCCCTTCTCGGTGACCATGCCGAGGAAGCGGCGGATCATGTCGGGCATGGTGCCCTTCCAGTCGGCGTGGCCGCGGAAGTGCGTGAGGACGATGTCGCCGGGGTGGAGGTCGCGGTCCCACTCGCGGTAGTCCCAGTGGTCGACGAAGACCTCCTCGCTCCACAGCGGGGCGTACTTCACGCCGCAGGTCTTCGCGGCCCGCAGAGTGTCGCGGTTGTAGTTGCCGAAGGGCGGGCGGAAGAGTTCGGGACGTTCGCCGTAGTGCTTCTCGATGACGTCCTGCATGCCGCAGATCTCGCGTTTCTGGCGGCTGTAGGAGAGGGCGGGCAGGTAGGGGTGGTGCAGGGTGTGGTTGTTCAGGGTCACCCCGGCGTCCTGCATCTTCTTGAAGTAGTCGTAGTCCTCCTTGACGAGGTAGTCGCTGAGGAAGGCCGTGTAGGGGATCTTCAGGTCGCTCATCATCCGCAGGAACGCCGGGTCCTTCTCCGCGCCGTCGTCGATGGTGAGGAAGACGACCTTGTCCTTGGTGGGGACGGCGGTGAAGACGGGCGGGAGGTTCAGTTCCTCGTGGTCCTCGACCTCGAAGCCCTCGCGGGTGGTGATCGCCGGTTTCGTCGCCGGCGGCGCGGGAGGCGTCAGCGGGACCTTCTGGAGTCCCCAGCGCCTGGCGGCGGCGGTCCGGGCGGCGTACTCGGCGCGCAGCCTGGCCGCGTAGGTGTGCAGGGCTCGGCCGGGCTGCGCCTGGGGCGGCTGCTGGCCGGGGGCGGGACGGGTGGCGCCGGTGCCGCCGGTGCCGGCGCCGCAACCGGAGCCGAGGGCCGCCAGGGCGAGGACGGCGAGGCCGGTCCTCACGCCCAGTCGACGCATCCCTTTTTTGTCATTTTGTACGACAGATCCTGATCCCATGGCGCCGGATCCTCCCAGCCACCCGCGCGCAACCACGCCCGACACCGCCGCCGGAGGCGCGCCATCCACCGACTGGCCCACAATGACCCGGTGAACGACCTCGCCCCGCTCCTCTCCCCCGAGGGCCGCGCCCTCCTCGACGCCGTGCGCGGCACCGCCCCCGCCGACGAACTGGCCGTCGCCACCCGGCTGCGCCGCGAGCACCCCGCCGAGCTGGTCTCGGCGGCGCTCGGACAGGCCCGGCTGCGGCAGCGGGCGGCGGCGAAGTTCGGGGCCGAGGACGCGGAGCGGATGTTCTTCACGCCGAACGGGGTCGAGCAGTCGACCCGGGCGAGCGTCGCCGGCTACCGGGCCGAGCGGATGAGGGCGCGGGGCGTGACCTCCGTGGCCGACCTGTGCTGCGGGATCGGCGGCGACGCCGTCGCGTTCGCGCGCGCGGGGATCAGGGTGCTCGCCGTGGACCGGGACCCGCTGACGGCGGCGGTGGCGCGGGCCAACGCCGAGGCGCTGGGGCTCGCCGGCCTGATCGACGTACGGGAGGCGGACGTCACGGAGGTCGACACGGGCGGGTACGACGCCGTGTTCGTCGACCCGGCGCGGCGCGGCGGCCGGGGACGGATCTTCGATCCGGAGGCCTACTCGCCGCCGCTGTCATGGGCGATCGGAGCGGCGACGAGGGCCCCGCACGGGGCGCTGAAGGTCGCGCCCGGCATCCCGCACGACGTCGTCCCCGCCGACGCCGAGGCCGAGTGGATCTCCGACGGCGGGGACGTCAAGGAGGCCGTGCTGTGGTTCGGCACCGAGCCGGGCGCCGTGCGCGCCACCCTCCTCCCCGGCCCGCGCACGCTGCTCGGCACCGGCCTGCCCGATCCGCGGGTCCGGCCGGTCGGCCGCTATCTGTACGAGCCGGACGGTGCCGTCATCCGGTCCCACCTGGTCGCCGAGGTCGCGCGGGACCTGGACGGCGGGCTCGTCGACGAGACCATCGCCTACGTCACCGCGGACACGCTCCGGCCGACGCCGTACGCCACCGCCTACGAGATCACCGACCAGTTGCCCTTCAACGTGAAGAAGCTGAAGGCGCTGCTGCGGGAGCGGGGGGTGGGGATCCTCACCGTGAAGAAGCGCGGCTCGGCGGTGGAGCCGGAGGAACTGCGCAGGAAGGTCAGGCCGCAGGGGCGGAACTCGGCGACCGTGTTCCTCACCCGGGTCGCGGGGGCGCCGACGATGCTCGTCGGTCACCCGGCCTGAGCGGCCCGGCGCAGCAGCAGCTCCCGCTCCCGTTCGTTGCCGGCCAGCCGGGCGGCCCGTTCGAACTCCGCGCGTGCCTCCGCGGTACGGCCCAGGCGTTGGAGCAGGTCACCGCGGACGCTGGGGAGCAGGTGGTAGTCGCGCAGGGCCGGTTCGACGGTGAGGGTGTCGACGATCCGCAGGGCCGGTTCCGGGCCCTCGGCCATCGACACGGCGACCGCGCGGTTGAGTTCGACGACCGGGGAGGGCACGCGGGCCGCGAGCAGGCCGTAGAGGGCGGCGATGGCACGCCAGTCGGTCTCCTCGTAGGAGTACGCGTGCGCGTGGCAGGCGGCGATCGCGGCCTGGAGGGCGTACGGGCCGGGCGCGCCGGTGGCCACCGCCTCGGCGCGGCCCAGGGCGGTGATGCCGCGGGCGATGAGCATCCGGTTCCAGCGGCGCCGGTTCTGGTCCTTCAGCAGGACCGGGGCGCCGTCGGGGGCGGTGCGGGCGGCCGTGCGCGAGGACTGGAACTCCAGCAGCGCGGCCAGACCGTGCACCTCCGGTTCCGTCGGCATCAGCGCGGCCAGCTGCCGGGCGAGCCGCAGCGCGTCCTCGCACAGGCCGGGACGGAGCCAGTCGTCGCCGGCGGTGGCCGCGTACCCCTCGTTGAAGATCAGGTAGATGACGTCCAGGACGGAGCCGAGCCGGGCCTCGCGGTCGGGTCCGTACGGCACCTCGAAGGCGACGTTCTTCCTGGCCAGCGTGCGTTTGGCGCGGACGATCCGCTGGGCGACCGTGGACTCGGGGGTGAGGAAGGCGCGCGCGGTCTCGGCCGTGGTGAGGCCGCCGAGGAGCCGCAGGGTGAGGGCGATGCGGGCCTCGGCGGACAGCACCGGGTGACAGGTGGTGAAGACGAGGCGGAGGAGGTCGTCGTCGATGTCCTCCGGGTCGGAGGGCTCCGGTGCGGGCGTCGTCGTCTCCAGGTCCCGGCCGATCACCGCGAGTTTGCGGGCGTACGTCTCCCGGCGGCGGACCAGGTCGACGGCGCGGTGCCGCGCGGTGGCGGTGAGCCAGGCGCCGGGGTTGTCGGGGACGCCCTCGCGGGGCCACCGTTCGAGAGCGGCCACCAGGGCGTCCTGCGCCAGCTCCTCGGCGATCCCGACGTCCCGGACGATGCGGGCGACGGCGGCGACGACGCGGGGCGACTCCAGGCGGAAGACGGTTTCGATGGCGGCCGTGGCGCTGCGGGGCCCGGCGGCGGGCTGTTGATCCACAGCCCACCATCGAACACCCTCGGCGGGCCGCGGGGAAGGAGCCTCGGCCCTCCCCCGGCCATCGCCCTCCCCGGCTCCGGCTCCGGACCTCCCGGCTCCGGCCCCGGACCTCCCGGCACCGGTCCCGCGGCCTCAGCCTTCCGCGATCTCCCGGACCTCCAGCGTCAGGGTCCACTCGTCGCCGTGGACCTTCAGGAAGCGCTTGGCCCATTCCATCGCCTCGGCCCTGTCCTTGCACTGCATGATCGCGTAGCCGCCGACGACCTCCTTGGTCTCGGTGAAGGGGCCGTCGGTGACGGAGATCTCGCCGCCGTTCAGGTGGACGCGGGTGCCCTGCGCGGAGGGCAGCAGGCCGGCGGTGTCGAGCATGACGCCGGCCTTGGTGATCTCCTCGATCAGCTCCCCCATCCGCTCCATCAGCTCGGGGCTGGGGCCGTCGGCCGGCATGGTCGTCTCGTCGATCCTCACCAGGGACAGGTAGCGGGGCACGGTGACTCCTCGGACGGTGCGGGGGCCGGGCTCCTCCCGGCCTCTCACCCCTGCGTCGAACGGGGCACGGCCGGATCGACACCCTCGCCGACATTTCCCGAGTTTTCTCTCCGCTCCCTCCCCCGCTCCCTCCCCCGCTCTCTCCCCCGCTCTCTCCCCCGCTCTCTCCCCCGCTCTCTCCCCCGCTCTTTTCTCCGCGCCCCGCCGCAGCGGTCGTTTCCGCGGGTCACGGCTCATCCCTGCCTGAGTGAGGCCCACAGGTCGCTCGCCCGGGGCTCGTCGGGGATCACCCGGTTGGGATCGGAGGGGGCCGGCAGCACGGGCAGGGTGACGGTGGTGAGGTTCGCGGCGGACAGGCCCTCGAGGCTCCGGCCGAGTTCCGTCAGCTCGGCGAGGGAGTCCAGGCCGGTGTCGGTGGTGAGGCCGGCGGTGACCGCGTCGGCGACCCGGTAGAGCCGGGTGGGGCTTTTGAGCAGGGCGGTCGAGGCGATCTGCTCCAGCAGTGCCTTCACCAGGGTCTGCTGGAGGCCGATGCGGCCGAGGTCGCTGCCGTCCCCGATGCCGTGCCGGGTGCGGGCCAGGGCCAGGGCCCGGGTGCCGTCGAGATGGTGGGTGCCCGCCGCGAGGCTCAGGTGGCTGTCCTCGTCCTCGATGTCCTCGGCGGTGGTGACGGTGACCCCGCCGAGCGCGTCCACGAGCTTGGCGAAGCCGGCGAAGTCCACCTCGACGAAGTGGTCCATGCGGACGTCCGTGAGCGACTCGACGGTCTTGACCGCGCAGACCGGGCCGCCCAGCGCGTAGGCGCTGTTGAACATCGCGCCGTGGGAGACCTCGGTCGAGCCGCCGGAGGGCAGCGGGCAGGAGGGCCGGGTGACGAGGGTGTCGCGCGGGATGCTGACCACGGTGGCGCTGGTGCGGCCGGCGTCCACGTGCACGACCATCGCGGTGTCGGAGCGGGCCCCGGAGCTGTCCCCGCCGCCGAGTTCCCGGTTCTCGTCGCCGCCGCGCGAGTCCGAGCCCAGCACCAGGATGTTGACGGCCTCGGTGGGCAGCGGGACGGCGGAGGCCGTTCCGGACGGGGAGGGTGTGGTGACCGCGCGGGCCGGGCGGTTGTCGCCGAGCGCGCTGTCGACGTCGACGCCGCGTATGTTGTCGTCCAGGCGCCAGTAGACCCAGCCCGCCGCCGCCACGCCCAGCACCAGGGTGCCGGCCAGGCTGAGGCCGACGGCCCTGAGCGCTCCCGACCGCCGGCCCCGCCGGCTCTCCCCGGGCGGGCTCCCGTCCGCGCGCCCGTCCCCATGGTTGTCCCGGCCCCCGCGCCCGTCCCCGTGCTCGGTCTCGTGCCCGTTCGCGTCGTGTCCCGTCACGGGATGAACGTACGTCCGAATTATTGGGGAACTGTCAGGAACGGCGGCCGGAGCGGGACTTCTTCGGAAAATCTCACGGTCGAGGTGTCACTTTCACCCCAGTGCCACCACGGGCACCGGGTTGCTCCCGCTCCACGAGCCGTTGAACCCGAAGGTCACCGAACCGCCGTCGGGAACCGTCCCGTTGTACGAGGCGTTGGAACAGGTGACGGCCGCCCCCGTCTGCACGCAGATCGCGTTCCACGCCTGCGTGACCCGCTGCCCCGCCCCGAAGCTCCAGCTCGCCTTCCACGACGCCAGCGCCGCCCCCGAACAGGCGATCCTCACCTGCCCGGTGAAGCCGGTGTTCCACTGGCTGGTGACGCTGTAGGCCGCCGTGCAGGCACCCGTGGGCGGTTCCCCCGTGGTCCCGCCGAGCGCCTCGGCGATCGCGCGGTACGCCGGCTTCGGCGCGTAGTTCTCGTCGTAGGGCGTCGCCGCGCCCTGCCCGGGGAAGGTGTCCGGGATCCAGGAGTCGGAGTCGGTGAAGCCCCACACCGTGACACCGGCGCAGCGGGTCACCGCCAGGCAGGCGTTCATGACGGCCTTGTAGTCGGCGGCCTGCTGGGTGAGCTTGGCGCTGTCCGAGGGCAGTTGCATGCGGATGTCCAGCTCGGTGATCGCCACCTTCACACCGAGGTCGGCGAAGCGCTGGATGTTCTGCTGGAGGGTGGACGGGACCTGGCCGAGGATCAGGTGGGCCTGGAGGCCGACCCCGTCGATGGGGACGCCGCGCTCCTTCAGCGACTTCACCAGGTTGTACAGGGCGGTGGACTTCGCGTTGACGCCCTCGACGTTGTAGTCGTTGATGTACAGCTCGGCGGCCGGGTCGGCGGCCCGCGCCCGGGTGAGGGCGCTGGCGATGTAGTCCGCGCCGAGGCCGTTGTACCAGAGGGTCGGGCGGTAGGTGCCGTCCTCGTTGAAGGGCTCGTTGACGACGTCCCACGCGGCGACCCGGCCCTTGTAGCGCCCGACCTCGGTGCTGATGTGGTTCTGCATGAGCGTGCTGAGCTGGGCGGGCGTCCAGCTGCCGTTGGCCAGCCAGTTGGGGTTCTGGCTGTGCCAGACCAGGGTGTGGCCGCGCACGTCCTGGTCGTGGGCCTCGGCGAAGTCGACGATCCGGTCGGCCTCGGTCCAGTCGAAGCTGCCCTGGGCGGGCTCGACCGAGGCCCATTTCATGGCGTTGCCCGGGGTCAGCCAGTTGAACTCCCGGCCGGCGATGTCGCCGTAGGTCCCGGTGAGCTTCGAGCCGGTGACCGCCGTGCCCATGACCTTGCCCTTGGCGGCGGCGAGGTCGCGCAGCGGGGTGTCCGCGGCGTGCGCGGTGGTGGCGCCGGCGGTGATCAGCGCGCCGGCGGTGGCCACCCCGGCGAGCAGGGCGGCGAGCCGGGTGCGCAGGGACGCGCCGGCCGCTCCCGTGGACCGACCGGACGTCGCCGTGGACCGACCGGACGTCGCCGTGGACGGACTGGAGGTTCTCATTGCGGGTGCCTCCGAAAGTTTCGGTTGTGCAACCGATTGGCTTCGGAGGAGTGTGGAGGCGTCCTCCCCACCCGTCAATACGTCAACTTCCGGCCAACGGCGGCGCTCCCGTGCTCGCCCGCACCACCAGGCTGGTCGCCAGCTCCACCCTGGTCGCCGGGGGCTCGCCCTGGGACCGCCCCAGCTCCAGCACCAGCCGGGCCGCCGCCTCGGCCATCTCCGTGAGCGGCTGCCGTACGGTCGTCAGCGGGGGGCCGACCCAGCGGGCCACCGGCAGGTCGTCGAAGCCGACCACGCTGACGTCCTCGGGGATGCGCAGCCCCAGCTCGCGCGCGGCCTCGTAGAGACCGAGCGCCTGGAGGTCGTTGCCCGCGAACACGGCCGTGGGCCGGTCGGGGCGGGCGAGCAGCTCGCGGCCGAGCCGGTAACCGGTCTCGTGGTGGAAGTCGCCGGTCTTGACCATCTCCGGGTCCACCGGCAGCCCGGCCGTCTCCAGGGCCGCGCGGTAGCCGTCGAGCCGGGCCCGGCTGCACATCATCTGCGGCGGTCCGCTGATCACCCCGATCCGGCGGTGCCCCAGTTCGACCAGGTGCCGGGTGGCGGCGAGTCCGCCCTGCCAGTTGGTGGCCCCGATGGACGGCACGTCGGCGCCGGGGTCTCCCGCCGGGTCCATCACCACGAACGGGATGGACCGGCTGGTCAGCAGCGCCCGCTGGGACTCGTCGAGCCCGGACAGCACGAGCACCACGCCGTGCGGGCGGCGCGCGGCGACCTGGTCGGCCCAGGTCCGTCCGGGGGTGAGCCGCCCGGCGCTCTCGCTGAGCACCACGCTCAGCCCGGCGTCGCGCGCCACGTTCTCCACGCCCCGGATGACCTCCATCGCCCAGGCGCTCTCCAGCTCGTGGAAGACCAGGTCGATCAGGGGCGAGCGGGTCGCCTCGGCCCGGCGCCGCCGGTAGCCGTGGGCGCGCAGCAGCTCCTCGACGCGGGTCCGGGTGGCGGGGGCGACGTCGGCGCGCCCGTTGAGGACCTTCGAAACAGTCGGCGCCGACACACCGGCCTCGCGGGCGATCTCCGCGAGGGTGGCGGTCTGCGCCGCGGGTCGCCGTGTCGGCCGGTCTTCGGTCCGCGTCTCAGTGGGCTCCGAGGGTGTCATGGCGGCGATCGTATCCCCGCGCTCCCTCTTGACGAACCCATGGTGACGCCATAGGTTCCCGGAACATTCGAAGTGCAGCTCGAAACATTCGTACGGTTGGAATCCAGCATTGGTGGCTCACCGACCTCTGACAGGAGCTTCATGACCACCGCCCCCTGGCGTGACCCCGCCCTGCCCGCAGCCGCCCGCGTCGACGACCTCCTCTCCCGGATGACCCTCGAGGAGAAGACCGCCCAGCTGTACGGCGTCTGGGTGGGCGCCGAGACGGACGGCGACGGAGTCGCCCCGCACCAGCACGACATGACCGCCGACTACGACTGGGACGAGCTGATCACCAGGGGACTCGGCCAGCTGACCCGCTCCTTCGGCACGGCCCCCGTGGACCCCGCGCTCGGCGCCCGCGCGCTGGCCCGCGCCCAGCGCCGGATCGCCGCCGCCGGCCGCTTCGGCATCCCCGCGGTGGCCCACGAGGAGTGCCTGGCCGGCTTCACCGCCTGGCGCGCCACCGCCTACCCGGTGCCGCTCGCCTGGGGCGCCGCCTTCGACCCGCCGCTGGTCGAGGAGATGGCCCGGCACATCGGCCGCGACCTGCGCGCGGTCGGCGTCCACCAGGGACTCGCCCCGGTCCTGGACGTCGTACGCGATCCGCGCTGGGGCCGGGTCGAGGAGACCATCGGCGAGGACCCGTACCTGGTCGGCACGGTCGGCACGGCCTATGTCCGCGGGCTGGAGTCGGCCGGGATCGTCGCCACGCTCAAGCACTTCGCCGGGTACGCCTCCTCGGTGGGCGCCCGCAACCTCGCTCCCGTGCGGGCGGGCACCCGCGAGTTCGCGGACGTGACCCTGCCGCCGTTCGAGATGGCGCTGCGCGAGGGCGGCGCCCGCTCGGTCATGGCCGCCTACACGGAACGCGACGGCGTCCCGGCCTCCGCCGACCCGGAACTGCTCACCCGGCTGCTGCGCGAGGAATGGGGCTTCACCGGCACGGTGGTCGCCGACTACTTCGGCATCGGCTTCCTCCAGACCCTGCACCGGGTCGCGGGCACGCCCGCGCGCGCCGCCCACCTCGCGCTGGAGGCCGGCATCGACGTCGAGCTGCCGACGGTGAAGTACTACGGCGACGTGCTGATCGCGGCCGTACGCGCGGGCGAGGTCCCCGAGGAGCTGATCGACCGGGCCGCCCGCCGCGTCCTGCTCCAGAAGTGCGAGCTGGGCCTCCTGGACGAGGACTGGCGGCCCGAGACCCCGGAGCGGATCGACCTCGACTCGGCGGCGAACCGCGCGGTGGCCCGCCGGCTGGCCGAGCAGTCGGTGGTCCTGCTGGACAACCCGGACGGCCTGCTCCCCCTCCCCCCCGACACCCGGATCGCGGTCGTCGGCCCGAGGGCGGCGGACGCCCTGGCGATGCTCGGCTGCTACTCCTTCCCCTCCCACGTCCTCACCCACCACCCCGAGGCCGAGCTGGGGATCGAGATCCCGACCCTGCTGGAGTCCCTGCGCGCCGAACTCCCCGACGCCAAGGTGACGTACGCCGAAGGCTGCCCGGTGTCCGACCCGGACACCACGGGCATCGAGGAGGCGGTGGCCAGGACCGCGGAGGCGGACGTGTGCGTGGCGGTCCTGGGCGACCGGGCGGGCCTGTTCGGGCGGGGCACCTCGGGCGAGGGCTGCGACGTGGCGGACCTGCGACTGCCCGGCGCGCAGGGCGAGCTGCTGGACGCCCTGGTGGCGACGGGCGTCCCGGTGGTCCTCGTCCTGCTCACCGGCCGCCCCTACGCGCTGGGCCGCTGGCACGGCCGTCTGGGCGCCGTCGTCCAGGCCTTCTTCCCCGGCGAGGAGGGGGGTCCGGCGGTCGCGGGGGTGCTGGCGGGCCGCGTCAACCCCTCGGGCCGCCTGCCCGTGAGCGTGCCGCGGGCGCCGGGCGGCCAGCCGTGGACCTACCTCCAGCCGCCCCTGGGCCTGGCCGGAGAGGTCAGCAACCTGGACCCGACTCCGCTGTACCCCTTCGGACACGGCCGCTCGTACACCACGTTCGCCTGGGAGGACGTCGACGGACCGGGGACCGGCCTCGGCACGGACGGCTCGTACGACCTCTCGCTGACCGTCCGCAACACCGGCGACCGGGCGGGCGCCGACGTCGTCCAGCTCTATCTGCACGACCCGGTGGCCGACGTGACCCGGCCGGACGTACGGCTGATCGGCTACCAGCGGCTGGAACTGCCCGCGGGCGGGTCGGCCCGCGTGACCTTCCACTTCCACACCGACCTGTCGGCCTTCACCGACCGCGCGGGACGGCGCGTGGTGGAGCCGGGCGACCTGGAGCTGCGGCTCGGGACGTCCAGCGCGGACGTACGGCACACGGCGCGGCTCAGCCTCACGGGGCCGGTCCGGGTCCTGGGGCCGGACCGGCGGCTGTGCTGCGAGACCCGGGTCTCGGCGTCGGGGTGACGGTCCGGGTCGGAGGGCGGGGCCCAGGGAGGCTCGGCGGTCCGGTCAGTCCCCGTCCAGCGCCTCGAACCGCCACCGGTGCACGGCGCGCGTGACCAGCCGACCGTCGGGCTCCGGCAGTTCCGGCAGGTCCGCGTCGAGGTCCGCGTCCCACCAGGTGATGACGAGGACCCGGTCCCCCGGGGCGCGGAAGGTCTCACGGCGCACCGGTGGGCGCGGGAGCCGCTGCTCCCGCGCCCACGCCAGCAGTTCCGCGCCCCGGCCGTCCACCGCGCGGGCCTCCCACATCAGCGCCACGGTCACGGGTACAGGTTCTCCTCGCCGGCCTGGTGCACATGGTCGTGGCCGTGCGCGCGGCCGGGCACGTGCGGGTCGGTCACCGGCAGGGACGAGTCCGCCGACAGGTCCCAGTCGGAGGCGGGCCGGTTGCGGGCCACCATCTCCGCGCCGAGCGCCGCGACCATCGCACCGTTGTCCGTGCACAGCTTGGGCCGGGGCACCCGCAGCCGGATGCCTGCGGCCTCGCAGCGCTCCTGGGCCAGGACGCGCAGCCGGGAGTTGGCCGCGACGCCGCCGCCGATCATCAGGTGGTCGACGCCCTGGTCACGGCAGGCCCGGACGGCCTTGCGGGTCAGCACGTCCACCACCGCCTCCTGGAAGGAGGCCGCCACGTCCCGCACCGGCACCTCCTCGCCCGCGGCCCGCTTCGCCTCGATCCAGCGGGCGACCGCCGTCTTGAGACCGGAGAAGGAGAAGTCGTACGCCGGGTCGCGCGGCCCGGTCAGGCCGCGCGGGAAGGCGATCGCGGACGGGTCGCCCTCGCGCGCGTACCGGTCGATGACCGGGCCGCCGGGGAAGCCGAGGTTCAGCACACGGGCGATCTTGTCGAAGGCCTCGCCGGCCGCGTCGTCGATCGTCGCGCCCATCGGGCGGACGTCGGAGGTGATGTCCGAGGAGAGCAGCAGCGAGGAGTGGCCGCCGCTCACCAGGAGGGCCATCGTCGGCTCCGGCAGCGGGCCGTGCTCCAACTGGTCCACGCAGATGTGCGAGGCCAGGTGATTCACGCCGTACAGCGGCTTGCCGAGGGCGTACGCGTACGCCTTCGCCGCCGACACGCCGACCAGGAGCGCGCCCGCCAGACCGGGACCCGCCGTGACGGCGATGCCGTCGAGGTCCTTCGCGGAGACACCCGCCTCCTTCAGCGCCCGGTCGATGGTCGGGACCATCGCCTCCAGGTGCGCCCGGCTCGCCACCTCCGGCACGACCCCGCCGAAGCGGGCGTGCTCGTCGACGCTGGAGGCGATGGCGTCCGCCAGCAGGGTGGTGCCGCGGACGATGCCGACGCCGGTCTCGTCACAGGAGGTCTCGATGCCGAGGACGAGCGGTTCGTCAGTCATTGATCTCGGTTCCTTGTACTGATGTCGATTCCGTGGTGGAGCCACTGTCGGATGCCGTGGTCAGGCGCATCACGAGGGCGTCCACGTTCCCCGGCTGGTAGTAGCCCCGCCGGAAGCCGATGGGCTGGAAGCCGAAGCGCTGGTACAGCTTCTGCGCCCGGACGTTGTCCACCCGGCACTCCAGCATGACCTCGGCGCACTCGAAGGCCGTCGCGGCCCGCAGCAGCTCGGCCAGCAGCCTGCCGCCCAGTCCGGTGCCCCAGTGGTCGCGGGCGACGGCGATGGTCTGGACGTCGGCGAGGTCACCGGCGGAGGCGAGGCCGGCGTAGCCGACGACGCGGTCGCCGTGCTCGGCCACCACGTACCGGCGGGTGGCCTCGGGACCGCGGGAGTGCGCCAGTTCGGACCAGAACATGCCGCGCGACCAGGCGTCCTGGGGGAAGAGGGCCTTCTCGAGTTCGAGGACGGGATCGATGTCCCACCAGCGCATCTCGCGCAGCGCGGGGGTTACGGGTTCGGTCACTTGGGGGTGACCACCTTGTAGTTCTTGGGGACCTGGGCGTCGGGCCGGCGCAGGTAGAGCGGGCGGGGAGCCGCGAGTTCCTCGCCCGCGGCCAGCTTCTCGGCGGCCAGGGAGGCGAGGGCGGCGGCGGACACGTGCTCCGGCTCGTGCGCCGAGGGGAAGGTGTCCGGGTAGAGCAGCGCGCCCGCGCCGACCGCGGGCAGCCCCGCCACCTGGTCGGCGATGTCGGCCGGCCGGTCGACGCGGGGGTCGGTGAGGCGGGTGCGGGAGTCGGCGTAGCGCGCCCAGTAGACCTCCTTGCGGCGGGCGTCGGTCGCCACGACGAAGGGGCCGTCGAGGTCGGCGGCGTAGGCGAGGCCGTCGAGGGTGCACAGGCCGTGCACGGGCACGCCGAGCGCGAGCCCGAACGTGTCGGCGGTCATCAGGCCGACGCGCAGCCCGGTGTACGGGCCGGGGCCGATGCCGACGACGATGTCGGTGACGGCGTCGAGCCGGTGCCCCGCGGTGGCGAGGAGACGGTCGACGGCCGGCAGCAGCAGCTCACCGTGCCGGCGCGCGTCCACCTGGCCGGCCGAGGCGAGGACGTCCGTACCGTCGTGCAGGGCGACGGTGACGGCGGGGGTGGCGGTATCCAGAGCGAGCAAGAGCACGCGAACAGCGTACGGCTCCGCGGGGCCCGGGCACGGCCGCCCGGATACGGGGCCCACCGGCTGCTAACGTCGCCGCGAGGGCACGGGCGTACGACGAAGAGGTGGTCGCGGTGGCAGGCAGCAGCTCGACTTTCGTGGCCGCGCTCACCGCGGCGGCCGTCGCGACCGTCGGGTTCCTCGCCTTCCAGGCCTCGGCCACTGTGCCGGCCGACCTCGCCGAACCGCGGGTGAGCGCCTCCTCGGCGACGACGAAGGCGCACGGCGACACCCGCGACACCACCGCGCTGCCGCCCGGCTCCGGCACGGGCGCGCGGGTGGTGTACTCGGTGGACGACGACCGGGTGTGGCTGGTGGACGAGGACGGCACGGCCCGGCGCACCTTCCCGGTGACCCCGGGCAGCGTCGACCCGCTCCCCGGCACCTACACCGTCACCTCCCGCTCGGGCGCGGTCACCGGCACGGACGGCATCCCCATCGAGCACGTGGTGCGGTTCGCCGACGTCGGGGGCGTGTCGATCGGCTTCAGCGCGGCCGTCGACGGCGCCCCGCCGGCTGCCGACCCGGCCAGGAGGACGGGCGGGATCCGCGCCTCGCGCGCGGACGGGAACGCGATCTGGGAGTTCGCGACGATCGGCGAGCGGATCGTCGTGGTCCGCTAGCGGGTCAGGCGGCTTCCCGGTGCCGGGTGTGCGGCCTGTCGGCCGCCGCCGTCGGCTCCGGCTCGCGCGGTGGGCGGGAGACGGCTTCCGCGGCGGCGCAGGACGCCAGCAGGTCGCGCACGGACACCCCGGCGAGGGCGGACGGCCGCTGCGGGGCCTTGGGCTCGATGGCCGGCATGACGCCTCCTGAGGGCCGGGGCGGACCTAGTTAGGTAGACCTAACCAAGGGCGGGATACCATGTGACCACGCCCGGGACACCGAACGCAACATTTTGCCGACGGCTTGTCGGAACGTTCACGGACGGCACCGCGGACACGGGCAGGCGCCCAGGGCCGCCGGGCAGACCGCGGCCACCGGCACGGCCCGGTCCATCGGCACCGCCCGATCCACGGCACGCTCGGATCCGCCGACGCGCCCGGCTCTGCGGCCCGGTCGGATCCGCCGGCGTCCCACCGCCCGCCGCGCTCAGGCCGCGGACAGCCATCAGCCCGCCGTGCCCAGTCCCTCGACCCGCGGGGATCCGCCGACGTCGCCCAGCTCTCCGGCATTCCCGAGACCGCCGACACCCTGCGCGCCTCGCTCAGGCCGCCGACACCCATCAGTCCCCTGCCTCCGATCCCCCGGCACTCCCCTCCACCGGCGCGCTCGGCCTCCCGCACGCCCAGGCCTAGGCACGCCCCGGCCGTCGCCCCCCTCAGGCCCGCCGGCAGCCCAGCCCGCCGACACGCCCGGACCACCACCGGCACGCCCTGGGCCACCGGCCGCCCGCTCATGTCCGCCGGCACTCTCGGCCGTCCGACACGGTCAGATCCGCGAGCGTCCTGCCCGCCTCGCTCAGGCCGCCGACACCCACCGGCCCGCCGCGCAGGAGGCCCCCGGCACGCTCGTATCCGCCGACGCGCTCAGGCCCGCCGGCAGCCCAGCGCAACCCAGCCCAGCCCAGCCCACCGGCATGCCCAGGGCCGCCGGCCCGCTCACGTCCGCCGGCACGCCGCCCTCTGACCGTCAGTTCGCCAGTGCGGTCAGATCCGCCGACGTCCAGCGTTCGCCCAGACCGGTGACCGTCACCCGGCGCACCTCGTCCGTGGTGTCGCCCACGGCTCGGTGGATGCGTACCTGGAGCCGCTCCTCGGTCAGTTCCTCGACCTTGCCCTCGCCCCACTCCACGACGATCACGGACTCGGGCAGGGACACGTCGAGGTCGAGGTCCTCCATCTCGTCGAGCCCGCCGCCCAGGCGGTACGCGTCGACGTGGACGAGCGGCGGACCGTCCCCGAGGGGCGGGTGGACCCGGGCGATCACGAACGTCGGGGAGGTGACCGCGCCCCGCACGCCGAGTCCCTCACCGAGCCCGCGCGTCAGCGTCGTCTTGCCCGCGCCCAGCTCCCCGCTGAGCATCACGAGATCGCCGGCGCGCAGCAGTCCGGCCAGGCGGCGGCCCAGATCCCGCATCTGCTCGGGGGAGGTCACGGTCAGGTCGGTCTCAGCCGGGTTGCGCGCTGCTGCTGGTGCTTCCATAGCCACCCACGGTAACGCCTGCCGGTACGGCACCCGCGCGGGTGAGCAGGTCGGCGAGGCGGTCGGTGACGACCTCGGGGTGCTCCAGCATCACGAGGTGCCCGGCGTCGGGGACGAGGACCAGTTCGGCGTCCGGCAGCAGGTCGGCGATGGCCTCGCTGTGCTCGCTGGGAGTCACCAGGTCCCCGATGCCGGCCAGCACCAGCACCGGCATGTCCGTGAAGCAGGCGAGCGCCTCGGTCTTGTCGTGGTCGGTGAAGGCCGGGTAGAACTCGGCGACCACGTCGATCGGCGTGCCCTCGATCATCCGCTCGGCGAAGCGGGCGACGGCCGGATCCACGTCCCGCGACGCGAACGAGTACCGCTTGATGATCCCGGTGAACAGATCGGCGGTGGCCCGCCGCCCCTTCTCCACCAGCGCGGCCTGCTGCCCCAGCGCCTTCAGCACGCCCGGCAGCACCCGCCGCACGGCGTTCACCCCGGCGACCGGGAGCCCGAAGTTCACCTCGCCGAGCCGCCCGGACGACGTACCGACGAAGGCCGTGGCGGCGACCCGCTCGCGGATCAGCTCGGGGTACTGCGCGGCCAGCGCCATGACGGTCATCCCGCCCATCGAGTGCCCGACGAGCACGATCGGCCCCTCGGGCACGGCCGCGTCGATGACGGCTTTCAGGTCCCGCCCCAGCTGGTCGATGGTGAGCGGCTCGCCGTCCCGCAGCTGGGCGGCGCCGCGCGCGGACCGGCCGTGACTGCGCTGGTCCCAGTACACGGTCCGTACGACGCCCCGCAGGGCCGCCCGCTGGAAGTGCCAGGAGTCCTGGGTGAGGCAGTAGCCGTGGCTGAAGACCACCGTGACGGGGAGCGGGGACTTGCGGCCGAACAGCCGGCGCCGCCGGTTCGCCGGTCCGCCCTGCGGCTCCGCGTCGTCGACCTCGTAGTACAGCTCGGTGCCGTCGTCGGAGTACGCCTTGCCGGGGGTGCCGCGCAGCGCGCCGTACGGGCCGGTCGAGTCGAGGGCGAGGCGGGCCCTCGCCCGCATGCCCCGCCCGACGGTCATCCGCTCCAGGGCGACTCCGGCGGCGGCCCCCGCGGCGATCACGCCTATCGCGGCGCCCGCGACGCCGGTCGCCCGGCGCCAGCCGCCGGCCCCCGTCGCGGCGGCGGCGTCGACGACCGCCGAGGCGGCACTCGCCACTGCCTCCGCGCTGCTCTCGCTCACGTACCGCTCCTCTTCGCCTGGTGTCGCCGGGTGCCGCCGGGTGCCGGGGCACCCGCGCGTGGGTACCCGTCTGGTTCCTCGTTCACATGAACCGCATGCACGCGAATCGAATGGATGCGCGTCAATACCTGCGGGGGCGCGCTCAGGGACGCGCGCTCACGGAGTGCGGTGCGCCTCGTCCGTCCCGTTCACATGGACGCGGGGAACGCGTGATCCGATGCGCGTGACGATCTCGTACGCGATGGTGCCCGCGGCCTGCGCCCAATCCTCGGCGGTGGGCTCCCCCCGGTCGCCGGGTCCGAAGAGCACGGCCTCCTCGCCGGGGCCGGGCCGGTCGCCGCCGAGGTCGACGACGAACTGGTCCATCGCGATCCGCCCGGCGACCGTGCGCCACTTGCCGCCGATGAGGACGGGACCGGTACCGGAGGCGTGCCGGGGGACGCCGTCGGCGTACCCGAGGGGGACCAGGCCGAGGGTGGTCTCGCCGGGGGTCGTGTAGTGGTGGCCGTAGCTGACGCCGTGGCCGCCCGGCACCCCCTTCACCAGGGCCAGCGAGGCCGCCAGCGTCATCACCGGGCGCAGCCCCAGGTCGGCGGAGGAGCCCAGCTCGGGGCTGGGCGAGACGCCGTACATGGCGATGCCCGGCCGGATCAGGTCGAAGTGGGACTCGGGGAGGGTGAGCGCGGCCGGCGAGTTGGCGATGTGCCGCACCTCGGGCCGTACGCCCCGCCCCTCGGCGTACGCCAACATCTCGCGGAAGCGGGCGAGCTGGGCGGCGATCGAAGGGTGGCCGGGCTCGTCGGCGCAGGCGAAGTGGGACCACAGGCCGGTGATCCGGACCAGGCCCTCGCGTTCGGCGCGCAGCGTCTCGGCGACCAGTTCGGGCCAGTCGGCGGGCTGGCAGCCGTTGCGTCCGAGGCCGGTGTCGGCCTTCAGCTGGACACGGGCGGCCCGCCCGGCGAGCCGTGCCCCCTCGACGACCTCGCGCAGCGCCCACAGGCCGCTCACGGACACGTCCAGGTCCGCCTCGACGGCCTCCCGCCAGGGCCCGCCCGGCGTCCACAGCCAGCACATGATCCGGACGTCCGCCGGCAGGCCCGCGCCCGCGCGCAGCGCGAGCGCCTCCTCCGGAGTGGCGGTGCCGATCCAGCCGGCGCCCGCGTCGACGGCGGCGCGGGCACAGGCGGCCGCGCCGTGGCCGTATCCGTCGGCCTTCACCACGGCCATGAACGCCGCGCCGGGCGCCTTCGCGCGCAGCGCGCGCACGTTGGCCCGCAGCGCGGCCAGATCGATCTCGGCACGGGCACGCTGCGGGGCGGCGGTCGGCTGTGCAGTCTCACTCATCGAGCCCAGTCTCTCAGAGCCTGCGGACACGCCCTAAGAGCCGGGCCGGATCCGCCGACCGCCGCCCCCTCGGGCCGCGCCCCGGGGCCGGACGGCGTGAGCGACGGCGGGGGCGCGACAGCCTCCCCGCCGTCACCCCCGTACGACGTCCCGCCAGGCGCCCGCCACCGCCTCCGCCACCTCGTGCGCCCCCACCGGCGCCCCCGCCGCCGCGAACCGCCCCGCCAGCCCGTGCAGGTACGCCCCGGCGCTTCCCGCGTCCACCGCCGGCAGCCCCGACGCCAGCAGCGATCCCGCCACCCCCGACAGCACGTCCCCGCTGCCCGCCGTGGCCAGCCACGGCGTCCCCGTCGCGTTGACCCGCACCGCGCCCCCGCCCCCCGCCGCCGCGACCACCGTCGTGGCCCCCTTCAGCAGCACGGCGGCCCCGTAGCGCCCCGCCAGCTCCCGGACCGCGGCCAGCCGCCCCGCCTCGACCTCCTCCCGCGCCACCCCCAGCAGCGCCGCCGCCTCCCCGGCGTGCGGAGTCATCAGCGTCGGCGCCGTACGCCCGCGCACCGCGCCCACCTCGGCGAGCCGCAGCCCGTCCGCGTCGATCAGCACGGGCACGTCCGAGGCGAGCACCTGCGCCACGGTTCCCGCGTCGTCGCCGGCACCGGGCCCGACGACCCACGCCTGCACCCGCCCGGCCCGCTCGGGCCCCTGGTCGGACACGAGCGTCTCGGGGTAGCGCGCCAGGACGGACTGCCCGGCGGGCCCGACGTACCGTACGGCCCCGGCCCCGCCCCGCAGCGCGCCGGCCACCGCGAGCACGGCGGCGCCCGGATAGCGCGCGGATCCGGCGGCGATCCCGACGACCCCGCGCCGGTACTTGTCGCTCTCGGCGCCCGGCACGGGCAACAGGCGGGCCACGTCGGCGTGCTGGAGGGCCTCCAGATCGGGTTCGCCGGGGAGGTCGAGGCCGATGTCGACGAGCCCTACCGATCCGGCGTACTCGCGGGCCGGATCGACCAGCAGGGCCGGTTTGTGCGTCCCGAACGTCACGGTCAGGTCGGCCCGCACGGCGGCACCCCGCACCTCCCCCGTGTCGGCCTCCACACCGCTGGGCAGGTCGACGGCGACGACGGCGGCGCGGGCCCCGTCGGCCAGCGCGGCGAGCCGCGCCGCGTCCGGGCGCAGTCCGCCCCGCCCGCCGATCCCGACGATGCCGTCGAGGACGAGGTCGGCCCGTCGGATCGGCCCGTCGGCGTCCTGCGGCGCCACCGTCCGGCCACCGGCCCGCCGCAGGGCGGCCAGCCCGCCGGCGTGCGTGCGCGCGGGAGAGAGCAGGACGCCCGTCACCCCCGCGCCGCGCCGGGCCAGCCGGGCTCCGGCGTACAGCGCGTCACCCCCGTTGTCGCCGCTGCCGACGAGGAGGACGACCCGGCGCCCGTACACCCGCCCCATCAGATCGGCACAGGCGGCGGCGAGCCCGGCGGCGGCCCGCTGCATGAGGGCCCCCTCCGGGAGCCGTGCCATCAGGTCCCGCTCGGCGGCCCGAACCGTGTCCACGCAATAGGCAGTACGCATGCACCCAGTCAAACACCGGTCCCCCCGCCGGACACGGACCCGCCCCGCGCCCGCTATCCCTCCGCGACCACCACCGCCGAGGCGACACCGGCGTCATGACTGAGCGACACGTGCCAGGACCGCACGCCCAGTTGGGCGGCGCGCGCGGCGACGCTCCCCCGCACCCGCAGCCGCGGCTGCCCGCTGTCCTCCACGTACACCTCCGCGTCGGTCCACAGCAGGCCCGCGGGAGCGCCCAGCGCCTTGGCGAGGGCCTCCTTCGCCGCGAACCGGGCCGCGAGCGAGGCGGCACCCCGCCGGTCCCCGCTCGGCAGCAGCAACTCGCTGTCGAGGAAGAGGCGCCGGGCCAGTCCGGGCGTACGTTCCAGCGATGCCGCGAACCGGTCGATCTCGGCCACGTCGATGCCGACCCCGATGATGCTCATGCCGAGCACCCTACGGCCGGGCGACCACCCGCCCCGGTCGCCCACGCGACTGTCGTAGGGGACTGCTAGCCTGCGGCGACTCGATCGGACCCGATCACCGGGTCGCACGCATCGCACACACACGTCACACCAACACTTCACCGCCCGCGCCCTGGGGGGCCAGTCGGCGCGCGCGGACGGCATCACAGGGGGCGGGGGCATGAGCAGTACCACCAGCGGCAGATCCACGGGCTCGCCGGGACCGACGTTCGACCCGTACGACAACACACCCGAGTTGATCCCGCTGCGCACGGCCGCGCTCGCCGGCGACTGGCCCGCGGTCCGGGCGTTCGTCTCGGGACTGGACTCCGTCGCCAAGGTCTCCACGGCGTCGTCCGTCCTCGCCGAGATCCCCGGCGTCGAGACCATGCTGGAGCGGGCGGCGGCCGAACTCCCCGGCGACCCGCTGCCGCGCACCCTGCTCGCCGAGCGGTACGTCCACATCGGCTGGGACATCCGCAGCGGCGCCCGCGCGCAGCACGTCTCGCAGGACCAGTTCGAGCAGTTCCACTCCTGGCTGCGCCGGGCCGAGCAGCTGCTGATCGAGGTGTGTGCGGAGCAGCCGGCGTACGCCCCCGCCTGGACGGTGCGGCTGACCACCGCGCGCGGTCTCCAGCTGGGGCAGGCCGAGGCGCGCCGCCGCTACGACCGGCTGGCCGCCCACCACCCCCACCACTACCGCGCGCAGACCCAGTTGCTCCAGCAGGTCTGCCCCAAGTGGGGCGGCTCCTGGGAGGCCGCACACGGCTTCGCCCGCGAGTGCGCGACGGCCGCGCCGGACGGCTCCGTCCCGGCGACCGCCGTGGCGCTCGCCCACATCGAGCACTGGCTGGACCTGGCGGGCGCGGACGGCACGGCCTACATGCGGGGCGTGCCGGTCCGCGACGACCTGCGCTTCGCCGCGCAGGTCTCGGTCCTGCACCCGGCCTACCGCCCCGACTGGGACTCCGTCGGCGCGCACAGCGCCTTCGCGTTCGCCTTCTCCATCGGCGGCCACCACGCCGACGCGGCCCCGCACTTCGCCTTCCTCGGCGACCGGGCCACGGAGTTCCCGTGGCAGTACACGGGCGACCCGAAGGCGTCGTTCCTGACGTTCCGCAAGCTCGCGACACAGGCCTGAGGGGGCACCGGCACATGACCACCGACCTGCACGACCAGAGCGGCCTCGCCGCCCTCGACGGTCTGCTCTCGCACACCACCACCCAGGGCATCCCCACCCTCTACGCCGCCGGCTCCGGCAACGAGGTCACCGCCGGCCTGTTCTTCCGGGTGGGCCGCGCCGACGAGACCCTGGCCACCGCGGGGATCACCCATCTCGTCGAGCACCTCGCCCTGTACCGCCTGGGCCTGTCCGACCTGCACTACAACGGCGCGACGGCGAACGCGTACACCCTCTTCCACGTCACGGGCAGCGAAGAGGAGGTCGTCACCTACCTCAACAGCGTGTGCGCGGGCCTGCGGGACCTGCCGATGGACCGGCTGGAGACCGAGAAGGAGATCCTGCGCACGGAGGCGGCGAGCCGCGGCAGCGGCCCCAACTCGCCGCTCGCCCTGTGGCGTTACGGCGCCCAGGGCTACGGCCTGTCCAGCTACAACGAGCTGGGCACCTGGGGCCTCACCCCGGACCGGGTCCGGCACTGGGCCGAGACCCGCTTCACCCGGGACAACGCGGTGCTGTGGATCGCCGGCGACCGGGTACCGGACGGCCTCGACCTCGGCCTGCCCGCGGGTACCCGCCGGCCGGCCCCCGCCGCGACCAGCGCGCTGCCCGTCACCCCGGCCTACATCCACGGCGACGACGGCCACGTCGTCCTGACCTCGGTGCTGCGCCGCTCCACCGCGGCCTCCGTCTTCGCGGACGTCCTCGGCCGGGCCCTCTTCCAGGACCTGCGCCAGGAGGGCGGCTTCTCCTACACCGCGGAGGCCGACTACTCCCCGCGCGACGCCGAGTTCGCCACCCTGACCGCCCACGCGGACTCCCTGCCGCACAAGCAGGACGCGGTCGTCGGCGGCTTCGTCGACACCCTCGCCCGGCTGCGGGCGGGCCGCATCGAGCAGTCCGAACTGGACTCCGCGCGCGGCAGGCTCCTCAAGATGTACGACACTCCCGACCTGGGCGCGGCCAGCCTCCCGTCGTACGCGCTGAACCTGCTGCTGGGGCACCGGATCCTCTCCCCCGAGCAGCACAAGGCGGAGCTGAACGCGGTCACGGTCGCCGACCTGCACGAGGTGGCCCGGCAGACCTGGGACGCCGCCCTGCTCCAGGTGCCCGGCCGGGGCGTGGACTGGGCGGGCTTCACCCTGGCCCCCCAGGTCTCCCCGACGAGCGTCACCGGCACCCGGCACCCCTCTCGGGAGGACGACCGGGTCACGCTGGTCATCGGCACCGAGGGCGTCACCCTGACGACCCCGAGGGGCCCGGTCACGGTCCGCTACGACGCCTGCGCCGCGATGACCACCAGGCCCGACGGCGCCCGCGCGCTCACCGGCCACGACGGCTTCGCGGTCACCGTCGAACCGACCCTCTACGAGGGCGTCACCGCCGAACGCGTCGCCGTCCTGGACGCGGGGGTCCCCGCCGAGTCCGTCGTGCCGATGCCGGCCCGCGACCCCGAACAGATCCCGCAGCCGCGCGAGCCGGCCCCGGAGGCCGCCGTCAAGCGGAGCCGGGCGGGCGGCTGGGGCTGGGCGGCCGTCGTCGTCCTGCTGGCGGTGGTGGCCGTGGCCTGGGCCGCGCTCGGCGTGTACCTGATCGTCGACCGGATCAACGAGGGCCGCATACCGCCGATCGGCGGGACGCTGGGGATCATCGCCCTGGAGCTGGCCCTGCTCCGCTGGACGCGCACGGCGAACCTGCGCCGCAAGCAGGCCCGCGACTGACCGGGGCGACCGCCGTCCCGCCGCCGGACGCCGTTCCCGCGAGCGCGTCCGCCGGTGGGACGGTGCCCCGCCTCACTCCACCGTGACCGACTTCGCCAGGTTCCGCGGCTGGTCCACCTCGTTGCCCCGCGCCGTGGCCAGCTCGCACGCGAACACCTGCAGGGGCACCGTCGCCACCAGCGGCTGCAACAAGGTCGGCGTCACGGGAATCCGGACGAGGTGGTCGGCGTAGGGCACGACCTCCTCGTCCCCCTCCTCCGCGATCACGATCGTCCGCGCGCCCCGCGCCCGGATCTCCTGGATGTTGGAGACGATCTTGTCGTGCAGCACGGACCGCCCCCGCGGGGACGGCACCACCACGACGACCGGCAGGTCCTCCTCGATGAGCGCGATCGGCCCGTGCTTCAGCTCACCGGCCGCGAAGCCCTCGGCGTGCATGTACGCCAGCTCCTTCAACTTCAGCGCGCCCTCCAGCGCCACCGGGTAGCCCACATGCCGCCCGAGGAACAGCACGGTGTTCTTGTCGGCGAGCGAGCGTGCCAGCTCCCGCACCGGCTCCATGGTCTCCAGCACCCGCTCGACCTCCCCGGAGATCCGCGCCAGGTCCCGCACGACGGCCCGGATCTCGTCCCCCCACTGGGTGCCGCGCACCTGGCCGAGGTACAGGGCGACGAGATAGCAGGCCACCAGCTGCGTCAGGAACGCCTTGGTGGAGGCGACGGCCACCTCGGGTCCGGCGTGGGTGTAGAGCACCGCGTCCGACTCGCGCGGGATCGTCGACCCGTTGGTGTTGCAGATCGCCAGCACCTTGGAGCCCTGCTCGCGGGCGTGCCGCAGGGCCATCAGGGTGTCCATGGTCTCGCCGGACTGCGAGATCGCGATCACCAGCGACCGCGCCCCCAGGATGGGGTCCCGGTACCGGAACTCACTGGCCAGCTCCACCTCGCACGGGATCCGCGTCCAGTGCTCGATGGCGTACTTGGCGATCAGCCCCGCGTGGAACGCCGTGCCGCAGGCGACGATGACGACCTTGTCGACCTCCCGCAGCTCGGCGTCCGGGATCCGCACCTCGTCGAGGGTCAGCGCCCCGGAGACGTCGATCCGGCCGAGCAGGGTGTCGGCGACGGCCTTGGGCTGCTCGGCGATCTCCTTGAGCATGAAGTGCTCATGACCCCCCTTCTCGGCGGCCGACGCGTCCCAGTCGACGTGGTAGGAGCGCACCTCGGCCGGACGGCCGTCGAAGCCGGTGACCGTCACCCCGTCCCGCCGCAGCTCCACCACCTGGTCCTGACCCAGCTCGATCGCCGAGCGCGTGTGGGCGATGAACGCGGCGACGTCCGAGGCGAGAAAGGCCTCACCCTCCCCGACGCCCACCACCAGCGGCGAGTTCCGGCGCGCCCCGACCACCACGCCCGGCTCGTCGGCGTGCACGGCGACCAGCGTGAACGCCCCCTCCAGCCGTCGGCACACCAGCCGCATGGCCTCCGCGAGGTCGCCGGTGCCGGAGTACTCCTCGGCGAGCAGATGGGCCACGGCCTCGGTGTCGGTCTCGGAGAGCAGCTCGTGCCCGCGCCCGGCCAGTTCGGCCCGCAGCACGGCGAAGTTCTCGATGATCCCGTTGTGCACGACGCCGACCCGTCCGGCGTTGTCGAGGTGGGGATGGGCGTTGGCGTCGGTGGGACCGCCGTGCGTGGCCCACCGCGTGTGCCCGAGGCCCGTCGTCGCGGTCGGCAGCGGCCGGGCCGCCAGCTCCTTCTCCAGATTGACGAGTTTGCCCGCCTTCTTGGCGGCGGCGAGCCCCCCGTCCGCCAGGACGGCGACACCCGCCGAGTCGTACCCCCGGTACTCCAGCCGTTTCAGTCCGGCCATGACGACCTCGAGCGCCGACTGAGACCCCACGTATCCCACGATTCCACACATGCCCGGCAGCGTACGGCGGGGAAGCGTTCCGAAAGGGCCTCCACGTGCCCGATTTCGGAAATTTCCACGGGAGTGGGCAGGGGTGACGGATCCCACCTGTCATCCCGTTCAAACTCCGTTAACAATGGACTGTGATCTCTCCGGTCTCCTCGATACCCCGGAGCGCCCACCGGCACAGGCCGGAGGCGACTCCTTACCTCGACCTCACCCGCTCCGAGTGGAGCGCGCTGCGCGACAAAACGCCGCAGCCCCTGACCGCCGAAGAGGTCGAACAGCTGCGCGGCCTCGGTGACGTCATCGACCTCGACGAGGTCCGTGACATCTACCTCCCGCTGTCCCGCCTGCTGAACCTCTACGTGGGCGCCACCGACGGCCTGCGCTCGGCCCTGAACACCTTCCTCGGCGAACAGGGTTCCCAGTCCGGCACCCCGTTCGTCATCGGAGTCGCCGGCTCGGTGGCGGTGGGCAAGTCCACGGTCGCCCGCCTCCTCCAGGCCCTCCTCTCCCGCTGGCCGGAACACCCCCGCGTCGAGCTGGTCACCACCGACGGCTTCCTGCTCCCCACCAGGGAGCTGGAGTCCCGCGGCCTGATGTCGCGCAAGGGCTTCCCCGAGTCCTACGACCGCCGCGCCCTCACCCGTTTCGTCGCCGACATCAAGGCCGGGAAGGACGAGGTCACCGCCCCCGTCTACTCCCACCTGATCTACGACATCGTCCCCGACCGCCGCCTCACGGTCCGGCGCCCCGACATCCTCATCGTCGAGGGCCTGAACGTCCTGCAGCCCGCGCTCCCCGGCAAGGACGGCCGCACCCGCGTCGGCCTCGCCGACTACTTCGACTTCAGCGTGTACGTCGACGCGCGCGTGGAGGACGTCGAGCGCTGGTACCTCAACCGGTTCCGCAAGCTGCGCGCGACCGCCTTCCAGGACCCCGACTCGTACTTCCGCAAGTACACCCAGGTCTCCGAGGACGAGGCGCTCGACTACGCCCGCACGATGTGGCGCACCATCAACAAGCCCAACCTGGTGGAGAACATCGCCCCCACCCGCGGCCGGGCCGCCCTCGTCCTCCGCAAGGGCCCCGACCACAAGGTGCAGCGGCTGAGCCTGCGCAAGCTGTGACCCGGGACCGCCGCACACCTGGGCGAGCCGTGCCCCGAGCCTGTTAGAAAGGGCGCCATGCTGCACCTGCGCCTGATCACCCCGCCCGACAGCACCGCCGACGCGGTCCGCCTGATCGAGAACACGGTCGGCACCACCCACCTCGTGGTGATGCCGGGCGCCGCCCGCGACCCCGAGGGCGACGTCGTGATGTGCGACGTGGCCCGCGAGGCGGGCGACCAACTCCTCAGCGGGCTCCAGGAACTGGGCCTGGAAGAGACCGGCTCGATCGCCGTGGAGAACATCGACCTGTCACTGTCCGCGCGGGCCGACAAGGCCGAGGCCGACGCTCCGGGCGAGGCCGCCGACGCGGTCCTGTGGGAGCACCTGGTGGACGCCACCCACGAGGAGTCGACGCTCTCGGTCACCTACGTCGCCTTCATCACGCTGGCCACGATGATCGCGGCCTGCGGTGTGGTGCTCGACAACGCGATCCTGATCGTGGGCGCGATGGCGGTCGGACCGGAGTTCGGCCCCCTGGCCGGCATCTGCACGGCGGCCGTGCAGCGCGCCCCACGCCTGGCGCTGCGTTCCCTGATCGCCCTGCTGGTGGGCTTCGCGGCGGCGATGGCGGTCACGGTGGGGTTCAGCTTCTTCATGGACGCCGTGGGTCTGTTCACCAAGGACCAACTGGAGGCCGACCGCCCGAACACGGGCTTCATCTACGCCCCGGACTGGTTCTCCTTCGTCGTGGCGGTCCTCGCCGGAGCCGCCGGCACCCTCTCGCTCACGTCGGCGAAGTCGGGCGCCCTCGTCGGCGTCGCCATCTCGGTCACCACGGTCCCGGCCGCCGCCAACGCGGCCGTGGCCCTCATCTACGGCGACACCAACCAGACCCTGCGGTCCTCGGAACAACTCCTGCTCAACCTGCTGGGCATCATCCTGGCGGGGACCCTGACCCTGCTGACGCAGAAGTGGCTCTGGGGCCGGCAGCATCACAGCGCCGCGGCCCGCGCCGCACAGCCCGCCGCCGAGAACCGCCCCGGGAACTAGGGCCTCCCCCGCGGATCGGGCCGGGCCCCGCGGGGTCCGGCCCGATCCGAACGAAAGACCCTAGCCGAGCGCCGACTTCACCACGTCGGCCAGCCGCCCCGCGACGGAGCGGGCCTGGTCGATGTCCGCCGCCTCCACCATCACCCGGACCAGCGGCTCGGTGCCGGAGGGCCGCAGCAGAACCCGCCCGGTGGCGCCCAGTTCACGCTCCGCCTCGCCGACCGCGGCCGCGAGGTCGGCCGAACTGGCGACCCGCGACCTGTCCACGTCGGGGACGTTGATCAGCACCTGCGGCAGCCGCTCCATGACGGACGCCAGCTCCCGAAGCGTCCGTCCGCTCTCGGCGACCCGCGCCGCCAGCATGAGCCCGGTCAGCGTGCCGTCACCGGTGGTCGCGTGGTCGAGGATGATCACGTGCCCGGACTGCTCACCGCCGAGGGCGTACCCGTGCTGCTTCATCTCCTCCAGCACGTACCGGTCGCCCACGGCGGCCTGGACGAGCGAGATGCCCTGACGTTCCATGGCCAGTTTGAAGCCGAGGTTGGACATGACGGTGGCGACGACGGTGTCCGAGCGCAGGGCGCCCCGCTCCTTCATCGCGAGCGCGAGCACGGCGAGGATCTGGTCCCCGTCGATCTCCTCGCCGGTGTGGTCCACGGCGAGGCAGCGGTCGGCGTCACCGTCGTGCGCGATGCCGAGGGCGGCCCCGTGCTCGACGACGGCGGCCTTCAGCTTGTCCAGGTGGGTGGAGCCACAGCCGTCGTTGATGTTGAGCCCGTCCGGCTCGGTGCCGATCGTCACGATCTCGGCGCCGGCCCGCGTGAAGGCCTCGGGCGAGACCCGGGCGGCGGCACCGTGGGCCTCGTCGAGGACGATCTTCAGCCCGTCGAGCCGGTTCGGCAGTACGGCGATCAGGTGGGCGACGTACCGGTCGAATCCCTCGTCGTACGCGCGCACCCGACCGACGCCGGCGCCGGTCGGACGGTCCCAGGGGGCGCCGGTGCGGTGCTCGTCGTAGACCGCCTCGATCCGGTCCTCCAGCTCGTCGGCGAGCTTGTGGCCGCCGCGGGCGAAGAACTTCACGCCGTTGTCCGGCATGGCGTTGTGGCTGGCGGAGAGCATCACGCCGAGGTCGGCGCCGAGCGAGCCGGTCAGGTAGGCGACCGCGGGCGTCGGCAGCACGCCGACCCGCAGGACGTCGACGCCCGCGCTGGCCAGGCCGGCCACGACGGCCGCTTCCAGGAACTCCCCGGAGGCACGCGGATCCCGTCCGACGACCGCCACCGGCCGGTGACCCGCGAAGGTGCCGGCCTCGGCCAGCACGTGCGCCGCCGCGACGGAGAGGCCGAGCGCCATCTCGGCCGTGAGATCCACGTTGGCGACACCGCGCACGCCGTCCGTGCCGAAGAGTCGTCCCACTTGTCCTCCTGAGGAAGCGTCAGTTTCGAAAGCAGTGCGGCGCGTCGGTGGACCAGCGGCGGCTCCCGCGTTCAGGCAGGTGATGCCCTGAACATCCGATCACACAAGCCTTTGAGCACCTTGTGCCGTTATACGCCCACAGCTATGAGAAAACGAACGCCCCGACGGCACTGTGGCGTGCCGCCGGGGCGTTCGGAGTACGGAGGAGCGGGCCGACCGGCCCGCATCCCGTACGAGCAGGCAGCGAAGCTTAACGCTTGCTGTACTGCGGGGCCTTGCGGGCCTTCTTGAGACCGGCCTTCTTGCGCTCGACCGCACGGTCGTCACGCGTGAGGAAGCCGGCCTTCTTCAGGGCGCCGCGGTTGTTGTCGACGTCGGCCTCGTTCAGCGCGCGGGCGACACCGAGACGGAGCGCACCGGCCTGACCGGAGACACCGCCACCGGCGATGCGGGCGATGACGTCGTAACGACCCTCGAGCTCGAGGACCTTGAACGGCTCGTTGACTTCCTGCTGGTGCACCTTGTTCGGGAAGTAGTCCTCGAGGGTGCGACCGTTGATCTTCCACTTGCCGGTGCCCGGGACGATCCGGACGCGGGCGATGGCGTTCTTGCGACGGCCCAGGCCGGCGGCCGGCTGCGGGTCGCCGAAACGGCCGGCCAGCGACTCCGAGGTGTACTCGCCCTCGACGGGCACCTCGGACTCGGTGGTGTAGCTGTCGATGTCAAGCTCTTCGAGCGGCTGCTCAGCAGTGGTCTCGGCCACGGTTCTCCTCAGATTCTCTTCAGCTTGGGGTGGTGTGGCCGGACTTACTGCGCGACCTGGGTGATCTCGAACGGCTGCGGCTGCTGCGCGCCGTGCGGGTGCTGGTCACCCCTGTAGACCTTCAGCTTCGAGAGCATCTGACGGCCCAGCGTGTTCTTCGGGAGCATGCCCTTGACGGCCTTCTCGATGGCCTTCTCGGGGTTCTTGTCCAGCAGCTCGTCGTAACGGACGGAGCGCAGGCCACCCGGGTAGCCGGAGTGGCGGTAGGCCATCTTCTGGGTCCGCTTGTTGCCGGACAGGTGCACCTTGTCGGCGTTGATGATGATGACGAAGTCACCGGTGTCGACGTGAGGGGCGTAGATCGGCTTGTGCTTGCCGCGCAGGATGGATGCGGTGGTGGCGGCGAGACGACCCAGGACGATGTCCTGAGCGTCGATGACGTGCCACTGGCGCGTCACATCGCCGGGCTTGGGGCTGTACGTACGCACGGTTCGTAGCCTTCGCTTCGAGTGAGTGGTCCTGACAAGGTCACCGAAGACGATCACGACAGCCCTGACCGCACTGCGGTGACGCATACCGCGTGCAGGTCGCTGGTCATCGGCCCGGTGGACCGGTGTAAGGGCCCGTCCCGTGAGAATGAGCAAGCCAATACACAACGAAGATGCAGGATACCTTCGGCGACTCGGCCTGGTCAAAACGAGGCCTTTGAACGCCTGGGTCCCCTGCTCTCTTCTCACCCAGTGTAAATGTGATCGCCGCTCGGGGGCGCCGCCCCCGCCTCCCGGTTCCCGGCCCGGTCGGCCTCTCCCCCCGACGCCGGACGGACCGAACGGACGGCCACCGCCGCCGCCAGGACGCACAACGTCACCGCGTCCCGGAAGGCCCGACGCTGCACCTGCTCCAGATAAGGCCAGCTCAGACCGGGTAGCTGCGGCACCCACGCGAGCCAGAACCACGGCCCGCGCGCCACCGATCCCCCGTACGGCAGCCCGGCCAGCAGCACCGGCACGACGACGACCAGATAGTGGTCGTACGACGGCCGTGAGACCAGGAACACCGACAGCATCAGCCCCGCCGCCGTCTCCGAGAGCCTCAGCGGACCCGGATCGGCACGGGTCCAGCGCCGGTACGCCGCGACCAGCCCGGCCGCACAGGCCCCCAGCGCGAGCGTCCGGGCCGCGAACCGCGGCACCCCCAGCCGCGGCAGCACCGCCCCCGGGGAGGCCTCGTAGAGCCGTACGAAGGCGTCCTGGCCGTGCAGCAGGAAAGGCAGCGTCCGGGTGAAGAAGCCGGCCGGGTCGGGCAGCAGCAGGGCGCAGACGCCGGAGGCCAGCGCCGGCACCGCGGCCGCGACGGCGAGCGCCTTCCAGCGGCCCGCGAAGAGGAACAGCAGCGCCAGCGGGGCCAGCAGCGGCTTCAGCGCCAGGGCCGTGCCGAGCACCGCGCCCGCCGCCGTCCAGCGGCCCCGGCTCCCCAGCAGCAGCACCAGGGGCAGGGCCAGGACCGCCGTCGCCGTCCAGTTGCCCAGCCGCACCAGGTGCCCGAAGGGCGCGAAGCCGGCCGCGAGCACGGTCAGCCCCAGCACCGCCAGCCGGCTGCCCAACGGCACCCGGTGCAGCCGCAGCGCGCACACCCAGCCGCCCACCAGCAGGGCCACGACCGCCGACGGCACCAGCACCCGCAGCGCCCCCGGCGGCAGCAGCGCCTGCGGTACGGCGGCGAGCACCGCGCCCGGCAGATACAGGAAGTGCGGATCGTCGTACGGCGACCGGCCCGCCAGCCAGGCGTGTGCCGCCCGGACGACGATGGCGTTGTCCATGCCGCCGTCGGGGGTGGCCCGCGCCACATGCCCCGCGAGCGCGCCCAGCACCGCCACCAGCCCCAGCCACGGCGGCCAGGGGGAACGCCGCACCAACCACCCTGAGATGTCGTCTTTGCCCGTACTCATTCCCTGAACGCTAGGGGCAGCGCAGCCGGTTGAGGCGGAACAGCACACCTCCGGCCCCGTCTAAGATGCGGCCCATGAGCTATGGGCAGGGGGGACCTCCGTCCCAGTGGGATCCCTGGAAACCGAACTCCCAGCAGCCGTGGACCAGCGGCTCCACGGGGCCGTCGCCGGACTGGGCCGCGCTCGCCGAGGCGTCGGAGTCGCGCAACAAGCGCCGCCGGCTGCTGCTGATAGGCGGGGGCGTGCTCGCGACGCTCGGCGTCGGCACCGCCGTGGCCATGGCCGTGGTGTCGGCGAACGGCGGTGACGGCGCGTCCGGCAAGCCCTCCTCGCTGCCCGCCACCGCCGACCTGCCGAGCGTGTCCGCGACCCCGTCCTTCGCCCCGACCAGCGCCCCGCCGCCGCTGGACCCGAAGGAGTTCGTCTCCAGCAAGGCCAAGGACAGCGCGCCCAACGGCCCGGACATCATGTTCCCGGGCCGGCAGCTGACGATGGGCTCGGCCGTCTACAAGAAGGCCGCGAAGGCCGACACCACCAACTGCGTCACCGCCGCCCAGGGCACCCTGCCCAAGGTGCTGACCGACAACGGCTGCACCCGCCTGATGCGCGTCACGTACGTCAAGGACGGCATCGCGGTGACGGTCGGCGTGGCCGTCTTCGACACCGAGGCCCAGGCCCTCAAGGCCAAGGGGCAGGCCGACAAGACCAGCATCATCAAGGCGCTGACCGGCACCGGCGCCAAGTCCTTCTGCGCCGGCGCGATCTGCCGCTCCACGACCAACTCCTACGGCCGCTACGCCTACTTCACGATCACGGGCTTCACCGACGGCAAGGACGTGACGACGAAGGACACCCAGGTCTTCGCCGCCGGGGACGGCCTCGCGCAGTTCGCCTTCCAGCAGATCCGCCGCCGCGGCGAGACCCAGGCATCGGCGGCGGCGAACCAGTGACCCCCTCCCCGGGGGCGGGTCAGCAACACCCGGCCCCGGGCAGCGTCCGCCTGTTCCGCGCCTCCTTGCTGCGCGCGGCCAGCAGCTCGTCGGCCGGATAGCCGACCTCCTCCAGCGTCAGCCCGTGCGGCCGTACGACGTGCACCGCCGAGTCCCGCACGCCCGCGGCCAGCACCTTTCCCGGCCACTCGGGACCCCGGTGCCCGTCCCCCACGAACAGCAGCGCCCCGATCAGGGAGCGCACCATGTTGTGGCAGAAGGCGTCGGCCCGCACGGTCGCCGTGACGATCCCGTCGTCACCGCGCACCAGACTCAGCTCCTGGAGCGTACGGATCGTGGTCGCCCCCTCCCGCCGCTTGCAGTAGGCGGCGAAGTCGTGCTCCCCGAGCAGCCGCCCGGCGGCCTCGTTCATGACGTCGACGTCGAGGGGCCAGTCGTGCCAGAGGACGTGCCCGCGCAGCAGCGGGTCCACCCCGCCCGGGTTGTCGGTGACCCGGTACGCGTACCGCCGCCAGACCGCCGAGAAACGCGCGTTGAAGCCACCGGGCGCCTCCCGCAGCGCCCACACCCGTACGTCCTTGGGCAGCCGCCCGGCGAGCCGCTTGAGCAGCTTGGCGTGATGCTCCACCCAGACCTCGCGCGGCAGATCGACGTGCGCGACCTGCCCCCGCGCGTGCACACCGGCGTCGGTGCGCCCGGCCACGGTCAGCTCGTACGTCTCCCTCGACCGGGTGACCGTACGCAGGGCGTCCTCGATCTCCCCCTGAACGGTCCGCCGCCCGCCGGCCTGCTTGGCCCACCCGGAGAACTCCGTCCCGTCGTAGGACAGGTCCAGCCGCACCCGCACGAACCCGGGCCGTACTTCGTCACTCACCCCTAGATCCTCTCGACAACGCGAGAGCGGGCCCGCCCCGAAGGGCGGACCCGCTCAGACGCAAGGCAGAGCCTCAGGCGTCCTTCGACTCCTCGGACGCGTCCTCGGCCTTGGCCTCGGCGGCGTCCTCGACGACCTCGTCGGACTTGGCCTCGGCGGCCTCGTCCTTCTTCAGGCCGTCTTCCTTGACCGCGCGCTTGGTCGCGGCCTCGGCCTCACCGGTCGCCTGCTGCGCCACCGTCAGCGCCTCGACCAGCTCGATGACAGCCATGGGCGCGTTGTCGCCACGGCGGTTACCGATCTTGGTGATACGGGTGTAGCCACCCGGACGGTTCTCGTAGCGCGGGCCGATCTCGGTGAAGAGCGTGTGCACGATGCCCTTGTCCGAGATGACCTGGAGCACCTGGCGGCGGTTGTGAAGGTCACCCTTCTTCGCCTTGGTGACCAGACGCTCGGCGTACGGCCGCAGACGGCGGGCCTTCGCCTCGGTGGTGGTGATGCGGCCGTGCTCGAACAGCTGCTTCGCGAGGTTCGCGAGAAGCATCTTCTCGTGCGCGGCACTGCCGCCCAGACGGGCACCCTTGGCGGGCTTCGGCATGGTCTTTCTCCTCAGTGTCTGCCCCGGCCGTATCAGGTACCGAAGTCAGTATCCGAGCGGGCGGTCGCCCGTCGGAGATCCGGCGGCGGCCCCGTGGGGCCGCTCCCGGAAAGGGCGCGGGGAGCCGTGCGATCAGGCACGGCCCTCCCGCTCCCGGGAACCGGTCAGTACTGCTCGGTCTCCACGAAACCCGCGTCCGCGTCGTCGTCCGCGCCGAAGGCGTCGGCGGCGGCGGTCGGGTCGAATCCGGGCGGGCTGTCCTTGAGCGCGAGGCTCATGCCGGCCAGCTTCGCCTTGACCTCGTCGATCGACTTCGCACCGAAGTTGCGGATGTCGAGCAGGTCGGCCTCGGAACGGGCGACCAGCTCACCCACGGAGTGGATGCCCTCACGCTTGAGGCAGTTGTACGACCGAACGGTCAGCTCCAACTCCTCGATCGGCAGGGCGAGATCAGCGGCGAGGGCGGCGTCCGTGGGGGACGGGCCCATGTCGATGCCCTCGGCGTCGATGTTCAGCTCGCGGGCGAGACCGAACAGCTCGACCAGCGTCTTACCGGCGGAGGCCATGGCGTCACGCGGACGCATCGCCTGCTTGGTCTCGACGTCGACGATCAGCTTGTCGAAGTCGGTGCGCTGCTCGACACGCGTCGCCTCGACCTTGTACGTGACCTTGAGGACCGGCGAGTAGATCGAGTCGACCGGGATGCGCCCGATCTCCTGACCGATCTGCTTGTTCTGCACGGCGGAGACGTAACCGCGGCCACGCTCGACCGTCAGCTCCATCTCCAGCTTGCCCTTGCCGTTGAGCGTGGCGAGGACGAGGTCGGGGTTGTGCACCTCGACACCGGCCGGGGGCGCGATGTCGGCGGCGGTGACCAGACCCGGGCCCTGCTTGCGCAGGTACATCACGACCGGCTCGTCGTGCTCCGAGGAGACGACCAGCTGCTTGATGTTGAGGATCAGGTCGGTGACGTCCTCCTTGACGCCCGGCACGGTGGTGAACTCGTGCAGCACGCCGTCGATACGGATGGACGTGACCGCCGCACCCGGGATCGAGGACAGGAGGGTCCGGCGGAGGGAGTTGCCGAGGGTGTAGCCGAAGCCCGGCTCCAGCGGCTCGATCACGAACCGGGAGCGGAACTCGTCGACGACCTCTTCGGTCAACGAGGGACGCTGAGCAATCAGCATGGTGCGTTCCTTCTGTCAGGGGCGCCCGCTATTTGACGCCCTGATATGAGACAAGGGTACGGGCGATACGGCTCGAAGGAGCCGTACCGCCCGACAACCTCAGTCCGACGAGCAGCCCCGCGTCAGACGCGGCGGCGCTTCGGCGGACGGCGACCGTGCCGCACGATGTGGGGGACGACCCCCACACCCCCGGCCGGCGGCCGAACCGCCTCAGGCCGGTGCGTCAGACGCGGCGGCGCTTCGGCGGACGGCAACCGTTGTGCGGGGTCGGGGTGACGTCCTGGATGGAGCCGACCTCGAGGCCCGTCGCCTGGAGGGAACGGATGGCGGTCTCACGACCGGCGCCCGGGCCCTTGACGAAGACGTCGACCTTGCGCATGCCGTGCTCCTGCGCGCGACGGGCAGCCGACTCGGCGGCCATCTGCGCGGCGAACGGCGTGGACTTGCGCGAGCCCTTGAAACCGACGTGGCCGGCGGAGGCCCACGAGATCACGTTTCCGGCCGGGTCCGTGATGGACACGATCGTGTTGTTGAACGTGCTCTTGATGTGCGCCTGGCCGTGCGCGACATTCTTCTTTTCCTTGCGGCGCACCTTCTTGGCAGCGCCCTGACGACCCTTGGGGGGCATCTAATACTCCTACGGGAGGTGGTCGGTCCTACAGCGAAGACCGCTGATAAGCGTCCGCTGAGGACTACTTCTTGCCCGGCTTCTTCTTGCCGGCAATGGCGCGACGCGGGCCCTTGCGGGTACGAGCGTTCGTGCTGGTGCGCTGACCGCGGACGGGCAGACCACGACGGTGACGGAGACCCTGGTACGAACCGATCTCCACCTTGCGGCGGATGTCGGCCTGGATCTCGCGACGGAGGTCACCCTCGGTCTTGATGTTGGCGTCCACGTACTCGCGGATCGCGACGAGCTGCTCCTCGGAGAGGTCGCGAACGCGGGTGTTGGGGTCGACGCCGGTCGCGGCCAGCGTCTCCTGGGACAGGGTCCGGCCGATGCCGAACACGTAGGTGAGGGCGACCTCCACGCGCTTTTCGCGCGGGATGTCAACACCGGAAACGCGTGCCATTCAATGGCTCCTGGTGATCTTCGGAGGTCTTCCACAGAACCGTCTCCCAGCCGCCGGCCTCTTCCTGGGAAGATTTGGTACGGACTGGGTCCCCGGCCTCCGAACCGGGGGTGTCAGACCACAGGTCTGGGTTCTGCGTATGAACATGTTCTGCTCGCGTCGCGCGAAGATGCTGCGTGATGCAGAGGGTGCGGTCGGTGTGCGATCAGCCCTGGCGCTGCTTGTGCCGCGGGTTCTCGCAGATGACCATGACCCGACCGTGACGGCGGATCACCCTGCACTTGTCGCAGATCTTCTTGACGCTCGGCTTGACCTTCATGGGATGTGAGGTTCTCCGGGTCAGTTGCCGGTCACCCCGTGCGGGAACGCACGGAGCCTGGGCAAGATCTACTTGTACCGGTAGACGATCCGGCCGCGCGTGAGGTCGTACGGAGACAGCTCCACCACGACCCGGTCGTCAGGGAGGATGCGGATGTAGTGCATGCGCATCTTGCCGCTGATGTGCGCCAGGACCTGGTGGCCGTTCTGGAGCTCAACTCTGAACATCGCGTTCGGAAGAGACTCGACGACAGTGCCCTCGATCTCGATGGCACCTTGCTTCTTGGCCACGCTTCGCCCTTCGAATCGACTACCTTGATCGACTCCTGGGCTTTCCCTTACGGGCGCATACAGACATGCGGGTGCACAAGAGCCGACGAGTCAGTCTACGACAGCGCACCCGGAAACACGAATCGAGGAAGTGTGCCCATCGCGGGAGATCCTTAAGCAGTCCCGAGCCCGTCCGCCGATCGGGGACGCGGCCGGTCCGGAGCCGAACGGGGGCTCCGGGACGGGAGAGCCCAGGGGGCGGGGTGCGGCGTGGGGCGTGGTCCGCCGGTTCGGGCGGGGAGGGGCGGCGGGGGCGAGACACCTCGAACCCCCGCTCGGCGAGCCCTCAGCCCAACGGGTCCGGCGCGGCCACGACCCCGTGCTCGGCCAGCTTCGCCCTGCCACCGTCCACGGCGGTCAGCACCAGCGGCCCCTGCTCGGTCAGCGCCACCGAGTGCTCCCAGTGCGACGACCAGGTCCCGTCCGTGGTGATGACGGTCCAGTCGTCCGCGAGGACCTCCGTCCGCGGCGTGCCCAGCGACACCATCGGCTCGATGGCCAGGCAGAACCCGGGAACCAGCTTGGGCCCCTTGCCCCGCCTGCGGTCGACGTAGTTCAGCAGGTGCGGGTCCATGTGCATCTCGGTGCCGATGCCGTGGCCGCCGTAGTCCTCGATGATGCCGTAGCGCCCACCGCCCGGCTTCGGCTGACGGCGGATGTACGTCTCGATGGCCCGCGACACGTCGACCAGCCGGTTGCCCGCCTTCATCGCCGCGATGCCGGCCCACATCGACTCCTCCGTCACCCGCGACAGCTCGATCAGCTCCGGGGCGTGACCGGAGCCCACGAAGGCCGTGTAGGCGGCGTCGCCGTGCCAGCCGTCGACGATCGCGCCGCAGTCGATCGAGATCACGTCCCCGTCCTTGAGGACGACCTCGTCGGAGGGGATGCCGTGGACGACGACGTCGTTCACGGAGGTGCAGATGGTCGCGGGGAAACCGCCGTAGCCGAGGAAGTTCGACTTCGCGCCGTGCTCGGCGAGGACCTTGCGGGCGACCTCGTCGAGGTCCTTGGTCGTCGCCCCCGGCACCGCGGCTTCGCGCGTCGCCGCGTGGATGGCGGCGACGACCAGGCCGGCCGCGCGCATCTTGGCGATCTGCTCGGGGCTCTTGATCTGCACCATGGGGGGCCTGCGCTCTCCGTCACTCAGGTCGGTCGATGACATACGTACACAACAGTACGGCCGTGGGGGGGCGGGGGGGGGCCCCCCCCCCCCCCGGGCCCGCGGAAAAAGGCGCCCCCCGCCCCCGGCCGGTGGCGCCCCCCCCCGGCCCGGGGCCCCGCCCCCCCCCCCCACCCGCCCGCAGG
>NZ_JBIAHY010000004.1:60106-210369 GCF_042870975.1 Streptomyces sp. NPDC006259 | reverse complement strand
TTGGGGCGTGGGGCGGGGGTCCTTTCACCCCCCCCGGGGGGGGCCGGCGATCGCTTACCGTCGGGGGTTTATAAAAAATACCAACACCCCCGCCGGGGGGGGGCGCCCGGGCGCCCCCCACGGCCGTACCGGGGCCAGAGACTACTGGCCGCCGTCCTCGCGCTTCAGTGCCGCCAGCGCGCGGCCGGTGACCTCGGCCACCGGGCCCATGGCCTCGATCGTCACGACCAGACCCTGCGCCTTGTAGTAGTCGATGATCGGCTCGGTCTGCGTGTGGTAGACCTCCAGCCGCGTGCGGACGGTGTCCTCGGAGTCGTCGTCGCGCTGGTACAGCTCCCCGCCGCAGACGTCGCAGACGCCGTCCTTCGACGGCTGCTTGTACGTCACGTGGAAGACGTGCGAGGAGTCGTTGCGGCAGATGCGCCGGCCGGCGATCCGCTTGACGACCTCCTCCTCGGGGGCCTCCAGGTCCAGTACCGCGTCCAGCTTGATGCCCTCGGTGGTGAGAAGCTCGTCCAGCGCCTCGGCCTGCGAGACATTGCGCGGGAAACCGTCGAGCAGGAAGCCGCGCTCGGCGTCCGGCTGCTCCATGCGGTCCTTCGCCATGGCGATGGTGACCTCGTCGGGGACGAGGTTGCCGGCGTCCATGTAGGACTTCGCGAGTTTCCCGAGTTCCGTCTGCTGGCTGATGTTGGCGCGGAACAGGTCGCCCGTGGAGATGTGGGGTACGCGCAGCTTCTCGGCAAGGCGAGTGGCCTGCGTTCCCTTACCGGCACCCGGCGGCCCGACGAGGACGATACGCATCAGCGGAGGAACCCTTCGTAATTGCGCTGCTGGAGCTGGCTCTCGATCTGCTTCACCGTCTCGAGCCCCACACCCACGATGATCAGGATGCTGGTGCCACCGAACGGGAAGTTCTGGTTTGCCCCGAAACCAGCCAACGCCATCGTCGGCACGAGAGCGATGAGCCCCAGATACAGCGAACCCGGCCAGGTGATCCGGTTGAGTACGTAACTCAGGTACTCAGCGGTCGGTCGGCCAGCCCGGATGCCCGGGATGAAGCCACCATACTTCTTCATGTTGTCGGCGACTTCCTCGGGGTTGAAGGAGATGGCCACGTAGAAGAAGGCGAAGAAGACAATCAGGAAGAAGTAGAGAGTGATGTGCGCGGGCGCCGCCGTGTCCGCCAGGTTCTGCGTGATCCAGGTCGCCCAACCCGCCTGCGAGTTGGAGAACTGCACGATCAGCGCCGGGATGTAGAGCAGCGACGAGGCGAAGATGACCGGGATCACACCGGCCTGGTTCACCTTCAGCGGGATGTACGTCGACGTGCCGCCGTAGGACCGGCGGCCGATCATGCGCTTCGCGTACTGCACGGGGATGCGGCGCTGGGCCTGCTCGACGAAGACCACGAGCCCGACCATGACCAGGCCCACGAGGATGACGGTGCCGAACTCGATCCAGCCGTCGGCCAGCGTGCCCTGCTTCTTGATGGCCCACAGCGCGGAGGGGAAGGTGGCGGCGATCGAGATGAACATCAGGATCGACATGCCGTTGCCGATGCCGCGGTCGGTGATCAGCTCACCGAGCCACATGACCATGGCCGTACCGGCGGTCATGCAGATGACCATCGTGATGGTGGAGAAGATCGCGCGGTCCGGAACGATCTGACCGGCCACGGAGCAGCCCGAGAACAGCGCGCCGCTGCGGGCGGTGGCCACCAGGCCGGTGCCCTGCAGGATGGCGAGCGCCACGGTGAGGTACCGGGTGTACTGGGTGATCTTCGCCGTACCGGACTGGCCCTCCTTCTTGAGCGCTTCCAGACGCGGGATCACCACGGTCAGCAGCTGAAGGATGATGCTCGCCGTGATGTACGGCATGATGCCCAGCGCGAAGATCGTGATCTGCAGCAGCGCGCCGCCGCTGAACATGTTGACCAGACCGAAGAGGCCCTGGTTGCCGGATGCCTCGTCCACGCAGGTCTGGACGCTCTTGTAGTCGACGCCCGGGATCGGGATGTGGGTGCCGACCCGGTAGACCACGATGATGGCGAGCGTGAAGAGCAGCTTCTTGCGCAGGTCGGGCGTCCTGAACGCCCGGGCGAACGCGGTGAGCACGGTGCCTCCTGCGACCCCCGCGCGTCTGCGTCAAGGGTGACGGTGTTGAGGTTCCAATAAGAACGACGACATGTGTAACGGTCGACTGCCGCCCAAGGTGCCCCATCGGAGGCACCTTGTGGAAGAGGGCAGTGCAGGCCACCTTACCGGCGAGACTGCCGCCCTAGGAACGACCAACCGGGGATACCCCTTTTGTGGGGTATCCCCGGTCGGGATCGCTCAGGTCATCGAGAGGCCTGTGGTGTTCAGACCAGCTCGGTGACGGTACCGCCGGCGGCGGTGATCTTCTCCTTGGCGGACCCGGAGACGGCGTCGACCGTCACCTGGAGCGCCACGGAGATCTCGCCCTGGCCGAGGACCTTGACGAGGCTGTTCTTGCGAACGGCACCCTTGGCGACGAGTCCCTCGACGGTGACCTCGCCACCCTCCGGGTACAGCGCCGCCAGCTTGTCGAGGTTCACGACCTGGAACTCGGTCTTGAACGGGTTCTTGAAGCCCTTGAGCTTCGGCAGACGCATGTGGAGAGGCATCTGCCCGCCCTCGAAGCGCTGCGGAACCTGGTAACGGGCCTTGGTGCCCTTGGTGCCACGACCGGCCGTCTTACCCTTGGACGCCTCACCACGACCGACGCGAGTCTTCGCGGTCTTGGCGCCCGGGGCGGGACGGAGGTTGTGGATCTTGAGCGGGCTGTTCTCCGCCATGATCAGTCGACCTCCTCAACCGTCACGAGGTGGCGGACGGTGTGCACCATTCCGCGGAACTCGGGGCGGTCCTCCTTGACGACCACGTCGTTCAGGCGCTTGAGCCCGAGCGAACGCAGGGTGTCACGGTGGTTCTGCTTGCTGCCGATGTACGACTTCGTCTGCGTGATCTTGAGCTGAGCCATTACGCAGCACCAGCCCCGGCACGCGCACGCAGCAGAGCCGCGGGAGCGACGTCCTCAAGCGGCAGACCACGGCGAGCCGCGATCTCCTCGGGACGCTGCAGGCCCTTCAGGGCCGCGACGGTCGCGTGCACGATGTTGATCGCGTTCGACGAACCGAGCGACTTCGACAGGATGTCGTGAACGCCGGCGCACTCGAGCACGGCACGCACCGGGCCACCGGCGATGACGCCGGTACCGGGGGACGCCGGCTTGAGCAGGACGACGCCCGCCGCCTTCTCACCCGTGATGGGGTGCGGGATGGTGCCCTGGATACGGGGGACCTTGAAGAAGTGCTTCTTGGCCTCCTCAACACCCTTGGCGATGGCGGCCGGCACCTCCTTGGCCTTGCCGTAACCGACACCGACGGTGCCGTCACCATCGCCCACCACGACCAGCGCGGTGAAGCTGAAGCGACGACCACCCTTCACTACCTTGGCGACGCGGTTGATCGCGACGACGCGCTCAACGTACGCGGTCTTCTCGGCGGCAGCTGAGCCACCGTCACGGCCCTTCCGGTCCCGCCGCTCGCCGCCACCGGCACCGCCACCGCGGCGCTGGGGTCCAGCCATTGGAATTACCTCTCTCTGTCTCCGCTAGCTACGGAACCAGGACTCAGAACTTGAGTCCGGCTTCGCGGGCTGCGTCCGCCAGAGCGGCAATGCGCCCGGCGTACTGGTTACCACCACGGTCGAAAACGACGGCCTCGACACCGGCGGCCTTGGCACGCTCCGCGACCAGGGCGCCGACCTGCTTGGCCTGCGCCGACTTGTCGCCCTCCGCACCGCGGATCGACGTGTCCAGCGTGGACGCCGAAGCCAGGGTGTGGCCCTTGAGGTCGTCGATCACCTGCGCCACGATGTGGCGGTTGGAGCGAGTGACGACCAGACGCGGGCGCTCCGACGTACCGGCGATCCGCTTGCGGATCCGGATGTGACGGCGCTTGATCGCGGCGCGCTTGTAGGCGTCGCCCTTCAGGATCTTCTGCCCGTATGCCATGGCTTACTTACCCGCCTTTCCGACCTTGCGGCGGATGACTTCGCCCTCGTACTTGACACCCTTGGCCTTGTACGGGTCGGGCTTGCGCAGCTTGCGGATGTTGGCCGCAACCTCGCCGACCTTCTGCTTGTCGATGCCCTCGACCTGGAAACGGGTCGGGTTCTCCACCTTGAAGGTGATTCCCTCGGGGGCCTCGACGGTGATCGGGTGGCTGTAACCGAGCGCGAACTCGAGGTTCGAGCCCTTGGCGGTCACGCGGTAACCGACACCACTGATTTCGAGCTTCTTCACGTAACCCTCGGTCACGCCGGTGATCATGTTCGCCACCAGCGTGCGGGACAGGCCGTGCAGGGCCTTGCTCTGACGCTCGTCGTTGGGGCGGGTGACGTTCAGAACGCCGTCCTCACCCTTGGCGATCTCGATCGGCGCGACGACGGTGTGGGTCAGCGAGCCCTTGGGGCCCTTGACCGAAACCGTCTGGCCGTCGATGGTGACGTCCACGCCGGCGGGAACCGTGATAGGGAGCTTGCCAATGCGCGACATAGCTGTTTCCTCCGTTCCCTTCCGCTACCAGACGTAGGCGAGAACTTCTCCGCCTACGCCCTTCTTGCCGGCCTGCTTGTCGGTGAGGAGACCGTGCGACGTGGAGATGATCGCCACGCCGAGGCCGCCCAGCACCTTGGGCAGGGAGGTGGACTTCGCGTAAACCCGGAGACCGGGCTTGGAGATCCGCTTGATGCCCGCGATGGAGCGCTCACGGTTCGGACCGAACTTCAGCTCGAGGGTGAGGTTCTTGCCCACCTCGGCGTCCTCGATCTTCCAGCCCGTGATGAAGCCCTCCTGCTGGAGGATCTCCGCGATGTGAGACTTGATCTTCGATGCCGGCATCGTCACGGAGTCGTGGTACGCCGAGTTCGCGTTCCGCAGACGCGTCAGCATGTCTGCGATCGGATCAGTCATGGTCATGAGTTGGCCTGTGGCCTCTCTCGCCGGGGTTTCCTGGTGCGCCATCCCTCTCCCCGATCCGAGACGGGACGGGTGCGGCGCGGTGGACCTACGGCGTAGTAAGTCGTACGGGCGTCAGGCGCCCAACCCTCCTAGCCTACGCTACGAAGGGGCGGGCACCTGACACTGCCCTTTACTTACCGAGAGCTTCAGGAATCCCGAAGTACGGGACTACCAGGAGCTCTTGGTCACGCCCGGCAGCTCGCCACGGTGAGCCATCTCACGAAGGCACACGCGGCAGAGGCCGAACTTGCGGTACACGGAGTGCGGACGGCCGCAGCGCTGGCAGCGCGTGTAGCCACGTACTCCGAACTTGGGCTTACGAGCAGCCTTGGCAATCAGAGCCTTCTTCGCCATCTCGCTCACGCCTCCTTGAAGGGGAAGCCGAGGTGACGAAGGAGCGCACGGCCCTCAGCGTCGTTGGTCGCCGTGGTGACCACGGTGATGTCCATACCCCGGACGCGGTCGATCTTGTCCTGGTCGATCTCGTGGAACATGACCTGCTCCGTGAGACCGAAGGTGTAGTTGCCACGGCCGTCGAACTGCTTGGGGGACAGGCCGCGGAAGTCGCGGATGCGCGGAAGCGCCAGCGACAGGGTGCGGTCCAGGAACTCCCACATGCGGTCGCCACGGAGCGTGACGTGAGCACCGATCGGCTGACCCTCGCGCAGCTTGAACTGCGCGATGGACTTGCGGGCCTTGGTGACGGCCGGCTTCTGACCGGTGATCGTGGTGAGGTCGCGGATCGCGCCCTCGATCAGCTTGGAGTCGCGGGCGGCGTCGCCCACACCCATGTTGACCACAATCTTGACGAGACCGGGGATCTGCATGACGTTCTCGTAGGAGAACTCCTCACGCAGCTTGCCCGCGATCTCCTCGCGGTACTTCGTCTTCAGACGCGGAGTGGTGGTGGTAGCCATCAGATGTCCTCACCCGTCCGCTTGGCAACGCGGATCTTGTTGCCCTCGTCGTCGAAGCGGTAGCCGACACGCGTGACGACCTTGTTGCCGTCCTTCTCCACGACCAGCTGAACGTTGGACACGTGGATCGGGGCCTCGGTGGTCACGATGCCGCCGGCCTGGGAGCCGCTGGCGGTCGGGCCGGCCTTGGTGTGCTTCTTGACCCGGTTGACACCCTCGACCAGGACACGGTCCTCACGGGGGAAGGCCGCGATGACCTTGCCCTGCTTGCCCCTGTCCTTACCGGTGATGACCTGGACCAGGTCGCCCTTCTTGATCTTCATGCTTACAGCACCTCCGGCGCGAGCGAGATGATCTTCATGAACTTCTTCTCGCGCAGCTCACGGCCTACCGGGCCGAAGATACGGGTGCCGCGAGGGTCGCCGTCGTTCTTCAGAATGACGGCGGCGTTCTCGTCGAAGCGGATGTACGAGCCGTCCGGACGGCGGCGCTCCTTGACGGTGCGAACGATGACCGCCTTGACGACGTCACCCTTCTTCACGTTGCCACCGGGGATCGCGTCCTTGACGGTGGCGACGATGACGTCACCGATGCCCGCGTAGCGGCGACCGGAGCCACCGAGCACACGGATGCAAAGGATTTCCTTCGCACCAGTGTTGTCGGCGACACGCAGTCGCGACTCCTGCTGGATCACGTCTATCTCCTGTTTGTCTGCCGGTTCCCAGCGAGAAGCGTGATTGCCTCACGCTTCTCGCCGAGCCTGGCGGAACTGTCCTGCGGGGTTGCCCGCAGGCGTACTGGTGGGAGTCCCTCGCGGGAACTACCTACTTGGCCTTCTCGAGGATCTCGACGACGCGCCAGCGCTTCGTCGCGGACAGCGGACGCGTCTCCATGAGGAGGACGCGGTCGCCGACGCCCGCGGCGTTCTGCTCGTCGTGGGCCTTGAGCTTGTTGGTACGGCGGATGACCTTGCCGTACAGCGCGTGCTTGACGCGGTCCTCGACGGCGACGACGACAGTCTTGTCCATCTTGTCGCTGACGACGAGACCCTCGCGGGTCTTGCGGAAGCCGCGAGCCTCTGCAGTCTGCTCAGTCACGTTGTTCTCACTCATCAGGCGCTCTCCACCGTCTCGATGCCCAGCTCGCGCTCACGCATCAGGGTGTAGATCCGCGCGATGTCCTTGCGGACGGCCTTCAGCCGCCCGTGGTTCTCGAGCTGACCCGTCGCCGCCTGGAAGCGGAGGTTGAACAGCTCTTCCTTGGCTTCGCGGAGCTTCGCGAGAAGCTCCTCGTCACCCAGTTCGCGCAGCTCGGACGCCTTGGTACCGGCCGACATCACGCTTCACCTGCCTCGCGCTTGACGATCCGGCACTTCATCGGCAGCTTGTGCGCTGCGCGAGTGAGGGCCTCACGGGCGATCTTCTCGTTGGGGTAGGACAGCTCGAACATGACCCGACCCGGGTGCACGTTCGCGATCCACCACTCAGGCGAACCCTTACCGGAACCCATGCGGGTCTCGGCAGGCTTCTTCGTGAGCGGGCGGTCCGGGTAGATGTTGATCCAGACCTTGCCGCCACGCTTGATGTGGCGGGTCATCGCGATACGAGCCGCCTCGATCTGGCGGTTGGTCACGTACGCCGGCGTGAGGGCCTGAATGCCGTACTCGCCGAACGCGACCGTCGTACCACCCTTGGCCTGACCGCGGCGCTTCGGGTGGTGCTGCTTGCGGTGCTTGACCCTACGGGGGATCAGCATGTCGGTCAGGCCTCCGTTCCGGTGCTCTCAGCCGGAGCGGCGGCGGGGGCCTCGGCCTTGGGGGCCTCGGCACCGGCAGCCTGCTGCGGCTTGCGACCGCGCCGCTCGCCACCGCCGCCACCGCGGCCACCACGGGCCGGGCGGTCGGCGCCGGCGCCACCGCCACGAGCCGGGCGGTTGCCGGCGCGGGCAGCGGCGTTCTCGGCACGGACCTCGGCGATGTTCTTGACATCGCCCTTGTAGATCCAGACCTTCACGCCGATGCGGCCGAAGGTCGTCTTGGCCTCGAAGAAGCCGTAGTCCACGTTCGCGCGGAGCGTGTGCAGGGGCACACGGCCCTCGCGGTAGAACTCCGAGCGGGACATCTCGGCGCCACCGAGGCGGCCACCGCACTGGATCTTGATGCCCTTGGCGCCGGCCTTCATCGCCGACTGCATGCTCTTACGCATGGCGCGGCGGAAGGAGACGCGGGAGGAGAGCTGCTCGGCGACGGCCTGCGCGACCAGCTGGGCATCCGTCTCGGGGTTCTTGACCTCGAGGATGTTCAGCTGGACCTGCTTGCCCGTGAGCTTCTCGAGGTCGCCGCGGATGCGGTCGGCCTCGGCGCCACGGCGGCCGATGACGATGCCCGGACGGGCGGTGTGGATGTCCACCCGCACGCGGTCACGGGTGCGCTCGATCTCCACCTTCGAGATACCGGCGCGCTCCATGCCGGACGTCATCATCCGACGGATGGCGACGTCTTCCTTGACGTAGTCCTTGTACAGCTTGTCGGCGTACCAACGGGACTTGAAGTCCGTGGTGATGCCGAGCCGGAACCCATGCGGGTTAACCTTCTGGCCCATTACCGGGTTCCTTCCTTGCTGCTGACGACCACGGTGATGTGGCTGGTCCGCTTGCGGATCCGGTAGGCGCGGCCCTGGGCACGCGGACGGAACCGCTTCAGGGTCGGGCCCTCATCGACGTAGGCCTCGGAGATGACAAGGCTGTCGACATCGGTGTGGTCGTAGTTGTGCGCGGCGTTGGCGATGGCGCTGTCCAGCACCTTGCCGACCGGCACGCTCGCGGCCTGCGGGGCGAAACGCAGGACCGCCTGAGCCTCCGTGGCAGCCATGCCACGGATGAGGTCCACCACTCGGCGGGCCTTCATGGGCGTGACGCGGATGTACCGCGCCTGGGCCCTGGCTTCCATGGTTGTCCCTTCGGTGTTAGTCATAGTCGATTCCACCCCGCGTTAGCGGCGCTTCGACTTCCGGTCGTCCTTGACGTGACCCCGGAAGGTGCGCGTCGGCGAGAACTCGCCGAGCTTGTGGCCGACCATCGACTCGGTGACGAACACCGGGATGTGGGTCTTGCCGTTGTGCACCGCGATCGTGTGACCCAGCATGCTGGGGGTGATCATCGAGCGACGGGACCAGGTCTTGATGACGTTCTTGGTGCCTGCCTCGTTCTGTACGTCCACCTTCTTGATCAGGTGGTCGTCGACGAAGGGCCCCTTCTTGAGACTGCGCGGCATCTAAACCCGCTCCTAGCGCTTCTTGTTCGTCTTGCGGCGGCGGACGATGTACTTGTTCGAAGCCTTCTTCGGCGAACGAGTACGACCCTCCTTCTGACCCCAGGGGCTGACCGGGTGGCGACCACCGGAGGTCTTGCCCTCACCACCACCGTGGGGGTGGTCGACCGGGTTCATCGCCACGCCACGAACGGTCGGGCGGACACCCAGCCAGCGCTTACGGCCGGCCTTGCCCCAGTTGATGTTGCTCTGCTCGGCGTTGCCGACCTCGCCGACCGTGGCGCGGCAGCGCTGGTCGACCAGGCGGATCTCACCGGACGGCATGCGGAGGTGGGCCATGGAGCCCTCCTTCGCGAGCAGCTGCACGGAGGCACCGGCGGAGCGGGCGAACTTGGCGCCGCCACCCGGACGGATCTCGATCGCGTGGATCGTGGTACCGACCGGGATGTTGCGGAGCGCCAGGTTGTTGCCCGGCTTGATGTCGGCCCCGGGACCGTTCTCGACGCGGTCACCCTGCTGCAGGTTGCGCGGGGCGAGGATGTAGCGCTTCTCGCCGTCCGCGTAGTGCAGCAGCGCGATGCGCGCGGTGCGGTTGGGGTCGTACTCGATGTGCGCGACCTTCGCCGGCACGCCGTCCTTGTCGTGACGACGGAAGTCGATCACTCGGTAGGCGCGCTTGTGTCCGCCACCCTGGTGGCGAACGGTCACACGACCGGCGTTGTTACGGCCGCCCTTGCTGTGCAGCGGGCGGACCAGCGACTTCTCCGGCGTGGACCGCGTGACCTCGACGAAGTCGGCGACGCTGGAGCCACGACGGCCCGGCGTAGTCGGCTTGTACTTGCGGATTCCCATTTCTCAGTCCTCGTCCGATATCGGACGATCCGACCCGCTTACGCGGTCGGACCGCCGAAGATGTCGATACGGTCGCCCTCAGCGAGGGTCACGATCGCGCGCTTGGTCGACGCGCGCTGACCGAAACCGGTCTTGGTGCGCTTGCGCTTGCCCTGGCGGTTGATCGTGTTGACCCCGGTGACCTTGACCGAGAAGACCGCCTGGACGGCCTGCTTGATCTGGGTCTTGTTGGCGTTCGGGTCGACGATGAACGTGTACTTGTTCTCGTCGAGAAGCGCGTAGCTCTTCTCCGACACGACCGGCTTCAGCAGCACGTCACGGGGGTCCGTGTACGCCTTGCTGGGCGCGGTGACGACGGTGTTCTTGCCCTCGGCGGCGTGGCGGCGGGCCTTGGCCAGACGCGCGGCCTTGGCGACCTTCGCGGCCTTGGGGGCGATGCTCGGGTGACGCGTAGCCATCAGGCGTCACTCCCTTCGGTGTCGTTGGCCTGCGGGCCGGCGACGAAGGACTCGAAAGCGGCCTGGGTGAAGACCACGTCGTCCGAGACGATCACGTCGTACGTGTTCAGCTGGCCCGGCTCCAGGATGTGCACCTGGGGCAGGTTGCGGGCGGACAGCCACGAGGCCTCGTCGGCGCGGTCGATGACCAGGAGCAGGTTCTTGCGCTCCGAGATCTTGCCGAACAGAGTCCGAGCGGCCTTCGTGGAAACGGTCTCGCCCTCGATCACGCCGGTGACGACGTGGATGCGGTTGTGGCGGGCCCGGTCGGTGAGGGCGTGGCGCAGGGCCGCGGCCTTCATCTTCTTCGGGGTCCGCTGCGAGTAGTCACGCGGCTGCGGGCCGTGGACGACGCCACCGCCGGCGAACTGCGGCGCGCGGGTCGAACCCTGACGGGCGCGGCCGGTGCCCTTCTGGCGGTACGGCTTCTTGCCGCCACCGCGGACTTCGCCGCGGCGCTTGGTCTTGTGCGTGCCCTGACGGGCAGCGGCGTTCTGCGCGACGACGACCTGGTGGATCAGCGGAATGCTGATCTTCTCCACGCCGAAGATCTCCGCGGGGAGTTCGACGCTACCGGTCTTCTCGCCTGCAGGCGAAAGGATGTCAACAGTGCTCATCGGTTACCTCAGGCCCCCTTGGCCGCGGTGCGGACCAGGACGAGGCCGCCGTTCGGACCGGGGACAGCGCCCTTGATGAGCAGCAGACCCTTCTCCGCGTCAACGGCGTGGACGGTCAGGTTCTGGGTGGTGACCCGCTCGTTGCCCATGCGACCCGCCATGCGGAGGCCCTTGAACACGCGGCCCGGGGTGGCGCAGCCACCGATGGAACCGGGGGAGCGGTGCTTGCGCTGGGTGCCGTGTCCGGCGCCGAGGCCCTTGAAGTTGTGACGCTTCATGACACCGGCGAAGCCCTTGCCCTTGCTCTTGCCGGTCACGTCCACCTTGACGCCGGCCTCGAAGGTCTCGGCGGTGATCTCCTGGCCGAGGGTGTACTCGCTGGCGTCAGCGGTACGGATCTCGACGAGGTGGCGGCGGGGAGTGACGTCGGCCTTGGCGAAGTGGCCCTTGAGGGGCTTGTTCACCTTGCGCGGGTCGATCTCGCCGAAGGCGATCTGGACCGACTCGTAGCCGTCGGCGTCGTTCGTACGAACCTGGGTGACGACGTTGGGGCCGGCCTTGACGACGGTGACCGGAACAACACGGTTGTTCTCGTCCCACACCTGCGTCATGCCGAGCTTCTCGCCCAGGATGCCCTTGATCTGCTTGGTCATCTTCAGATCACCGGCCTCAGAGCTTGATCTCGATGTCGACACCGGCCGGGAGGTCGAGTCGCATCAGAGAGTCAACGGTCTTGGGAGTCGGGTCGAGGATGTCGATCAGGCGCTTGTGCGTGCGCATCTCGAAGTGCTCGCGCGAGTCCTTGTACTTGTGCGGCGACTTGATGACGCAGTACACGTTCTTCTCAGTGGGCAGCGGCACCGGGCCCGCGACCGACGCACCAGTACGCGTCACCGTCTCGACGATCTTCTTCGCCGAGCTGTCGATGACCTCGTGGTCGTAGGCCTTGAGCCGGATGCGGATCTTCTGTCCCGCCATGGCTACTCAGTAGTCCTGTCTCTTCTCACGCTCTGGACCTGGTCGGCCCCTTACCGTTCCTCCGACCCACGCGGTCGGGTGTGTCGCTCTCTCACTGACACGGATGTCCCACCTTCGAACATCCCTGCGGGGAATGCGACGGCCCTACCGGAACCGCAGACCGAGGGCGGAAGGCCCACCGGGTGCCTGGTCGGTGTCGCACCCACGCTTCCCGGAAGATTCCCGTACGTCCGCCCCAGCGCTGCCGTGAGGCAGTTGGGGCGACGAGTACTGTGGGACTCGCTTCCGGTCCTCCCGGCGGGAGGCGCGCAGCATCAACACTCGGCCGAGCAACTCGGACAGTCTGCCATATGGGGCAGGTCATCCGCCAATCGAGCCGGAGACAATACCCCGAACGTGACGCAGGTCAAACGCGGGCGCGACGGGGCCGCGTGCCCGTCCCGTGGAGGAGACGTAGGGGCGTTGTGGATGCCGGGCCCACGCTCCGCCCCCGCCCGCGCGGGCGCCATAATCGTCGCCATGTCTGAACACGGGGGCACAGGGGGCGAGCCGTCGCGGAGGAACACGGTTCCGAGGTCGCGGCTCGCGGACTACGCGGAGATGGCGGTCCCGCCACGCGATCCGGCCGACGAGCGGGGGCCATCCGTGGAGCCGGACACCCGATCGACGCCGGAGCCCGCGCCCGGTCCGGAGCCTGTGCCCGGTCCGGCGCTCGAGCCCGCGCCCGGTCCGGCGCTCGTACCGGCGGCCGGCCCGGTGCCCGAGGACCCTGAGGTCGAGGCCCGTCGGCGGCGGTTCGCCGAACTGCTGGAGGAGTTCCGGCGTACGCCGGTGCTGGTGCCGCTGGGTGACGGCCCCGGGCCGGACGGCGAGCGGGGTCTGCTCACCGTCGACCGGAACGGCGTCCGGTTCATCCTGGCCTTCTCCGACGGGCAGGCGCTGGCCCGCTACGCCCGGGCGCGGGGCGAGTACCACCGGGAGTGGGTCTACCAGACGATCCTGGGCGCGCGCCTGCTGGAAGTGGCGGTGCCCGCCGCGGGCGTGCCCTGCGGGGTCGCGCTGGACTGCGCGGACGGCCCGGACGGCGCGGTGTTCCCGCCGGTGCTGGGCGTCGTACCGGACGAGGTGGCCGTGGACCGTGAGCAGGGGGGTGCGCTGTGAACGGCGGCGAGGTGCCGGTGAACGGCGGCCGAGCGCCCGCGAGCGGTGAGCGTGTACCGGTGAACGGCAGCGGAGCGCCCGCGAGCGGTGAGCGTGTACCGGTGAACGGCAGCGGAGCGCCCGCGAGCGGTGAGCGTGTACCGGTGAACGGCAGCGGAGCGCCCGTGGGCGGTGAGCGTGTGCCGGTGAACGGCGGCCAGGTGCCCGTGAGCAGTGAGCGTATACCGGTGAACGCCGGCGGAGGTGGCCGTGAGTACTGAGGGTGTGCCGGTGAGCGGTGGCGGGGTGCCCGTGAGCGGTGGCTGGGTGCCGGTCCAGGGTGGTGGCGGTGCGCCGGATCTGAAGGCGCAGGGCCTGGACCTGGTCGCCAAGGGCCTGACGGAGGCGCTGGGCGAGCTGAAGGAACTGGGCATGGTGGGCATGGCCGGGGCAGGGCGGGGGTTCGGCGACATCGCCCTGAACGGCCTGGATCTCGGGCACGAGGGGCTGACGGGGACGTTCGGCTCGTTCTGCGAGCGCTGGGAGTGGGGAGTGCGCTCCCTGATCAACGAGGGCAACGCGTTCGCCGTCAAGACCGGCCTGGCGGCCGGCACCCTGCACGAGACCGAGGAGTACGTGGAGGGCACCTTCAAGGTCGTCACCAACGCGGCCATCGGCAATCCGTACGCCTCCGAGGACGAGGTCACGGGAATGGGCTGGGGCGATATCGCCACCTCCGGCGTGTACGGCGGCGACGTCGACTACAGCAAGGAGTCCTTCGACCGGGCCCTGGCCAACAGCGGGCAGGGCTGGAAGGACGCGGGCCGCGACGTGATGACGTCACACACCCTGGGCCCCGCCGGCCTCAACCCCGAGAACCTGCACGAGACGTTCGGAGTCTCCGACGCCGAGTACGACAAGATGCTCGACGACACCTTCGGGCCCTCGCCCGAGGCCCGTGCGGAAGCAGCGCAGCAGCAGGCCGGGGGTGAGCGCTGATGGGCATCGTCGGTGACATCACGGACGGCATCAACTCCGGCCTCAAGGTCGGCGAGGACCTCCTCGACGAGGGCAAGAAGAAGCTCGGCGAGGGCGTCGACTACGTCACCGACAAGGCCGGCGAGGGACTCGACCACGTCGGACTGCACGACGCGGCCGACGCGGTGGAGGACTTCGGCGACGAACTGGCCGCCGACCTCGGCGCCATGCCCGGCGAACAACAGCTCGGAGACACCGAGGAAGCCGACGAACTCATCCACGGCAACCCCGCCAGGATCCGCGAGAGCGCCAAGCACCTCAAGGACTTCCAGGCCGCCTTCGACAAGGTCGGCGCCGGCATGAAGAAGATCGACTCCTCCGGCTGGAAGGGCGAGGGCGGCAGCGCCTTCCGCGAGAAGTTCGGCGTGCACCCCACGAAGTGGCTGCACGCCGCCGACGCCTGCGAAACGGCCGCGGGGGCGCTGGACTCGTACGCCGAGACCGTCAAGTGGGCGCAGGGACAGGCCAAGGAGGCCGTCGACCTCTACCGGCAGGGCAAGAAGGCATCGGTCCAGGCGGTGGAGGCCTACAACAAGAAGGTCGACGCCTACAACGCCAAAATCAAGGCGGACCAGGACCCCGGACCGCAGCCGGGAGCCTTCCACGACCCCGGGATCGACGACATCCGCGCCGCACGCGAGAAACTCGCCCAGGCCAGGAAACAGCGCAACACCGCCGCCGCCCACGCCCAGAGCCAGGTCAAGGCCGCCCTCGCCCACGCCCCCGCCGAACCGCCGCCCCTCGACCGGCTCGGCGACAACCTGACCGACGGCTACCAGGCCCTCAACACCGAACTCACCCACGTCGTCGGCGGCGCCCTCAAAGGCACCGCGGGCCTGCTCAACTTCGTCCGCGGCCTCAACCCCCTCGACCCCTACAACCTGACCCACCCGGCCGCCTACCTCCAGAACGTCAGCATGACGCTCTCCGGCCTCGTCTCCACCGCGGCCCACCCCGAACGCATCGTCCAGGCCACCGTCGACGGCTTCAAGAAAGACCCCTCCGAATTCATCGGCCGACTCCTCCCCGAACTCATCGGCACCAAAGGCGCCGGACTCGGACGCACCGCACTGCGCACGGGCCTCAAAGAGGGTGCGGAGGCCGGTGCGTCGAATCTGGCGTCCAAGGGGTTGAAGTACGGGGACGAGGTGGCCGGGTCCGCTCCCAAGGACTGGAGCGGGTTGGCGAAATCCACGGATCATGTCGGTGAAAAGGCCATTCACTATGATTCCGTTGATCCAAAAGCAGCGCAGGATTTCCTGGACAGCGAATACCCCTGGCTGAAGGACGTCAACAACACCGGCATGCCGGGTTACACGGACAACTGCAGCCACAATGTCGTCACTGTGGATCGCAGGATGGACGGCGCGGAGGTCAGCGCCGCGCCCAAGCAGGCAGGTGACCACATCCCGCCCGAGCAGCTCGGCCTGCCGAACCGGGCCAAGGGCCATTACGACATGGTCAACAGTTACGATGACATCATCAAGGACCTCCAGGCGCGCGGCGAGGGTTCCCGCAGCGCCGTGTACATCAGCCGCCCGGACGGAACAGCGCACGTCTTCAACGCCGTGAACACGAAGCACGGTGTCGTGTTCCTAGACGGTCAGAGCGGGCAACTCGGAATGCTGGAGAAGAACGTCTCCTCCATCGGGCACATCCCTTATCGCGACGGAGTCAAATAAGTGGTTTCCAAAGATGAAGCCGTTTCGGCAGGAGCCCATTTCCTGAGGACTGCGGGATATCCGGACCGTCCAGACTCAATCGTCATGCTCCCGGATACCGCCCTTGAGTTCCCTTACGGCTGGACCGTGCGCTTCGATTTCAAGGAGCACATCGAGACCGGCGACTCCACGCAGGCTCCCTTCTCGTCCGTCGTGGTCGTCCCGCACGACGGAACGCCTGCCCACTTCGCACCGACGTTCCCTCCGGTGGCGATGTACATGGAGATGCGCGCCGCGGGCAACTGGCCCCCGAAGAAGGGATAGGGAGTGACTTTCCCGCACGACCGTGCCGCCGCCTGGCTCGCCGGCACCTACGGGGGCCTCGTCCAGCTCGCCGCCCCACACCCCGTGCACGAGACCGTCACCGCCTGGCTGTTGGCCTGCCGGACGGTGCCGCAGCCGGGCTATCCGCAGACACCGATGCTGGCGGCCTCCGTGGTGGTGCCGAAGGACGGCGGCAGCCCGTTCCACCCCTCGCCGAGCGATCCCCTCGGAGACCTGGCCCCGGCCTCCTCCCCACAGGAGGCCGCGTTCCGCGTCGAGGGCCAGTCCCGCCGGATCAACTCCCGTGGCTGTACGGTCACTTTGCACAGCATGATCAGCGGCGCGCCGTCGGCTCCGCTGCCGTGGCGTCCGTCCGACGAGGCCCCCGGCTGGGTGGCGCGGCTCGCACGCCGCTACTTCCCCGAGTTCACACGGGTCTCCGTCGACAGCTGGGACGACGTGGTCAAGGCCGTCGCCGAACCGGGCCCGGACACCCGTGGAGTCGTCTGGGTGCGCCGGGAGTTCGGCGGCCAGGAGGCGACCGGCAACCTGCTTTACGCACACAACAACAACGGACAGGTCACCCTGCTGGACGGTGTGACGTCGTCACTCGCCCGGCTCGACACCTTCTCGGTGCGCGAGCTGCTCCTGCTCCGGGCCCTGCCCGCAGCGCTTCCGCACCGTCGGCAACCGTGGGAACGGGAGGCGCCCGACTTCGCGACCGCGGTCGCGAAGGCCCGCCTCTGGCTCGACGACGCGTACCAGGGGCAGGTCGGCCTCGCCGCTCCGACGGCGCAGGACGAGACCCGGCGCGGATGGGTCTTCTCCTGCAACACCGAACGGTTCCTGACCGACGGCCACTGGCAGGACGCCCTGCTCGACGCGACGGTCGTCGTCCCCAAGGACGAGACCGCGCCGTTCGGCCTGCCCAACTCGGATCCCTGGGCGTGGCTGGCCCGCTGGGACGCGGGCGAGAACCACGGCTCGGCGGACCTCCCCGCGCCGCCTCAGCCCGGCCGCGCCGCGTGGTTCGAGCCGACGCTCTCGGCGCTGGGCTCCGTGCTCTCCGTCTCCCAGCACGAGGACTGGCCGGGCGCGCTCGAAGCCCTGTCGGCCCTGCCCGCCGACGCACGGGCGCTGGTCTGGGTGCGCCGTACGGACGGCCGGTCACGGGAAGCCGTCGGATGGCTGGTGAACGCCCTCAAGACCGCGGACGGCGTCATCCTGGTGGACGGCGCGACCGGCGCCCCCGCGGCCCTGGACGCGACCGGCGTCCATCGGCTGCACGTGGTCCGCTACCGGTGACCCGCTGAGCGAGCTGGCCGCCCGCCGGCCCGGGCCCGGGCACTAGTGGAGTCGTCCGGGTACGCCGGGCGAGGCGGCGCCCCCGCGGCTCTGGACGCGCTCGGCGTCCATCGGCTGCACGTGGTGGTCCGTTACCGGTGGGATGCGGGCGGGCGGGTCCTGGGGGATCTGTCCGTCACCACTTGGACAGCACCCCGCGCCAGGTCCAGCCCGCGCCGAGGACGGTCTCCACCAGGGGGTCGCGCATGTCCCGGGAGTCGAAGCGGAACGTCTCGACCCTGCGCCTGCGTCCGTCGGGTCCCCGCTCGTAGCTCCACCGACGGGCGACCTTGGTCGCCGGTCCCCGCCCGTACCGCTTGGCGCCGGTCTCGGGCGAGCGGTCCCACCGCTCGTCGAGCGTGTGCACCTCATGACTGTCGGGGACGAGCCGCATCCGTGTCCTGAGCCGCAGACCCACCTCCGGAACCGACCATTCCGCCACCAGATCGGCCCTCTCCTCGGGGAGGGCGGCGCGCACCAGGAACGGCACACCGGCCGCGTTGATCGCCAGCAGGGCGTCCCGGACCTCCGCCGGCGACAGCGGAGCGAGGCCGCCCGCCGGGTACCGGGTGCCGGCACGCCTGTCCCGGTACCGGCTCCAGAAGCCCACCGCTAGGACTCCGTTCCGGTGTCCGGCCGCACATCCGGCCGTACATCCGGCCGCACCGTGCGCAGGAACTCCTGGAAGTCGGGCAGTACGGCGTCGTGCTGGCCCGCCGTCGCCGTCAGGGCCACCCGGATCACCGCCCGCTTGTGCGGGTCGTCCACGTCCGACAGGGACAGGTACACCTGGGACTGGACCAGGTCGCGGCGGATGCCGCCGGTGACGGCCGAGAAGGTCAGCCGCTGCGTCAGGGCGGGCGCCTCGGCCGAGCCGACCTCCCGGCGTGCGGCCACCGACACCGACGCGGCGATCTCCCGCAGGCGCTCGACGGAGGCGTCGGCGAGATCGGCCAGCGCCGACGTGTCCGGCGGGACCTCGCCGTCGAGGGTGATGTTGGCGCTGAACCCGGCGTCTGGCCGCGGGTGCACGGCGGCGAAGGCCACGCCCTCGGCGCCTTCCCACCCGGCTCCCGGCTCGGGGCGGACCGGGAGCCAGCCGTCCGGCAGGCGGAACCGGACCGGAACCGGCAGTGTCGCGGGCATTCGGGGCCCTCCTTCCACGCGGGAGTACATCAGAACCAGCTGCCGACGGTGTCCCTGACCGAGCCGGCCGTGGAGCCGACCGCGTCGATCCCGTCGCCCACCGCGTCGGCCGCGGCGTCGAGGGAGCGGGACACCTTGTCCGGGTCGACGGTGATCTCCAAGCCCAGACTGCCGCCCACGCCGGGGGAAGCGCCCGCTTCCGCGCCGATCGTCCACACCCCGGTGGACTCGTCCTTCTTCCAGCCCGCCCAGGCCTCCGCACCGGGGCCCCGCCATCCCTCGGCCGACCCGCCGACGCCGATCCCGAAGACCTCCACGCCACCGGCGGCGCCGCCCTTCGCCCCGGCGAACGCCTTGGCGCCGACGGTGACCTCCTCCTTGGTCGCCTTGACGCTGACACCGGCCTCACCACCGGCGAACCCCTCGGCGCGCCCGTAGACACCGCCGTACGGCCCGTACTCGGCGCGCCCCTCGGCCAGGGCGCGGATGCCCGCGGACGCCTCCGCCTTGGCGACGAGGCCCTTGTCGGTGAAGCCGTAGTTCGCGGTGGCCCTGGCTCCGCCGTAGACATCGGCGATGCCGGAGAGTTTCCACGGCCCGTTGGTCAGCGTGCCCTTGGCGGTCAGGTGGAAGAGGTCGGCGTACGCCTTGACCGAGCCCTCCTTGCCGTACTTGGGCCCGGTGACGGTGAAGCCGACTCCGGGGCCGGTCACCGTGAACTCGCCGGACGACACCCATCCGTCGATCCGGAGGCCCGCCGCGGCCGCCGCCTTCTCGGCTTCGTACCGTTCGATGTCGCCGTGGGCGTTGCCGTTGAAGCCGCCCAGAGTGCCGTCGTCGACATCGCCGTCGAGCACGACCGCCGTGAGGGCGACCTCGACGCCCGTGTCGGCCTCCGCCACGTCCCTCACCAGCTGGTCGATCCGCTGCTGCCAGGAGACGGCGGCCGTGCGGCAGCTGTCCTGGTAGTCCGGGTCGTGGACGTAGGCGGTGTACTCGCCCTGGGTGAGCCGCTCGGTGTCGAAGGCGACCACGCCCTGGTCGGACACCTTCATCCCGGCGTCGACGGCGTCCTGACGGGCTGACCGGAGCCTGCCCCGGAGATCGACGAACTGGGCGTGCGCGTCCCGCAGCAGGGAGGCGATCGCCCTGGCCTCGACCTGGGCGTTGCGGAACTCCTTGAGCGTGGTGTCGAAACGCCTGTTGGCCGCGTACGCGCTCAGGCCCACCCAGGATCCGCTCATCGAGATGCCGTGCACATCCCGCCGGTAGGCCGTCTCCTGCTTGCGGAACTCGGCGGCCGTGCCGTCCCAGCGGTCGGCGGCGGTCGTGAGCGTGGACAGGTCGGTCGTCATGATCTCGTGGTACGTCGGCATTCAGTACCCCTCGATCGGTGAGATCCCGCGCACGCCCGCCCCGACCCCGAAGTCCGTGTTCCGGAGCACGGTGTCGGTGCCGCGCAACGCCGCCTTCTCGGAGGCGAGCCGGCTCATCAGGTTCTTGACCTGCCCGTTCCACGCCTCGTGGGCTGTCTTCAACGCCCCCGAGGTGATCCACCCGTCGCCGTCCTTGGGCCCGAACGCCTTGACCGCCGCGTTCGTCTCGTCGTCCGCCCAGTCGCCGGCCTTCTGCGTGTCCGGCTCGATGTGCTCCTCGATGGCCCTCGCCGCGGCCTGCTTCTGCGCGGGGGACGATGCCAGGTCCTTCCCACCGTCCGGGAACGGGCCTCCCGGCGAGGAGCCCCCGGGATCGAGCGGGACGTGGTTCACCCGCATGCCCACGGAACTCTCTCCGCCACCACCGGCTATGTCCGGCTCTCCTGCCGACCGCGCCATGACTGTCCACCCCCGTGTGCTCAGTTGGCGTACGGCGATCAGGCTAGCAACGTGACCGGAGTGACACGAGGGACATGAGTACGCGCGCACCTCACGCCGGACGCCCCTGGCCGTACGCCCTCGGCGCATCCGTTCACACCCCGTCTCCGCCGGGTCCGCCGGCTCCGCCGAGTCCACCGGGTCCGCCGGGTCCGCCGCCCGACGCGCAGGGCGGCGGGCACGCGAAAGGGCCCGTACGACCGGAGTCGTACGGGCCCTCTCAGGTGCTCGCAGTCGGAGCTACCAGGTCAGGACAACAAGCTTACTTGTTGATCTTGGTGACCTGGCCGGCGCCCACGGTCCGGCCACCCTCACGGATGGCGAACTTCAGGCCCTCCTCCATGGCGATGGGCTGGATCAGCTCCACCTTCATTTCGGTGTTGTCGCCCGGCATGACCATCTCGGTGCCCTCGGGGAGGGTCACGACGCCGGTCACGTCCGTCGTACGGAAGTAGAACTGCGGGCGGTAGTTGTTGAAGAACGGCGTGTGACGGCCGCCCTCGTCCTTGGACAGGATGTACGCCTGCGCCTCGAACTCGGTGTGCGGGGTGACCGAACCCGGCTTGATGATGACCTGGCCGCGCTCGACGTCCTCGCGCTTGATGCCGCGGAGCAGCAGACCGACGTTCTCACCGGCCTGGCCCTCGTCGAGCAGCTTGCGGAACATCTCGATACCGGTGACCGTGGTGGTGGTCTTCTCGGTCTTGATGCCGATGATGTCGACGGTCTCGTTGACCTTCAGGACACCGCGCTCGATACGGCCGGTGACGACCGTACCGCGACCGGTGATCGTGAAGACGTCCTCGATCGGCATGAGGAACGCCTTGTCGACGTCGCGCTCCGGCTGCGGGATCGACTCGTCGACGGCCTGCATCAGGTCGAGGACGCTCTGGGCCCACTCCGGGTCGCCCTCGAGGGCCTTGAGCGCGGACACCTTGACGACCGGAAGGTCGTCGCCCGGGAACTCGTACTCGGAGAGGAGCTCACGGACCTCGAGCTCGACGAGCTCCAGGATCTCCTCGTCGTCCACCATGTCGGCCTTGTTCAGGGCGACGACGATGTACGGCACGCCGACCTGGCGGGCCAGGAGCACGTGCTCCTTGGTCTGCGGCATCGGGCCGTCGGTGGCGGCGACCACGAGGATCGCGCCGTCCATCTGCGCGGCACCGGTGATCATGTTCTTGATGTAGTCCGCGTGACCCGGGCAGTCGACGTGCGCGTAGTGACGCGTCTCCGTCTGGTACTCGACGTGCGCGATGGAGATGGTGATACCGCGCTGGCGCTCTTCGGGAGCCTTGTCGATCTGGTCGAAGGCCGAGGCCTCGTTCAGGTCCGGGTACTTGTCGTGCAGCACCTTGGTAATGGCGGCCGTGAGGGTCGTCTTACCGTGGTCGATGTGACCGATGGTGCCGATGTTGACGTGCGGCTTAGTCCGCTCGAACTTCGCCTTCGCCACGGGGGTCCTCCTGGGAGTGGTTCTGGAACGCCTTGCTTCATCGGCGCCAGGTGATCTTTGCTGGAAAGCCCGGGTCCAGGGGCAAACATCCGTGATGCGGCTGTTTGCCCCTGAGGCTCCGGAGTCAAGCCTACGGCGTGTGCACCGAGGGTGTTACTCGCCCTTGGCCTTCGCGATGATCTCCTCGGCGACGTTCCGGGGAACCTCGGCGTAGGAGTCGAACTGCATCGAGTAGCTTGCGCGACCCGACGTCTTGCTGCGGAGGTCACCGACGTAGCCGAACATCTCCGAGAGCGGCACGAGGCCCCTCACGACGCGGGCGCCGGCGCGCTCCTCCATGGCCTGGATCTGGCCACGGCGGGAGTTGATGTCGCCGATGACCTCACCCATGTAGTCCTCGGGCGTGGTGACCTCGACGGCCATCATCGGCTCGAGCAGCACGGGGCTGGCCTTGCGCGCGGCCTCCTTGAACGCCTGGGAACCGGCGATCTTGAAGGCGAGTTCGGAGGAGTCCACCTCGTGGTAGCCACCGTCGAGCAGGGTGACGCGCACGCCGGTCATCTCGTAACCGGCGAGGATGCCGAACTGCATGGCCTCCTGCGCACCGGCGTCCACCGAAGGGATGTACTCCTTCGGGATACGGCCACCGGTCACCTTGTTCACGAACTCGTACGAGGCGTCGCCGCCCTCGATCGGCTCGATCGCGATCTGCACCTTGGCGAACTGACCGGTACCACCGGTCTGCTTCTTGTGCGTGTAGTCCAGCCGGTCGACCGCCTTGCGGATGGTCTCGCGGTACGCGACCTGCGGCTTGCCGACGTTGGCCTCGACCTTGAACTCACGGCGCATACGGTCGACCAGCACCTCGAGGTGCAGCTCGCCCATACCACCGATGATGGTCTGGCCGGTCTCCTCGTCCGAGTGAACCTGGAAGGAGGGGTCCTCCTCCGCGAGACGCTGGATGGCGACACCCAGCTTCTCCTGGTCACCCTTGGACTTCGGCTCGATGGCGACCTGGATGACCGGGGCCGGGAAGTCCATGGACTCCAGGATGACCGGCGCCTTGTCGTCGCAGAGCGTCTCACCGGTCGTGGTCTGCTTCAGACCCATGACGGCGACGATGTCGCCGGCGCCGACCGCCGCGATCTCCTCACGCTTGTTCGCGTGCATGCGGTAGATCTTGCCGATGCGCTCCTTCTTGCCCTTGACGGAGTTCAGCACGGCGGTGCCGGACTCCAGGCGGCCCGAGTAGACCCGGACGAAGGTGAGCTTGCCCAGGTGCGGGTCGCTCATGATCTTGAACGCGAGCGCCGACAGCGGCTCGTCGTCGGACGGCTTGCGCTTGACGACCAGCTCCGGGTCCTTGACGTCGTGGCCCTCGATGGCCTCGACGTCGAGCGGAGAGGGCAGGTAGCGCACGACCGCGTCGAGCAGGGGCTGAACACCCTTGTTCTTGAACGCGGTGCCACAGAACACCGGGGTGACCGTGACGTCGTTGGACTTGCCGGACGCGATGGTGATGCGACGGATCGCGGCGTACAGCTGCTCCTCGCTGGGCTCGGTGCCCTCGAGGTACAGCTCCATGATCTCTTCGTCGTTCTCGGCGACGGCCTCGATGAGCTTGCCGCGGTACTCCTCGGCAGCCTCGGTGTGCGTGGCCGGGATGTCGACGACGTCGTACATCTCGCCCTTGGTGGCCTCGGCGGACCACACGAACGCCTTCATCGTGACCAGGTCGACGACGCCCTTGAAGTCGGCCTCGGCACCGATCGGGAGCTGCATGACGATCGGCTGAGCGCCGAGGCGGTCAGAGATCATGTCGACGCAGCGGTGGAACTCGGCACCGGTCCGGTCGAGCTTGTTGACGAAGCAGATGCGGGGGACGCCGTAGCGGTCCGCCTGACGCCACACCGTCTCGGACTGGGGCTCGACGCCGGCGACGCCGTCGAACACCGTCACGGCACCGTCGAGCACCCGCAGGGAACGCTCCACCTCGACGGTGAAGTCGACGTGGCCCGGGGTGTCGATGATGTTGATGGTGTGGTCGACATCGGCCAGCGGCCAGTGACAGGTGGTGGCAGCAGAGGTGATCGTGATGCCACGCTCCTGCTCCTGCTCCATCCAGTCCATGGTGGCAGCGCCGTCGTGGACCTCACCGATCTTGTAGGACACACCGGTGTAGAACAGGATCCGCTCGGTGGTGGTCGTCTTGCCCGCGTCGATGTGGGCCATGATCCCGATGTTGCGGACCTTGGCCAGGTCAAGTGAAGTGGTAGCCATAAGGCTTCAGTCTTCTCTCGGTCTCGATGTGGGTAGCGACTACCAGCGGTAGTGCGCGAAGGCCTTGTTGGACTCGGCCATCTTGTGGGTGTCCTCGCGCTTCTTCACAGCGGCACCGAGGCCGTTGGACGCGTCGAGAAGCTCGTTGAGCAGGCGCTCGGTCATGGTCTTCTCGCGACGGGCGCGGGAGTAGCCCACGAGCCAGCGCAGCGCCAGGGTGCTCGCGCGGCCCGGCTTGACCTCGACCGGAACCTGGTAGGTCGCGCCACCGACACGGCGGGACTTGACCTCGATGGTCGGCTTGATGTTCTCGAGAGCGCGCTTCAGCGTGATGACCGGGTCGTTGCCGGTCTTCTCGCGCAGGCCCTCCATGGCGCCGTAGACGATGCGCTCGGCGGTGGAGCGCTTGCCGTTCAGCAGCACCTTGTTGATGAGCGACGTGACAAGAGGAGAACCGTAGACCGGGTCGATGATGACCGGGCGCTTCGGGGCAGGGCCCTTACGAGGCATGTCTTACTTCTCCTTCTTGGCGCCGTAGCGGCTGCGGGCCTGCTTGCGGTTCTTGACACCCTGGGTGTCGAGGGAGCCGCGAATGATCTTGTAGCGAACACCCGGCAGGTCCTTCACACGGCCACCACGCACGAGCACGATGGAGTGCTCCTGCAGGTTGTGTCCCTCACCCGGAATGTAAGCGGTGACCTCGATCCCGCTGGTCAGACGCACACGCGCGACCTTACGCAGGGCCGAGTTCGGCTTCTTCGGGGTGGTCGTGAACACACGCGTGCAGACGCCGCGACGCTGAGGGGAACCCTCGAGTGCGGGCGTCTTGTTCTTCTCGACCTTGTCCTGCCGGCCCTTCCGGACCAGCTGCTGGATCGTAGGCACTACTTCTCCGGTTTCTGTGTGCCGAATGTGAAGCTAACCTGGAACATCGCCGACCCACGCGGTCGGGTGTGTCGAATCCCGCGGACCTCCGCCGCGAGGCGGAAGGAGACGCGTATTGCGGTGGCCGCTTTTCAGGCCCCTGCGCGGTTGAAGGCACGCACGAGGGCCAGGGCACACCCCAGGCACAAGGTCTGAGCGTACTCAGTGCAATCACTTCGGTCAAAACAACGGCAGTGCCGCCGACACACCGAGGTTACGTCCGCGCCCCCGGCGACCCTTGTGATAGCGGGGATCCGGCCTCCGCAGGCGGCGGAATCGGCGCCCCGGCGTGAGCCGCGTCATGTCCGGTGCCGGGTGCGGGGCCGGGACCGGGTGCGGGACCGGATGCCGCCGCGCGGGCTTCGGCCGCGCCCTGCGCCACACCTTGCGCCCCGGCGTGAGCCACGTCATGTCCGGTGCCGGGTGCGGGTGCGGGACCAGGACCGGGTGCGGGACCGGGTGCGGGACCGGATGCCGCCGCGCGGGCTTCGGCCGCGCCGTGCGCCACACCTTGCGCCCCGGCGTGAGCCGCGTCATGCGTCGCCGCGCCATGCGCCGTGTCGTGGCCGACGAAGTACGTCGGGCGGTTCTGCACGGCCGTATAGATGCGCCCCACGTACTCGCCGAGCAGGCCCACGCAGATCAACTGGACCGCGCCGATGAACAGCACGCCGGTGAACAGGGACGTCCAGCCCGGGACGGTGTGCTCCAGCGCGTGGGCGCTCAGCGTGTAGACCATCAGGGCCAGGCAGACCAGGAAGGCGAAGCCGCCGAGCCAGGTGGCGATGCGCAGCGGAGCGGCGGAGAAGCCGGTGACGCTGTCCAGCGCGAGGCGGATCATCCGGCCCAGGGGGTACTTGCTCTGCCCCGCCGGACGCGGGGCCCGCTCGTAGGTGACCTGGCCGCTGGGGAAGCCCAGCCAGGGCACCAGGAGACGGTAGACGCGCTGCTGGTCCGGCAGGGCCTTCAGGGCGTCGACCGCGGCCCGGCTGAGCAGCCGGAAGTCACCGGCCTGGGCGGGCACGGACGGGCCGGCCAGGCGGCGCACGAGCCGGTAGTACAGGCCGGCGGTCCACCGCTTGAAGCCGGTGTCACTGGCCCGGTCGGCCCGGATGCCGTAGACGATGTCGAGGTCCTCGGCGCGGGCCAGCGCCAGCATGTCGGCGATCTTCTCGGGCGGGTCCTGGAGGTCGGCGTCGATGCTCACCACATAGGCGCCGTGCGCCCGGTCCAGGCCCGCGGTCAGGGCGGCCTGGTGGCCGGAGTTCCGACGCAGGCCGATCACGCGCAGCTCCGGCCAGCCGAGGCGGAACGCGGCGAGCAGCTCGGCGGTGCGGTCGGTGCTGCCGTCGTCGACGGCGATGACCTCGTAGTCGACGCCCAGCCCGGCCAGGACCGGGCGCACCCTGCTCACCAGCGCGGGGAGGACCTCTTCCTCGTTGTACATCGGGACGACGACCGACAAGACGGTCGCCACCGCCGTGGTGTCCGGCGCTTCTGGCACCCGTCCTCCCCCAAGCCGTGACGCACATGTGCGACGCTGTTGCGATCTTATGACCACACTTCACGATCATCCGGACAGCGGTCTCGCGCCTGGCTCCGGCCGGTCGTCCGAGGGGGGACCCCAGGCATGAGCACGGCCCGCAGCGACGCGGCGACGGACTCCGCGATGCCCGACGAGCCCGGCGAGCCCCACGAGCCCGACGGGCGGCAGGGGCGGCCGCGGATGCCGCGCCGCCCGACGCTGCCGGATGGTCTACGACCGTACCGTGCCCCACTGCTCCTGTACGGCGTCACGAAGCTGGTCGGGCTCACCGTCTTCGCGGTCCTGCTGGAGGCCGCCGGCGACTACCGGGAGAAGCAGCCCCGCTTCGGCGGCGGCGCCCACTGGTGGGACGTCCTCGCGACCTGGGACGGCTGGTGGTACCTCCAGGTCGCCGAGAAGGGGTACGACCCGCGCCCCCTGGAGCCCCTCGCGCCCGGCGGGCTGTTCACGGTCAAACAGAACTCCGTCGCCTTCTTCCCGCTGTACCCGGGGCTGATCCGGGGAGTGTCGGAGATCACCGGGCTCGGCCTGTTCGGGTCCGGGATCCTCGTCTCGGTGCTCGCGTCCTTCGTCGCCGCCGCCGGGATCTACGCCGTCGTCGCCACCCTCGCGGGCGTGCGGGCCGGCACGATCGCCGCCGGCCTGTGGGCGGTCGTGCCGGGCGCCGGCGTCGAGTGGGCGGTGTACTCGGAGTCCCTGTTCGTGGCCATCGCCGCCTGGTGCTGCTACTGCGTGCTGAAGGGCCGCTGGCTGACGGCCGGGCTCCTCGCCTTCGTGGCCGGCCTCAACCGGCCCACGTCCGCCGCCCTCATCGGCGCGGTCGGGCTCGCCGCGCTGGTGACGCTCGCACGGCGGGACGGCAGACGCGAACACGGGGTGGCGGGGCCGGTCTACGCCATGGTCGTCGCGCCCCTCGGCCTGCTCACCTATGTGGCCTGGGTCGGCCTGAGCATGGGCGACCTGACGGCGTACTTCACGCTCCAGCGCGAGGGCTGGGCGCACTACTTCGACTTCGGCGCCTACACCGCGGACGTGCTGGGCAACACGGCCGTCGGCCGCCACGACTACCTGTTCGCCTTCTCCGTCCCCGACCTCATCGCCGTCCAGGTGGTACTGGCGCTGCCGTTCCTGATCGCGCTGATGCTGCGGAAGAGGCCGCCGCTGGTGCTGGTCGCGTACACGCTGGCGAGCGTGGTGACCGTGCTGGGGACCCAGCAGATGTTCGGCAACACCCCGCGCTATCTGCTGCCCTGCTTCCCGCTGCTCCTGGCCCCCGCGGCGGCGCTGGGCCGCCTCCGCTGGCCGAGCCTGACGGTCCTCTTCACCACGGCGGCCGTCGCCTCGGGCTGGTACGCGCACTACGTCATGTTCGAGCTGGGCATCCCGTAACGGGACGGCCCGACGGGCGCCCTCGGGGGTGCGCTCCGGCGGAGCCCGTCACCCCTCACGACGAGCGCCGACGCAGACCGCCCCCGCCCGCGCCCGCGTGCTGCCCGCCGGGGCCGGCCGCCCGGAGGGTCGCGTCATGGGGGTCGCCCACCGGGGGTTCACGGGGTCCGTGGCTCGGCTCAGTTCGAGGCGACCGCCGCCAGGAACAGGACGGCCAGGAAGACCGCCCAGCCGGCCACCGACAGCCAGCCCAGGATGAGGCCGGCCAGGGCGAAGCCTTCGCCGCCGTCGCCGGTCCGGCGGATCTCGGCTCTGGCCGAGTGGCCGAGGATCACCGCGGGGATGCCGGTGAGGCCCATCGTCATCGTGGTGAGGACACCGCAGACCATGGCGCCGACCGCCTTGCCGTTCGTCGGCGGCGGGGCGGCCATGAAGGTCCGCGGAACCTGCGTCGGATAGCCGAGCGGCTGCGGGACGGACAGCTGCGCGGCGACGGGACCCTGGGGCAGGTCGGCCACGATCAGGGACAGCTCCCCCACCGTGCGGGCCTCGTACGCCCGCGCCACCCGGCGCTCGAACTCCACCTGCTGGAGACGGCCCTCGGCGAAACCGGCTCTGAGCACGTCGACAGTGCGCTCCCGGTCCGCGTGGGCGGCCAGCAGCGACGGACTGCTCTGGCCCTGCCACGGCTGCCATGGCGACGGATACGACACGGACACCTCCCCCGCTCGGCGTGAACTGCCTCCCATCATTCTCCTACGCTCGGCGTCCCGCGATGGTTCCCCACCGGTCGGGAGAAAGCCGTGAGGGACCGCCAGCGGGCCGGTGGCCCGGCGGGGGCCGCCGGGGTCCGCGCGGGGCGTGCCGACGGCCACAGCGCCGCGTACGGCCGCCGGGCACGTCGCGCACGTCGCGCACGCCGAAGGGCGGCCACCCACACGGGTGACCGCCCTTCGATACGTCAGACGTACGCCTTACTGGTTGTACGGACCGTAGTCGTAGTCCTCCAGCGGAACGGCCTGGCCGGAGCCGGTGCCGAACGGCGAGTAGTCGATGTCGTCGTAGCCGACGGCCGAGTACATCGCGGCCTTGGCCTCCTCGGTCGGCTCGACCCGGATGTTGCGGTAGCGGGACAGACCCGTACCGGCCGGGATGAGCTTACCGATGATGACGTTCTCCTTGAGGCCGATCAGGGAGTCGGACTTGGCGTTGATCGCCGCGTCCGTCAGAACCCTGGTCGTCTCCTGGAAGGACGCCGCCGACAGCCAGGACTCCGTGGCCAGCGAGGCCTTGGTGATACCCATGAGCTGCGGACGACCGGAGGCCGGGTGACCGCCCTCCTGCACCACACGACGGTTCTCGGTCTCGAACTTCGAGCGCTCGACCAGCTCGCCGGGCAGCAGCTCGGCGTCGCCGGACTCGATGATCGTCACGCGGCGGAGCATCTGCCGGATGATGATCTCGATGTGCTTGTCGTGGATCGACACACCCTGCGAGTTGTACACCCGCTGGACCTCGGCGACCAGGTGGACCTGGACGGCACGCTGACCCAGGATGCGCAGCACGTCGTGCGGGTTCTGCGTACCCACGGTGAGCTGCTGGCCCACCTCGACGTGCTCGCCCTCCTCGACCTTCAGACGGGACCGCTTCGAGATCGGGAACGCCGTCTCGTCGCTGCCGTCGTCCGGCGTGATGACGATCTTCTTCGTCTTCTCGGTCTCCTCGATCCGCACGCGGCCGGAGGCCTCGGAGATCGGGGCGACACCCTTCGGGGTACGGGCCTCGAAGAGCTCGACCACACGCGGCAGACCCTGGGTGATGTCGTCACCGGCCACACCACCGGTGTGGAAGGTACGCATCGTCAGCTGGGTACCGGGCTCACCGATGGACTGGGCGGCGATGATGCCGACCGCCTCACCGATGTCGACCAGCTTGCCGGTGGCCAGCGAACGGCCGTAGCACATGGCGCAGGTGCCGACGGCGGACTCGCAGGTCAGGACCGAGCGGGTCTTGACCTCCTCGACGCCGGCCTTGACCAGCTGGTCGATGAGGACGTCACCGAGGTCGACGCCCGCCGGGGCGAGCACCTTGCCGTCGACGACGATGTCCTCGGCGAGGCAGCGCGCGTACACGCTGGTCTCGGCGTTGTCCGCCTTGCGCAGCACACCGTCCTCGCCACGCTCGGCGATGGCCAGCTTGAGGCCGCGCTCGGTGCCGCAGTCCTCCTCGCGGATGATGACGTCCTGCGAGACGTCCACCAGACGACGGGTGAGGTAACCCGAGTCGGCGGTACGCAGGGCGGTGTCCGCCAGACCCTTACGGGCACCGTGGGTGGAGATGAAGTACTCCAGCACGGACAGGCCCTCACGGAACGAGGCCTTGATGGGACGCGGGATGGTCTCGTTCTTCGCGTTCGACACCAGACCACGCATACCGGCGATCTGACGCATCTGCATCATGTTTCCGCGGGCACCCGAGTTGACCATCATCGAGACGGGGTTGGTCTTCGGGAAGTTCGCGTTCATCGCCTCGGCGACCTCGTTGGTCGCCTTGGTCCAGATCGCGATGAGCTCCTGCGTGCGCTCTTCCTTGGTGATCAGACCACGCTCGTACTGCTTCTGGACCTTCTCGTCCAGCGCCTCGTAGCCCTTGACGATCGCCCGCTTCGCGTCGGGAACGACGATGTCGGAGATGGCCACGGTGACGCCGGAACGGGTCGCCCAGTAGAAGCCGGACGCCTTCAGGTTGTCGAGCGTCGCCGCCACGATGACCTTGGGGTAGCGCTCGGCGAGGTCGTTGACGATCTCCGAGAGCTGCTTCTTGCCGACCTCGTAGTCGACGAACGGGTAGTCCTCGGGCAGCAGCTCGTTGAAGAGCGCGCGGCCCAGGGTCGTCCGCAGACGGAAGGAGTCACCCTGCTGCCATTCCGGCTCGCCCTCCTCCTGCGCCGGCGGGGTCCAGCCGCGCGGCGGGATGGTGCCCACCGGGAAGCGGATGTCCACGCGCGACTGGAGCGACAGCTCGCCGGCGTCGAACGCCATGATGGCCTCGGCCACGGACGAGAAGGAGCGCTCCTCGCCCTTGACGTCGCGCAGGGCGCCGTCGGTGGTGAGGAAGAACAGACCGAGGACCATGTCCTGGGTCGGCATCGTCACCGGGCGGCCGTCGGCCGGCTTGAGGATGTTGTTCGAGGACAGCATCAGGATGCGGGCCTCGGCCTGCGCCTCCGCGGAGAGCGGAAGGTGCACGGCCATCTGGTCACCGTCGAAGTCCGCGTTGAACGCGGTGCAGACGAGCGGGTGGATCTGGATGGCCTTGCCCTCGACCAGCTGCGGCTCGAAGGCCTGGATGCCGAGGCGGTGCAGGGTGGGCGCACGGTTCAGCAGCACCGGGTGCTCGGCGATGACCTCTTCGAGGACGTCGTACACCACGGTGCGGCCGCGCTCGACCATCCGCTTGGCCGACTTGATGTTCTGCGCGTGGTTCAGGTCCACCAGGCGCTTCATCACGAACGGCTTGAACAGCTCCAGCGCCATCGCCTTCGGCAGACCGCACTGGTGCAGCTTCAGCTGCGGACCGACGACGATCACGGAACGCGCGGAGTAGTCCACACGCTTGCCGAGCAGGTTCTGACGGAAACGACCCTGCTTGCCCTTGAGCATGTCGCTCAGGGACTTCAGCGGGCGGTTACCGGGACCGGTGACCGGGCGACCACGACGACCGTTGTCGAAGAGGGCGTCCACGGCCTCCTGGAGCATGCGCTTCTCGTTGTTCACGATGATCTCGGGCGCACCGAGGTCGAGAAGGCGCTTCAGGCGGTTGTTGCGGTTGATGACACGGCGGTACAGGTCGTTCAGGTCGGAGGTCGCGAAGCGGCCACCGTCCAGCTGCACCATCGGACGCAGGTCCGGCGGGATGACCGGCACGCAGTCCAGCACCATGCCCTTGGGGCTGTTGCTGGTCTGCAGGAACGCGGAGACGACCTTGAGGCGCTTGAGCGCGCGGGTCTTCTTCTGGCCCTTGCCGGTACGGATGATCTCGCGGAGACGCTCGGCCTCTTCGTCGAGGTCGAAGGACTCCAGGCGCTTCTGCAGCGCCGCGGCACCCATCGATCCGTCGAAGTACGTGCCGAAGCGGTCACGCAGCTCGCGGTAGAGCAGCTCGTCGCCCTCGAGGTCCTGGACCTTGAGGTTCTTGAAGCGGGTCCACACCTCGTCGAGACGGTCGATCTCGCGCTGGGCGCGGTCGCGCAGCTGCTTCATCTCCCGCTCGGCGCCTTCGCGCACCTTGCGGCGCACGTCGGCCTTGGCGCCCTCGGCCTCGAGTTCGGCCAGGTCGGTCTCGAGCTTCTTGGCGCGGGCCTCCAGGTCGGAGTCGCGACGGTTCTCGATCTGCTGCCGCTCGACGGAGACGTGCGCCTCCAGCGAGGGCAGGTCACGCGTGCGGCGCTCGTCGTCGACGTACGTGATCATGTACGCCGCGAAGTAGATGACCTTCTCGAGGTCCTTCGGAGCCAGGTCGAGCAGGTAGCCCAGACGGCTCGGGACACCCTTGAAGTACCAGATGTGCGTGACGGGAGCGGCCAGCTCGATGTGGCCCATCCGCTCGCGACGCACCTTGGCGCGGGTCACCTCGACGCCGCAGCGCTCACAGATGATGCCCTTGAAGCGGACACGCTTGTACTTGCCGCAGTAGCACTCCCAGTCCCGGGTCGGACCGAAGATCTTCTCGCAGAAGAGTCCGTCCTTTTCGGGCTTGAGCGTGCGGTAGTTGATGGTCTCGGGCTTCTTGACCTCGCCGTGGCTCCACTGACGGATGTCGTCAGCGGTGGCCAGACCGATCCGGAGCTCATCGAAGAAGTTGACGTCGAGCACTATGCGTCAATCCCTCTCAGGGTTGTAAGTCTGTGGTCTGAAACGGGGGTCGCGGGGTCGGCGGGGCCTCTGCTGGAGAGGCCCCGCCGGACTCCCGTCAGACCTCTTCGACGCTGCTCGGCTCGCGCCGGGACAGGTCGATGCCGAGCTCTTCCGCCGCGCGGAAGACGTCCTCGTCGGTGTCGCGCATCTCGATGGACATGCCGTCCGAGGACAGCACCTCCACGTTGAGGCACAGGGACTGCATCTCCTTGATGAGCACCTTGAAGGACTCGGGGATGCCGGGCTCGGGGATGTTCTCGCCCTTGACGATGGCCTCGTAGACCTTCACGCGGCCGGTGACGTCGTCGGACTTGATGGTCAGCAGCTCCTGGAGGGCGTACGCGGCGCCATAAGCCTCCAGCGCCCACACCTCCATCTCACCGAAGCGCTGGCCACCGAACTGGGCCTTACCACCCAGCGGCTGCTGGGTGATCATCGAGTACGGACCGGTCGAACGCGCGTGCAGCTTGTCGTCGACCAGGTGGTGGAGCTTGAGGATGTACATGTAGCCGACCGAGATCGGCTCCGGGAACGGCTCGCCGGAGCGGCCGTCGAACAGCGGCGCCTTGCCGGACGGGAGCACCATGCGCTCGCCGTCGCGGTTCGGGATGGTGTGCTGGAGCAGACCGGTCAGCTCGTCCTCGCGGGCACCGTCGAACACCGGGGTGGCGACGTTGGTGCCGGGGGCCACGCTGTCGGCGCCGATCGCCTGAAGGCGCTGCGCCCAGTCCTCCGCGAGACCGGAGACGTCCCAGCCGCGGCTGGCGAGCCAGCCGAGGTGGATCTCCAGGACCTGTCCCGGGTTCATTCGGGACGGCACACCGAGCGGGTTGAGGATGATGTCGACCGGGGTGCCGTCCTCCAGGAACGGCATGTCCTCGATCGGCAGGATCTTCGAGATGACACCCTTGTTGCCGTGGCGGCCGGCGAGCTTGTCACCGTCCGTGATCTTGCGCTTCTGCGCCACGTAGACACGAACCAGCTGGTTCACGCCCGGCGGCAGCTCGTCGCCCTCTTCACGGTCGAAGACGCGGACGCCGATGACCTTGCCGATCTCGCCGTGCGGCACCTTCAGCGAGGTGTCGCGCACTTCGCGCGCCTTCTCACCGAAGATCGCGCGGAGCAGGCGCTCCTCCGGGGTCAGCTCGGTCTCGCCCTTGGGCGTGACCTTGCCGACGAGGATGTCGCCGGCGACGACCTCGGCACCGATCCGGATGATGCCGCGCTCGTCGAGGTCGGCGAGGACCTCCTCGGAGACGTTCGGGATGTCCCGGGTGATCTCCTCGGGGCCGAGCTTGGTGTCACGGGCGTCGACCTCGTGCTCCTCGATGTGGATCGAGGAGAGGACGTCGTCCTGCACGAGGCGCTGCGACAGGATGATCGCGTCCTCGTAGTTGTGACCCTCCCACGGCATGAACGCCACGAGCAGGTTCTTGCCCAGCGCCATCTCGCCGTTCTCGGTGGCCGGGCCGTCGGCGAGGACCTGACCGGTGATGATCCGGTCGCCCTCGTTGACGATGACCTTCTGGTTGACCGAGGTGCCCTGGTTGGAGCGCGAGAACTTGGCCAGGCGGTACGTGATGTACGTGCCGTCGTCGTTGGTCGTGGTGATGTAGTCCGCGGAGACCTCCTGGACCACACCGTCCTTCTCGGCCCTGACCACGTCGCCGGCGTCGACGGCGGAGCGGTACTCCATGCCGGTGCCGACGAGCGGGGCCTCGCTCTTGATGAGCGGGACGGCCTGACGCATCATGTTCGCGCCCATGAGGGCACGGTTGGCGTCGTCGTGCTCGAGGAACGGGATCATGGCGGTCGCGACCGACACCATCTGGCGCGGGGAGACGTCCATGTAGTCGACGTCGTCACCGGGGACGTAGTCGACCTCGCCGCCACGACGGCGGACCAGGACGCGGGCCTCCTCGAACTGGAACTCGTCACTGAGCGGCGCGTTGGCCTGCGCGATGACGAACCGGTCCTCCTCGTCGGCCGTGAGGTAGTCGACCTCGTCGGTGACGACACCACCGGTGACCTTGCGGTACGGCGTCTCGATGAAACCGAACGGGTTGATCCGGCCGTACGAGGCGAGCGAACCGATCAGGCCGATGTTCGGGCCTTCCGGCGTCTCGATCGGACACATGCGGCCGTAGTGCGACGGGTGGACGTCACGGACCTCGAAGCCGGCCCGCTCACGGGAGAGACCACCCGGGCCGAGCGCGTTGAGACGACGCTTGTGCGTCAGACCCGACAGCGGGTTGTTCTGGTCCATGAACTGGGACAGCTGGCTGGTGCCGAAGAACTCCTTGATGGAGGCGACGACCGGCCGGATGTTGATCAGGGTCTGCGGCGTGATCGCCTCGACGTCCTGGGTGGTCATGCGCTCGCGCACGACCCGCTCCATACGGGCGAGACCCGTACGGACCTGGTTCTGGATCAGCTCGCCGACGCTGCGGATGCGACGGTTGCCGAAGTGGTCGATGTCGTCGGTCTCGACCATGATCGAGCGGCCCGACTCGCCGAGCGTCTCGGTCTCACCGGCGTGCAGCTTCACCAGGTACTTGATCGTGGCGATGATGTCGTCGGTGGTGAGCACGCCGGCGTCCAGCGGCTCGTCGGCGCCGAGCTTCTTGTTCACCTTGTAGCGGCCGACCTTCGCGAGGTCGTAGCGCTTGGGGTTGAAGTAGAGGTTCTCGAGCAGCGTCTGAGCGGCCTCGCGGGTCGGGGGCTCGCCCGGACGCAGCTTGCGGTAGATGTCCAGGAGCGCGTCGTCCTGGCCCTGGGTGTGGTCCTTCTCCAGGGTGGCGCGCATCGACTCGTACTCGCCGAACTCCTCGAGGATCTGCTCGGTGGTCCAGCCGAGAGCCTTCAGGAGGACGGTGACGGACTGCTTGCGCTTGCGGTCGATGCGGACACCGACCATGTCGCGCTTGTCGATCTCCATCTCCAGCCAGGCACCCCGGGAGGGGATGATCTTGGCGGAGAAGATGTCCTTGTCGGACGTCTTGTCGATGGAGGAGTCGAAATAGACGCCGGGCGAGCGGACCAGCTGCGACACGACGACACGCTCGGTGCCGTTGATGACGAAGGTGCCCTTGTTGGTCATGAGCGGGAAGTCGCCCATGAAGACCGTCTGGGACTTGATCTCGCCGGTCTCGTTGTTCGTGAACTCGGCCGTCACGAAGAGTGGGGCCGCGTACGTGAAGTCACGGTCCTTGCACTCGTCGATGCTGTTCTTCGGCGGCTCGAAACGGTGGTCGCGGAAGGTCAGCGACATCGACCCGGAGAAGTCCTCGATCGGGGAGATCTCCTCGAAGATCTCTTCGAGGCCGGACTTGGTGGGGACGTCCTGACCGTTCTCGAGAGCCTCCTCGACGCGAGCCTTCCAAGCTTCGTTGCCGAGCAGCCAGTCGAAGCTCTCGGTTTGCAGCGCGAGAAGGTTCGGAACCTCGAGGGGCTCCTTGATCTTTGCAAAAGAGATGCGCAGCGGGGCAGTGCTGGCAGCGTGGTTCGTATTCGCGGTCGAGGCATTGCGCGAGGCGGCCAAGAGGGGGTCCTTCCGAGGGCTCGGACTCACTACGCGCGTACCGGCCCCTCCCCCACACAACGAGACAGACTCTCCCGAATCGGCTGAAAGGCCAGGTCGGAGGTGGTCGGTCATCGATGCTCGGGCGAGGGCATGCCCCTGGTGACGGGCAGGGGACAGCTAACAGGCAGCGCAAAGGGTCAGTGTAGCCACTTGGCACACTGATGTCCAATGCGGGTTTTTCGTGACCCTCGTAGCTCTCAACGCCCTCTGTCCTGGTTGCCCTCAACGCACGGTGATACTGCCCTCTTTGCCGTCGATCCATGCCTCGGATACGGATCCTTGTGACGACGCGTCCTGAGAATTGCGCGCTGCGTGCGGTTCGTCAAGGCCCCCCTGCCCGAACGCGGGGGCGTCCGGAGACACGACGAAGATCACCATACCCCTCGCGAACTCGGGTGCAAGGTAACCGTGGCCGGGCCCTCCGGAACGCCGAAGAGCGACCACCCGAATGGATGATCGCTCTTCGGTGCGTCGGCGTTACAGCCCCGGGGGAACTGTTTCGGCCTTCGCTGCGGTCGTCGCCGACCGCGGGGTGTTACTTGACCTCGACCGAGGCGCCGGCGGCCTTGAGGGACTCGGCGGCCTTCTCGGCGGCGTCCTTGGCGACCTTCTCGAGGACCGGCTTCGGAGCGCCGTCCACGAGGTCCTTGGCCTCCTTGAGGCCCAGGGAGGTCAGCTCACGCACGACCTTGATGACCTGGATCTTCTTCTCGCCGGCGCCGGTGAGGATGACGTCGAACTCGTCCTGCTCCTCGACGGCCTCGGCGGCGGCGGCCGGACCGGCCGGCGCAGCGGCGACCGCGGCGGCGGCGGTGACGTCGAACTTCTCCTCGAAGGCCTTCACGAACTCGGAGAGCTCGATGAGGGTCATCTCCTCGAACTGCGCGAGCAGGTCTTCCTGGCTGAGCTTCGCCATGGTGGGCGATCCTTCCACTAATTCGGCAGGTGCCGGATGTACTTGTTCGGCGGGCGTACGTTCGGCCCGCTAAGACCGCTGCCTCAGGCGGCGGTCAATGCGCGAGCCGAATTACTCGGCACCGCCCTGCTCGTCCTGCTTGGCACGGAGCGCGTCCACGGTGCGGACGAGCTTCGAGGGAAGCGCCTGGAAGAGCTGAGCAGCCTGGGACTGCTTGCCCTTGAAGGCACCCGCCAGCTTGGAGAGCAGAACCTCGCGGGACTCGAGGTCCGCAAGCTTCTTGATCTCGTCGGCGGACAGCGCCTTGCCGTCAAGGACACCGCCCTTGATGACGAGGTTCGGGTTGTCCTTGGCGAAGTCACGAAGACCCTTCGCCGACTCCACCGGGTCACCGGTGACGAAGGCAACTGCCGTCGGACCGTTGAACAGGTCGTCGAGCGTGTCGATCCCGGCCTCGTTGGCCGCAATCTTGGTCAGCGTGTTCTTCACCACGGCGTACTGGGCGTTCTCACCGAGCGAACGACGCAGCGTCTTGAGCTGCGCCACGGTGAGACCCCGGTACTCGGTCAGCACGGCGGCGTTCGAGCTGCGGAACTGCTCCGCGAGCTCGGCTACCGCGGCAGCCTTGTCGGGCCTTGCCATGAGCGTCGGCCTCCTTCCGGGTGTTGACGACCGCTCGGAAGGGGCTGGAACAGACGAAACGCCCCGGCGCAGGCGCACGGGGCGAGAACTCGACCGAACCACATCCGTGAAGAATCACGGTCCGGGAGTACTTCCACGGTCACCTACGCGGGTCGTCCGCATATCAGCGGATCCTTCGGCCACCGCACCCTCTACGAGCGCGCGGCAACGACCAGCGGTCTTTGGCTTCTTCAGGAGCGTACGGGAACGGGTCGCCGTCAGGCAAATCCGCCCGGAAGGGGGATCAGTGGCCCGCCTTCTTCATCTCCTCGGCCAGGTCGAAGGTGTCCGAGGCGGGCGGGGCCTTGACGGTGACCGGCTTGCCGAAGTCGAGGAAGGTGATGGTGAGGTCGAGCGGACCCTGCCGGCCGAAGCCCTGGAGCCGCACCTGCTTGGTGCGGCCGGCCTCGTCGATCCAGACGTCCATCTCCAGTTCGTCGACGCCGAGCTTCTCGTACTGCGCGAGGGACTGCTCGCGCCGCTGGCGGACGCTCTTGGCCTCGTCCCGGTAGGAGGCCCGGATCTCGTCGACGGTGGCCGTGCCCGCGTAGTGCGTCGTGGTGACGCCGTCGACGGTCTCGGCGCCGGTCGTCCGCAGGTCCTCGGCGGCGGTGAGGAAGGTGCTCTCGTGGGCCGGGTTGCGGCGGACCTTGTCGGCCATCGGGGCGGTGTCGACCTTGACGCCGCTCGGGGTGTCGGAGCTGCCGGGCGGCCCGAACCTCATCCAGTGCTTGCCGTCCTCGGTGGCCTCGTCGCTGCCGACGTACACCACTCCGTCGACGAGGCGGACCTCGCCCACGCCCTTGTCGGGTCCGCCGAGGATGGTCGTCCGCAGGCTCATGGCCGGTGGCTTCATGGCCATCGCGGCCTCGGCCCTGAGCCGGCCCTCCTCCGGCATCCGGCCGGTCATCCGGTAGCGCAGGGAGTCGATCCGCTCCGTCCTCGCCGCGGCCCGCGCGACGGCCGTGGCCGCGGCCTTCCGGCCGCCCCCGTCCGTCGTCCCCTCCGACGCCGCAGCACAGCCCGTGACGAGCAGGGCGGACAGCCCGAGGACACCCACGGAAAACCTCATGCACATTCCCCCACGCGGCACACAGTGAACACCTGGTCGATTCACAGCGAGGGTGTGAAGGTATCCCAGAGGTGCCGGCCGGGTCCTGTGATTTCCCGACGGCCCGCTCTCAGGACGTGGAACCGGTCCCCTGCCGCTGGAGCAGCTCGGAGATGTCGGCGGTGTCGGACGACGGGGGTGCCTCGGTGTCGGCCGGGGTGCCGTAATCGCTGTAGTAGGCGGTCTGGCTGTACTCGCCGTTCGTCGACTGACCCTTCTCCACCTTCTTGACCAGCAGGTCGTCGTCATCGACCCAGATGTCGACGGTCTCCGTGGTGACGCCGGCCTGCTCCAGCTGCTTCTTCAGGTCGGCGAGCTGGCTCTCGCCGAGACTGGAGTTGCGGGTGGCGAGGTCGGCGACGTCGACGGTGCCCGAGTAGTGCGTGGTCCGCTCGCCGCGCACCTTCTCCTCGCCGACCCGGCGCACGTCCCCGGAGGCCAGCAGGAGCTTCACCGACTGGTTCGGGGTGGAGTTCTCCATCTGGTCCTTGAGATACGCCCCGGAACCGCCGCCGAGGGTCTTCAGCGCCTCGTACGGGTACTTGATCCAGTGCTTGCCGCCGGCCTGCTCGGCGAAGGCGTCGCCCATGCGCGCGTAGTACGCGTCGGGCAGATAGCGGGCCTCCATCGAGGTGGTGCCCATCTGCCGCATGGTGTCGGCCATGGTGCCGCCGGTGTAGGTGATGGTGAGGGTCCCGGTGAGGCCGGAGCCCCAGCCGAGGGAGCCGTCGGCCGTCATCGCCATCAGCGAGCCCATGGTGGTCGTCGACTCGACCTTGGCGGAGTCGGCGCCGCCGGTGGACTTCTCGGCGGTGCGCAGGGCGGCTATCGGGCTGACGCGGGTGCCGCCGCCCCCGTCGACGGAGGAGGAGGACTCCTCGTCCCCACCGGCCCGCCCCGGGCCCTCGGAAGTACAGGCGGCCACCCCGGTCAACAGGGTCACCGCGACGATCGAGAGGCCCGCCCGGCGCGCGCTCATGCCCTTCATACCCACTCCCCCCAGCTGGTCCCCGTGTTCGCACGGTAACGCACGGCACCGACAGCCGTACGGGGAAAGGGACGAGCCCCGCACCTCGGAAGGTTGCGGGGCTCGTCGCCGACTGGGGCGAACCGTCAGGTTCAGACCGCGGCCGGGTCCTCCTCGACGAGGAGGTTCCGGGTGCGGTTCGGGTCGACCAGGATGCCGGGGCCGATCGTGGTGCTGATCGCGGCCTTCTTGATGTAACGACCCTTGGCGGCGGACGGCTTCAGACGGAGGATCTCCTCCAGGGCCGCGCCGTAGTTCTCCACCAGCTGCGTGTCGTCGAACGACGCCTTGCCGATGATGAAGTGCAGGTTCGAGTGCTTGTCGACGCGGAACTCGATCTTGCCGCCCTTGATCTCCGTGACGGCCTTGGCCACGTCGGGGGTGACGGTGCCGGTCTTCGGGTTCGGCATCAGACCACGCGGACCGAGCACGCGGCCGAGGCGGCCGACCTTGCCCATGAGGTCCGGGGTGGCGACGACGGCGTCGAAGTCCAGACGGCCCTTCGCGACCTCGTCGATCAGTTCGTCGGAGCCGACGATGTCGGCGCCCGCGGCCTCCGCGGCCGCAGCACGGTCACCGGTCGCGAAGACCAGGACCCGGGCGGTCTTGCCGGTGCCGTGCGGCAGGTTCACGGTGCCACGGACCATCTGGTCGGCCTTGCGCGGGTCGACACCCAGACGGAAGGCGACCTCGACGGTGCCGTCGAACTTGGACGTGGAGGTCTCCTTGGCGAGACGGACGGCCTCGAGCGGGGCGTACAGCTTCTCCCGGTCGATCTTGGCGTCCGCAGCGCGGAGAGACTTGCTGCGCTTGCTCACTACTGCTCCTGGGGGTTCTGAGGAGTCGTGGTACGGGCCGAGCAGGCCCTGCCACGTGCGGCCGGAGCCGCGACTACGAAGGTGCTACGGGGCTGGGGCTCAGCCCTCGACCGTGATGCCCATGGAACGGGCGGTGCCGGCGATGATCTTCGACGCGGCGTCCAGGTCGTTGGCGTTCAGGTCGGGAAGCTTGGTCGTGGCGATCTCACGGACCTGCGCCTGGGTGATCTTGGCGACCTTGGTCTTGTGCGGCTCGCCCGAGCCCTTCTCGACACCCGCGGCCTTGAGGATCATCTTCGCGGCCGGCGGCGTCTTGGTGATGAAGGTGAAGGAGCGGTCCTCGTAGACCGTGATCTCCACCGGGATCACCCAGCCACGCTGCGACTCGGTCGCGGCGTTGTAGGCCTTGCAGAACTCCATGATGTTGACGCCGTGCTGGCCGAGCGCGGGGCCGACCGGCGGCGCGGGGTTGGCCGCACCGGCGTTGATCTGGAGCTTGATGAGCCCCGTGACCTTCTTCTTCTTGGGAGGCATTGCTCTCTCCGGGTCCTAGTGAGAGTTTTCAGCCGTCCGGTCCGGATGATCCGGATGGAGGCATACCGCACAACGATAACGGGTATCCTTGCGCGGCCAAAAACCGAGCAGGTCAGGCACCGCGCGAGCGGCCGCCTGACCTGGTCGGAGGCATGTGTTCCAGAAGGTGTCAGTTCTTCTGGATCTGGTCGAAGCTCAGCTCGACCGGGGTCTCGCGACCGAAGATCTCGACGAGGCCCTTGACCTTCTTCGAGTCGGCGTTGATCTCGTTGATCGTGGCCTGGAGCGTGGCGAACGGGCCGTCGGTGACGGTGACCGAGTCGCCGACCTCGAAGTCCAGGACCTGGACCTCGACCTTGCGCTGCGGGACCGGCTTGCCCTCGGCCTCGGCGGCCTCGCGGGCGGCCTTCTCCTCGGCCTCGGGGGCGAGCATCTTGACGATCTCGTCCAGGGTCAGCGGGTACGGGTCGTAGGCGTTGCCCACGAAGCCGGTGACGCCGGGGGTGTTGCGGACGACGCCCCAGGACTCGTTCGTCAGGTCCATGCGCACCAGGACGTAGCCCGGGAGCTTGTTCTGGCGGATGGTCTTGCGCTCGCCGTTCTTGATCTGAGCGACCTCTTCCTGCGGCACCTCGGCCTGGAAGATGAAGTCCTCGACGTTCAGCGAGACGGCGCGCTGCTCCAGGTTGGTCTTCACGCGGTTCTCGTAGCCGGCGTACGTGTGGATGACGTACCACTCGCCGGGCAGGGTGCGCAGTTCCTCGCGCAGGGCGGTGACGGGGTCGACGGGCTCGGCCGGCTCCGCTTCCTCGGCCTCTTCCGCGACGGCTTCGCCGTCCTCGGAGTCCTCGTCGGCGACGGCGTCCTCATCGTCCTCGGCGGCGACGGAGTCGTCGGACTCCTCCTCGAGGGCGGGGTCCTCCACTGCGGTGTCGGAGTCTTCGGCGTTCTCGACGCCCTCGGCGTCCTCGGCCTCGACGTGCAGCGCGGCTTCCTCCGCGGGCTCGCCCGCCTCGGCATCGGCAGCCTCGAACTCGTCCAGGTCCTCGTCAGCGCCCTCGACGATGTCGAGCTCGTCGTCAGCCGACTCATCCGGCTCGATGGCGTCGTTCAGGTTCTGGTCAGACACGGTGGCTGCTTCTTCCTGGATACATAGGGGTGGAACACGCGAAAGGGGCGCCGATCACCCGGCGCCCTTCGCTCTCGGCTCAGCCGAATACGTACTTCGCGGCGTGGTCGAGTCCGTAGTCAATCACGGTCACCAGGCCAATCATGATGACCACGAAGACGATGACGACCATGGTGTACGTCGTCAGCTGGCCCCGCGTCGGCCAGACGACCTTGCGAAGCTCCGCGACGATCTGGCGGTAGAAGAGTGCGAGCCGCTTCAGCGGGCCCTTCTTGGCGCGCTTGCCGCCCTTGCGGGACTTCTTCTGCGCCTCAGGCACCTCGTCCTGGGCATCAGGCGTGTCGATGGAGCCCACGGCATCCGCCATTCGTCCTCACCTGTTCCCGGGTCGTGGCCGTGCCGCGCCCGGTCTGAGCCGCACGGCGGTGCATTTCTGTACGTACATGCGCACACTTCCTGGCGAAGGAGTGTGTAGCAGGGCCGGAGGGACTTGAACCCCCAACCGCTGGTTTTGGAGACCAGTGCTCTACCAATTGAGCTACGACCCTTTGTGTGTTCCCCAACGTACCGCATCCGGCCGGATGCTCGGTGTGCACCGGTTGTGGCACGGCTGTTGAAGGCCAACGACGTAGGAGTGTACGTGTTCCGCGGCGCCTCGTCGAACGGAAAGTGCCCGTGAGGGCCTCGCGGCGGAAGATAGACGGGAAAACGCCGGAAGATCACCAGGCCACCGGCGGAATCAGCACGCGCGTTCCCTGTGGGGCCCGTCCTTGTTCAGTCCGTGAAACCCGTGTGCCGGGCGGGTTTCCTGTCTGAAAACATGGGGCCATGAGCGCTGCAACCCCTCCCACCGAGCGCCGGGTCTCCGCCCGGGTCGGTGCGATCTCCGAGTCCGCCACCCTCGCCGTGGACGCCAAGGCCAAGGCCCTGAAGGCCGCCGGGCGGCCGGTGATCGGCTTCGGCGCCGGTGAACCGGACTTCCCGACCCCGGACTACATCGTCCAGGCCGCGATCGAGGCCTGTTCGAACCCGAAGTACCACCGCTACACGCCGGCCGGCGGTCTGCCCGAGCTGAAGGCCGCGATCGCCGCGAAGACCCTGCGCGACTCCGGCTACGAGGTCGACGCGTCGCAGATCCTCGTCACCAACGGCGGCAAGCAGGCCATCTACGAGGCCTTCGCCGCGATCCTCGACCCGGGCGACGAGGTCATCGTCCCGGCGCCCTACTGGACGACGTACCCCGAGTCGATCCGGCTGGCCGGCGGTGTCCCGGTGGAGGTCGTCGCGGACGAGACGACCGGCTACCGGGTCAGCGTCGAGCAGCTGGAGGCGGCGCGCACGGAGCGGACGAAGGTCGTCCTCTTCGTCTCGCCGTCCAACCCGACCGGCGCCGTCTACAGCGAGGCCGAGGCCGAGGCGATCGGCCACTGGGCCGTGGAGCACGGCCTGTGGGTGCTGACCGACGAGATCTACGAGCACCTCGTCTACGGGGACGCGAAGTTCGTCTCGCTGCCGGCGATCCTGCCCGAGCTGCGCGACAGGTGCATCGTGGTCAACGGCGTCGCCAAGACGTACGCGATGACCGGCTGGCGGGTGGGCTGGATCGTCGGTCCGAAGGACGTGGTGAAGGCGGCCACGAACCTCCAGTCGCACGCCACCTCGAACGTCTCGAACGTGGCCCAGGTGGCCGCGCTGGCCGCCGTCTCCGGTGATCTGGAGGCGGTCGCGAAGATGCGGGAGGCCTTCGACCGCCGCCGCAAGACGATCGTGCGCATGCTCAACGAGATCGACGGCGTGCTCTGCCCGGAGCCCGAGGGCGCCTTCTACGCCTATCCGTCGGTGAAGGCCCTGCTCGGCAAGGAGATCCGCGGGAAGCGCGCGCAGGACTCCGTCGAGCTGGCGGCGCTCATCCTGGAGGAGGCGGAGGTCGCGGTCGTCCCGGGCGAGGCCTTCGGCACGCCGGGCTACCTGCGGCTGTCGTACGCGCTCGGTGACGAGGACCTCGTCGAGGGCGTGAGCCGGATCCAGAAGCTGCTGGCGGAGGCCAGGGACTGATCCCCCACCTCCGTGCCCGCGGGCCGTCTCCTCCGGGAGGCGGCCCGTTGCTGTGTGCGAGCAAGACCACGTTCGGGGAAACGGCTACCCGGACGGCCTCGGCGTACGGCAGGATTTCGGGATGGAGCGTGTACGTGATGTCTCTGAGCTGCCGAAAGCCCATCTGCACCTGCACTTCACCGGGTCCATGCGGCCCGGCACCGTGCTGGAACTCGCCGACAAGTACGGCGTGCATCTGCCGGAGACGCTGAGCGAGGCCCTGACCAGTGGGGAGCCACCCCAGCTGCGGGCGACCGACGAGCGTGGCTGGTTCCGCTTCCAGCGGCTGTACGACGCGGCGCGCTCGTGCGTGAGAGAGCCCGAGGACATCCAGCGGCTGGTGCGGGAGGCCGCCGAGGAGGATGTGAGGGACGGGTCGGGCTGGCTGGAGATCCAGGTGGACCCGACGTCGTACGCGCCGCGGCTGGGTGGGCTGATCCCGACGCTGGAGATCATTCTGGACGCCGTGGAGTCGGCGTCGCGGGAGACCGGGCTCGGGATGCGGGTGCTGGTGGCGGCGAACCGGATGAGGCATCCGCTGGACGCCCGCACGCTGGCCAGGCTGGCCGTGCGCTACGCCGACCGGGGCGTGGTGGGCTTCGGGCTGTCGAACGACGAACGCCGCGGCATGGCGCGGGACTTCGACCGCGCCTTCGCCATCGCCCGGGAGGGCGGTCTGCTGTCGGCCCCGCACGGCGGCGAGCTGGCCGGGCCCTCGTCGGTCCGGGACTGCCTGGACGACCTGCACGCCACGCGGATCGGGCACGGGGTGCGGGCGGCGGACGACCCGCGGCTGCTGAAGCGGCTCGCCGAGCGGGGTGTCACCTGCGAGGTCTGCCCCGCCTCGAACGTCGCCCTCGGCGTGTACGAGAAGCCCGAGGACGTGCCACTGCGCACCTTCTACGAGGCCGGCGTGCCGATGGCTCTGGGCGCCGACGACCCTCTGCTGTTCGGCTCCCGACTCGCCGACCAGTACGAGCTGGCCCGCCGGTTCCACGCCTTCACCGACGAGGAACTGGCCGAGCTGGCCCGCCAGTCGATCCGGGCTTCGGCGGCCCCGAAGGACGTACAGGAGAAGCTGCTGACGGGGGTGGCCGACTGGCTGGCCTCGTGACCTGCGGCCGAGGCAGGGGGCGCCCGCGGTCGCCGGGGCCACGGATCGGGGGAGGCCCTTGGCCCGCGGCCGCCCCCTGCCCACGGGGGTACCGCGTCGGCGCCCGCCCCTACAGCCCGACGCCCACCATCACCGGCTCGTTCACCAACGTCACGCCGAACGCCTCCCGCACCCCGGCCACGACCTCGCGGGCCAGGGTCAGCAGGTCCTCCGTGGTGGCTCCGCCGCGGTTGGTGAGGGCGAGGGTGTGCTTGGTGGAGATGCGGGCGGGTCCGCTGCCGTACCCCTTGGTGAAACCGGCCTTGTCGATCAGCCAGGCCGCGGAGGTCTTGGTGCGCCCCTCCCCCGCCGGGTAGGCGGGCGGTACGGCGTCCTGGCCGAGCCGCTCCCTCACGCGCGCGTGGAACAGCGCGAAGTCGGCGTCGGTGAGGATCGGGTTGGTGAAGAAGGACCCGGCGGACCAGGTGTCGTGGTCCTCGGCGTCCAGGACCATCCCTTTGCCGGCGCGCAGCTCGAGCACGGTGTCGCGGGCCCGCGCCAGCGGCACGCGGTCGCCGGGTGACACGCCCAGCGCGCGTGCCGTCTCGGCGTACTTGACGGGCGCGGACAGCCCGTCGGCGTCCTCCAGGCCGAAGCGGACGCGCAGCACGACATAGCGCTCGGGGTCGGCCTTGAAGCGGCTGTGCCGGTAGGAGAAGGCACAGTCCTCGTTGCCGAGGGTGACCGTCTCGCCGGCGCGGCGGTCGTAGGCGATCACCTCGGTGATGGTGGCGGAGACCTCCTGGCCGTACGCCCCCACGTTCTGGATCGGGGTCGCGCCCGCCGAGCCGGGGATGCCGGCCAGGCATTCGACGCCGGCCAGTCCGGCCTCGACGGTGCGGGCGACGGCGTCGGTCCACACCTCACCGGCGGCCAGCTCCAGCGTCGTGCCGACGAGGTCGAAGCCGCTGGTGGCGATCCGCAGGGCAGTGCCCGCGAAGCCCTTGTCGCCGATGACGAGGTTGGAGCCGCCGCCGATGACCAGCAGCGGGGTGCCGTCGGCGTCGGCCTCGCGCACGGCGGCGACCACCTCGGCGTCGGTCGTCGCGGTCACCAACCGGGTGGCGGGGCCGCCCAGCCGGAAGGTGGTCAGCGGGGCGAGCGGGGCGTCGTGGAGTTCCAGCACGCGGCCAAGCCTACGAGACGGCACCGACAGCCCCGCCCGCGCACTCACCACGAGTAAGGGGCGCCCCACAAGGGAGGACGCCCCTTACCTCACCGCTTTCGACGAGCACACCGCCGGGCCGAGCCGGTACGCACCACGCGCCCGACCCCGACCCGGCGGAACCGTCCCCGGCGGACCCGTCTCAGGCCAGTCGTACGACCGCCCGCGACACGCCCAGGACCTTCTGCCCGCCGCTGGTCGCCGTCAGGTCGACGCGGACCCTGTTGTCGTCGAGCTTGGCGCCGATCTTGCCGCTGACCTCGATGGTCGCGCCCTGCTCGTCGTTCGGGACGACGACGGGCCTGGTGAAGCGGGTGCCGTACTCGAGGACGGCACCCGGGTCGCCGGTCCAGTCGGTGACGACGCGGACCGCCTCGGCCATGGTGAACATGCCGTGCGCGATGACGTCCGGCAGGCCCACCTCCTTGGCGAACTTCTCGTTCCAGTGGATCGGGTTGAAGTCCCCGGAGGCACCCGCGTACTGGACGAGGGTGGCGCGGGTCACGCCGAACGACTGGGCCGGCAGCTCGGTGCCGACCTCGACGTCGTCGTAGGAGATCTTCGCGGTCATGTCAGCCCTCCTCCGCCGCGCGGGCGACGAGCTTGGTCCAGGCGGTCACGACGTGCTCGCCGGTCTCGTCGTGGACCTCGCCCCGGACGTCCACGATGTCGTTGCCCGCCATGGACTTGATCGCCTCGATGGTGGAGGTCACGGTGAGCCGGTCACCGGCCCGCAGCGGGCGCCGGTAGGCGAACTTCTGGTCGCCGTGCACCACCCGGCTGTAGTCCAGGCCCAGCTGCGGGTCCCGGACGACCTGGCCCGCGGCCTTGAAAGTGATGGAGAACACGAAGGTCGGCGGGGCGATCACATCGGGATGCCCGAGCGCCTTGGCGGCCTCCGGGTCGATGTAGGCCGGGTTGGTGTCCCCCACGGCCTCCGCGAACTCGCGGATCTTCTCCCTGCCGACCTCGTAGGGATCGGTGGGCGGGTAGGTCCGCCCCACGAAGGACTGGTCGAGCGCCATCGGCTCGGCACCTCCTGGTTGCTCTGCGTCGCTCTACTGACCGGTACTGGGTCGCTCAACGACGCGAGGCCGCCCCCGATCACTCGGGGACGGCCTCGCGTACGAGCCTGTAACTATCCAACTATCGCGTTTCGCGATGCGCGGTGTGCGCATTGCAACGCGGGCAGTGCTTCTTCATCTCCATGCGATCCGGGTTGTTACGCCGGTTCTTCTTGGTGATGTAGTTCCGCTCCTTGCACTCCACGCAGGCCAGCGTGATCTTCGGGCGGACGTCGGTGGCAGCCACGTGAGTGCTCCTTGACGAACGGATGGGACATATACACAAACAAGAGTAGCCGATCGAAGGACCGACCCCACAATCGGCTACTGTCAGTAGCGGTGACCGGACTTGAACCGGTGACACAGCGATTATGAGCCGCTTGCTCTACCGACTGAGCTACACCGCTTTGATGGGATTGGCCCCGTCTCGCGACGGGACCTCACCCACCAGAGCCCCAATACGGAATCGAACCGTAGACCTTCTCCTTACCATGGAGACGCTCTACCGACTGAGCTATTGGGGCGAGCGATGAAGACATTACACGGTTCGCAGCCGTTCACCCAAATCCGTTTCCCCGGCCCCGCCGGACCCCTCTCCGCCCAGACGGCACACGGCTCCTGAGCCCCTCCGGCCCCCCGGACCACACCGGTACGACTATTGCGCTCCTCCCCGACAGCGCCGGACCGCCGCCCTAGGCTCGACTCACTCTGCGTGATCTTGCCCGAGCCCCCGGGCACCGAGCCCCCACTCACCGCCGAGCCCCTGGAGCACGATGCCCGACAGCCAGCCGCAACCGCCCCCGCCGTCGGGCGCGCCCGGTTCCCCGGACGGGCGGCCGGACCCCGGCGCCCTCCTGCTGTGCGGCGCGCGCCTCACGGACGGCCGGACCGTGGACGTACGGCTGGGCCGCGGGCGCATCGAGGCGGTCGGCACCGTCGGCAGCCTGACGGCCGTCCCCGGACACGGCGCCGGCGCCCGCGTCGACCTCGGTGGCTACCTCCTCCTCCCGGCCCCCGCCGAACCCCACTCCCACGCCGACACCGCCCTCTCCGCGGACACCGACGGCCCCGTCTCGTACGCCCCCGAGGACGTCCAGCGCCGGGCCACCGAGGCCGCCCTGCTCCAACTCGGGCACGGGTCGACCGCGTCCCGCGCGCACGTCCGCGTCGGCGACGTCCAGGGGCTCGCCTCGCTGGCCGCCGTCCTGCAGGCCCGCCGCTCGCTGCGCGGGCTGGCCGAACTGACGACGGTGGCGATGCCCCGGCTGCTGACCGGGGTGGCGGGCGCGGACGGCCTCGCCATGCTGCGGGACGCGCTGAAGATGGGCGCCTCGGTGGTGGGCGGCTGCCCGGACCTGGACCCCGACCCGACCGGCTATGTGGAGGCCGTCCTGGAGGTCGCCTCCGAACACGGCTGCCCCGTCGACCTGCACACCGACGCCGCCGACCCGGCCCGGCTGGCCCGGCTGGCCGCGATGGCGGGCGGCCTGCGCCCCGGGGTCGCCCTCGGCCCCTGCGCCGCCCTGGCCCACCTCCCCGCCGAGTCCGCGACCCGCACCGCCGACCAACTCGCCGCCGCCGGCGTGACGGTGGTGTGCCTGCCCCAGGGCGGCTGCGGCGCCAGCGACCGCCGCGACACGCCTCCGGTACGGCTGCTGCGCGCGGCCGGCGTCCGGGTCGCGGCCGGCAGCGGCACCCTGCGGGACGTCTCCAACCCGGTCGGCCGCGGCGACCCGCTGGAGGCGGCGTACCTCCTGGCCTCCCGCCACGGCCTGCGCCCCGAGGACGCCTACGACGCCGTCAGCACGTCCGCGCGGGCGGCCCTGGGGCTGCCCGAGGTCCGCGTGGAGGCCGGCTTCCCCGCCGACCTGCTGGCCGTACGCGGCGAGGGCCTGGCGGGCGCGCTGTCGCTGGCGTACAGCCGGATCGTCATCCACCGGGGGCGGGTGGTGGCGCGGACGAGCGCGGTACGCGAGTACTGCGACTCGGCGGCCGCCGAGTCGGGATTGCCGCGGCAGGGGCGCGGGACGTTGTCGTAGGCGCAGACCCGGCGTTCCGCGCGGTGGGCGGATAAGGGGCCATGGCGGCGGTCGCTCTGGGCTGCCGCGGCGGGGCGGGACAGGGGCAGGCGCAGGGGGCTTGGCAGGGGGCGGGGCAGGGGTCGGGGCAGGGGAGCGTGTCGGCGGCGCGCCGGACGGCCCGGCCGGGCGTACGGTCGAAGGCATGCGCATTGTCATCGCCGGAGGTCATGGTCAGATCGCGCTGCGGCTGGAGCGCCTGCTCGCCGCACGCGGAGTCGAGGTCGCGGGCATCGTCCGCAAGGCCGAACAGAGCGACGACCTGCGGGCCGTCGGCGCCGAACCGGTCGTGCTGGACCTGGAGTCGGCGTCGGAGGCGGCGGTCGCGGACGTCCTGCGGGGCGCGGACGCCGCGGTGTTCGCCGCGGGCGCGGGCCCGGGCAGCGGAACGGCCCGCAAGGAGTCCGTCGACAGGGGCGCGGCGGTCCTGTTCGCGGACGCGGCGGTACGCGCGGGCGTACGCCGCTTCGTCGTCGTGTCCTCGTACGGCGCCGACCCCGACCGCCGGGGCGACGAGGTCTTCGACGTCTACCTGCGCGCCAAGGGCGAGGCCGACGCGTACGTCCAGGGCGTGGACGGTCTCGACTGGACGATCCTGCGCCCCGGTTCACTCACGGACGACGCGGGCACGGGCCTCGTCCGGCTGGAGGCGCGGACGGGCCGCGGGTCGATCCCGCGCGACGACGTGGCCACCGTCCTCGCGGAGTTGCTGGACACCCCGGCGACGGCCGGCCTGACCCTGGAACTGGTCTCCGGGTCGACGCCGGTGCCCGTGGCGGTGAAGTCGGTCGCGGGGAACTGAGGACGCCGCCAGCGCGTTCAGAACAGGGGCAGTTGGCCGGGCATGTCGGACACCACGTACCCGTCCAAGGACGGCTGGGCGGCATCCAGTTGTGCCGTCCGCCGGGAGCCGGGGCAGGACGTCAGCCGGCCGTCCTCCCGCGCGCCGGGCGGGTCGTGCCGGGCGAACCGTCCGGCGACGACGGCGATCTCCCGACGGCACTCGGGGCAGGTTCTGCGGCGGCTGGACATGGGATCAGTCTGCCCCAACGCGCCCCGCGGGTACCGCGCGACCACACACGCCCCGCTCGCCGCGCGCGACGGCCGTCCTCTCCCTAGCATCGCTACTTGTGGCACATACCTTCGAGGAAATCGTGGCGAAACAGCGCGCGGCCGACGAGGCCCACGCCAGGGTCCTGCACCTGCGGGACACCTATGGCGCGCCCACGGCGGCCCCCTGGTCCCAGGCCCAGACCGACACCTACGAGACCGCCTGGCGCGCCTGGCGCGACCTCGCCCGCGACACCCAGGCCGCCCTCACCGAGTACGCCAAGGACGAGGGCAGGCCCCGCAACGCCGTCGAGGCGGACGTGAGGAGAGCCGCGAAGACCCCGGGGTAGGCGGCCGGGAACGGGGCATCGGGAACGGGGCATCGGGAGCGGCGGCGCATGGGCGAGGCGGAACGGCCTCGGGAGCGGTGCGCATGGGCGAGGCGGAAGAAATCCCAGAAACGAAGCAGACCCCCTCCACTCTGCGTTTCCGCAGTTCGGAGGGGGTCTGACTCAGCGTGGCGGCGCCAGGATTCGAACCTGGGAAGGCTGAGCCGGCAGATTTACAGTCTGCTCCCTTTGGCCGCTCGGGCACACCGCCGGGTTTGCCACCGTTCGAACCGCTTTTCGGCGGGCTCTCCGGCAACGACGTAAACGATACCCGATGGGGAGGGGTGCTTCGCCACCTGGATTCCTCACCGCCCTGGCGGGGCGGGGTGGCTAGGCTTGTCCGGATGCGGACGGCGTCTTGCGCCGGGCTCGGCGACAGCCCCACGGACGCCGACACGCATCCGATACGCACCCCGATATCAAGGAGCCACAGGACATGGCCGACTCCAGTTTCGACATCGTCTCGAAGGTCGAGCGGCAGGAGGTCGACAACGCCCTCAACCAGGCCGCCAAGGAGATCTCCCAGCGCTACGACTTCAAGGGCGTCGGCGCCTCGATCTCGTGGTCCGGAGAGAAGATCCTCATGGAGGCGAACTCGGAGGACCGGGTGAACGCCGTCCTCGACGTCTTCCAGTCGAAGCTCATCAAGCGCGGGATCTCGCTGAAGGCGCTGGACGCGGGCGAGCCGCAGCTCTCCGGCAAGGAGTACAAGCTCTTCGCGGAGATCAAGGAGGGCATCTCCCAGGACAACGCGAAGAAGGTCGCCAAGCTCATCCGCGACGAGGGACCCAAGGGCGTCAAGGCCCAGGTGCAGGGCGAGGAACTGCGCGTCAGCTCCAAGAGCCGTGACGACCTCCAGGCCGTCATCTCCCTTCTGAAGGGGCAGGACTTCGACTTCGCGTTGCAGTTCGTGAACTACCGGTAGGAACGACCGGCAGCAACGAGCGGTGGGACCTGCCCGGAGACTCCCCGGCTGTGGCAGGGCAGTGGGAACGGCGGTGCCGGGCAGGGACAGGGGGGACGGGAAGGACGGGACTCCGCGGCGGAGGGGTCGCCCTTCCCGTCCGCCCGGTCGGGTCAGTCCCGGGAATTGCCGAACAGGATGCGGTAGGCGACCAGGAGCACCAGCGATCCGCCGATGGCCGCGGCCCAGGTGGCGCCGTCGTAGAAGTCCTTGGTGATGGGGTGGTCCAGCCAGCGGGCCGATATCCAGCCGCCGATGAACGCGCCCGCGACGCCGATGACGGTCGTGCCGATGAAGCCGCCCGGGTCCCGGCCCGGCAGCAGTACCTTGGCGACGACTCCGGCCAACAGTCCCAGAATGATCCAGCTGATGATGCTCATGTGCTGACCCTGCCCTTCCGCACTGTGCCCGCACCGTCCCGGTGCTGTGATCTTGCTCCGGACAGGCTGTGCGTCCGCAGGTCGTCCACGGCCCGTTCGTGCTGTGTCGTCCCGGACGACGTCCTGGCAGCACCCAGTGGTTCCCCGGCTCAGTAGGGTGCGGCCCATGACACAGTCCGGACCGACCGGCGAGCTGCGGCGCACCCTCGGGGTAGGGGACGCCGTGGTGATCGGGCTGGGCTCGATGCTCGGCGCCGGCATCTTCGCCGCCCTCGCGCCCGCCGCCCGCGCCGCCGGCTCCGGGCTGCTGCCCGGACTCGCGCTCGCCGCTCTGATCGCCTACTGCAACGCCGTCTCGTCGGCCCGCCTGGCCGCGCTGTACCCGGCCTCGGGCGGAACCTATGTGTACGGACGCGAACGGCTCGGCCCGTTCTGGGGATATCTCGCGGGCTGGTCCTTCGTGGTCGGGAAGACGGCGTCCTGCGCGGCGATGGCGCTGACGGTCGGGGCGTACGTCCGGCCGGGGCAGGCGCACGCCGTGGCGGTCGCGGCCGTGGTGGCACTGACCGCGGTGAACTACCGCGGCGTCCACAAGTCGGCCTGGCTGACGCGGCTGATCGTGTCGGTGGTCCTGGCGGTCCTCGCTTCCGTGGTCGTCGTGTGCCTGGGTTCCGGGGAGTCCGACGCCGCGCGGCTCGACGTCGGGGCCTCGGGAGGGCTCGGCGGGATGCTGGAGGCCGCCGGCCTGTTGTTCTTCGCCTTCGCGGGGTACGCGCGCATCGCGACCCTCGGCGAGGAGGTGCGGGATCCGGCGCGGACCATCCCGCGCGCGATCCCGATCGCGCTCGGCATCGCGCTGGCCGTCTACGTGTGCGTGGCGGTCGCCGTCCTTGCCGTGCTCGGGTCGGGGGAACTCGGGCGCGCTGCCGCGCCGCTGGCGGACGCGGTGCGTGCCGCGGGTGTGCCGGGGCTGGTGCCGGTGGTCCGGGTCGGGGCCGCCGTGGCCGCGCTGGGTTCGCTGCTGGCCCTCATCCTGGGCGTCTCGCGGACCACGCTGGCCATGGCTCGGGACAGGCACCTGCCCGGCGTGCTGTCGGCCGTGCATCCGCGCTTCCAGGTGCCGCACCGGGCGGAGCTGGCGGTGGGCGCCGTGGTCGCGGTCCTGGCCGCCACGGTGGACGTGCGCGGCGCGATCGGTTTCTCCTCCTTCGGTGTGCTGGTGTACTACGCGGTCGCCAACGCGTCGGCCTGGACCCTGGACGCGGCCCCGCTGAAGCGGGCGCTGCCGGCGGTGGGCCTCCTCGGCTGCCTGGTCCTGGCGTTCGCGCTGCCGGGACGGTCGGTGGTCGTGGGGGTGGGTGTGCTGGCGGTGGGGGTGGTCGCGTACGGGGTGCGGGCGCGGGTGGGTGCGGGGCGGGGGTAGGCGGCGTGAGCCCGCTACGCGGCCGGTGCCTGTGCGGGTCCGGGTATCGCGGACACCGGGCGTGGGGCCGGGCCCCTGCCGGTGGTGCTGCCTTGGTCTTCGTCCGCTCGTTCTCCGTCATGCGTTCATGGTGCGGGCTGCCACCGACATCCGGGCCGGCCTGTGGACAACCGGCGGGCTGTGGAGAACTCGGGAGGCCCGCTGTGGTCAGCGTGCGGCGAACGGCTGGTCCGTGGGCACGATTTCGCGGCCCAGCGGGAGCAGCGAGACCGGGATCAGCTTGAAGTTGGCGATGCCGAACGGGATGCCGATGATCGTGATGCACAGGGCGATGCCGGTGACGATGTGCGCGAGGGCCAGCCACCAGCCGGCGAGGACCAGCCAGAGGACGTTGCCGAGGCAGGACGGGGCTCCCGCGTCGCGGCGCTCGACCGTCGTGTACCCGAAGGGCCACAGGGCGTAGACGCCGATACGGAAGGCGGCGAGGCCGAAGGGGATGCCGATGACCGTGAGGCACAGCAGCAGCCCTGCGAACACGTAGCCGAGGAACAGCCAGAAGCCGCTGAGGATGAGCCATATGACGTTCAGGATGGTCTTCACTGGTGGCCTGCCATCTTCTCGAGACGGGCGATGCGCTCCGCCATCGGCGGGTGCGTCGAGAACATCTTGGAAAGGCCCTGGCCCGGGCGGAACGGGTTCGCGATCATCATGTGGCTCGCGGTCTCGATCCGGGGCTCGGGCGGCAGCGGGAGCTGCTTGGTGCCGAGTTCGAGCTTGCGCAGGGCTCCGGCGAGGGCCAGGGGGTCTCCGGTGAGCTGGGCGCCGGAGGCGTCGGCCTCGTACTCGCGGGAGCGGCTGATGGCCAGTTGGATGAGGCTGGCGGCGAGCGGGCCGAGGATCATGATCAGCAGGATGCCGAGGATGCCGGGGCCGTCGTCGTCGTTGGACCGCCCGACGGGGATCAGCCAGGCGAAGTTGACCAGGAACATGATCACCGAGGCGAGGGCGCCGGCGACCGAGGAGATGAGGATGTCGCGGTTGTAGACGTGGCTCAGCTCGTGGCCGATGACGCCGCGCAGTTCGCGCTCGTCGAGGAGGCGCAGGATGCCCTCCGTGCAGCAGACGGCGGCGTTGCGCGGATTGCGGCCGGTGGCGAAGGCGTTGGGGGCCTCGGTCGGGGAGATGTACAGGCGGGGCATGGGCTGGCGGGCCTGGGTGGACAGCTCACGGACCATGCGGTAGAGGCCAGGCGCCTCGAACTCGCTCACGGGGCGGGCGCGCATGGCGCGCAGTGCCAGCTTGTCGCTGTTCCAGTACGCGTACGCGTTGGTGCCGAGCGCGATCAGGACCGCGACGACGAGTCCCAGGCGGCCGAAGAAGCTGCCGATGACGATGATGAGTGCGGACAGTCCCCCGAGGAGTACTGCGGTCCTGAGCCCGTTGTGCCGGCGGTGCACGGTACGCCCTCCAAGTCGTGCGGCAGGGGAACCCTTCGCTTGCGGATCTTGCCTTCTGATCTGTGGTTCCGCTGGTGTCGTGGTGTCACGTCCAGTGGAACCTCCCGTTTTGGTCAACGCCAGACGAGGGCCCCTGGTTCCCCGGTGCTCCCGGCGGCGGGCGTGGGCCGTCCGGGTGACGGCTCAGAACAGGGCGGTGTCGGCGAAGCGCAGCGCCAGTTGCGGGGCGCCGGAGAGGGCCACGCCGAGGACCGCGGTGAGGGTGAGGGCGGCGGTGAGGGGCGCGGGGACGGGGTGCTCGGCGGTTTCGCCCTCGGGGGCGCGGAACAGGAGGGCTGTCCACTGGAGGTAGTAGTACAGGGCGATCACGACGTTGGCGGCCATGACGACGGCGAGCCAGCCGAGGCCGGCGTCGACGGCGGCCGAGAAGACGGTGACCTTGGCGAAGAGTCCGATGATGCCGGGCGGCAGTCCGGCGAGGCAGAGCAGGAAGAAGGCCAGCGTCAGCGCGGAGAGCGGGTTCTTCGCGTACAGGCCCCGGTAGTCGGCGACGCGGTTCGTGGCGTGCGTGCGGCCGACCAGCGCGGCGACGGCGAAGGCGCCCAGGTTCACGGCGGCGTACATGAGGGCGTAGGCGACGGTGGAGCCGACGGCGTGCTCGGGGTCGTCGGAGTACGCGGCGGCGGCGATCGGGACGAGGAGGTAGCCGGCCTGTCCGACGGAGGACCAGGCGAGCAGGCGTACGGCGCTGTGCGCGCGCGTGGCCTGCTGGCGGAGGGCGCCGACGTTGCCGACGGTCATGGTGAGGGCGGCCAGTGCGGCCAGTGCGGGGCCCCACACGTCGGCGTACGAGGGGAAGGCGACGACCGTGACGAGGATGAGGCCGGAGAAGCCCACGGCCTTGCCGACGACCGACAGGTAGGCCGCGATGGGGAGGGGGGCGCCGACGTAGGTGTCGGGGACCCAGAAGTGGAAGGGGACGGCGGCCGTCTTGAAGGCGAAGCCGATGAGGGTGAGGACGACGCCGGTCTGGGCCAGGGTGTGGAACTGTCCGTCGACGTCCTGGATGCGGTCGGCCACCTGGGTGAGGTGGAGGGTGCCGGTGGTGGCGTAGACGAAGCTGATGCCCAGGAGGCTGACGGCGGTCGCGGTGACGGAGGACAGGAAGAACTTCAGGGCCGCCTCGGAGGAGCCGCGGTCGCCGTGCCGGATGCCGACGAGGGCGAAGGCGGGCAGGGAGGCGACCTCCAGGGCGACGACCAGGGTGGCGAGGTCGCGAGAGGCGGGCAGGAGGGCGGCGCCGGCGGCGGAGGACAGCAGCAGGAACCAGAACTCCCCCTCGGGGAGCCGTCCGCGCTCGTCCTTGAGGGCGGTGACCGACAGGAGGGCGGCCAGTAGTGCTCCGCCCAGCACCAGGAACTGGATGACGAGGGTGAAGTGGTCGGCCGTGTAGCTGCACACGCGTGTGTCGCCGGTCAGGCAGAAGGTGGAGCGGTCGCCGTCCAGGAGTGGCAGCAGGAGGGCCGCGGCGGCGGCGAGGCCGGCGACGGAGAACCAGCCGAGGAGCGGTTTGCGGCTCTCGGGGACGAACAGGTCGGCGACGAGGACGACGAGCCCGACGATCGCCGTGAGGGTGGGCGGGGCGATGGCGAGCCAGTCGACGGACTGGACGAGCGAGGGGGCGGCGAGGGGGGTCATCGGTTGCCTCCGGCGAGGAGCTGCTGCACGGCCGGGTCGGTCAGGCCGAGGAGTGCCTTGGGCCAGAGGCCGGCGACGACGGTGAGGACGACGAGGGGTGTCCAGGCCGCGAACTCGTACGTGCGGACGTCGGTGAGGCGTGCGGCGCCCTGCGGGACGGCGCCCATGCAGACGCGGCGGACCACGACGAGGAGGTAGGCCGCGGTCAGGAACGTCCCGAAGGCGGCGATCGCCGTGAAGGTGAGGAAGGCGGGGCGGTTGAGGCCGGCGGCGGGGTCGAAGGCGCCGAACAGGGCCAGCATCTCGCCCCAGAATCCGCCGAGGCCGGGCAGGCCGAGCGAGGCGACCGCGGCGAAGGCGAGGAGGCCGCCGAGACGGGGGGCCTTGCCGTAGAGGGCCGCCCCGGTCTTCTGCGCGAGGGTGTCGAGGTCGGTGGTGCCGGTGCGGTCCTTCAGGGCGCCGACGAGGAAGAACAGCAGGCCTGTGATGAGGCCGTGGGCGATGTTGGCGAACAGGGCGCCGTTGACGCCGGTCGGGGTCATGGAGGCGATGCCGAGCAGGACGAAGCCCATGTGGCCCACCGAGGAGTAGGCGATCAGGCGCTTGAGGTCGCCCTTGGCGCCCCGCCTGGCGAGGGCGAGGCAGGCCAGGGAGCCGTAGATGATGCCGACGACCGCGAGTGCGGCGAGGTAGGGCGCGAAGGTGCGGAAGCCGTCAGGGGCCACCGGCAGCAGAATGCGCACGAACCCGTACGTACCCATCTTCAGCAGGACGCCGGCGAGGAGCACGGAGCCGACGGTCGGGGCGGCGGTGTGGGCGTCGGGCAGCCAGCTGTGCAGGGGCCACATCGGGGTCTTCACCGCGAGTCCGATCCCGACCGCCAGAACGGCGGTGACCTGCACGGACGTGGTCAGGGACCGGCCGTTGTCAGTGGCGAGTGCCACCATGTCGAAGGTGCCCGCCTTGATTCCGATCAGGAGCAGGCCGAGCAGCATGACCACGGATCCGAGCAGCGTGTACAGGATGAACTTCCAGGCCGCCCGGGTGCGGCCGGCGCCGCCCCAGCGGGCGATGAGGAAGTACATCGGGATGAGGACCATCTCGAAGGCGAGGAAGAACAGCAGCAGGTCGAGGACGGCGAAGGTGGCGAGGGTGCCGGCCTCCAGGACGAGCACCAGCGCGACGAACGCCTTCGGGTTCGGGCCGGCGGGCAGGTTGAAGTACGAGTAGAGCGCGCACAGGAAGGTCAGCAGCGCGGTCAGGACCAGGAGGGGGAGGGAAATGCCGTCGACGCCGAGGTGGAGGCGCACGTCTAGCGCGGGGATCCAGCTGATGTCGGTCGTGGCCTGCATCTTCGACGGCTGGTCGTGGTCGAAGCCGAGCGCGAGGACGATCGCGGCGATGAGGATCGCGCCGGTCACGGTGACGCCGTGCCGCAGGACGGCCTGCTCGGGTGACTTCCCCTTCAGCCCGGGCGGGGCCGGCAGGAGGGCGGCGACCGCCCCGAGGAGCGGACCGGCCACGATCAATGCCAGAAGGAATTGCATCACGGACTCGCTGATATCGATCACGTCTGCTCACGCTCCCGTGGCGACGAGGAGGACGGCGACCACCAGGACGACGGTGCCGGCGAGCAGCGCGCTCACATAGGTCTGGACGTTGCCGGTCTGGGCTCGCCGTACGGCGGTGCCGAGCCAGCGGGGCAGGGCGCCCGCGCCGCGTACGTAGGTGTCGACGACCTCGCGGTCGAGGAACCGGACGAGGCTCGCTCCGGCCTGCACCGGGCGGACGAACAGGGTGGTGTGGACGGCGTCCAGGTGGAACCCGGTGGCCGCGTGGCGGTGCAGCGGGCCGAGCAGGAGCCGTCCGGGATCTGCCGGATCGGGCGCCGAGGCCACGGATCCGTAGGCAGGTGTGTGGGTCGCGATGGCCTCGGCCTCCACGAGTGCGGCGTCGCCCTCGGGATGGGCGGCGACCGCGCCGAGCGGGACACGGGCGGCGCGTGCGGTGGTGTGCCGCCAGGCGCTGTAGACGGCCAGGGCGCCCACGAGGGCCAGGCCGGTGCCGAGGACGGAGGTGGTGGGGGTCGGGGCGAGGTCGCGGCCGTCGAACCAGTCGGGCAACGAGCGGTAGGCGAATCCGCCGAGGGCGAGGGACGGCACCGCGAGCACCCACAGCACCACGGTCATCGTCAGGGGCTGACGGCCGTGGTCGGGGGCCTCGGCGCCGCGGCCGCGGAAGGCCAGCAGCCAGAGGCGGGTCGCGTAGGCGGCGGTGAGGACGGCGGCGAGCAGGCCGGCGACGAGGACGATCCAGCCGGCCGCGGCGGGGGCGTGCTCGGTGTGGCCGGTGGAGACGTGCTCGGCGGCGCCGAGGACGGACTCCTTGGAGAAGAACCCGCTGAACGGCGGGATCGCGGCGAGCGCGAGGAGGGCCACGGTCATCGTCCAGAAGGCGTCCGGAACGCGTTCGCGCAGGCCGGTCATGCGGGACATGGCGGCCAGCGAGTTGGTGCCGGACGCGTGGATGATCACGCCGGCCGCGAGGAACAGCAGCGCCTTGAAGGCTCCGTGGGAAATGAGGTGGAAGACGGCGGCACCGCGGTCGCCGACGGCGAGGGCGCCGGTCATGTAGGCGAGTTGGCCGATCGTCGAATAGGCGAGGACCCGCTTGATGTCGTCCTGGGCGAGCGCGGCGAGACCCGAGCCGACCATGGTGACCGCGGCCATGACGGCGAGGACGACCATCGCTGCCCGGGAGGCCTCGAACACCGGGAGGAGACGGGCGACGAAGTAGACACCGGCGGCGACCATCGTCGCGGCGTGGATCAGCGCGGAGACGGGTGTCGGGCCCGCCATCGCGTCCGGGAGCCAGGTGTGCAGCGGGAACTGCGCCGACTTTCCGGCCACGCCCGCCAGGAGCAGCAGGGCGATCGGCGTCGGGTGGTCGAGCCCGCCGTGCGCGACCGTGCCGAGGACCTTCGTGATCCGGAAGGAACCGGCGTCGGTGGCGAGGGCGAGGAGTCCGATGAGGAAGGGGACGTCGCCGAGCTTGGTGACGAGGAAGGCCTTGAGGGAGGCGGCGCGGGCCTCCGGGGTCTCCCAGTAGTGGCCGACCAGGAAGTAGGAGCAGATGCCCATCACCTCCCAGCCGACCAGCAGCACCATCAGGTCGCCCGAGTAGACGACGAGGAACATCGCGGAGGTGAACAGGGAGACGAGGGCGGCGTACGACGGGTAGCGCGGGTCGTCGCGCAGGTAGCCCGTGGAGTACACCTGCACGCAGGTGGCGACGAGGCCGACGAGGACGGCGACGAGGGCGGCGAAGCCGTCGATGTGCAGGGCCAGTTCGATCGGGACGGACCCGGTGGGCGTCAGCTCGGTGGCCGCGTCGACGGTCGCGTCCCCGCCCTGGCGTACGGCGACGATCGCGGCCAGTACGAGGGCGGCGAGGGTCGGCAGGACGGCGAGCGGGCGGACGAAGCCGGGGGCGGTGCGGCCGAGGAGCAGGCCGGTGGCGGCGCCGAGGAACGGAAGGAGGGGGACGAGGACGGCGAGGGTGGTCGTGGTCACGCGGTGGCCTCAGCCTTCTCGGCCGCGGGGGCGGTGCCGTCGTCGTCGGGCTCGTCGCCCCCGACGCTTCCGTGGCCCTCGGCGGTGTCGCGGAGCTTGTCGATGTCCGCGGTGCCGCGGTTGCGGTGGACGGCGAGGACGATCGCCAGGCCGATGCCGATCTCGGCGGCGGCGATGGCGATGGTGAACAGGGTCAGGGCCTGTCCGGAGTGCAGGGTGTCCTCGGCGGTCCGGCTGAGCCAGACGTCGAAGGCGACGAGGTTGAGGTTGACGGCGTTGAGCATCAGCTCGACGGACATCAGCACCAGGATCGCGTTGCGGCGGGCGAGGACGCCGTACAGGCCGGTGCAGAAGAGGAGGGCGGAGAGCACGGCGGGATAGGCGAGGTGCATCAGCGGGCCCCTTCCTGCTCGGCCGGATTTTTCCGGGCATCCGGGACGGATGGGGAACTCTCGCCGGTGGGTCGGGAGTTCAGAGGGGGAGAGCTTCGCTCCGCCTTCGCCTTGCGGGACAGGACGATCGCGCCGACCAGGGCCGCGAGGAGAAGGACGGACAGAGCCTCGAAGGGCAGGACCCAGTTCTGGAAGAGGCTCGCTCCGGTGGCCGAGGTGGAGCCGGCGGCCGGGCCGTCCAGGTCGATCCAGGTGGCGCGGAAGGCGTCGACGACCACCCAGACGAGGGAGGCCGCGGCGGCGACGGCGACCGTGAGGGCGGCCCACCGGTTGCCGGAGTCCGCGTCCGGGGAGCGGCCGATGGGCGCCCTGGTGAGCATCAGACCGAAGAGGAGGAGGACGACGACGGAGCCCACATAGATCAGCACCTGCACCCAGGCGATGAACTCCGCGGTGAGCAGCAGGTATTCGACGGCGAGTCCGCCGAGGGTCACCACCAGCCAGAGGGCGGCGTGCACCAGCTGCTTGGTGGTGACGGTGACGAGGGCGGCGCCGAAGGTCACCAGGCCGACGAGGAGGAAGGCGATCTCCACGCCGGTCGGGGACAGGAAGCCGTGGGGTGCCTGAGCGAGGGTCACGCCTCGCCTCCCTGGGGGTTGTCGTCCGGTCCGGGCGGGGTGGCCTGGCCCGCCCGAGTCGGCGGGGCGGCCGGCGTCGCCGGGGTGGCCTGCGTCGCGGGGGTGGCCTGCGTCGCGGGGGCCGTCTGAATCGACGGGGTGGCCTGCGTCGCCGGGGTGTTCTGGGCGGCAGCCAGCTTCTCGGCCGTCTTGCGGGCGGCGGCGATCTCCTTGGGTTCCTCCGCGCCGGGGTCGAGGGCGGGCGGGGCCGGCACGGTCCACATCCACTCGCGGAGCTTGTCCCGCTCGTGGGTGAGTTCGCGGATGTCGGTCTCGGCGTACTCGAACTCCGGTGACCAGAACAGGGCGTCGAAAGGACAGACCTCGATGCAGATACCGCAGTACATGCACAGGGCGAAGTCGATGGCGAAGCGGTCGAGGACGTTGCGGCTGCGTTCGCGGCCGCCGGGGGTCGCCGCCGGGACGGTTTCCTTGTGCGAGTCGATGTAGATGCACCAGTCCGGGCACTCGCGGGCGCACAGCATGCAGACCGTGCAGTTCTCCTCGAACAGGCCGATCACGCCGCGGCTGCGGGGCGGGAGGTCGGGCTGGGCGTCCGGGTACTGCTCGGTGACGGTCTTCCGCGTCATCGTGCGGAGGGTGACGGCCAGGCCCTTGGCGAGGCCGGAGCCGGGGATCGACAGGCGGGGCCGCCCGGAGGACGTCGTGGAGGCGCCGTGGTCGGGTGACGGACGGGACACTAGGAGATCACCACCTTGACGACGCCGGTGAGGGCGATCTGGGCGAGGGAGAGGGGGACGAGGAGGGTCCAGGACAGCTTCTGGAGCTGGTCCTCGCGCAGGCGGGGATAGGTGACGCGCAGCCAGATCACGACGAAGGCGAGGGCCGCTGTCTTCAGGAGGGTCCAGACCCAGCCGAGGCCGTCGGCACCCCAGGGGCCGTGCCAGCCGCCCAGGAAGAGGACGGTGGTCAGCCCGCACAGGACGACGATCCCGGCGTACTCGGCGAGGAGGAACAGGGCGAAGCGGAGGCCGGTGTACTCGGTGTAGGCGCCGAAGATGATCTCCGAGTCGGCGACGGGCATGTCGAACGGGGGGCGTTGGAGTTCGGCCAGGCCGGCGATGAAGAAGACGATCGCGCCGACGATCTGCCAGGGCAGCCACCACCACTCGAAGGCGTCGACGACGCCGGTGAGGGACACCGTGCCGGCCGCCATGGCGACGGAGGCGGCGGTGAGCAGCATCGGGAGTTCGTAGGCGAGGAGCTGGGCGGCGGTGCGCAGTCCGCCGAGGAGGGAGAACTTGTTGGCACTCGCCCAGCCGGCCATGAGGGAGCCGAGGACACCGACGCCCATCACGGCCAGGACGAAGAAGACACCCGCGTCGACGACCTCGCCGACGGCGCCCTCGCCTGGGCCGACGGGGATGACGAGGAGGACCAGGAGGTACGGGAGCAGGGCCACTGCGGGAGCCAGCTGGAAGATACGGCGGTCCGCGCCCGCGGGGACGATGTCCTCCTTCTGCGCGAACTTCACGCCGTCCGCGACGAGCTGGGCCCAGCCGTGGAAGCCGCCCGCGTACATCGGGCCGAGGCGGCCCTGCATGTGGGCCATCACCTTGTGCTCGGTCTGACCGACGATCAGGGGGAAGGTGAGGAAGACGACGAAGACGATCAGGAGTCGCAGCGCGACGTCGAGAGCGTCGTTCACTGCGGGCCTCCCTGGGGGTTCGTGGGCGTCTCGTTGGCGGGGCGGTCGTTCTCAGGGGCGGGAGTGGGCATGACGTCCGGGTCGTCCGCGTGGTTCGTGAGGTTCGGGTCGTCCGCGTGGCTCGGGTCGTCCGCGTGATCCGTGGCGTCCCCGGCGTCCGCGTGATCCGGCTCGCTCGCGCGGTCCGGGTCGGGAGGCGGGGTCTCCTCCGGTGCCGGCTGATCGGCGGACGACGGTTGCCCGGGCGCGGGCGGTTCGGTCGTCGCCGGTTGCTCCGGCTCGGCGTGCCTCGCGTCCCGTTCCGGGTCGGCGAAGGCGGGACGGGCGTGATGCCAGGGTGCGTCGGAGCTGCGCGGGGCAGGCGTGGGACGGGCCCCGCTGGGAGTGGTCCCGCCTGGGACCGGAGCCTCCGGGAAGGTCTTCTCCGGAGAGCCGCCTCCCTGGGACATGTCCTCCTCGGACGCGTGCTCCTCGGACGCGTGCTCCTCCGACCTGCCGCCCGAAGGCGTGTCCGGCCGGGAGGTGCTGTCCGGGGACGCGTCGCTCGAAGGCGTGTCCGGCCGGGAGGTGTCCTCCGGGGACGCGTCCTCCGTCCGCTGTGAGGCGGACCCTTGGCTCACGCTTCGGGAACGGCGGGGTCCGGCTCCGGCCGTGCTGCGGTGAGCGCTCGGAGCGGTCGGAGCCGTCGGAGCCGTCGGAGCCGTCGGAGCCGTCGGAGGGGACGTGCCCTCGGTCCCGGCCGTCGGCTCGGTCTCCGGCCGAGCGGTGGGCCGGCTCGACGACTGGCCGGCCGACTGGCTCGCCGAGCCGTCTGCGGCTGTCCGCGCGCGTCGTGCGGGGCGTTCGGGGCGATCGGCCACGGTCTGTGAGGACTCCGCGGCAACGGCCGGAGTGTCCGCCGTTTGGCTGGCCGGCACGCCGGCCGTCCCGCTCGTCGGCCCGCTCGTCGACTGGCTCGCCGAGCCCTCCGACGCCGTTCGCGCACGCCGGGCCGGGCGATCGCCGGTCGGGGCGACCGGACGGTCGCCGGTGGGACGGGACGGGCGGTCGCCGGGGGGTGTGCGGGGGGCTCGGGCAGGGCGGGCCGGGGCGGCGGGGAGTTGGCCCTTCAGGGGTCCCCACTCATTGGGGTCGGGGACGCCCGGGGGCAGCATCTGCCGGCGTTTGGGGCCGCCGTGTTCGGACTCGCCGGGTTCCTTCGCGCCGGGCCAGGCCTTGGCGACGCGGGCGGCGAGGACGAAGTCCTTGCGGAGGGGGTGACCCTCGAAGTTCTCGGGAAGGAGGAGGTGGTCCAGGGCCGGGTGGTTGTCGAAGACGACGCCGAACATTTCGTGGGTCTCGCGTTCGTGCCAGGCCGCGCCCGCGTAGACGTCGACGGCGGAGGCGAGCGTCGGGGCCTCGTGCGCGACCGTCGTGCGCACCAGGAGCCGGCGGACCGGTGCCAGGGCGACGACGTGGGCCGAGACGCGGAAGCCGGTGCCCGGTTCGTCGACCGCGCTGAGCCAGTCGAAGTAGGTGCAGCCCAGACGGTCGCGGGCCGCGAGCAGCGCGGTCGTCCAGGACTGGGGCGGAACGTCGACCGTCAGGACCTCGTACGACTCCTCGGCGGTGGCCTCCGGGCCGAAGAGTTCCCCGGCGGGGGCGGGCAGCCAGCCGACGGTGGTCATCGGGCGTCCTCCTGGGTGGCCGGCGGCCGTACGAGCCCGCTCTGGAGGGCCGCCGCCGAAGGACGGTCGGCGCCGGTGGCGTACCGCTCGCCCAGCGACTCGCGCGCGATCTTCTCCTGGAGTTTGAGGATCCCCTGGAGCAGCGCCTCGGGGCGGGGCGGGCAGCCGGGGACGTACACGTCGACGGGGATGATCTGGTCGACGCCCTTGGTGACGGAGTAGGAGTCCCAGTAGGGGCCGCCGCAGTTGCTGCACGCGCCGAAGGAGATGACGTACTTCGGCTCGGGCATCTGCTCGTAGAGGCGCTTGACGGCCGGGGCCATCTTGTCCGTGACGGTGCCGGAGACGACCATGAGGTCGGCCTGGCGCGGGCCGGGCGCGAAGGGGATGACGCCCAGCCGGATGAAGTCGTGGCGGGCCATCGACGCGGCGATGAACTCGATCGCGCAGCAGGCGAGGCCGAAGTTGAAGACCCAGAGCGAGTAGCGGCGTCCCCAGTTCAGGATGACCTTCATCGGCTCCGGGGCGAGGCGGGCCAGGGCGCCCAGCCTCTTCGGTTCCGGAAGGAGCACCGGTTCCGGCAGGGGTACCGGTTCGGGGTGGAGCACCGGCTCGGGGGCGGTCGGGTTCACGTCCATGTCAGGACGCCCTTCTTGTAGGCGTACAGCAGGCCCACGGCCAGGAAACCGAGGAAGACGAACATCTCCACGAGCGTGGCCGCGCCGTAGCCGGGGGCGGCGAAGATCGTCGCCCAGGGGAACAGGAAGATCGAGTCGACGGCGAAGATGACGTAGAGGAAGGCGTAGACGTAGTAGCGGACCTGGGTGTGGGCCCAGCCCTCGCCGACGGGGTCGACGCCGCACTCGTAGGTCAGGAGCTTCTCGGGGGTGGGGACGACGGGGCGCAGCAGGCGGCCCGCGCCGAACGCGACCGCGACGAACAGCACGCCGATGACGGCGAGGAGTCCGACGACCGCGTAGGAGTCGAAGTAGTCCGACGCCACGACGACCGTCGGCTCCCTCAGCGCTGCTTGCGACGACTGCGGCACGGTCCGTCCCTCGCTCCCCGACCCGACCTCGGCCTGTTCGACGATCTGTACGCACGGGAGTCTAGGGCCTGATAAAGGCACGGTAAGCAGGTCGTCACGGCTGGGGCAACGGGGGTGGGGTTTTCCCCAGGGACTCCTGGTGGCGAACTCCATGGCGCGGGGGCGCGCCGCGCGGCACGCTGACCCGTATGACCGTATCCAAACCCGCCCCCACGGCCGTGCGTCCGCGTGCCGTGCCCGTCGCGCCCGCCGCCGACCCGGACGTACCGGGGCGTGACGGGCCGTTGCCGCGCGCCCGGTTCGCCTACGACCCGCAGACGTGGAAGGAGATCGCCCACCTTCTGACGAACCTGCCGATGTCGGTCGTCGGCTTCGTGTACGTCATGACGGTGCTGTTCACCGGCGCCACGCTGACGCTCACGGTGGTCGGGCTGCCGCTGCTCGCGCTCGGCCTGCTCGGGGCGCGGCTGATCGGCCGGTTCGAACGGGGCCGGGCTCGGATGCTGCTCGCGGTGCGGGTGGAGGAGCCGAGCCCGCTGCCGTTGCGCCGGGCGGGAAATGTCCTGCAACGCATGTGGCTGGTGCTGAAGGACCCGGTGGCCTGGCGGACGGTGCTCTACGACTTCATCCGGCTGCCGTGGGGGATCGTCACCTTCGTGGTGACGCTGACGTCGCTGTTCGTGCTGTGGCCGGTGCTGCCGTTTCTGGCGCGGGGGCTGACCAACGCGGACCGGGCGATGGTGCGGGCCCTGCTGTGCCCGTCCGACGAGCTGGAGCGGCGGATCGCCGAGCTGGAGTCCGACCGGGGGATCGTGGTGGACACCGCCGCGGCCGATCTGCGGCGCATCGAGCGGGATCTGCACGACGGGGCCCAGGCACGGCTGGTCAATCTCGCGATGGGGCTCGGCCTGGCCAAGGAGAAGTTGCTGGAGGACCCGGACGCGGCCTCGGTGATGGTCGACGAGGCGCACGGCGAGGTGAAGCTCGCGCTCCAGGAGCTGCGCGATCTGGCGCGCGGCATCCATCCGGCCGTGCTGACCGACCGGGGGCTGGACGCGGCCCTGTCCTCGGTGGCCTCGCGGTGCACGGTTCCGGTGCACGTCACGGCCGATCTGCCGACACGGCCCGCGCAGGCCATCGAGGGCATCGCCTACTTCACGGTCTCCGAGCTGCTCCAGAACGTCAGCAAGCACAGTGGGGCGAGGTCGGCGTCCGTGGACGTGTGGCGGGTGGAGGACCGGCTGCTCATCCAGGTGTCGGACGACGGGCGGGGCGGGGCGCGGCTCGACGGCGGGACGGGGATGCGGGGGCTGGCCGACCGGCTGGGCGCCGTGGACGGGCTGTTCATCGTGGACTCCCCGGCCGGAGGGCCTACGACCGTGACGGCGGAGCTGCCCTGGCGGGACCGGACGGAGCCGGCCGCCTGAGGTACGGAGCCGACCGCCTGAGGTAGGGAAAACCCCCCTCCCAAGACGCCGACGGACGCCATGGTCCGCGGGTCCCCGGCCGAGGAGGGTGGAGATAGGGGACGACACCTGCGGACGAGACAAGGGAACGGACGACGCCGATGGCCACGCAGTACGGGCGGTACGAGGACTACCAGGACTACGGGGACCACGGGGACCACGGGAACCCGGCGGGCCGGTCGCCGGGCGGGGAGACGCCCGGGGCCGGGGCCGGGGGACGTCGGCGGCATCGGCTGCCGGCCGCGCTGCGGGCGCCGGTCGAGGGACGTGCCTGGCGGGAGTTCGCCTACGTGCTCCTGAGCCTGCCGATCAGCATCGTCCTGTTCGTCTTCGCGGTCACGATGCTGTCGGTGGGGGCGGGCCTGCTGGTGACGTTCCTCGGGGTTCCGGTGCTGGCGGCGGGGCTGGCGGCGTGCCGCGGCCTCGGCGGGGTGGAGCGGGCGCGGGCGCGGGGGCTGCTCGGACTGGACGTGGCCACGCCGGAGCCGTTGCGTCCACGGGGGCGGGGGGCGATGTCCTGGATGGGCGCGGTGCTCAGGAGCGGCACGTCCTGGCGGCACGTCCTGTACGCGGTGCTGCACCTGCCGTGGGCGGTGTTCTCCTTCTCCGTCGCGATCGTCTTCTGGGTGTACGGCTGGGCGACGCTGACGTATCCGCTGTGGTTCTGGCTGTTCCCGCTCTACGGCGGGCAGGACGGGCTCCAGCTGTACGGCGACGACGGGCACCGGGTGTACCTGGACAACCCGTTCGAGATCACCGTGACGGCGTTGGTGGGGCTGTTGTTCACGCTGGCCACGCCGTGGATCGTGCGGGCGCTGACGACGGTGGACCGGGTGATGGTGCACGGACTGCTCGGGCCGTCGCGGCTGGCGTCGCGGGTGGTGGAGCTGGAGTCCGACCGGGGCGTCGTGGTCGATACGGCGGCCGCCGACCTGCGGCGTATCGAGCGGGATCTGCACGACGGGGCGCAGGCGCGGCTGGTGGCGCTGGCGATGGATCTGGGGCTCGCGAAGGAGAAGCTGCGGGAGGATCCGCGGGAGGCGGCGCGGATGGTGGACGAGGCGCACGGTGAGGTGAAGACGGCGTTGCAGGAGCTGCGGGATCTGGCGCGGGGCATCCATCCGGCCGTGCTGACCGACCGGGGGCTGGACGCGGCCCTGTCCTCGGTGTCCTCGCGGTGCACGGTGCCGGTGCGGGTGGAGGTGGATCTGGCGGAGCGGCCGGCCGCGGCGATCGAGGGGATCGCGTACTTCACGGTGTCGGAGCTGCTCCAGAACGTCAGCAAGCACAGTGGGGCGAGGTCGGCTTCCGTGGACGTGTGGCGGGTGGAGGAGCGGTTGATGGTGCAGGTGAGTGATGACGGGGTGGGCGGGGCGGATGCCTCCGGCGGGTCGGGGCTGGCCGGGCTGGCCGGGCGGCTCGATGCGGTGGACGGGATCCTGGTGGTGGACTCGCCGGTCGGAGGGCCTACGCGGGTGACGGCGGAGCTGCCTTGGCGGGGTGGGATGTAGGGGTCGCCTCGCCCCCGCCGCCCCTGCCCGTCCCGTCCCGTCCCCAGGGGCTCCGCCCCTTCCACCCCGCCGGGGGATCCGACCGGCCCATCCGGGCGGGGGATCCGACCGGCCCATCCCGGCGGGGGTCCGGCCCTCCCGCCCCGCCCGGGGGATCCAAACCTCCCGCCCCCGCGGGGGCGCAGCCTGATCCACCCCGCGGGGGCGCAGCCCGATCCACCCCGCGGTGGTGCAGCCCGTTCCACCCCGCGGGGACTGCGTCCCCGGCACCCCAGCAGGGGCTCCGCCCCGCACACCCCCACACGAGCCCCACCCGAGCCTCATCCCTTCCCACCGCCCCACACCGCACCGCCCCCCCCGTGGCCGGCTGCGGTCGTGCGGGATGTGCCGGGACGGCAGGCCCCCGCCCGCATGTCGGCGGGGATTTTCCGTCGTCGCGGCCGGACGCCCCCGGCGAGGGGCGTTTGCTGGGATGCTGGGGCCGTTCTGTGGACGGACGGTTATGGCTGGGGGGCCGGAGAGCGTGGAGGTCAGGGTGCGGGTGGTCATCGCCGAGGACTCGGTGCTGTTGCGGGAGGGGCTCACGCGGTTGTTGACGGACCGGGGGCATGACGTGGTCGCCGGGGTGGGGGATGCCGAGGCGTTGGTGAAGACGATCACCGAGCTGGACGCGGAGGGGGCGCTGCCCGACGTGGTCGTGGCCGATGTGCGGATGCCTCCCACTCACACCGACGAGGGGGTGCGGGCCGCCGTACGGCTGCGTAAGGCGCATCCGGGGCTCGGGGTGCTGGTGCTGTCGCAGTACGTGGAGGAGCGGTACGCCACCGAACTGCTGGCCGGTTCCAGCCGTGGGGTGGGTTACCTGCTCAAGGACCGGGTCGCCGAGGTGCGGGAGTTCGTGGACGCGGTGGTGCGGGTGGCCCAGGGGGGTACGGCCCTCGACCCGGAGGTGGTCGCGCAGCTGCTCGGGCGCAGCCGTAAGCAGCATGTGCTGGCCGGGCTGACCCCGCGGGAGCGGGAGGTGCTGGGGTTGATGGCCGAGGGGCGGACGAACTCGGCGATCGCGAAGCAGCTGGTGGTGAGCGACGGCGCGGTGGAGAAGCACGTGAGCAACATCTTCCTCAAACTCGGGCTGTCCCCCAGCGACGGGGACCACCGCCGGGTGCTCGCCGTGCTCACCTACCTCAACTCCTGACGGTGCGGATGTGCCGACTCACGACGGTGCGGATGTCCCGACGCCCGACGGCGCGGATCAGGGTGGCGGTGACGAAATAGGGGGTGCGTCTTGGTCGTGCCTGCTCGGACACCCGCCGTCGTGGGAAATCATGGGGAGTCGGGGCGCCGGGCCGTCACAGGGGAGTGACCGTCGTACGAATGGCCAGGGAAGGCGACCCTTACGGACGTAGGGTTGATCCAGGGAGGGCCCTCGGGAGGGCCTCTCCCCCGGACAGCGCCTCGAGGGAGGTCCAGTTCAGTGACCAGTCAGGTCAGCAGCCCAGCGGAACAGGCCGACGGAAGCGACGGAGCGGACGAAGCCGTCGTGGGAGAGCAGCGCAAACCGGGCGGGACGAAGGACGTACGCCGTCTCGACCGGGTGATCATCAGGTTCGCGGGGGACTCGGGTGACGGTATGCAACTCACCGGTGACCGTTTCACCTCGGAGACGGCGTCGTTCGGCAACGACCTGTCGACCCTGCCGAACTTCCCCGCCGAGATTCGCGCGCCCGCCGGCACTCTTCCCGGCGTGTCCTCGTTCCAGCTGCACTTCGCCGACCACGACATCCTGACGCCGGGCGACGCGCCCAATGTGCTGGTCGCGATGAATCCGGCGGCTCTGAAGGCCAACATCGGCGACGTCCCGCGTGGCGCGGAGATCATCGTCAATACGGACGAGTTCAGCAAACGGGCGATGCAGAAGGTGGGGTACGCGGCCTCGCCGCTGGAGGACGGGTCCCTCGACGGTTATCAGATCCACCCGGTCCCGTTGACCACCCTGACCGTCGAGGCTCTCAAGGATTTCGACCTCACCCGCAAGGAGGCCGAGCGCAGCAAGAACATGTTCGCGCTCGGCCTCCTGTCGTGGATGTACCACCGCCCGACGGAGGGGACCGAGAAGTTCCTGAAGTCGAAGTTCGCGAAGAAGCCGGACATCGCGGCCGCCAACATCGCCGCGTTCCGGGCGGGCTGGAACTTCGGTGAGACGACCGAGGACTTCGCGGTCAGCTACGAGGTCGCTCCGGCGGCGAAGACGTTCCCCGTCGGCACCTACCGGAACATCTCCGGGAACCTGGCGCTGTCGTACGGGCTGATCGCCGCCTCCCGGCAGGCCGATCTTCCGCTGTTCCTCGGCTCGTACCCGATCACGCCGGCCTCGGACATCCTGCACGAGCTGAGCAGGCACAAGAACTTCGGCGTGCGCACCTTCCAGGCCGAGGACGAGATCGCGGGCATCGGCGCGGCGCTGGGGGCCGCCTTCGGCGGGTCGCTGGCGGTGACCACCACCTCCGGCCCCGGCGTGGCGCTGAAGTCGGAGACCATCGGTCTGGCCGTGTCGCTGGAACTGCCCCTGCTGGTCGTCGACATCCAGCGCGGCGGGCCGTCGACCGGTCTGCCGACCAAGACCGAGCAGGCGGACCTGCTCCAGGCGATGTTCGGGCGCAACGGCGAGGCCCCGGTCCCGATCGTCGCGCCCCGCACGCCCGCCGACTGCTTCGACGCGGCCCTGGAGGCGGCCCGGATCGCGCTGACGTACCGGACCCCGGTGATGCTGCTGTCCGACGGCTACCTCGCCAACGGTTCCGAGCCCTGGCGGATCCCCGAGCTGGAGGAACTGCCGGATCTGGCCGTCCGGTTCGCGCAGGGCCCCAACCACACCCTGGAGGACGGCTCCGAGGTGTTCTGGCCGTACAAGCGGGACCCGCAGACCCTCGCCCGGCCGTGGGCCGTGCCGGGCACGCCGGGTCTGGAGCACCGTATCGGCGGGATCGAGAAGCAGGACGGCACCGGCAACATCTCCTACGATCCGGCCAACCACGACTTCATGGTCCGCACCCGGCAGGCCAAGATCGACGGCATCGACGTGCCGGACGTCGAGGTGGACGACCCGCACGGGGCGAGAACCCTGGTCCTGGGCTGGGGGTCCACCTACGGACCCGTCACCGCGGCCGTACGCCGACTGCGGGCGGCCGGGGAGGCGATCGCGCAGGCCCATCTGCGGCATCTCAACCCGTTCCCGAAGAACCTGGGAGGGGTGCTGGGGGCGTACGACAAGGTGGTGATCCCGGAGATGAACCTCGGCCAGCTCGCGACCTTGGTCCGGGCGAGGTATCTGGTCGACGCTCACTCGTACAACCAGGTCAACGGCATGCCGTTCAAGGCGGAACAGCTCGCCTCGGCGCTCAAGGAGGCCATCGATGGCTGAGACGACCACGGAGGGCACGGGCACGGTCGAGGCGCTCTCGCTCGTCCCCAAGGCCGAGGGCCGCCAGTCGATGAAGGACTTCAAGTCCGATCAGGAAGTGCGCTGGTGCCCCGGCTGCGGTGACTACGCGATCCTGGCGGCCGTCCAGGGCTTCATGCCGGAGCTGGGGCTGGCCAAGGAGAACATCGTCTTCGTCTCGGGCATCGGCTGCTCCTCGCGCTTCCCCTACTACATGAACACCTACGGGATGCATTCGATCCACGGGCGGGCGCCCGCGATCGCCACCGGGCTGGCGGCCTCCCGGCGGGACCTGAGCGTGTGGGTGGTGACCGGCGACGGGGACGCCCTGTCCATCGGCGGCAACCACCTCATCCACGCCCTGCGGCGCAACGTGAACCTCAAGATCCTGCTGTTCAACAACCGGATCTACGGCCTGACCAAGGGGCAGTACTCGCCCACCTCCGAGGTCGGCAAGATCACCAAGTCGACGCCGATGGGTTCGCTGGACGCGCCCTTCAACCCGGTGTCGCTGGCGCTGGGCGCGGAGGCGTCGTTCGTGGCGCGCACGATCGACTCCGACCGCAAGCATCTGACGGAGGTGCTGCGTCAGGCCGCCGCCCATCCGGGCACGGCGCTGGTGGAGATCTACCAGAACTGCAACATCTTCAACGACGGCGCCTTCGACGCGCTGAAGGACCGCGAGTCGGCCGACGAGGCGGTGATCCGGCTGGAGCACGGCCGGCCGATCCGGTTCGGCGGCGACCGTTCCCGGGGGGTCGTGCGGGACCGTGCGACCGGCGATCTGAAGGTGGTGACGGTGACCGCGGAGAACGAGTCCGACATCCTGGTCCACGACGCGCACTCCGCGTCCCCGACCACCGCGTTCGCGCTGTCGCGGCTGGCCGACCCGGACACCCTGCACCACACGCCGATCGGCGTCCTGCGCTCCGTCGAGCGGCCGGTCTACGACACGCAGATGGCCGACCAACTGGACGCGGCGATCGAACGGCACGGCAAGGGCGACCTGGCGGCGCTGCTGGCGGGCGGGGACACCTGGACCGTCGTCGGCTGAGGCCGCCGACAGCTCCCCCACACGCACACCTGCACGCACAGGCACACGCACCGCACCGCACGCGTGAGTGCGTCACATGAGGCCCGGAACCGCCGTGGTTCCGGGCCTCTGTGCGTGGCCGGCGCCCGCCCTCCACTTACTTTGACATCAGTACCTTACTTCAAAGTGGGTACTTTCCCATGGTTAGCGCATCCCCTAGGGTTAGTTTCACACCGCACCCCCCAAGGAGTTCTGAACCATGAGCATCGTCGTCACCGGAGCCACCGGACACCTCGGCCGTCACGTCGTGGAGCAGCTGCTGGGCAAGGTCCCCGCGGAGGGGATCACGGCCGTCGTGCGCGACGAGGCCAAGGCCGCCGATCTCGCCGCGCGCGGTGTCAGGCTCGCCGTCGCCGACTACAACGCCCCCGAGACCTTCGACGGCGTGTTCGCCGCCGGCGACAAGGTCCTGCTGATCTCGGGCAGCGAGGTGGACAAGGGCCGCCCGGCCCAGCACCAGGTCGTCATCGACGCGGCGAAGGCGGCCGGTGTCGCCCTGCTGGCGTACACCAGCGCGCCCGCCCGCCTGAGCGCCGCGCTGGCCGACGACCACCGCGCCACCGAGGAGGCCCTGCTCGCCTCGGGTCTGCCCTACAGCCTGCTGCGCAACGGCTGGTACCACGAGAACTACACCGAGAACCTCGGCCCGGTGCTGGAGCACAACGCCGTCGTCGCCGCCGCCGGCGAGGGCCGCGTCTCCTCCGCCTCCCGCGCCGACTACGCGGCCGCCGCGGTCGCCGTACTGACCGGCGAGGGGCACGAGAACACGGCGTACGAGCTGGGCGGCGACGAGGCGTGGAGCTTCGCCGAGTACGCGGCCGAGCTGAGCCGGCAGACCGGCAAGGAGATCGCCTACCACTCCGTGTCCACCGAGGCCCTGGTCGGCGTCCTGACCGGCGCGGGGCTGCCGGAGGCGTTCGCCGCGATCCTGGCCGGCGTGGACGCGTCGATCGAGAAGGGCGAGCTGGTCGTCTCCACCGGTGACCTGTCCCGGCTGGCCGGCCGTCCGACCACCCCGATGTCCGAGGCGATCGCGGCCGCGCTCAAGGGCTGACCCGCCGCGCTCGACCGGAGCCGGCACTCCCCGCTCCGCATCCGGAATCGACGACCCCCGCCTGTCATGACCGTATGGCGATACGGGCATGACAGGCGGGGGCGTCCGGCGTTACCTTCGTCCACGCATACCGATGGTGAGGTCGTGAGAAGGAGGGGCCCGTGACCGGGACGTCCAAGGGTGGTGAGGGCCGGACAGGCCTGCTGAACGGCTTCGCCGCCTACGGGATGTGGGGCCTCGTCCCACTCTTCTGGCCGCTGCTGAAGCCCGCCGGCGCAGCGGAGATCCTCGCCCACCGCATGGTGTGGTCCCTCGCGTTCGTCGCCGCCGCGCTGCTCGTCGTACGACGCTGGAAGTGGGCCGGTGAGCTGGTGCGCCAGCCGCGCCGGCTCGCGCTCGTCACCGTGGCCGCCGCCGTCATCACCGTCAACTGGGGCGTCTACATCTGGGCGGTGAACAGCGGCCATGTCGTCGAGGCGTCCCTCGGTTACTTCATCAACCCGCTCGTCACCATCGCCATGGGCGTCCTGCTCCTCAAGGAGCGGCTGCGGCCCGTGCAGTGGGTCGCGGTCGGCATCGGCCTCGCCGCCGTCCTCGTGCTGACCATCGGATACGGCCATCCGCCGTGGATCTCGCTCTGTCTGGCCTTCTCCTTCGCCGTCTACGGGCTGGTGAAGAAGAAGGTCGACCTCGGTGGGGTCGAGTCGCTCGCCGCCGAGACCGCCATCCAGTTCCTGCCCGCGCTCGGCTATCTGCTGTGGCTGTCCACGCACGGCGGCTCCACCTTCACCAGCGAGGGTGCCGGACACTCCGCGCTTCTCGCCTCCACCGGCATCGTCACCGCGCTCCCGCTGGTCTGCTTCGGCGCGGCGGCGATCCGGGTGCCGCTGTCCACCCTGGGCCTGTTGCAGTACATGGCGCCGGTCTTCCAGTTCCTGCTCGGCGTCGTCTACTTCGGCGAGGCCATGCCGCCCGAGCGCTGGGCCGGTTTCGCGCTGGTCTGGCTGGCGCTCGTGCTGCTCACCGGGGACGCGTGGCGCTCCTCGCACCGGACGGCCCGGACGGCCCGCGCGGCCCGGTTGCTCGCCGCCGAGACCAGGGTGCCCGGCGCCACGGAGGCGGCGGTGCGGAAGGCGGAGAACGTGCCGTCCACGGCCGACGACGCTCCGCAGGCCTCCCCCGTCACCAAGCCGTAGACAGCGGCGGGGCGGTGGTGGTCGTCTTCGTCGTCGCGGAGTTCGCGGCGGCGGGGCGGGAGCGGGCGGGCGTACCGGGGGCGGCCGGGGTGAGGCGGTCCTGGTGAAGCCGGCCGCCGCGTGGGCGCGCCGACCACCGCGGCCGGTCGGCTCCCGCGTGGGCGCGACCGACCACCACGGGCACCCGGGCAGCCGACCCTCGCGTGCGCGCGACCGATCACCACGGCCCCGGGGACCAGCTCATCACCGCCCCGAGACCAGCTCATCACGGCCTCGCGGAGCATCGCCCGAGCCGGTGGCCGAGACGGCCCCGCAGACCGTCGCCCGAGCCGGTGGCCCAGAGGGTGACCGAGCCGGTGACCGAGCCGGTTGCGGTACTTTCGTCGGCCTGACCTGCCGCCCCTCCCCCGCGGGCGAGGGCCGCCGCCGCGCCGGCCGCGGCGCTCAGCTCGGCGTGCGCCGTCCTCGGGCCCGGTGTGCCCGCACCTTCTCGCGGTTGCCGCAGTGTTCCATCGCGCACCAGCGGCGGCGGCCGGGGCGGGAGGTGTCGACGAAGAGCAGCCGGCAGTCGTGTGCCCCGCATTCACGGACGCGGTGCGCGTACGGGCCGGTGAACAGGTCGATCGCGTCGCGGGCCACGGTCGAGAGCAGGTGGGTGCCGGTGGCTCCGGGTGCCCAGGCACGGGTGCCGTCCGGGGCGAGGCGGGAGACGAGCGGGGGCTCGGCCGCGGCCGCGTTGAGGGCGTCGAGGTGCTCGGGCCGCTGCGGGCGGCCGTGGGCCCGGTCCGCGGTGAGCAGGAAGAGGGCGTCGCGCACTTCCCTCGCTCGGGCCAACTCGCCTTCTGAGACAGCGAGTTCCAGCCCTTCGGGCAGTCGGCTGCGGGTGGTCCAGGCGATGAGGTCGGCGGGCCGGTGCAGCACCTCGTAGCGGGCGAGGGCGCCGGGGCCGCCGGTGGTCAGCAGTTCCAGACAGAGGGCGCCCGGATCGAACCGGTAGGGCTTGCCGTCGTGCGAGACCAGCGTGACACCGGGAGGACGACCGGCCGGTGGCGCCGGGGCGCTCGACACCGCCCTCTGCGCCGACGCCCCCGGATCCGCCGACGTCGCCAGACCTGCGGACGCCCCCGGACCCGCCGGCGCCGCCGGATGTGCTGAGGCCTCCGGATGCTCCGGCGTTTCCGTTGCGCGCTCGCTCATGTAACCAATATAACTGGTTACATGAGCGAGACACCCACAGCGGAACCCACGCCCGTCCACTGGAAGCTCGTCGTCGACGCCCTCGACCCCCACTCCCAGGCGGACTTCTGGGCCGCCGCACTGCACTACACGGTCGAGGACAACAGCGCTCTCATCGAGCGCCTGCTGGGACTCGGCGCCCTGCCCGGTGCCGCGACGGTGGAGCACCATGGCCGCCCGGCCTTCCGGGACCTGATCGCCGTACGGCATCCCGCGGACCCCTTCGACGCGGACTCCGGCACCGGACTGGGACGGCGACTGCTGTTCCAGCGGGTGCCGGAGGAGAAGACGGTCAAGAACCGGCTCCACCTCGACCTGCACCCCGGTGCGGGACTGCGGGACGAGGAGGTCGAGCGGCTCACCGCACTCGGGGCCGGCGTGCTGCGGGAGGTGAGGGAGCCGTCTGGGGCATGGGTGGTGATGACGGACCCGGAGGGGAACGAATTCTGCGTGCACTGAGCCCGGTCCGGGCCGTGACAAGGGGTTCCGAAGCGACCGGCCGACGAAGGCTCCGTTATGTGAACTCCCTGTCCTGATAGCGCTCTTGACGGAGAGTTGGCCAGAGCTTCACCATCCAGGCACCCCATTCACTGTGGGTTCCCTGTGGCCAACCCGCGGGGAACCCCTCTGGAACTCGGAGCCCCCCACCATGAAGCTCTCCGTTTCCGGGCGGGCGACGGCGACCGCCGTCGTCGCGGCCGCCACGCTCCTCGCCACCGGATCCATAGCCGGCGCCGCGCCCGCCCCCGAGCCCGTCGCGATCGCGGCCGCGCCCGACATCCCGGTGGCCGACGTCAAGGCTCACCTGACCCAGCTCCAGTCCATCGCCACCGCCAACGGCGGCAACCGAGCCCACGGCCGCACCGGCTACCGGGCCTCCCTCGACTACGCGAAGGCCAAGCTCGACGCCGCCGGCTTCACCACCACGATCCAGCAGTTCACCGCGTCCAGCCGGGTCGGCTACAACCTGATCGCCGACTGGCCCGGCGGCGACACCAACCAGGTCGTGATGGCAGGCTCGCACCTCGACAGCGTCACCTCCGGTGCCGGCATCAACGACAACGGGACCGGCTCCGCCGCCGTCCTGGAGACCGCCCTCACCGTCGCCCGCACCGGCTACCACCCCACCAAGCACCTGAGATTCGCCTGGTGGGGCGCGGAGGAACTCGGCCTGGTCGGCTCGCGTTACTACGTGAACAACCTGTCCTCCACGAACCGCGCCCGGATCAGCGGTTACCTCAACTTCGACATGATCGGCTCGCCGAACCCCGGCTACTTCGTCTACGACGACGACCCGACCATCGAGCAGACCTTCAAGACCTACTTCGCGGGCATCGGTGTCGCCACGGAGATCGAGACCGAGGGCGACGGCCGCTCCGACCACGCGCCGTTCAAGAGCGCGGGCGTCCCGGTCGGTGGCCTCTTCACCGGGGCGAGCCGCACCAAGACGGCGGCGCAGGTCACGAAGTGGGGCGGTACGGCCGGGCAGGCCTTCGACCGCTGCTACCACTCCTCCTGCGACACGACCGCCAACGTCAACGACACGGCCCTCAACCGCAACGCGGACGCACTCGCGTACGCGGTGTGGACGCTGTCGCAGTAAGACCGGCGGGGCAGGTCGGCGAGGGGGGCGGGACCGGCTCGGTCGGTGGATCCGATCGGGTCGGGTCGAGTCGGATCGGGTCGGATCGGGTCGGATCGGATCGGCGACATGCCTGTCCCCCCGGGGGTCGTGCCCTGATCCTGCGGGCGCGCCCCAACCCTGCGGGCGCGCGCCTAACTCTGCGGGCGCGCGCCCGAGTCGCGGGCCCGTCCGGCCAGCCGGGTCATCCGGGCGGTCGCCGACTCCCACTCCTCGGCGTCGTCGGCGGCCGGGCCGCCCTCGGTGACCAACTCGGCCCACAGGCCGAGCAGTTCGGTACCCAGGTTCAGCCCCTGGAAGGGGTCGCGCACGGCACGCCAGGCCGTCGCCGCGCTCTGCACGTTGCCGTACGCGGCCTCCGCGTCCCCGTTGCCGCGGTGGATGCCCGCCAGGTCGAGCGAGAGGTGGAAGGAGCGGACCGGGTCCCCGGCCAGGTAGGCGATGTACGCGGCGAGTTCGCGCAGCCGGAGCACCTCGGGGTGCTCCGGCCCCAGCGTCGCCGACGCCTCGGCCACGGTCCGCTCCGCGAGCGCCGCGGCCGTGTCCGTACGCCCCGCCCGCACGGCCTCGTTGATCCGCGAGATCGGCTCGCCCAGCAGCGCGGGCGCCCCGTCGGCGCCGGGAAGCGAGCGCGGGTCGTCCCCGAGCACGGCCTCCGCCACCGCGTCGAAGCCACGGGCGGGGGTCGGCCTGGGCTCGGGATCGGGCTCCAGCCCGAGCGCCACCTCCGGGGAGGCCAGGAGGGCGGGATCAGGGGTGCGGAGGGGAGCGGGGCGGGAAGTGGGCAGGGGCGCGTGCGGGGCGGGGAAGGGGTTGGGCCGGGAGTCGGGGTAACCGTCGGGTTCCGGGCTGAGGGCCGGGGCGGGGGACGGCTGCGCGGTGTTGGCCGGCTCCGCGGCCGGGTGCGGGCGGGCGTCCTCGGGGGTACGGTCCATCACCGGCGGGGGGCCGAACACGCCCGTCGGGGCGGCGGCCGCGCCCGGAATCCCGTCCCGCGGTTGCGCCGGCCCGGCCGCGCCCGGAAATCCGTCCCGCGGTTGCGCCGGCTCGCGGCGCAGGAAGTGTGTGGGCTTGTCCTGCCGGGTCGGGGCGTGCTCCTCGGACGGCGGCGAGGCCGACGAGGGCGGGGCGAGGGGGGAGGTGAGGTGTGTGCGCCCCTCGGTGGGCGGGGCGAGGGGAGTGAGCGGTGTGCGCCCCTCGGTGGGCGGGGCCGACTGCCGGTCACCCGGCTGCCCCCCGGGGGCCACCCTCAGGGGCTCGCCCGCGAAGTGGCTGGAACCGTCCGGCTCCACGCGCAGCGGGACGACGTAGCCGATGCGCTCGTCGTGGACCGTGGCGAGTACCGGGTGGCCGGTGGCGAGGGCGATGCGGTGGAGGTGGCCGAGGACCGCCTGCTGGAGTTCCTGCCCGTCGGCGGCGACGACGGGAACGCCGCCGATGCTCGCCGGCCCGCCCCCGGAGACCTGCACGTCGAGCGGCGCCACCGCGACGGCCTGCCGCCCGTCGTACTGCTGTGCCCGCTTCTTCTCGCGGCTGAGTCGAGACATCGGTTCCTCACCCTGACACGTCGCCGTGCGCGTACGTCGCGCTCATAACCCGTGCACCCACACGTACACGTACTGTTGAGTCTCTCCGGCCGCGCCCGGTCCGCACGTCACCGCGACGTCACAGCCTCGTTCCAAGGACCCGCGGCCACGGGGATCCGGCGGTGGGTCCGGCGGTGGGTCCGGCCGCGCGGGCGGGCGGTGGCGACGACGAGGAGTGCGGGGCATGCGGACGACGGACGGGCGGCTGCCGGGGCCGGAGATCTGGATCCGCGGTCCAGTGCCCGCGCCGGAGCCGCCACCGGGGCCGTACGCCGCGGTGACCGGCCCCCGGCGCTTCTCCTGGCTCGGCACCCACGGCGGGGCCGGTGTCTCCACGCTCGCCGCGGTCTACGGGGGCCACGACTGCGGACGTGACTGGCCGGGTCCGGGCGACCCGCCGTCCGTGCTGCTCGTGGCGCGCACCCATGCGGGCGGACTGGATGCGGTGCTCCGGACCCTGGAGATCTTCCGGCTCGGGCAGGCCCCGGCGGGCCTCGACCTGGACGCGGTCGTGCTGGTCGCGGACGCGCCCGGACGGCTGCCGCGCCCACTCGCGCAGCGGGCGCGGCTGATCGAGTCGGTCATCGACGTGTACCGGGTGCCGTGGGTGCAGGACTGGCGTCTGGGTGACCTGTCGGCCGCCCCGCCGCGCGAGACGGAACCCCTGGTGCGCCTCACCGACCCGGCCGCCCGGCGGACGCGCTGAGCGCGGCTCCCTCCGAGCCGCGGGAAGAACCTCCGCCGGCGCCCTCCGCCTCGGCCGTCGGGCTCGCCGCCGCGGTACGGGACGGGCGGCTGCGGGCCGTCGACGTGGTGGCCGCGGCGCTGGAGCGGATCCGGCGGGAGGACCGCGCGCTGGGGGCGTTCGCCGAGGTGTGGGAGGCCGCGGCGGTGCGGCGGGCGGCCGAGGTGGACGCGGGGGTGGCGGCCGGAGAGTGGCTGCCGCTGGCCGGGGTGCCGATCGGCGTCAAGGGCCGGCACGGGCTGCGTACGGCGGGGCCGCTGGTGGCCGCCGGGTGCGTCCCGGTGGGGGCGACGGCCGTGCCCGGGTCCGGGACCGCCTGGCAGACCTGGGGACTCGGCGCGCACGGCCGTACCGTCAATCCCTGGCGCGCCGACCGCACGCCGGGGGGCTCCTCGGCCGGTTCGGCGGCGGCGGTCGCGGCCGGCCTGGTGCCGCTGGCGACCGGCAGCGACGGCGCGGGCTCGGTGCGCGTCCCGGCGGCCTGGTGCGGTGTCCTCGGCCTGAAGGTCACCAACGGCCGCTTCCCGTCCCCGGACCGTACGGGGCTCGCGGCACCGGGCGTCCTCGCGCGGTACGCGGCGGACGCGGGGGCGTACTGGGCGGCGCTGTCCGGGGAGGCGCCCGGACCGGCCGGGCCGCTCACCGCCGTCTTCTCCCCCGACCTCGGATTCGCCGGCCCCGACCCGGAACCCCTGGCCCTCGCGCGGGCCGCCGTCGCCCGCCTCACCGAGACCGGTGCCGTACGGCTCCTGCGCTCCGAGGCGCCGTTGCGGCTGGAGGATCCCGCTCCCGCCTGGCTCGCGCTGCGCGGGTCGGGTGCCGTCCCGGCGGCACGGGGGGTACAAGGCGTGCGGGTGGCCAATGACCGTCGGTTGGCCGCCTTCTTCGACCGGGCGGACCTGTTGCTGACGCCTACGACTCCTAACGCGGCGCACGGCCACGACGGCCCCGGGGACCGCTACTCGACGGCGCTGACCTGGGCGTTCAACCTGAGCGGGCATCCGGCGATCAGCATTCCGGCGGGCGTCGGCGCGGACGGCTGCCCGGTGGGGCTCCAGGTGGTGGCGGCGCACGGGCGGGAAGCGGCACTGCTGGCCGTGGCAGCGGCGGGAGAGGCGCGGGCGGGGATTCTCGGCGTCACCTGGAATCCCTGATGACGCCCTGGCCGACTACCTCACTCCGGCGGCCCTGACTCCGGCCGCCTTGACTCCGGCCGCCGTGGCTCCGGCCGCCCTGGCTGCCGACGGCGCTGCGCTGGTTGCCGGACGGCGGGCCGCCGGACGGCGAGCTGCCGGACGGCGAGCTGCCGGGCTCACTGGCTCCCTCGCTCACTGACTCGTGGCTCCCTGGCTCCCTGGCTCCCCGGTTCGCCATGGCCCCTGGCGCCATGTACTTGCGTGCGCATATAATGCACGTGCGCTCTACAGTCGCACGCCGACCATTGGGGGAACCATGAGCAACCGCCGTTTCCTGTTCGTGCTGGGGAGCAGTCGCCCCGAGGGCAACACGGAGCAGCTGGCCCGCGCGGCCGCCGAACAGCTGCCCGCCGACGTCGAGCAGGAGTGGATCAGCCTCGCCGACCATCCGCTGCCCGACTTCGAGGACCTGCGCCACGACGTCGACCACGTCCGCCCCACCGAGGGCGACGTGGCCCTGCTGCTCGACGCCACGCTCGCGGCGACGGACATCGTGATCGCGTCGCCGCTGTACTGGTACACGCTGTCCGGCCAGGCCAAGCGCTACCTGGACTACTGGTCGGGATGGCTGCGCACCCCGGGCATCGACTTCCAGACCACCCTCGCCGGACGCACCCTGTGGGGTGTCACCGCCCTCGCCGAGGAGCGGCAGGAGGTGGCCGAGCCGCTGATCGGCGCGCTGAGGAACTCGGCCGCGTACATGGAGATGCGGTTCGGCGGCGTACTGCTCGGCAACGGCAGCAAGCCCGGTGACGTACGGAACGACACCCAGGCACTGACCCGGGCCAAGACCTTCTTCGCGCAGCCCGCGCCCCTCGCCCGCTACACGTTCGAGACCGACTGACAGCGCGTACGACCGCGAGCGACCGCAAGGACGGGCTACCGGCCGGCCTGCGGGGACGGGCCGTCAGGCCGTGACGTCCTTCGCCGTGAACCGCGCCCAGGCCGCCGAGCCGAACACGGCCACGTACACCGCCTGTAGGGCGAGGTTCTTCCGGAGTGCCTCCCAGTAGACCGGTTCGCGCATCAGGTCGGCGAAGGACAGCCAGTAGTGGGGGAAGAGGTAGGGCTGGATCGCGTGCAACTGCGGGATCTGGTCGAGGATCTGCACGGTGGTGAGCAGCCCCACGGTCGTGGCCATGGCCGCGATGCCGCTGTTGGTGAGGGTGGAGACGAACAGTCCGAGCGCTGCCACGCCGAGCAGCGAGGCGGTCACGGCCAGGGCGATCAGCAGGGCCCGCCACAGACCGTCGGCGAACGAGATACGGGTGCCGGAGATGGTCGTGAGGTCGCCGAGGGGGAACAGCAGCGCACCGATCGCCAGCGCCGACACCGCGACGACAAGGGTGGCCAGCAGGCAGAAGGTCACCGTGGTCGCGTACTTGGCGAGGAGCAGGCGGGTGCGGCCGGCGGGGGCGACGAGGAGGTACCGCAGGGTGCCGGAGTTCGCCTCGCCGGCGACCGCGTCGCCCGCGACGACACCGACGGCCATCGGCAGGAAGAACGGGAGTGTGGCGGCCAGCGCGGTGAACACCAGGAACAGGCCGTTGTTGGTGATCTGGGCCATGAACGCCGGCCCCTCGCCGCCGCCGCCCCGCCGACCGGCCGTCGAACCGTCGCCGGTCTCGATCCTCACGGCGATCCCGACGAGCACCGGCACGGCGGCCAGCACACCCAGCAGGGCGAGGGTCCGCCAGCGGCGCAGGGTGATGGTCAGTTCACTGCGGAAGAGACCGAGGGTCCACAACGGGCTCACCGGCCGGGCGGTGCCGCCGACGGCGGGTGCGACGCCCTTCGCCGTGCGATGGGCGTACTCGGCGTACTCGGCCTCTTCGGTCTGTTGGGCCTGTTGGGCCTGTTGGGCCTGTTGGGCCTGTTGGGCCTGTTCGACCTGCTCAGCGTGCTCGGCGTGCTCACCCTGCGACATCGAAGCCCTCCCCCGTGAGTGCGACGAACGCGTCCTCCAGGGAGGCCCGTTCCACGCCGAAGCCGCGCACGCGGACGCCCGCCGCCACCAACGCCGCGTTCAGCTCCGCGAGTTCACGGTCGGCGGGTTCGGCCGTCACCCGGTCCTCGGTGACGACGACGTCCGTCACGCCCTGTTCCTTCAGCACCCGGGCCGCGTCCGCCGGGTCCGGGGTGGTCACGGCGAGCCGGCCGCGCGCCCGGGCCGCCAGGTCGGACACCGGCCCCTGCGTGAGGAGCCGCCCGCGTGCCATGACGGCCACATGCGTGCAGACCTGCTCGATCTCGTCGAGGAGGTGGGAGGAGAGGAAGACGGTGGTGCCGTCCGCGGCCAGCTCCCGCACGAGCACCCGGATCTCGCGCATGCCCTGCGGGTCGAGACCGTTGGTCGGCTCGTCCAGGACCAGCAGCCGACGGGGCTGGAGGAGGGCGGCGGCCAGACCCAGCCGCTGCTTCATACCCAGCGAGTAGGCCTTCGCCTTCTTGGCGGCGGCGGCCGTCAGACCCACCCGGTCCAGCGCCTCGGCCACGCGGGTCCGCCGGGTGCGCGGGTCGGCGGTCGGGTCGGCGGCGTCGTAGCGCAGGAGGTTGTCGCGGCCGGAGAGGAAGCCGTAGAGGGCGGGGCCCTCGATGAGGGCCCCGACGTGCGGCAGCACGGCGCGGGCGGCGCGGGGCATGGGGTGCCCCAGCACCCGCGCCGTGCCGGAGGTGGGTTCGATGAGGCCCATCAGCATGCGGATGGTGGTGGTCTTGCCCGAGCCGTTCGGGCCGAGGAAGCCGAAGACGCTGCCCGCCGGGACGGCCAGGTCGAGGCCGTCGACGGCGAGCTGTCCACCGCGGTAGCGCTTGGTGAGGGCGCGGGTGTGGATGACGGCGTGCCCGTCGACCGCGCCCGGCGCCCCGAGGGCCGCCCCCGCCGCGTCGTCGTCCATCGGCTCCCCCGATCGTCGGTCCACGCCAGGGTACTTACCGCCCCGCGTTCGCCGCCTTCACGAGAGCGTCCTTGGTGACGGCGCCGACGTAGAGCTTGCCGTCGTCCGTGACCAGGGCGTTGACCAGGCGGGTGGAGAAGACGGTGCCCGAGCCGAACTTGCCGTCGACCTTGTCGCCGAAGGAGTCCAGGAACCCGCCGAGACCGCCCGCGTCGGGGAGGTCGCCGGAGGAGGGGACGCCCTCGCCGCCGGTGTCGAAGGTGGCGACGGAGGTCCAACCCTCGCCGAGGACGTCGAGCCCGGCGAGATCCTTGCCGAAGCCCCTCTCCGCGCCCTTGGGCGGCACGGGTGCGTCGGTCGCGGCGTCCGCACCGTCACCCTCGGTCACCTTCGCCCCCTTGGGAGGGGTGAAATCGAAGGTGGAGGCGCCCGGCTTGGCGAAGGTGACCTGGGTGAAGCCGGCGTCGACCACGGCGGCTCCGCCGCTCGCCGGGGTCAGCGTGAACTTGAGCGGCAGCCCCGTCTTCGCGTCCACGGCCACACTGATCGCGCCCACGGTCGAGCCGGACTGCTTCGGCTTGACCACCAGCTTGTAGGCGTCACGGCCGGCCACGTGGACGGTGCCGTCCACGGTCACGGACGTGGTGTCGTCGACGGCCTTGAGCGCTTCGTCGGTGAGGTCCTTGGGTGTGGTGGGAACGGGCTCGGCCGCGTCCTTCCCCTCCTCCGCGGTGGAGTGGTAGACCTCGTTGGACGCGCTGTCGTACCCCCACACGTCCTTGCCGTTGTGGATCAGGCTGTACTCGGCGGCGTTCTCCAGGAGCGACAGCTTCTGCTTGTCCGGGCCGTCGGCGGCGACGCGCAGGGTGTGCGTGCCGGAGGCGAGTTCGGTGAGCTTGGCGGAGGGGTCGGCGGAGGACCCGCCGTCCTCACCCCCGGTGTCCCCGGTGGCGCCCGAGAGGAGCCCGCTCTCCAGCCCGCCCAGGTCGGGCAGGCCGAGGTCCGTGGTGATCTTCACCGTGCCGGACAGCTGCTGTACGTCCGACGCGGCGATCCTCTCGATGAGCTGCTGCGCGGTGATCTTCGGCAGGTCGGGGTCGCCCGAGTCGGCGAGCGCCGGGACCAGCCCGATCGTCGCCGCCGCGACACCCACCACGGTGACCGGAACGATGTACCGCACGGCCTTGCGCCGCCCGACACGCAGATCGTCGGCCTCTTCGGCGTGCGTGCTGTCGTCGGATGCGTACGGTGCCATGTGTGCCTTACCTCCGTCGTCGGCGGCGGCCGGTCGTCGTGCGGGTCAACGTCCCCCGCCCGAGCCGCCATTCTCACCCGAATCGGTGAGGAGTGGTGATTTCCGTGGTTCCCATCTCACCAAACAAGCCACCTCCTGACGTCAACCCGAGGACTCAACTCGACGTACGCCTGGGGTATGACGTGGGGGTGGGGGGTGTCAGGGTGAGGAGGGGTGGCGGCCGGGGAAGGACCGGGGGGGACGGATGGGCCGGGAGGGCCGGGGTGGTCGGGGTGGACCGGCAGAGCCGGAGCGGACCGGGAGGGCCGGAGCGGCAGGACCGAGCGGACCCGAGTCGGGAGTCCCGGCCGGGGTCCGGGGCGGAGCCCCGAGGTGGTTCAACCCGTACGTGTGGACTGACCGAGTCGGGCGGGTGGGTGGGAGAGCTTTCGCGGGGGCGCAGTCCCCGCCCGGGTCCGGGGCGGAGCCCCGAGGCGGTTCGAGGCCCGCCTCTCGACGTACCGAGTCGGGCGGGTGGGTGGGCGGAAGGCGCCAGCCGACGCCCAACGCGTCACCCCGCCCGGTGGACCACCGCATCGCACAGCTCCATCAGAGCCACCTTCGCATCGCACTCCCGCAACGGCACCAGCGCCGCCCGAGCCTCCTTGGCGTACCGCACGGTGTCCCGCCGGGCCTGCTCCAGTGCCGGGTGCCCCCGCAGCGCGGCCAGTGCCTCCGCGAGCCGAGCGTCATCGCTCAGGTCGGAGTCGAGCAGCTCGCACAGCGCGACGTCCTCGGGCAGCGCCAGCCGGGCAGCGCGCTCGCGCAGCCGCAGCACCGGCAGCGTGGGGATGCCCTCCCGCAGATCCGTGCCCGGCGTCTTCCCCGACTCGTGCGAGTCCGACGCGATGTCGAGCACGTCGTCCGCGAGCTGGAAGGCGACGCCCAGCCTCTCGCCGTACTGGGTGAGCACGTCCACGACCGTCTCGTCGGCGCCGGACATCATCGCGCCGAAGCGGCACGCCACCGCCACCAGCGATCCGGTCTTGCCGCCGAGCACGTCGAGGTAGTGGTCGACGGGGTCCCGGCCGTCGGTCGGCCCGGCCGTCTCCAGGATCTGTCCGGTGACGAGTCGCTCGAACGCCTCCGCCTGCACCCGCACCGCCTCGGGTCCGAGGTCGGCGAGGATGTGGGAGGCGCGGGCGAACAGGAAGTCGCCGGTGAGGACGGCGACGGAGTTCCCCCAGCGGGTGTTCGCGCTGGACACCCCGCGCCGTACGTCGGCCTCGTCCATCACGTCGTCGTGGTACAGGGTGGCCAGGTGGGTCAGCTCCACCACCACGGCCGAGGGCACGATGCCGGGGGCGTACGGGTCGCCGAACTGCGCGGCGAGCATCACGAGCAGCGGCCGGAACCGCTTCCCGCCCGCCCGGACGAGGTGCTGCGCGGCTTCCGTGATGAACGGGACCTCGCTCTTGGTGGCCTCGAGCAAGCCTTCCTCGACAGCCGTCAATCCGGCCTGGACATCGGCTTCCAGAGCCTGGTCCCGCACGCTCAGCCCGAACGGCCCGACGACGGTCACGAGGGGTCTCCTGTCTGCTGGTGTCTTCTGGCGATTACGCGGATTGTCGATAGGTCGCTGCCCTCACTCAAGTCAGCGTATCCGGTCACGTTTCGATCACCGACAGGCCCCACGTCCCCCCGTATCGAACTTCGCCCGACCGGGAGGCGCGCCTCAGGCGGGCGGACGGCGTCCGATGATGACCGGTATGTTGCTGATCAGCCGATATGGGCGTTCGGGGCAGAGGGGAAGACGGGCCGGCGACTCGGCCCCGTCACCCACGTCACCCGCCCGGCGGTAGCTGTCCGACACACTCGCCCCGCCGCCCTCACGGGGGCCACACACATGCGCATCCGTTCGCCCTTCCCCTAGGGGGACAGCCCACGAGGACCTACGCACCCGTCTGCCCGACGGAACCCTCCCGCACGCCCGCGCGCGGCGGCCACCGGCCGCCGAGCCCGCGTCGGCACTCCCGGAGCACGCCCCGGCCGGACTCTCCTACCGGCCGACACCCCCGGACGCCACCGCCACCGCCACTGCCCACCGCCACCGCCACCGCCACCGCCCACTCCGACCGCGACCGCCCACTGCGACCGCGACCGCGGCTGACGCACGAGGCTGACGTACGAGTCGCAGCGCACCCAGGTGCGTAGACGGCGGCACAGGTCCGCGGCGTGGCACCGGGCCGCCCCGCCCACCACCCACGTGCACGCGGCGCCTCGAACGGCGGGAGCCTCAGCAACGACTCCCCGTCGAGAGGTGTACGCACGGAGGGCGGCGGGGGCGTGTTCCACCGGACCGGGCGGAAGCACCTTCCACGTACGCCCCTTTAAAAGGGACTTGAGGCTCAATGCCCGTTATACCCTTCTTATGGACGCTGGTGAGTTGGCTCACTCCACAGCCCTGCCGGTGACCAGACCCGGAAGCTGTGATTCCGCTTTGCCGTCGGCGAGTTGACGTCCGGCGAATACAAAGGATCAAGCAGGCATAGTCATCCGATCAAGGTCAATAGGGGCGATCTGTGAATCCGGCACTTGTTCCGGACATGCGCTCTCGCATACGTTCCCGGCCTGTCGGGCAGACGCCTAATCCTGCCGCCGCCCGACATCCCATTGACCAACACTCACGCACGGCAGGAGCGGGGGACCCAGGTAAGTCGCCGAGCCGTACGTCACGGACGTACCGGACCGGCTTGGGGTGAAGCCGTCCCGCCGTACCCCTACGGCGGCCGGCCGGGCACTTTCCAGCCCGAACCCGACAGCTCACCTCGCAGGCGCCGGAGAGGAACCTTTCGTCATGCCTGCTGCCGCCCAGCACCGCCGCACCCGCCTCGCCCGCACCCTCGCCGTCGCCGCCACCGGCGCCGCCGTGCTGGCCCTTCCGCTCATCGGCTCCACCAGCGCCTCCGCGGCCACCACGACGTCGGCCACCACGGCCACCACCACGGCCGGGTACACCGACAACCTCGACGGCTGGATCCGCGAGTCCCTCGCGATCATGGCCGAACAGGGCATTCCGGGCACCTACGACGGCATCTACCGCAACGTCATGCGCGAGTCCTCGGGCAACCCGAACGCCATCAACCTCTGGGACTCCAACGCGGCCGCGGGTATCCCGTCCAAGGGCCTGCTCCAGGTCATCGACCCCACCTTCGCCGCCTACCACGTGGCCGGCACGGCCTACGACCCGTACGACCCGGTCGCCAACATCACCGCCGCCTGCAACTACGCGGCCCACCGGTACGGCTCGATCGACAACGTCTTCGGCGCCTACTGACAGCCTCCCCAGGAGAGCCGGGGAGCCGGGACAGCCGGGGACCGGGCTGCCGGGGACCGGGAGAACCAGGGAACCGGGAACCTGTAGAACGAGGGAACCAGGTGGCCTGGGGCGCCAGGTGAACTACGGGAACAGTCTTTCGAGGACGACGGCCACGCCGTCGTCCTCGTTCGACGTCGTCACCTCGTCCGCCACCGCCCTGAGTTCGGGATGGGCGTTGGCCATCGCCACACCGCGCGCCGCCCAGTCGAACATCGGAAGGTCGTTGGGCATGTCACCGAAGGCGATCGTGTCCTCGGGCCGCAGCCCGAGGTGCTCGGCCGCCAGGGCCAGCCCGGTCGCCTTCGTCACTCCGCACGGCTGTAGTTCCACCGTGCCCGGCCCGGACATCGTGACGGTGGCCAGCGAGCCGACCACTGAACGGGCCGTCGCCGCCAACTCGTCGTCGGACAGGGTCGGATGACGCAGCAGCACCTTGCTGATCGGCTCGCACCACAGGTCGTCGCGCACTCCGACGCGCAGGGCCGGCAGCGTGGGATGCGGCATCAGATAGCCCGGTTCGATGAGCGTGAGCCCGTCGACGCCGTCCTGGTCGACGGCCGCGTACACCTCGCCCACCTCGGCCTCGATCTTGCCGAGCGCCGTCTCGGCCAGTTCACGGTCCAGGGTGACCGACCACAGCAGACGGTCCGCCCCGACGTCGTAGAGCTGCGCGCCCTGTCCGCACACCGCGAGCCCTCTGCCGCGCAGGATGTCGAGCAGCGGCCGTACGCGAGGCGCCGGCCGGCCGGTCACCACCAGGTGGTGGGCCCCTGCCGCCGCCACCCTCGCGAGCGCGTCGAGCGACCGGTCGGAGAAGGTGTCGTCGCCGCGGAGCAGCGTTCCGTCCAGGTCGGTGGCGACGAGGGAGTACGCGCAGCGCGCGGCATATGCGGTGGGTGCGGCCATGATCAGAGAATACGGACCCCAACGGGCTCCGACTCACCTCCAGTTCGGCGCCCGCTCCTTCCCCTTCCGTGCCGTTCGGGCGAGAAACGGCTTTCTGCCGCAACGCCGGGTACAGGGACGTTGAAGGCCTATGCACCGGTTGGCAACCAGATGGTCCGCTACCTACCGCCCGTAGTACCTGGAGCGGTACCGTCCAGACAGTCCAGGGGGACGGGGACTTGATCGGGGGGTCGGGTTGAGCGGTGGGCGTATTCGTGTGCTGAAGCCGGAGGATCTCGGCGAGGGGGAGAAGGAGCGGTGGCGCGCGCTGCGTGTCGCGTCGGCGGCTCCGCGCAACCCGTTCATGGAACCGGAGTTCACCGACGCCGTGGCGCGCGTGCGGCCCCGCACGCGCGTGGCGGTGGTGTACGAGGGGCGCGAGCCGGTCGGCTTCCTGCCCCACGAGCGGGGCCGGCTCGGTCAGGGCCACGCCCTCGCGTACGGCGTCTCGGACTCCCAGGGAGCCGTCCTCGGCCCGGGTCTCGGGCTGAACGCGGACGACGTCCTGCGGGCCTGCTCCCTGTCGAGCTTCGCCTTCGACAACCTGGAGGCGGGGCAGGAGTTGTTCGTCCCGCACGCGTCGGCCGAGTACGCCTCCTACGTCATCGACGTGGAGAAGGGGTACGGAACGTACGAGTCCGTCCTGCGCGCGCAGTCGCCGAAGTTCCTGAAGACGACGCTCGCCAAGGAGCGTCGGCTCGGCCGTCAGGTCGGTGACCTGCGGTTCGTGTTCGACGAGCGCGATCCGGCCGCCCTGCGCACGCTGATGGCCTGGAAATCCGCGCAGTACCGCAGGACCGGCCGCCGGGACCGCTTCGCGCAGGACTGGATCACCCGGCTCGTGGAACAGCTGGCCTCACGGACGCGCGGCCCGGACTGCTCCGGCACGCTGTCCGTCCTCTACGCCGGCGGGCAGCCGGTGGCCGCGCACTTCGGGCTGCGCTCGACGACCGTCCTGGCCTGCTGGTTCCCGGCCTACGACCCGGAGTACGCGAAGTACTCGCCCGGTCTGGTGCTGCATCTGCGGATGGCCGAGGCGGCCGCCGCCGAGGGCATCGGCCTGCTCGACCTCGGCCGGGGGGCCGCCGAGTACAAGGACTCGTTGAGGACGGGCGAACTGCCCGTCTACGAAGGAGCGTGGACGCGTCCGGGGGCGGGCGCCGCACTCCACTGGCTCAGCCGCGAACCCGCGCGCCGCGCGCACCACTTCGTGCGCAACCGGCCACGGCTCGCGGCGGCGGCCGCACAGGCGTTGAAGGGCGTCGGACGGCTCCGCCGGTCCTGAGGATCCCGGCGGTGCCGCGGACATCCCGGCGGTGCCATGGAAGGGGGGAGATCCGTGTCCCACGCGACACGTGTACGGCAGGAGATCCAGAGGTTCCTCGCGATCGGTCCGGTTCAGGTCGCCGAACTGGAACTGGTACCGGAAGCGGGCCCGGAACCCGGCCTGGGCGGCGGCGGTGTGCTGAGACCCGGCCCGGGCAGCCCGCCCATCACGCACGGCGAGGTGTTCTTGCTGGTCAGAAGGGGTGGTCGGCCGATCGCCACGCTGCTCGGGCGGGTGCCCGAGGGCGCCGACCCGAGGACGGTCCTCACCGCGCTGGCCCAGCGGCACACGGACGCCGCACCGGCACCAGCACCAACACCGGCACCGGCACCGGCGTCCACGGGGGTCGCCGCCCCGTTCACCAGCGTCGTCGTCGCCACCCGTGAACGCGCCGACCGGCTCGCCCAGGCGCTCGACTCGATGCTCGCCCAGGACCATCCCGACTTCGAGATCGTCGTCGTCGACAACGCCCCGGTGACGGACGCGACCCGCGCCCTGGTCGCGCACGACTACGCCGAGCGCGTGCGGTACGTCACCGAGCCCGTGCCCGGCCTCGCCCTCGCCCACAACACCGGTCTCGCCGCCGCGCGCGGCCAGGTCGTCGCCTTCACCGACGACGACGTGGTCGCCGACGCGCGCTGGCTGACCGAACTCACCGCGCCCTTCGCCGCCGACCCGGACCTCGGCTGCGCCACCGGGCTGATCCTTCCGGCCCGGCTGCGCACTCCCGCCCAGGTGCTCCTGGAGAGCCACGGCGGCTTCGCGAAGGGCTTCACACCACGGACGTACGACCCCGCCGACCCACCCGACGACGAACCGCTGTTCCCGTTCACGGCGGGGCGGTTCGGCTCGGGCGCGAACATGGCGTTCCGCACCGACGTGCTGCGCGCGGTCGGCGGCTTCGACCCGGCGACGGGGGCGGGAACGCTCGCGCGCGGCGGCGACGACCTCTACGGCTTCGTCCGCGTGCTCGCGCAGGGCCACCGCCTGCACTACACCCCGCAGGCCCTGGTCTGGCACCACCACCGCGAGACCTGGCAGGACCTGGAGACCCAGGCGTACGGCTACGGCGCCGGCCTCACCGCCTACCTCACCGCGATCCTGCTCGACCGGCCCGCCCTGCTGCCGGCGTTCCTCGCCCGGCTGCCCCGTGGACTCGCGCACGCCCGCTCGCTGACGGCGGTCCGGGACGCGGACGCGGAACCCCAGGGTCCCCAGGGCGCTCCGGGCGGACACGACGACCGTGGTCATCCGTGGCCACGCCGGTTGTCGCGGCTGCAACGCAAGGGCATGGCGTACGGGCCGGTCGGCTACCTGCGGGCCCGACGTGCGCTGCGGGCCGCCGCACGGGCGTCCGGGCCATCCGGGCCGTCGGGCATGCCCGGGGCGTCGAGCACCCCCGGGGCGTCGGGGAGGCCGCGATGACGGGGGTGGGCGACGACACCGCCATACCGGTCCTCCTCTACCACGCCGTGATGGACGGACCACCGGACTGGATCGCGGAGTTCACCGTCACCCCGCAGCAGTTCGGCACGCATCTCGACGCCGTCGCCGAGAGCGGTCGCACGCCCGTGACGGTGAGTGCGCTCGCCGACCACCTCGCCGGGCGGGCGCCGCTGCCCTCCCGTCCGGTGCTGCTGACCTTCGACGACGGGTTCGCCGACCTGCCGGGGCCGACCGCCGAGGCGCTCGCCGTCCGGGGCCTGGCCGCCACCGCCTATCTCACCACCGGCGCGCTCAGCCCCGGCGGACGCAGTCTCCTGCCGCCCGCGCCGATGATGACCCTGGCCCAGGCCGCCGGGCTGGAACGGTCCGGCATGGAGGTCGGCAGCCACACCGTCACCCACGCCCAGCTCGACACCCTGCCCCAACGTGACCTGGCCCGTGAACTGCGCGACTCGCGCGCCGCGTTGGAGGACGTCCTCGGGCATCCCGTGCGCCACCTCGCCTACCCGCACGGCTACAACAGCGGGCGGGTGCGGCGCATGGCGGCCGCCGCCGGGTACGAGACGGCCACCGCCGTGCGTCACGCGCTGAGTTCCGAGCGTGACGAGGCGTACCGCATCGCCCGGCTCATCGTGCGGCGCTCCCACACCGTCGCCGATGTGGAGAACTGGCTGGCGGGCGGGGGCGCGCGGGTGGCGCCGTACCGGGACGGGCCCAGGACGGTGGGGTGGCGGTGGTACCGGCGGGCCCGCGCGGTGCTGCGCGGGCCCGTGTTCGCGGGCTAACGATCATCGGCCAAACGCGGCCTGGGATCTCACTGATCTCGCGGATCTCGCGAGGCTTGGCGGGCGGGGTCGGCCCGGGCGCGCGGGTCTCGCGGGCTATCCGAACGGCTGGTTGAGGTAGGGGTCGGAGACCGCCTCGCGCAGGCTGGCCCAGGACGCGTCGCCGGCGATCGCGAGGTCACAGTGCGGGCCGGGATCGCGGTAGTTCCACTGGAGCGCGGCCTTGACGCCGGTCAATCCCTTCAGGACCGCCGGCACCCGCGCGTACCACTCGGCCTGCCGTCCCGGCCGGGACGGGTCGTCGGCGGTACCGAACTCGGAGAGCATCAGCGGCTTGTCGTCGGAGATGTTCTCGCGGATCCATGCGTGCGTGGCCCGCTGGGTCTCGGCGAAGGAGAGCCAGTCCGCCTTGTGGCACCGGTAGTAGTTGTACTGGTTGTAGGCCACCCAGTCGACGTAGTCGTCCCCCGGGTACATCCGCCTGATCAGGTCCGCGTGCTCCAGATAGCCGGTGGTGATCCATGTCCACACCACGTTGGTCACGCCCAGCTCCCGGAACCGGTCGTGGATGTGGCGGTGGGCGCGGACGTAGTCCTCGGGGGTGCCGTTGGCCGGGGTACGGGTGTCCATCTCCAGGTCGAAGGAGAGGAAGACCTTCTCCCCGAACTCCTTGACCCGGGCGGCCTGCACGTCGATGACCGACTCGTCCAGGTCACCGTCAGCGATCTGCTTCCAGGTGGGCTGCTGGGCCTGTGTGCCGCCCCACCACTTGCTCTCCCACGACAACAGCAGCAGATGCCCCTCACCGGCGACGCGCTGCTCCTCCGGGGTGATCAACTGCCCTTCCAGCCGCTCCCCCCGGTCCAGCGACATGTCGTGGTACGTGTACACGATGTCGAGCTTGCGGCCGATGCGCCGCTCGTAACCGCGGACCTTCTCCGCGAGGTCGTCCTTGCTGTGCGGCACGAACGCGCCGAACCAGGCCCCGCAGGGCGGTTCGAGCAACGCGGTCGGTGCGCACCTCCCGCCGAGGGCGGCCGGCCGCGACCCACCCGGCCCCGGTCCGGAACCAGAACCGGAACCGGAGTCGCCGAGGCCGAGACCGCCGTGCAGGAGCAGAACGACGGTCAGGACGGCACAGGCGACCGCGGCGACGGTGAGCAGGCGGGGGCGGGGACGCTCGGAGCGGGGGGTGTGAGGGCTGAGAACGAGCGGGTGGGAGGCGCGGGAACCGGGGTCACGCGGGCGCCGGCGGCGCTGTGCGCGGTCGGCGCCGCCGGGGGACGAGTGGTCGTCGTCGACCGGGCGGCCGTCGCGCGGTGCACGGCCGTCACCACGGCCGGACCGGCGGCCGTCGTGCGGAACGCGTCCGTCACCACTTCCGGACCGGCGGCCGTCGCGCGGTGCACGGCCGTCACCACTGCCGGACCGGCGGCCGTCGTGCGGAACGCGTCCGTCGCCGCCGGACGAATGGCCTTCCGGACGCGTGCCGTGGCCGTCACCTTCGCCATCACCGCCACCGCCACCGCCACCGGCACCGGCACCGCGGAATCGGCCGCCGTCTTGCGGGGTGCGGTCATCGTCGTCCCCTGACCGGCCGTCGTCAGGTGGGGCGGCGCACCGGTCTTCAGGCGGCGGGATGCGACCGTCGTTGAGCGGGGTGCGACCGCCGTCGAGCGGGATGCGACCGTCGTTGAGCGGCGTGCGACCGCCGTCAAGCGGGGTGCGCCCGTCGCCGGGGTGGAGCAATCTCACAGAGCAGAACCCTTCGCAGTCCTCGGCGGGGAGGCGCGCAGCCGCGGGCAGAACGCGGCGACCGTGGTGAGCAGCGTGAGCGTCAGCAGGACGCGCTGCGCGCTGAAGGCGTGCGTGGCGATGAACACCGTCCCGGCGAGCAGCACCAGGGCCACGCTCGTGAAGACGGCCAGCATCAGCCGTTCGAGCAGGTCGGAGTGGCGCTCGAAGGCCGGGTCCCGGCGCTCCACGGGCCCCGCGGCGGGGACCACGGCCGGCGCGGGGCCGCAGATCCTCAGCAGGGCGGCGCCCGGCCCGGCCGCCAGGAAGGCGACCATGGCCGCGCCCCGCAGTACGGAGCCGTCCGGCAGCGCGAGCGCGGACAGCGCCAGCCAGCCGCCGAACGGGGGCAGCATCCGTACGACCAGTTCCTGCGGTGTCATCGGCCCGTCTCCTTCAGAACGTAGGCCACCCCGGCGTCGTTCCCCACCACCCGCTCGAACAGGGGCGAGGCGTCCACGGACCGTCGGATGCGGTCCAACTGGCCGGTCATGAGAAGCCCGTTCATCTCGGCGTCGGCGAACTGCCCCCGGCTGAACAGCAGATAGGCCCGGCCCGGCGACACCACCGCGGACATGTCACGGGCGAGGGTGAGCGCCGGGTCGCGCACGATGGCGTCGACGTGCTCGCGGCCGTCGTCGAGGAACCAGTAGTGCTCCACCCTCCAGTAGTCCGCGAAGGCCAACGGGTAGTTGCGGTCGGCCGCGACCAGCAGGGAGTCGTCCGGAGCCTGGTCGACGACCTGCCGCACCAGGTCCACCTCGGCCGGCGGGAAGTAGCTGATGCGGTCCTTGCCGGAGTAGCTGGGCACGAAGGCGAGCGTGCCGGCGAGGAGGGCGAGCAGCGGCACCCACAGGTACCGGCGGGGCTCGGCCCGGCTGCCGGCCCTCTCCCTCGCCGTCAGGGTGCGCACCTGCGGCAGCAGGGCCGCCGCCGCGAAGAAGGCGGCGCCGGGCAGCGTGAACATCAGCACCCTGAAGATCATCTCGCTGCCGTAGCTGCCCGCTCCGAGCATCGGCAGCGGAGCCGCCGCGATCAACAGCAGCGGCATCGCGCGGTGCCGCAGCACCGGCCGGCGCAGTGCGCCCAGCACCGCGAGCAGGAGCACCGACGCCGACAGCAGCCGGGCCACCCAGGACGTCGTCACCGCGCCGGTGCCGGTCGGGGTGGCGCCGTAGCCGGTGGAGACGTTGCCTCCGATGTCGCCGACCGAGCGGATCATGTCGGGCATCGTGGCCGAGAGGAAGGGCAGAGCGGCCGTGAGGCACCAGGCCAGGAAGATCAGGACGGTCGTGACCAGCGGGACCTTGTCGCGGTAGCGGCGGGTGAGCAAGAGAGCGGCCAGCGAGACGATCAGCATGCCCGGGGTGAGCTGGTGCGAGATGACGACGGCCACGACCAGCAGCGTGAGGAGCACCGTCCACACGGCCTGCCGCTGCTGCGCGGCGGACCCGCCGGGCCGGCCGTAGCGGCGCAGGACGACGGCCAGCACGCCGAGATGCAGGGCGAAGGCCACGGACTGGGGGGAGAAGTAGTCCTGGCCGACCCAGTTGGCGACGCAGAAGATCCAGACGCCGGTCCAGATCAGCCGCCGGTCCTCGGTGAACGTGCGGTACAGCAGCAGCAGCGGGAGCAGCAGCATCAGGCCGCAGACCAGCGGCCACCAGGCCATGAACCGCGCGGCGGAGTCCACTCCCAGCAGCCGGACCAGCGTGGCCTGGGCGGCGAAGAACCCCGGCCACTGGTCGTAGACCGCCATGTCGCCGATCGCGTCCGCGGTCTCGAGCCGGCCCGCCGTCAGCAGGTGGTCGACGACCGCGTCGTGTTTCCACGCCCAGGCGTACAGGGGTGTCGGGTACAGCACCGCCTGGGTGGCGCGCTCCATCACGAGCAGGCCCACCACGTACGCCGGCGCCCAGCCGGGGTGGCGGCGTGGGCCGCGCAGCGTGATCCAGAAGCCGACGGTGAGCAGCGCCAGCCCCGCCCAGAAGGTGGGGTGCACGGCGGTGACGAGACCGAAGTCGTCGAGAGCGGTGACGTCGGTGTGGGTCACCGCCCAGCCCCACAGGGCGAGCGCGACGAGCAGCGCGGGCGCCGGGTGCAGCGCGGCCTGCCACCAGGGGCGTCCGGGCGGAAGGTCGGAGAGATCGCTCACGGGCTCACGGCCCACCTGGTCCCGCGCGTCCGCGACGGTCGCGGGCTCCGGCTCGGATCGCTCCTGTGGAGTGGTTGGCGGACGCACGACGGTTCCCCCCTGGCGGTTCGGCTCTGAGCTTGGTCAGTCGCTGGACGGGTCGCTGGACGAGTCACTGAACGAGTCACTGGACGAGTCGCTGGTTCGGCGGGTGGTGGGGCGGGCGGCGCCGCGGGCGGGGTGCCCGGCTAGGCCCGGCGTGCGCCGGGCCGCGCCGCCGCGTCCGTCGCCCACCCGTGACTTGTGCGGAACCGGCGCGGGCTCCGACGGCGGCTCGGCGCGGCGCAGCGACAGGAGCAGGACGAGCAGGAACAGCAGGCCGAGCATCGGCGGCGCGACGGGCGCGAGGGCCTCTCTCGCCGCCCAGCCCCCCACCGCGGCGAGATAGACGATCCCCCAGCGCGCGGCCCACGGCAGCCGCCCGCCCGGACGGTCGCCGAAGCGCTCACCGACACGGTCGAGCAGCAGCCACAGCAGCACCAGGGACAGCAGCTGGCAGACCGGCGGCGCCCAGCACAGCAGCGGGCCGGGTCCGGGGAGGCCCAGGGTCCGCGCGAGGAAATCCGCCGTTCGCGCGTAGAACGTCCCATCCAGTGCCCGCGGTTCCCGTCCGAGAGCGACCGGTACGGCGTGCAGCGCGAGGGCGACGACTCCCAGCGCCGTACCCGGCAGCCACGCGTCGCGCCGCACGCGCAGCGTCACGGCGGCGACGAACAGCGTCAGCAGCGCTCCGCCGGCCAGGAGCGCCGGGCCGGGCAGCAGCCCCAGCATCCCCCGCCCGCTCAACGGCTCGGCGAGCCCTCCCGTGAGCCGCCCGCCGAGCCACGGCAGGCTCCGCATCGCCATCACGTAGGACACCGTGGCGATGCCGAGGAGGCTCCACAGCCCGGCGCACAGCCATCGTTGTCCGCGCGCGGACCAGAGGCCGTCGCCCTGACGGCCGGGCGCCGGTGCGGCCGGCCCCGCGCCGCGCCCGACCGGTGGTGAGCCCTTGTGCGGGCGGACGATCACCGCGAGCGTGTCCGCCTGGAGTGCCTCGCGCTCGTATCCGGGGCGGCCTATGAACAGCGCGACGGTGTCCTCGTCGACGCCTGCCTGCTCGTACGCCGCCCGGCGCGCCCAGCTGGTGCCGTACCCGGCGGTGGCGTTCAGCCGGGTCCCGCGCGCGCGGTCGCGCGGCGGCATGCCGTCGGCAGGGGCGGCCGGGGCGACCCGGTCGCTGGGCGGGGCGGCCGCCACGGTGGCGGGCCGGGCGTCGGCGGGCACCCGGTCGGTCTCGCGGAGCGCCGACTTCAGCCCGACGACCGACACGACGGCGATCAGCGACATGCTCAGCAGCACCGCCCACCCCGCGCCCGCGATCCCGGCCGGGGTGAACAGCACGGCCGCACTGCCCAGGACCAGCGTGCACATAGCGCCCTGGAGCGCCGCGAGCACGCCGGTGCGGCCCTGCACGCGCAACACCCCGATGTACAGCTCCACCACGACGCGCGGCAGCGCCCCGGCGGCCAGCAACCGCAGCACCGTGGTGCCGTGTTCGGCGTAGTCCTCGTGGAACGGCAGCAGGATCTGCGGCGCGAACACGACCAGCACCAGCACCACGGGCACCAGCAGCAGCGTCATACGGCGCAGTGCCCCGCGGACGCCGTCGGCGAGCCGGCGCGGATCGTGCGAGGCGTGCGCGGTGAGGGAGGAGGCCATGTTGATGGCCATGAACTCCATCGTGCCGCCGACGGTGTACGCCACGTAGAAGTAGCCGTTCTCCGCCGCGCTGAAGCGGACGGCGACCATCACCGGCAGCAGGTTGATCATCGCCAGGCTGAACAGCGCCCCTAGCGAGTCCCCGGCCAGGAACCGGCCCATCTCGCGGGCTCCGGGCGGTTCCAGGTCGCGGTCGGCCGCGGCCTGACGCGGAATGAGCCTGCGGAAGATCAACCAGCCCAGCGGCAGCGTCGAGAGGGCGATCGCCGCGGCCCAGGACACGAAGATCCCGAGCGCCGGCAGCGCGGTGGCGAGAACGATCAGCAGGATCAGCTTGCCGGTCGAGAACACCGCGTTGCCGATCGGGACCCATCCGGACCTGCGCAGTCCGGTCAGCACCCCGTCCTGAAGGGTGAGCAGCGCCCAGGCCACGCACGCGACGACGAACCCCGCGCCCGCGGCCGTCGTGCCGAGCGGCGCGTACGACGCCCCCCACAGGTCGAGCGTGAGCAGGAAGACGACGGCGGCGACGGCGACCACCACGGAACTCGCCGCGTAGGCCCGCCACACCAGGGAGCCGGTCGCTCGTCCCGCGCGCGGGACGAAGCGGACGACCGCGCCGATCATCGTCGTCGCCGTGATGCTCGCCAGCAGGCGCATCGCGGCGATGGCAGCGGAGCCCTGTCCGACGGCCTCCTCGGTGTAGTAGCGGGCGGCCACCAGCCAGAAGCCGAGGCCGAGCACGGCGGAGACACCGGTGCTCAGCATCAGGAAATAGGCGTTCCGGAACAGCGAGTCGGCCTCCCGTCCGCCCCCGGGACCACCCGGCGGCGCCTCGGCGTCCTTCCCGCCACCGGGACCACCCGACAGTGCCTCGGCCGGGATCGAGGACCCGGCCACGACCGGTGAGTCGGCCGGCACCGACGCCCCGGCCCGGACCCCGGCGCGCTCCCGGGTTCCCGTTCCGGTTCCGACGGGTGCCCCGCGCCCAGGACCGCCCCCGAGTCCCGTAGCGGCGGGGCCCCCGAGTCCCGTGCCGGCGGGTGCCCCCACTCCGGTTCCGGCCCGCGTTGCGGCCGAGGTGCCGGCGTGGGGTGTGGCAGGTGTTCCGGCCTGGGTGTCAGCCACGGGTCGGCTCCAGCCCTCCCGGCGCCTCGGCCGGCCGCACGCCGGACTCCTCCAGTACGTCGATGACCTGCCGCGCCCGCAACGGATCGACCGGCAGCGCATGCCGGGCGAACCAGCGGGCCCCCGCCGGATCCGGCGAGAGGTCGGTGAAGCCGGCGCCCGCGTAGTCGTCGAGCGGCGGGTCGTAGAGGTACCCGACGACGATGCCGCGCCGTGCGAGAGCCGCGACGGCGGCATCCCGGTCGGCGACGAACAGGGGGACGCGGAAGAGGGGTTGAACGGCGGGAGCGACGACGGGTCGAACGACAGGACGGCCGACGGGTTGGAGGACAGGACGGCCGACGGGTTGGAGGACGGATCGGGCCACGCGTGCAGAAGCCCGTCGAGGGACGGGCGCAGGGCCGGAACGGGGAACCGGCGCGGGGACAGCACGGCGAACGGGCCGGACCACAGCCGTCCGTCCGGGTCCCGCGCCGGGTCCCGCGGCCTCGTCCTCTCCACCACCCGGGACCGGTCGTGCCCACGGTGTGGACAGCAGCTGTGCCGTGCCCGCCCGGCAGGCGGCCAGGACCTCGTCGAGACGGTCGAGCCTGCGGACGACACGGCCCAGGCGCAGGGCGCCGGAACGCAACCGGTAGTCGTGCATGTCGACCCGGACCCAGGAGTCGCTCGCGGTGAGGTCCGGCGCCGCACCGACCGCGCGGGCCAGTTCCTCCGCCCGCAGGGGCATCCGGATCTCCTCGCGCTCCATCAGCCCGAGCATCCGCATCGTGGCCCACGCGGCCCGCCGCAGCCGCAGGCCACGAACGGCCGCCTCCGCGTACGGCCGGACGGTGTACGCCAGTTCGGCCGTGAGCCGGCCGGGCAGCAGCAGGTCCTCACAGGTCTTCTCCAGCGCCTCGCGCAGGCCCTCGTCGGCGCAGGACAGGAAACCGCCCGCCTTGGCGCCGACATGTTTGGACAGGCTGAAGACGGAGGCGTCGCCCCAGGTCCCGACCGGTCGGCCCCCCACCTCGCTGCCGATGGCGTGCGCCCCGTCCTCCAGCAGCGGGATCCCCGACGCGTCGCACTTCGCCCGCAGCCGCGGTGCGTCGTCCGGATTGCCGTACAGGTTCGTGGTGAGCACCGCGGACAGCGAGTCCCACGTCTGGTCCGGCACCGCCTCGACGTCGATCGACGCGTCCAGCGGGTTCAACGGCGCCTGCACGGGTCTGAGTCCGGCCGCGAGCACCACGAAGAAGATCACGTCGTCGTTCACCGGCGACATCAACACCCGTCCGCCCGGCGGGCACCAGTGGCGCAAGGCCACGAACAGCCCGAACCGGCACGACGGCACGTACACGCATTCCCGGCCGAGTCGGCCGCGCATGGTCTCTTCCAGCCGTTTCGGCCGAGAAGCATGCCGCGTCGACCCGAGGCCGGCCTCCCCTGTGGCCATCCGCCCCCCAAATGTGCCAGGGGAACGCCCCCTCCCCGAGGCCTTCCCGCACCCGCCCAGAGTCTCCCCTTTCGCACCGCTCCGTCAAGATTGCGGACCCGCCTGTGGACAACCTCCCGTACACGAACGTAAGCGGAGCGCTCCGAACGAGGCACCTCGTCCCCCACCTCCTGTGTCACTCCCGTGTGGCTCCGGTGTCCCTCCCACGAGGTCGGCCGTAACGTGTGCGGCGGCTCGGCGCACCCGCAGAGCACCCGCGGAGCACCTGCGCACGGCCGGGACCCGGCCCTGGCGAACGCATGTGCAGACCTGGCGAACAGATGGCGAGCACGAAAGTGAGGCAGCACCCGATGCCCCCCTTGGCCCCCTTCGACCTCCCCGAGGGCGACCCCTTCGGTCCGCACAACCTTCCCTACGGCGTCTTCTCTCTCCCCGGCCCCGGCCCGCATGCCCCGTCCGGCCCCGACTCCGGCTCCGGCTCCGGCTCCGGCTCCGGCTCCGGGCAGCGGACCGTCGGCGTCCGGCTCGGCGACCACGTGCTCGACGCCGGTGCGGCAGCACGGACGATCGGCTCCCCGCACGCCACCCTGCTCAGCCGCCCGACCCTCAACCCGCTGCTGGCGGCAGGCCGTACGGTCTGGTCCGAGGTGCGCCGCGCCCTGACCGGATGGGTCACGGACCCCGCCCACCGGCAGACGCTGCTCCCCTTCCTGCACCCCCTCTCGTCGGTGACCCTGCACCTGCCCTTCGAGGTGGCCGACTACGTCGACTTCTACGCCTCCGAGCACCACGCCCGGAACGCGGGCGCCATCTTCCGCCCGGACGCCGCCGACACCCTCCTGCCGAACTGGAAGCACCTGCCGATCGGCTACCACGGCCGGGCCGGCACCGTCGTCGTCTCCGGCACGGACGTCGTCCGCCCGTCGGGCCAGCGCAAGGCCCCCACCGACCCGTCCCCCGTCTTCGGCCCGTCCCGGCGGCTCGACATCGAGGCCGAGGTCGGCTTCGTGGTGGGCACACCGTCGCGACAGGGACACCCGGTCCCGCTGACCGACTTCCGCGAACACGTCTTCGGCCTGTGCCTCCTCAACGACTGGTCGGCCCGCGACATCCAGGCCTGGGAGTACGTCCCCCTCGGCCCCTTCCTCGCCAAGTCCTTCGCCACGTCGGTGTCGGCGTGGATCACCCCGCTGGAGGCGCTGGAGGACGCGCGGCTCTCACCCCCCGAGCGCACCCACCCCCTGCTGCCCTACCTCGACGACTCCGCCACCGATCCCGCCGGTTACGACCTGCGCATCTCGGTCGCCGTCAACGGCCACGTCGTCTCCGAGCCCCCCTTCTCCACCATGTACTGGACGGCGGCCCAGCAGCTCGCACACCTGACGGTCAACGGCGCCTCCCTGCGCACCGGTGACCTCTACGGATCCGGCACGGTGAGCGGCCCGGCCGACAACCAGCGCGGCTCCCTCCTGGAGCTGACCTGGAACGGCCGCGACCCCCTGGAACTCCCCGATGGCAAGCGGACGTACCTGGAGGACGGGGACGTGGTGACCCTGTCGGCGTGGGCCCCGGGCCCGGACGGGCTGCGGGTCGGTCTGGGCGAGGTGAGCGGGCGGGTTCTCGCGGGCTGACTACGGCGGTCCGCGCCGTCATACTGGCGGCGGGAACGGTCCTCGCACCGGGCCCGCCGCACGTACCGTCCCGGAGCACGGCCCCGTCCGGCGCCTCCGACCCGTTCCTCCCCGTCGTTCCCGACCAGGATCCGGAGCCCATGGCAATGACCCTCTGCCTGCTCCTGTTGAGCGTCGTCGCCCTCACCGCCGCCCTGCCGGTCCCGCGTGCGCTGACCCGGGCCGCGTGGCCCGAGCGGGAGCCGGTGGTGGCGCTGTGGGTGTGGCAGTGTCTGGTCGCCACGGTGCTGCTGTGCTGTCTGACGGCGCTGGTGCTCGGGGCCGCCGCCGTCTTCCACACCGTGCGCACCCAGGTCTTCGCACCGGCGCCGCCGGCCGTGACGGAGGCGTACGACCTCTCCACCGCCCCGGTGTGGGCGGCGGCCCTCACCCTGCTGCTGGCCTGCGGTGCCGCCTGGACCACCGCCATGCTGGGCCGCGAGCTGTTCGAGGCCCGCCGGCGCCGCGGCCGGACCCGCGCCCATCTGCGCGAGCGCGCCCCCGACCTGCCCGCGGGACTGCCGTCCGCCCGCGGGCCACTGCTCGTCCTGGAGGACGAGTACCCGGACGCCTGGTGGATGCCCGGCAACCCGCCCCAGCTGATCGTGACCACCGGCGCCCTGCACCGCCTCACCTCCCACCAGATCGACGCGGTCCTCACCCATGAACGGGGTCACGCCCGCGCCCACCACGACTGGCTGCTGCACCTGTCGACGGCCCTGGCGACCGGCTTCCCGCGCATCCCGCTGTTCGCCCACTTCTGCGACCAGACCCACCGCCTCGTCGAACTCTCCGCCGACGACACGGCGTCCCGCCGCTGCGGTCACCTGACGACGGCCCTCGCGCTGATCGAGCTGAACCAGCACCGGGGCGTCCTGTCCTGCGCGTCCTCCCGCCGCCTGCTGGGCGAACGCGTGGACCGCCTCCTCCAGCCACCGCCGCGGCTGCTGCGCAGACACCGGGCCCTGACGACCACCCTGGCGGCGCTGGTCCCCCTGCTCCCGCTGCTGATCACCTTCGCGCCGGGGCTGACCGCACTGAGCTGAACACCGACCGGGGACGGCTCGAAGACGCCGCCCCGGTCCCTCGTGGCCGGTCGCCTATCTCCAGTCGTCCGGCTCCGGCTCCTCGTCCATCTCGGGCCAGTGGTCTTCGGGTCCGTCCGCGAAGGCCACCGGCGCCCCGTCCGGTGCCGGGGCGGAGAATGAGGCCGCTCCTGAGTCCGCAGCAGTGCCGGATGCCGGGTCCGACGCCCCGCCGGCCGGGGTCAGCGACGCCAGCACGCCGACCACCCCCTCCCCGTACGTCGCCAGCTTCTTCTCGCCGACTCCGCTGATCCCGCCCAGCTCGCGCACGGACGTCGGCCACGCCGTGGCGATCTCCCGCAGCGTGGCGTCATGGAAGATGACGTAGGCCGGAACGCCCTGCTCACGGGCCTGTTCGGCGCGCCAGGCGCGCAGCGCCTCGAAGGCGGGGAGGAGTGCCTCGGGCAGTTCGACCGCGGCGGCCTTCGCCTTGCCCCTGCCGGAGGACGAAGCCGCCGTCTTCGCCGTCGTCGGCTTCTTCGGCTCCTTGCGCAGCGGCACGTCCCGCTCGCGCCGCAGCACCTCACCGCTGGACTCGGTGAGCACCAGCGTGCCGTAGTCGCCCTCGACGGCCAGCAGGCCCTGCGCCAGCAACTGCCTCACGACGCCCCGCCATTCGCCCTCGGACAGCTCCTCGCCGATGCCGAACACCGACAGCTGGTCGTGGTCGAACTGGATCACCTTGGCCGAGCGCTTGCCCATGAGGATGTCGACGATCTGCACCGCGCCGAACTTCTGGCCGCGCTCCCGCTGCAACCGCACCACCGTCGACAGCACCTTCTGCGCCGCGACCGTGCCGTCCCAGGTCTCGGGCGGTGCGAGACAGGTGTCGCAGTTGCCGCAGCCCTTGGGGTCCGGTTCCTGGCCGAAGTAGGCCAGGAGCTGTCCGCGGCGGCACCGCGCCGTCTCGCACAGCGCCAGCATCGACTCGAGGTGGGCGGCGGCGCGGCGCCGGAACGCCTCGTCTCCCTCGCTCGACTGGATCATCTTGCGCTGCTGGATGACGTCGTTCAGGCCGTAGGCCATCCAGGCCGTCGAGGGCAGTCCGTCACGGCCCGCACGGCCCGTCTCCTGGTAGTAGCCCTCGATCGACTTGGGCAGGTCGAGGTGGGCGACGAACCGCACGTCCGGCTTGTCGATTCCCATGCCGAAGGCGATGGTCGCGCACACGACCAGGCCTTCCTCCCGCAGGAACCGCGACTGGTGCGCCGCGCGCGTGCCCGAGTCCAGGCCCGCGTGGTAGGGCACGGCCTCGATGCCGTTGCGGGAGAGGAACTCGGCGGTCTTCTCCACCGAGTTGCGCGAGAGGCAGTAGACGATGCCGGCGTCGCCCGCGTGCTCCTCGCGCAGGAAGCCCAGCAGCTGCTTCTTGGGGTCGGCCTTCGGCACGATGCGGTACTGGATGTTGGGCCGGTCGAAGCTCGCCACGAAGTGCCGGGCCGTCGGCATGCGCAGCCGCTGCGTGATCTCCTGGTGCGTCGCGTGGGTGGCCGTGGCCGTGAGCGCGATCCGCGGGACGTCGGGCCAGCGCTCTCCCAGCAGGGAGAGGGCGAGGTAGTCGGGGCGGAAGTCGTGCCCCCACTGGGACACGCAGTGGGCCTCGTCGATGGCGAAGACGGCGATCTTGCCGCGCGACAGCAGGTTGAGCGTGCTGTCCAGGCGCAGCCGCTCCGGTGCGAGGTACAGCAGGTCCAGCTCGCCGGCGAGGAACTCGGCCTCGACGGTGCGCCGCTCGTCGAAGTCCTGCGTGGAGTTCATGAACCCGGCACGCACCCCCAGGGCCCGCAGCGCGTCCACCTGGTCCTGCATCAGCGCGATCAGCGGGGAGACGACGACGCCCGTACCCGGTCGGACCAGGGAGGGGATCTGGTAGCACAGCGATTTGCCGCCGCCGGTCGGCATGAGGACGACCGCGTCCCCGCCGGCCACGACGTGTTCGATGACCTCGCCCTGCTCGCCCCGGAAGGCCTCGTACCCGAAGACCCGGTGGAGCGTGGCCAGCGCCTCGCTCTCCGTCCCCGGCATCTCGGTGGTTGCTGGCATCTCGCTGATCCCGCCCGTCCCTCGCATCGTCCCGTCCCCCGTACGTCGTCCTCGACCACTGCGTCCACGATAGGGGTCCGGACCGACACCGTCGGAGTTGTCCACAGGCTCGCGGTGATCCGTCGGCCCCACCGTGGAGCGGCCGGCCGGATCCGGCCCGGTGGCGAGCACCCGCCCCGGACGCCCGTCGCACCCTTCCGCCCACCGTGCCGGACCCGGCACGGCACGGCACGGACGACGGCCCCGGCTCCCTCCGCGGGAACCGGGGCCGTCGCACGGACTCCGCGGGTCAGCGCACGAACACTCCCGCCTGGCTCGCCAGGTCCAGGAAGTACTGCGGTGCCACGCCGAGCACCAGGGTGACCGCCACGCCCACCCCGATCGTCGTCATCGTCAGGGGCGACGGCACGGCGACGGTGGGGCCATCGGGCCGCGGCTCGCTGAAGAACATCAGGACGATGACGCGGATGTAGAAGAACGCGGCGATCGCCGACGAGATCACACCGACCACGACCAGCGGTGCCGCACCGCCCTCCGCCGCCGCCTTGAACACGGCGAACTTCCCGGCGAACCCGGAGGTCAGCGGGATACCGGCGAACGCCAGCAGGAAGACCGCGAACACCGCGGCGACCAGCGGCGACCGTCGGCCCAGCCCGGCCCACTTGGACAGGTGCGTCGCCTCCCCGCCGGCGTCCCGCACCAGCGTCACCACGGCGAACGCGCCGATCGTCACGAAGGAGTACGCGGCCAGGTAGAAGAGGACGGACGAGACGCCGTCCGGCGTGGTCGCGATGACACCCGCGAGGATGAATCCCGCATGCGCGATCGAGGAGTACGCCAGCAGCCGCTTGATGTCGGTCTGGGTGATGGCGACGATCGCGCCGCCCAGCATCGTGACGACCGCGACGCCCCACATGACCGGCCGCCAGTCCCAGCGCAGGCCCGGCAGCACGACGTACAGGATGCGCAGCAGGGCGCCGAAGGCGGCCACCTTGGTCGCGGCGGCCATGAAGCCGGTGACGGGGGTCGGCGCGCCCTGGTAGACGTCCGGTGTCCACATGTGGAACGGCACGGCGCCGACCTTGAACAGCAGACCCATGACGAGCATCGCGGCGCCGATGAGCAGCAGCACGTCGTTGCCCATGGTGTCGGCGAGGGCCGGGCTGACGTCGGTGACCGTGCCGTCGACGACCTGCGCGATCGTCGCGTAGGACACCGAGCCGGCGTATCCGTAGAGCAGCGCGATGCCGAACAGGGTGAACGCGGAGGCGAAGGAGCCGAGCAGGAAGTACTTGACCGCCGCCTCCTGCGACAGGAGCCGCTTGCGGCGAGCCAGCGCGCACAGCAGGTAGAGCGGCAGCGAGAAGACTTCCAGGGCGATGAAGAGGGTCAGCAGGTCGTTGGCCGCCGGGAAGACCAGCATGCCCGCGACGGCGAACAGCAGCAGCGGGAAGACCTCGGTGGTGGTGAATCCGGCCTTGACCGCGGCCTTCTCGCTGTCGCTGCCGGGCACGGAGGCGGCCTGGGCGGCGAAGGAGTCGACCCGGTTGCCGTGGGTCTCGGGGTCGAGCCGCCGTTCGGCGAAGGTGAACAGGCCCACGAGGGCGGACAGCAGGATCGTGCCCTGGAGGAACAGGGCCGGTCCGTCGACCGCGATCGCGCCCATCGCCGCGATGTGTGCCTTGGTGGTGCCGTATCCGTCCGCCGCCAGCGCGACCACCGCGGCGAACGCGGCGACCAACGCGACGACGGACACGAACAGTTGGGCGTGGTAGCGGGCTCTGCGCGGCACGAATGCCTCGACCAGGATCCCGACGACGGCCGCGCCCACGACGATCAGGGTGGGCGACAGCTGTGCGTATTCGATCTTCGGCGCGTCGATCTTCGAGATCGGGTCGGCCGCGGTTGTCCACAGGTTGTGGACGACTGCTGTGCTCACTTGGCCGCCTCCACCTCGGGCTGGGGGTCCTTCTTGTGTACGTCGGACAGGGTCTGCTTGACCGCCGGGTCGACGATGTCCGTGACGGGCTTCGGGTAGACGCCCAGGAAGATCAGCAGAACGATCAACGGGGCGACGACCATCAGCTCACGCGCGCGGAGGTCCGGCATCGCGGCGACCTCGGGTTTGACGGGACCGGTCATCGTCCTCTGGTAGAGGACGAGGGTGTAGAGCGCGGCGAGGACGATGCCGAACGTGGCGACGATGCCGATCGCCGGATAGCGCGAGAACGTCCCCACCAGGACCAGGAACTCGCTCACGAACGGCGCCAGTCCCGGCAGCGACAGGGTCGCGAGACCGCCGATCAGGAAGGTGCCGGCGAGCACGGGGGCGACCTTCTGGACACCGCCGTAGTCGGCGATGAGCCGCGAGCCGCGCCGCGAGATGAGGAAGCCGGCGACCAGCATCAGGGCGGCCGTCGAGATGCCGTGGTTGACCATGTAGAGCGTCGCGCCGGACTGGCCCTGGCTGGTCATCGCGAAGATGCCCATGATGATGAAGCCGAAGTGGGAGATCGACGCGTACGCCACCAGCCGCTTGATGTCCCGCTGCCCGACGGCGAGCAGCGCGCCGTAGATGATGCTGATCACGGCGAGGACGAGGATGACGGGCGTGGCCCACTTGCTGGCCTCCGGGAAGAGCTGGAGGCAGAAGCGGAGCATCGCGAAGGTGCCGACCTTGTCGACGACCGCCGTGATGAGGACGGCGACCGGGGTAGTGGCCTCCCCCATGGCGTTGGGCAGCCAGGTGTGGAGCGGCCACAGGGGCGCCTTCACGGCGAAGGCGAAGAAGAAGCCCAGGAACAACCAGCGTTCGGTGTTCGTCGCCATGTCGAGCGAGCCGTTGGCGCGGGCCTCGGCGATCTGCGTCAGCGAGAAGTTCCCGGCGACCACGTACAGCCCGATCACCGCGGCCAGCATGATCAGTCCGCCGGCCAGGTTGTAGAGCAGGAACTTCACGGCCGCGTACGACCGTTGGGTGGAAGCCGTCTCCTCGCCGTGCTCGTGGGCCCGGTCCCCGAAGCCGCCGATGAGGAAGTACATCGGGATCAGCATGGCTTCGAAGAAGATGTAGAAGAGGAAGACGTCGGTGGCCTCGAAGGAGATGATCACCATCGCCTCGACCGCGAGGATCAGGGCGAAGAAGCCCTGCGTCGGCCGCCACCGTTTGTTGCCGGTCTCCAGCGGGTCGGCGTCGTGCCAGCCCGCGAGGACGATGAACGGGATCAGCAGCGCCGTGAGCGCGATGAGCGCCACCGCGATGCCGTCCACGCCGAGTTCGTACCGGACGCCGAACTCGGCGATCCAGGAGTGGGACTCGGTGAGCTGGTACCGGTCGCCGTCCGGGTCGAAGCGGACCAGGACGACGATCGCCAGGACGAGCGTGGCGAGCGAGAACAGCAGCGCCAGCGCTTTGGCGGCGTTGCGCCGCGCGGCCGGGACGGCGGCCGTGGCGACCGCCCCGATCGCGGGGAGCGCCGCCGTCGCTGTCAGCAGGGGAAAGGACATCGGTATCAGACCGCCCTCATCAGCAGGGTCGCGGCGATGAGGACCGCCGCACCGCCGAACATCGAGACCGCGTACGACCGCGCGAAGCCGTTCTGGAGCTTGCGCATGCGCCCGGAGAGGCCGCCGACCGAGGCCGCCGTGCCGTTGACGACGCCGTCGACCAGGGTGTGGTCGACGTACACCAGGGACCGGGTGAGGTGCTCGCCGCCGCGGACCAGGACGACGTGGTTGAAGTCGTCCTGGAGGAGGTCGCGGCGGGCGGCCCTGGTGAGGAGGGACCCGCGCGGGGCGACGACCGGGACGGGGCGGCGGCCGTACTGGACGTAGGCCAGGGCGACGCCGATCAGCAGGACCACCATGGTGGCTAGGGTGACCGTCAGCGCGCTGATCGGGGCGTCGCCGTGGCTGTGTCCCGTGACGGGCTCCAGCCAGTGCACGAAGCGGTCGCCGATGCTGAAGAAGGCGCCGGCGAAGACCGATCCGAAGGCCAGCACGATCATGGGGATCGTCATGGACTTCGGGGACTCGTGCGGGTGCGGCTCCGCCGTCGCGGCGGCGCCGTGGCCGGCCGCGGCCTCGCCGCCCTGTGCGGCGGCGGGCTCGGCGCTCGGCGCCTGCGGGGAGCGGGTGGGCTGGTTCCTCCACCGCTCCTCGCCGAAGAACGTCATCAGCATCACGCGCGTCATGTAGTACGCCGTGATGGCCGCGCCCAGCAGCGCGCAGCCGCCGAGGATCCAGCCCTCGGTGCCGCCCTTGGCGAAGGCAGCCTCGATGATCTTGTCCTTGGAGAAGAAGCCGGACAGGCCGGGGAAGCCGATGATGGCGAGGTATCCGAGGCCGAAGGTGATGAAGGTGACCGGCATGTACCTGCGCAGGCCGCCGTACTTGCGCATGTCGACCTCGTCGTTCATGCCGTGCATGACCGAGCCGGCGCCGAGGAACAGGCCGGCCTTGAAGAAGCCGTGCGTCACGAGGTGCATGATCGCGAAGACGTAGCCGATGGGTCCGAGGCCGGCGGCCAGCACCATGTAGCCGATCTGCGACATCGTCGAGCCGGCCAGGGCCTTCTTGATGTCGTCCTTGGCGCAACCGACGATCGCACCGAACAGGAGCGTGACGGCACCCACGACGGTGACGACGAGCTGTGCGTCGGGCGCCAGGTTGAAGATCGCCGCGGAGCGGACGATCAGATAGACGCCCGCGGTCACCATCGTGGCCGCGTGGATGAGGGCCGAGACGGGGGTCGGGCCCTCCATGGCGTCACCGAGCCAGGACTGCAACGGCACCTGGGCGGACTTGCCGCAGGCCGCCAGCAGCAGCATCAGGGCGATGCCGGTGAGCGTGGCCTCGGAGGCCCCTCCGACGAGTCCCGGCTCCTCGTGCGTGCCGAGCAGGGGGCCGAAGGCGAAGGTGCCGAAGGTGGTGAACATCAGCATGATGGCGATCGACAGGCCCATGTCACCGACGCGGTTGACCAGGAAGGCCTTCTTGGCGGCGGTGGCGGCGCTGGGCTTGTGCTGCCAGAAGCCGATCAGCAGGTAGGAGGCGAGGCCGACGCCCTCCCAGCCGACGTACAGCAGCAGGTAGTTGTCGGCGAGGACCAGCAGGAGCATCGCCGCCAGGAACAGGTTCAGATAGCCGAAGAAGCGCCGTCGGCGTTCGTCGTGCTCCATGTACCCGATGGAGTACAGGTGGATCAGCGAGCCGACGCCCGTGATCAGCAGGACGAAGGTCATCGACAACTGGTCGACCCGGAAGGCGACGTCCGCCTGGAAGCCCTCGACCGGGATCCAGCTGAACAGGTGCTGCGTGAGTGTCCGGGCGTCGGCGTCCTTGCCGAGCAGGTCGGCGAAGAGGACGAGGCCGATCCCGAAGGAGACGGCCGCGAGCAGTGTGCCGAGCCAGTGGCCGACGGCGTCGAGCCGCCGGCCGCCGACCAGGAGGACGGCCGCTCCGAGCAGGGGCGCCGCGATCAGCAGCGCAATCAGGTTCTCCACGATTCTTCCGACCCCTTACAGCTTCATCAGGCTGGCGTCGTCGACCGAGGCCGAGTGGCGGGAGCGGAACAGCGACACGATGATCGCGAGTCCCACCACGACCTCCGCTGCGGCGACGACCATCGTGAAGAAGGCGATGATCTGGCCGTCGAGATTGCCGTGCATGCGGGAGAAGGCGACGAACGCGAGGTTGCAGGCGTTGAGCATCAGCTCGATGCACATGAACACGACGATCGCGTTGCGCCTGATCAGGACGCCCGTCGCGCCGATCGTGAACAACAGGGCGGCGAGGTAGAGGTAGTTGACGGGGTTCACTTCGACGCCTCCTCGGACCGCTTGAAGGTCGGCGGCTCGATGGGGGTGCGGTCCAGGCGTTCCCCGGCGCGCTGCTCGAGCGCCCTGAGGTCGTTGAGCGCCTCGGTGGACACGTCCCGGATCTGGCCGCGCTCCCGCAGCGTCTTGCTGACGGTGAGTTCCGACGGGGTGCCGTCGGGCAGCAGACCGGCGATGTCCACGGCGTTGTGCCGCGCGTACACGCCGGGTGCGGGCAGCGGCGGCAGGTGGACGCCCTCGCGGACGCGCTGCTCGGACATCTCACGCTGCGTCATCGCCCGTTCGGTGCGCTCGCGGTGGGTGAGCACCATGGCGCCGACGGCCGCCGTGATGAGCAGGGCGCCGGTGATCTCGAAGGCGAAGACGTACTTGGTGAAGATGAGGGCCGCGAGGCCCTCGACGTTGCCGCCCGCGTTGGCCTCGGTGAGGCCGCCGAACTCGGTCAGGGAGGCGTTGCCGATACCGGCGACCAGCAGGATGCCGAAGCCGAGGCCGCTGACGAGGGCCAGCCAGCGCTGGCCCTTGATGGTCTCCTTCAGGGAGTCCGCGGCGGTGACGCCGACCAGCATCACCACGAACAGGAACAGCATCATGATGGCGCCGGTGTAGACGACGATCTGTACGACGCCCAGGAAGTAGGCGCCGTTGGCGAGGTAGAACACCGCCAGGATGATCATGGTTCCGGCGAGGCAGAGGGCGCTGTGCACGGCCCTCCGCATGAAGACGGTGCACAGGGCGCCGACCACCGCCACGGTGCCCAGGACCCAGAACTGGAACGCCTCGCCGGTGGAGGTGGAGTAGGCGGCGAGTTGGGCGCTCATCGGCCGATCACCTCCTCGGAGGCGGGCTCGCCCTCGCCGAACGTGGACGCCGCCTCCTGCGGGACCTCGCCCTTGGAGAGGGCGACCTGCCGCTCGGTTCCGGGCGCGACCTCCGTCACCAGGCCCCGGTAGTAGTCCTGCTCGTCCATGCCGGGGTAGATGGCGTGCGGGCTGTCGACCATGCCCTCGTCGAGGCCGGCCAGCAGCTGCTCCTTGGTGTAGATCAGGTTGGCGCGGCTGCTGTCGGCCAGCTCGAACTCGTTGGTCATCGTCAGCGCGCGCGTGGGACACGCCTCGATGCACAGGCCGCACAGGATGCAGCGGGCGTAGTTGATCTGGTAGACGCGCCCGTACCGCTCGCCCGGCGAGTAGCGCTCCTCCTCGGTGTTGTCCGCCCCCTCGACGTAGATGGCGTCGGCGGGGCAGGCCCAGGCGCACAGCTCGCAGCCGACGCACTTCTCCAGGCCGTCCGGATGGCGGTTGAGCTGGTGCCGTCCGTGGAACCGCGGAGCGGTGGTCTTCTGCTCCTCGGGATACTGCTCGGTGAGCCGCTTCTTGAACATGGCCTTGAAGGTCACGCCGAAGCCGGCTACCGGGTTCTGGAAACCGGGCTTGGTCTCCTTGGGCTCCTCAGCCATCGGACGCCTCCTTTCCATCCAGAGATCCGTCACTGTGAGTATCGGGCCCACCACTGACAATCAGCTCCCGCTCCTGGCGCGAGCGGCGCCTGGGCACCGGCGGCAGCTCCTGCCCCGGCAACGGCGGCACGGGGAACCCGCCCGCCATCGGGTCGAAGCCGACGGTCTCGGCGGGGGCCGGCTCGTCCTTGCCCCGGTCGCGGAACATGTCTGCGAGGAAGGAGAGCAGCAGCAGGGCGAGGACGCCGCCGCCCACGTAGAGCGCGATGTCGGCGAAGTCGTAGTTCTCGTTGCGCAGGGTCCGCACGGTCGCGACGAGCATCAGCCAGACCACCGAGACCGGGATGAGGACCTTCCAGCCGAGCTTCATCAGCTGGTCGTAGCGGACCCGGGGCAGCGTGCCGCGCAGCCAGATGAAGAAGAACAGCAGCAACTGCACCTTGACGACGAACCAGAGCATCGGCCACCAGCCGTGGTTCGCGCCCTCCCAGAAGGTGCTGACCGGCCAGGGGGCCCGCCAGCCGCCGAGGAAGAGGGTGGTCGCCACGGCCGAGACCGTCACCATGTTCACGTACTCGGCGAGCATGAACATCGCGAACTTGATCGACGAGTACTCGGTGTTGAAGCCGCCGACCAGGTCGCCCTCGGACTCCGGCATGTCGAAGGGGGCGCGGTTCGTCTCGCCGACCATCGTGACGATGTAGAGGATGAAGGAGACCGGCAGCAGGAGGATGTACCAGCGGTCCTGCTGCTGCTCGACGATCGTCGACGTCGACATCGACCCCGAGTAGAGGAACACCGAGGCGAAGGCGGCACCCATGGCGATCTCGTACGAGATCATCTGGGCGCAGGAACGCAGGCCGCCCAGGAGCGGATAGGTGGATCCGGAACTCCAGCCCGCCAGCACGATCCCGTAGATGCCGATCGAGGCGACCGCGAGGATGTAGAGCATCGCGATCGGCAGGTCGGTGAGCTGCATCGTGGTGCGCTGGCCGAAGATCGAGACCTCGTTGCCGGCCGGGCCGAAGGGGATCACCGCGATCGCCATGAAGGCCGGGATGGCCGCGACGACCGGTGCGATGACGTACACCACCTTGTCGGCGCGTTTGACGACGAGGTCTTCCTTGAGCATCAGCTTGATGCCGTCCGCGAGCGACTGGAGCATGCCCCAGGGGCCGTGCCGGTTGGGGCCGATGCGCAGCTGCATCCAGGCGACGACCTTGCGCTCCCAGACGATGGAGAACAGCACGGTCACCATCAGGAAGGCGAAGCAGAACACCGCCTTGACCACGACCAGCCACCAGGGGTCGCGGCCGAACATCGAGAGGTCTTCTGCGGCGAGGTACGGGCTCATGCCTCCACCTCCTTGGGGGCTTCCGCGGCGAGCGCCGCCGGGCCGATGCGGACGAGGGAGCCGGGCCGGGCCCCGGTGTCGGAGGCGACGCCCCCGCCGGTGGAGTTCAGCGGGAGCCACACCACCCGGTCGGGCATCTCCGTGATCTCGACGGGCAGCTCCACCGTGCCGGCGGTGCCGGTCACGGCGAGTGCGTCGCCGTCCTCGACGCCGGCCTCGGCGGCCGTGGCGGCGGACACGCGCGCGCGGGCGGCGTGCCGGGTCGCGGCGAGCGCCTCGTCGCCCTGCTGGAGGAGGCCCCGGTCGAGCAGCAGGCGGTGCCCGGCGAGCACGGCCTCACCGGCGGCGGGCCGCGGCAGGACGCCCGCGGTGTCCACCGGCGCGGTGGCCCGCGGACCGTCCCAGGCGCCGAGCCGGTCCAGCTCCGCGCGGGCGGTGCGCAGGTCCGGCAGGCCCAGATGGACGTCCATGGCGTCGGCGAGCATCTGCAGCACCCGCGCGTCGGTGGGTGCCAGGCGGCGCGTCATCTGGTCGGGCTTGAGAGCGGCCTCGAAGAAACGCACCCGGCCCTCCCAGTTGAGGAAGGCCCCCGCCTTCTCGGCGACCGCGGCGACGGGCAGTACGACGTCGGCGTGGGCGGTGACCTCGCCGGGCCGCAGTTCCAGCGACACCACGAAGCCGGCCTCGGCGAGTGCCGCACGTGCGCGTGCCGGGTCGGGCAGGTCGGCGACCTCCACCCCGGCGACGAGCAGCGCCTGCAACTCACCGGAGGCGGCGGCCTCGATGATCTGTCCGGCGTCGCGGCCGTAGCGTGCCGGGAGTTCGGCGACACCCCAGGCGGCCGCGACCTCCTCCCGCGCGCGCGGGTCGGTGGCCGGGCGTCCGCCCGGCAGCAGCGACGGCAGCGCGCCCACCTCGATGGCGCCCCGCTCCCCCGCCCGACGCGGAATCCACACCAGGTCCGCCCCCGTGGCGGTGGCCGCCCGTACGACGGCGGTGAGGCCGCCGGCGACGGCGGCGAGCCGCTCACCGACGACGATCACCGCTCCCCCGGCGCGCAGCGCCTCGGCGGCCCTGCTGCCGGGTTCGTCCTCCAGGCCGACACCGCTGGTCAGCGCGTCCAGCCACTCGGTCTCGGTGCCCGGAGCGGCCGGCAGCAGCGTGCCGCCGGCCTTCTCCAGGCCGCGGGTGGCGTGGGTGGCCAGGGAGAACACCTTCTGCCCGTGCTTGCGCCAGGCCTTGCGCAGCCTCAGGAAGACGCCGGGCGCCTCCTCCTCGGACTCGAAGCCGACGAGCAGGACGGCGGGCGCCTCCTCCAGCGTCGTGTACGTGATCCCGCTGCCGTCGAGGTCCCGGCCCCGGCCCGCCACCCTGGACGCCAGGAAGTCGGCCTCCTCGCCGCTGTGCACGCGGGCGCGGAAGTCGATGTCGTTGGTGTCGAGCGCCACGCGTGCGAACTTGCTGTACGCGTAGGCGTCCTCGATGGTCAGACGGCCGCCGGTCAGGACACCGGTCCTGCCGCGCGAGGCGAGCAGTCCCTGGGCGGCGATCTGCAACGCCTCCGGCCAGGAGGCCGGTTCCAGGTCGCCCTCGGCGTTGCGCACGAGCGGGGTGTCGAGCCGGTCCCGCTGCTGCGCGTACCGGAACGCGAACCGCCCCTTGTCGCAGATCCACTCCTCGTTGACCTCGGGGTCCTCGGCGGCGAGCCGCCGCATGACCTTGCCGCGCCGGTGGTCGGTGCGCGTCGCGCAGCCGCCCGAGCAGTGCTCGCAGACGGACGGCGTGGAGATCAGGTCGAAGGGCCGCGAACGGAACCGGTACGCCGCCGAGGTGAGCGCGCCCACCGGACAGATCTGGATGGTGTTGCCGGAGAAGTACGACTCGAAGGGGTCGCCCTCGCCGATGCCGACCTGCTGGAGCGCGCCCCGCTCGATCAGCTCGATCATCGGGTCGCCGGCCACCTGGTTGGAGAACCGGGTGCAGCGGGCGCACAGCACGCACCGTTCGCGGTCGAGCAGTACCTGTGCCGAGATCGGGACGGGCTTCTCGTAGGTCCGCTTGCGGCCCTCGAAGCGGGACTCGGCGTTGCCGTGCGACATGGCCTGGTTCTGCAGGGGGCACTCGCCGCCCTTGTCGCAGACCGGGCAGTCCAGCGGGTGGTTGATAAGGAGCAGCTCCATCACACCGTGCTGCGCCTTCTCGGCCACCGGTGAGGTGAGCTGGGTCTTCACCACCATTCCGTCCGTGCACGTGATCGTGCAGGACGCCATCGGCTTGCGCTGGCCCTCGACCTCGACGATGCACTGGCGGCAGGCGCCGGCCGGGTCGAGGAGGGGGTGGTCGCAGAAGCGCGGGATCTCGACGCCGAGCTGTTCGGCGGCCCGGATGACCAGGGTGCCCTTGGGCACGCTGATCTCGGCGCCGTCGATGGTCAGCGTCACGAGGTCCTCCGGCGGGGGAGCCGCCTCTCCGCCCCCGGAGGGAGCGCTGGTGGTCACCGTCATGCGTTCACCTCCGTGCGGTCGGCCCAGGCCGTCGACTTGGCCGGGTCGAAGGGGCAGCCGCGGCCCGTGATGTGCTGCTCGTACTCCTCGCGGAAGTGCTTGAGCGAGGAGAAGATCGGCGAGGCGGCACCGTCGCCGAGGGCGCAGAAGGACTTGCCGTTGATGTTGTCGGCGATGTCGTTGAGCTTGTCGAGGTCGGACATGGCGCCCTTGCCTGCCTCGATGTCCCGCAGCAACTGCACCAGCCAGTAGGTGCCCTCACGGCAGGGTGTGCACTTGCCGCAGGACTCGTGGGCGTAGAACTCGGTCCAGCGGGTGACGGCGCGCACGACGCAGGTCGTCTCGTCGAAGCACTGGAGCGCTTTGGTGCCGAGCATGGAACCCGCGGCACCCACTCCCTCGTAGTCGAGGGGGACGTCGAGGTGCTCGTCGGTGAACATCGGGGTCGAGGAGCCGCCCGGCGTCCAGAACTTGAGGCGGTGGCCCGGTCGCATGCCGCCGCTCATCTCCAGGAGCTGGCGGAGGGTGATGCCGAGGGGGGCCTCGTACTGGCCGGGGCTGGCGACGTGCCCGCTGAGCGAGTAGAGCGTGAAGCCCGGGGACTTCTCGCTCCCCATCGACCTGAACCATTCCTTGCCGTTGTGCAGAATGGCGGGAACCGACGCGATCGACTCGACGTTGTTCACCACAGTCGGGCACGCGTAGAGGCCCGCGACGGCAGGGAAGGGGGGACGCAGCCGCGGTTGTCCACGGCGGCCTTCGAGCGAGTCGAGCAGCGCGGTCTCCTCACCGCAGATGTACGCGCCGGCGCCGGCGTGCACGGTGAGTTCGAGGTCGAGTCCGCTGCCCAGGACGTTCTCGCCGAGGTAGCCCGCCGCGTAGGCCTCGCGCACGGCCTCGTGCAACCGTCGCAGAACAGGGACGACCTCACCACGCAGATAGATGAAGGCATGAGACGACCTGATGGCGTAACACGCGATCACGATGCCCTCGATGAGGCTGTGTGGGTTCGCGAAGAGGAGCGGGATGTCCTTGCAGGTTCCCGGTTCCGACTCGTCGGCGTTGACAACCAGATAGTGCGGTTTTCCATCCCCCTGGGGAATGAACTGCCATTTCATTCCGGTGGGGAATCCCGCGCCACCACGGCCGCGCAGACCGGAATCCTTCACGTAGGCGATCAGGTCGTCCGGCGACATGGCGAGCGCCTTGCGGAGCCCCTCGTACCCCTCGTGCCTTCGGTAGACGTCCAGCGTCCAGGACCTGTCCTCGTCCCAGAAGGCCGACAGCACGGGTGCGAGCAGCTTCTCGGGGCCGGTGTCCTTCAGTTCGGGTGCCAAGGTCATCACTCCCCCTCCTCGGCGGTAGGCCCTGCCGGGTGGGCCGGGTCGGAGGCCGACGTGTCCTGCGGCGCGTCGTGCGAGCTGAGGTGCCGCGTCGGCGACGGCTCGTGCACGGCCCCGTCCTGCGGTGCGTCGTGCGGTCCGCCGTCGCGCGGATGGACCACGCGCGCGGGTGCGGTCTCTCCCCTTGCCAGGCGAAGACCCACCAGCGACGCCGGGCCCGCGCTGCCGCTCGCGTCGACGGCGCCCTCGCGCTCGTCGGGGAAGCCCGCCAGGATCCGGGCGGTCTCCTTGAAGGTGCACAGCGGCGCCCCGCGCGTGGGCGAGACGGTACGGCCGATGCGCAGGTCGTCCACCAGGCGCTTCGCGCTCTGCACGGTCTGGTTGTCGAAGAACTCCCAGTTGACCATCACGACCGGCGCGTAGTCGCAGGCCGCGTTGCACTCGATGTGCTCCAGGGTGACCTTGCCGTCGTCGGTGGTCTCGCCGTTGCCGACGCCGAGGTGGTCCTGGAGCGCCTCGAAGATGGCGTCCCCGCCCATCACCGCGCACAGCGTGTTGGTGCAGACGCCCACCTGGTAGTCACCGCTCGGCCGGCGCCGGTACATGGTGTAGAAGGTCGCGACCGCGGTGACCTCGGCGGTGGTCAGGTCCAGTACGTCCGCGCAGAACCGCATCCCGGTGCGCGTGACGTGTCCCTCCTCCGCCTGCACGAGGTGCAGCAACGGCAGGAGCGCCGAACGGGAGTCGGGATAGCGCGAGATGATCTCCCGCGCGTCGGTCTCCAGCCGGGCTCGGACGTCGTCCGGGTAGCCGGGCGCGGGCAGCTCGGGCATGCCCAGGCTGACGCCCCGCTCCGAAGAAGAGGTGGTCACCGGTCGACGCCTCCCATCACGGGGTCGATGGACGCCACGGCGACGATCACGTCGGCGACCTGGCCGCCTTCGCACATCGCCGCCATGGCCTGAAGATTGGTGAAGGACGGGTCGCGGAAGTGGACCCGGTAGGGGCGGGTGCCGCCGTCGGACACGGCGTGCACCCCGAGTTCGCCCTTGGGCGATTCGACGGCCGCGTACGCCTGGCCCGGCGGGACGCGGAAGCCCTCGGTGACCAGCTTGAAGTGGTGGATCAGGGCCTCCATGGAGGTGCCCATGATCTTCTTGATGTGGTCGAGGGAGTTGCCGAGGCCGTCCGGGCCCAGGGCGAGCTGGGCGGGCCAGGCGATCTTCTTGTCGGCCACCATGACCGGGCCGGGCTGGAGCCGGTCCAGGCACTGCTCCACGATCCTGACCGACTGGCGCATCTCCTCCAGGCGGATCAGGAAGCGCCCGTAGGCGTCGCAGGAGTCGGCGGTCGGTACGTCGAAGTCGTAGGTCTCGTAGTCGCAGTAGGGCTGGCTCTTGCGCAGGTCGTGCGGCAGGCCGGTGGCGCGCAGGATCGGGCCGGTGGCTCCGAGGGCCATGCAGCCGGCCAGGTCGAGGTAGCCGATGTCCTGCATGCGGGCCTTGAAGATGGGGTTCCCGGTGGCGAGCTTGTCGTACTCCGGGAGGTTCTTCTTCATCTTCTTCACGAACTCGCGGATCTGGTCCACCGCGCCGGGCGGGAGGTCCTGGGCGAGTCCGCCGGGGCGGATGTACGCGTGGTTCATCCGCAGGCCGGTGATGAGTTCGTAGATGTCGAGAATCAGTTCACGATCACGGAATCCGTAGATCATGATCGTGGTGGCGCCGAGTTCCATGCCGCCGGTGGCGATGCACACCAGGTGGGAGGACATCCGGTTCAGCTCCATCAGGAGGACCCGGATGATCTTGGCTCGCTCGGTGATCTGGTCCTCGATGCCGAGGAGCTTCTCGACGGCGAGGCAGTAACCGGTCTCGTTGAAGAAGGACGTCAGGTAGTCCATGCGCGTCACGAAGGTGGTGCCCTGCGTCCACGTACGGAACTCGAGGTTCTTCTCGATGCCGGTGTGCAGGTAGCCGATGCCGCAGCGGGCCTCGGTGACCGTTTCGCCGTCGATCTCCAGGATCAGGCGGAGCACACCGTGGGTGGAGGGGTGCTGGGGCCCCATGTTGACGACGATGCGTTCGTCGTCGGCGCGGGCCGCGGACTGGACGACCTCGTCCCAGTCGCCGCCGGTGACCGTGTACACGGTGCCTTCGGTGGTCTCCCGGGAAGAACTCTCCGTCCCGGAGGGACCCGATGAGGGGTGCTGCTCGGGCGACGGGCGGGCCGATGCTGACTGAGTGCTCACGAGTACGACCTCCGCTGGTCCGGAGCAGGGATCTGGGCGCCCTTGTACTCGACGGGGATGCCGCCGAGGGGATAGTCCTTGCGCTGCGGGTGGCCCTGCCAGTCGTCCGGCATCATGATCCGCGTCAGGGCCGGGTGACCGTCGAAGACGATCCCGAAGAAGTCGTAGGTCTCGCGCTCGTGCCAGTCGTTGGTCGGATAGACGGAGACCAGGGACGGGATGTGGCGGTCGGAGTCCGGGGCGCTGACCTCCAGCCTGATCAGCCTGTTGTGGGTGATCGAGCGCAGGTGGTAGACGGCGTGCAGTTCGCGGCCCTTGTCGTTCGGGTAGTGGACGCCGCTCACGCCCGTGCAGAGTTCGAAGCGCAGGGCCGGGTCGTCGCGCAGGGTGCGGGCGACGCGGACGAGGTGCTCACGTTCGACGTGGAAGGTGAGTTCGTCGCGGTCGACGACCGTCCGCTCGATCGCGTTCGCGGGGAGGAGGCCCTGCTCCTCCAGCGCGCCCTCGAGTTCGTCGGCGACCTCGTCGAACCAGCCGCCGTAGGGGCGGGCGGTCGCACCGGGCAGGCGCACCGAGCGGACCAGGCCGCCGTAACCGGAGGTGTCGCCGCCGTCGGCGGCGCCGAACATGCCGCGCTGGACGCGGATCTCCTCGCCGCCCTGGCCGCGCTGGCCGGGGAGGTTGGAGGCGGAGAGGTCCTTCTCGGGGTTGGTTCCCTCGGCCCCTGCGCCGGTGCCGTTGGCGTCGCTCACCGCAGCAGCCCCTTCATCTCGATCATGGGCAGGGCCTTGAGCGCCGCTTCCTCCGCCTCGCGGGCCGCTTCCTCGGCGTTCACGCCCAGCTTGGAGTTCTGGATCTTGTGGTGGAGCTTGAGGATCGCGTCCATCAGCATCTCGGGGCGCGGCGGGCAGCCGGGGAGATAGATGTCCACGGGGACGATGTGGTCGACGCCCTGGACGATCGCGTAGTTGTTGAACATGCCGCCCGAGGAGGCGCACACCCCCATGGAGATCACCCACTTCGGGTTCGGCATCTGGTCGTAGACCTGCCGCAGCACCGGTGCCATCTTCTGGCTGACCCGGCCGGCCACGATCATCAGGTCCGCCTGACGGGGCGAGCCGCGGAAGACCTCCATGCCGAAGCGCGCCAGGTCGTAACGGCCGGCGCCGGTGGTCATCATCTCGATGGCGCAGCAGGCGAGGCCGAAGGTGGCGGGGAAGACGGACGACTTGCGTACCCAGCCCGCGGCCTGTTCGACGGTGGTCAGCAGGAAACCGCTCGGCAGTTTTTCTTCGAGTCCCATGGCTTAAGGCCCCTCAGTCCCATTCCAGGCCGCCGCGCCGCCACACGTAGGCGTAGGCGACGAAGACGGTGAGCACGAAGAGCAGCATCTCCACGAGCCCGAAAACCCCCAGGGCGTCGAAGGTGACGGCCCAGGGGTAGAGGAAGACGATCTCGATGTCGAAGACGATGAAGAGCATCGCCGTCAGGTAGTACTTGATGGGGAAGCGCCCGCCGCCGGCCGGCGTGGGGGTCGGCTCGATACCGCACTCGTAGGCCTCGAGCTTGGCGCGGTTGTACCGCTTCGGCCCGATCAACGTGGCCATGACCACGGAGAAGATCGCAAAGCCTGCCCCGAGGGCTCCCAGTACGAGGATGGGCGCATACGCGTTCACCGCTCCTCGCTCCTCTCAGTCGGCACTGACTGCTGGCGATGTCGTGGACTCGCCTCCCCTTCACCGGCCGCCTGGTCTCCGCCGTCCCGACGAAGATCGCGAACATGTGAAGCAGGTCACAAGCCCAACTGCCTCGCATCCTATGCCTGCCGCTCTGTGATCTGCGACACGGGGTATTGCACAAGCTTTGTGATCTCCACCACCTGACGAAGGATCATGAAGTCGTATCAGCGGTGATCTTCGTACGCGAAGCGTCAGAGTGATCACAAGAAGTGACATTTGCGCTCGTCACCGCAGGTCGCGAGGGTCGTCTCTATATCAAGATGGTTCCCGCGCATGCAAATTAGTGCTGGACGAGGGGCCTTGATAGAGGACGCGTTCACACGTCAGGGGGAGCCGCGAGGGCCGATGTGGACGTGTGCACGCGTTCACGAGCGGAACCGGTCGTGCCGCACGCGCAGGACGCGGGCCTTCCGTTAATCGTTCCGTGACCTCCACCACACTCGGGTGGGCCGCCGGAGAGCCGGGCTTGGCCAACGATCTCAACCAGTGGTAGGCGCGGGGCAATCCGGACGTAACTACGAAAGACCATGATCACAGGCATGATCACCTGCGTCCGCAATGTCCGTTACGGCGTCAATAAAGGGTGGTGCGGCAGGTGTTCGGGGTGCCCATTGAGTAATTGTGGCGCAGCACACGTTTCTTGAAGGTATGGAGGAGCCCCTGATACCGCTTGTACCCATGTCCCACACCGCTCACATACGCAGCCACCGGAAACCCCGCCGCAGCGCGTCGACGATCGCGATGCGGGCCGGAGTCGCCAGTGGTGTACTCGGCTCGCTGGCCGTGGCCACCGCGGCCGGATCGGCCAACGCCGCCGAGCCGGTGACGCAGACGCTCGAACTGCCCGTCCTGACGGGCGACGTGGCCGCACAGATCGCCCAGTCCGCGAACGCCACCCAGCAGGCCGCCGCGAACTACCAGCTCGAGGCCGAGCGCGACGCGGCCGCCGAGGCCGCCGCCAAGGAGGCCAAGAAGGATCTCGCCGCCGCCAAGAAGGCCGAGGCGAAGAAGAAGGCCGAGGAGGCACGCAAGGCGGCCGCCGAGGCCGCCGTGTCCCGTTCCTCGGAACGGACCACCCTCTCGACCCCGACGACCGCCTCCGCATCCGTCTCCGCCCCGGCCAGCGGCAGCGTCGCGACGGTCATCTCCTTCCTCAGGGCCCAGGTGGGCGACGCGTACGTCATGGGCGCCACCGGCCCCAACGCCTGGGACTGTTCGAGCCTGGTGCAGGCCGCGTTCCGTGAGGTCGGTGTGGACCTCCCGCGCGTCTCGCAGGACCAGTCGATGGCCGGCACGGACGTGTCGCTCTCCGACATCCAGGTCGGCGACATCCTGTACTGGGGCGGGAAGGGTTCCGCCTACCACGTGGGCGTCTACATCGGGGGCGGCCAGTACCTCGACGCGGCCAACCCGTCCAAGGGCGTGGTGATCCAGGATCTGTCCGGATACCCGGCGTCGGGCGCGGTGCGCGTGCTCTGAGACGTACCGATCCGGACGAACGGATCCACCGGAAGGGCCGCAGCCGCTCGGGGGCTGCGGCCCTCCGGGCTCTCCTGGCATCCTCCCGGACGGCCGGTGGAGTGCCGCCGGCAGTCCGGGAGTTCACGGGGAGCGGGCCTGCCGAGCGCGTGTGTCCGGGACGCCCCGTCGCCTCGCATCCCGGGCTCGCGCCCGAGGCCCGCTCGGCCCGACTCGGCTCCATGCCGCGCGGCGGATCACCGAGGCCGGTGAGGCAGTCGGGGACGAGCCGGTGAGACGGTCGCGCACGAGCCGGCGAGGCAGTCGGGGACGAGCCGGGCCGGACGTCACCGACGTACGGGCCCGATCCGGCGGCGCTCGTCGACGACATGTCCGTCACGCTGTACGCCGCCGAGGAGCGACCTCACGGCGGCGCGCCACGTCCGGCTCTCCCGTCGGGAGCCCAAGCACGCCCCTGCGGCAGGCGGGTCGCGACGAGGAGAGGCCGCACGGTCCGGTACGCCCCCGCACCGGCCGCCGCGCACGGCAGCGCGGTCGGCACGGCCCCGCGGAGCCGCACGGCACACGCGCCACCACAGCCCCGCCAAGCCGCACGGCACGGGGGCAGCACAGCCCCACGGGTCACCACAGCCCCGCCGAGCCGCACGGACGGCACAGCCCCGCCGAGTCCCACCGCACACGCGCCGCCACAGCCCCGCCGAGCCGCACGGTACGGGGGCAGCACAGCCCCGCGGAGCCGCACGGCCGGCACACCCCCCAGCGCCAGCCGCCGCATCCGCCCGTCGGGCCTCCGGCGGCACCTTGCTCGGGCCTTCGGCGGCGTTTTTGCTCAGGCCTTCGGTGCCACCTTGCTCAGGCCGTTGATGATGCGGTCCATCGCGTCGCCGCCGGTGGGGTCGGTGAGGTTGGCGAGCATCTTGAGCGTGAACTTCATCAGCAGCGGGTGCGTCAGGCCGCGCTGGGCCGCGATCTTCATGACCTTCGGGTTGCCGATGAGCTTCACGAAGGCGCGGCCCAGCGTGTAGTAGCCGCCGTAGGTGTCCTTGAGGACGCGGGGGTAGCGCTGGAGGGCGAGTTCGCGGCCGGAGGGGGTCGAGCGGGCGTGCGCCTGGACGATGACGTCGGCGGCGAGCTGGCCGGACTCCATGGCGTAGGCGATGCCCTCGCCGTTGAAGGGGTTCACCAGGCCGCCGGCGTCGCCGACGAGCAGCAGACCGCGCGTGTAGTGCGGCTGGCGGTTGAAGGCCATCGGCAGGGCGGCTCCGCGGATGGGGCCGGTCATGTTGTCCGGCGTGTAGCCCCAGTCCTCCGGCATGGAGGCGCACCAGGCCTTCAGGACCTCGCGCCAGTCCAGTTCCTTGAAGGAGTCGGAGGTGTTGAGGACGCCCAGGCCGACGTTGGAGGTGCCGTCGCCCATGCCGAAGATCCAGCCGTAGCCGGGCAGCAGGCGGTCCTCGCCCGGTCCTCGCCGGTCCCAGAGTTCGAGCCAGGACTCGAGGTAGTCGTCCTCGTGGCGCGGGCTGGTGAAGTAGGTGCGCACCGCGACGCCCATCGGGCGGTCCTCGCGGCGGTGCAGGCCCATCGCCACCGAGAGGCGGGTGGAGTTGCCGTCGGCGGCGACGACGAGCGGGGCGCGGAAGGTGACCTCGCGCTTCTCCTCGCCCAGCTTGGCGTGCACGCCGATGATCCGGCCGGTGCGGTCGTCGACGACGGGCGCGCCAACGTTGCAGCGCTCGTACAGGCGGGCGCCCGCCTTCTGGGCCTGGCGGGCGAGCTGCTCGTCGAAGTCGTCGCGCTTGCGGACGAGGCCGTAGTCCGGGAAGGAGGCGAGGTCCGGCCAGTCCAGCTGGAGGCGGACGCCGCCGCCGATGATGCGCAGCCCCTTGTTGCGCAGCCAGCCGGCCTCCTCGGAGATGTCGATCCCCATGGCGACGAGCTGCTTGACGGCGCGCGGGGTGAGACCGTCGCCGCAGACCTTCTCCCGCGGGAACTCGGTCTTCTCCAGCAGGAGTACGTCGAGGCCGGCCTTGGCGAGGTGGTATGCGGTCGTGGAGCCGGCCGGCCCCGCGCCGACCACGATCACATCGGCGCTGTTTTCGGAGAGGGGCTCGGTCACGGCGGGTTCTCCCCAAGGTTCGGAATCGCGTGCCGACCGGCACTGGACATGGGCAGTCTATTCAGGAGAATTGATCAACCTGCTGAAGGGCTGCCCCCGTGAACCGAGTTCCGCCCGTAGTACGGCTGCGCGTCCCCACGGACGAGGACGCGGTCGCCTGGCACCGGGTCTTCGACCACCCCGAGGTCATGGAGTTCCACGGCGGCCGCTCCGCCGGACTCTCCGTCTACGAGGAACTCACCGCCCGCCAGCGCCGGCACGACGCCGAGCGCGGTTTCTGCCTGTGGACGCTGCTCGACGAGTCGGAGCGTGTCCTCGGCTTCACCGGCGCCCAGCCCTGGGAGCGGGAGTGGGGCCCGACCGGCGAGATCGAGATCGGCTGGCGGCTCGGCCGGGAGCACTGGGGCCAGGGGTACGTCACGGCGGCGGCGCGGATGACGCTGGAGCGGGTGCGGGACGCGGGGGTGCCGAGCGTGGTGGCGATGGTCCTGCCGCGCAACACGCGGTCCATAGCCGTCACCCAGCGGCTCGGCATGCGGCTCGCCGACGTGTACACCGCGCCCGGGTCGGAACAGGAGGCGCACTGCTACCGGCTGGACCTGTAGAGGCCAGAGAGGCCCCACTTCCGCACCTGGAGAGGCGCCCACCTCCATCCCGTGACGGTGAGTAGCGAAATTGTCCACGGAAGGGCACTGAGAGCTACCGGACGGCCCTCCCGGCGGTTACCCTTCCAGTATCGCTGGGGGTGACATCCGTGCTGATTCGGCCGAGAACACCCGAGGTGCGCGTCCCGAGGCTCGTCGGTCTGATGGCCATGGACGCGCGCGAAGCGGCCGCCGCACAAGGAGTGGTGCTGGCCGCGCCCGACCGCCCCGACTTCCACCGCACCGTCGTCGACTACGTCGTGCGGCAGTACCCGCCGCCCGGTGTCGAGGTTGCGCGCGGGGCCGTCGTCACCGTGTGGTTCGACTTCGCCGACGGGGAGGGGGGCGGCGGCGCGGGGGTCCGCGAGCCGCGGCTGCCGACGCCGGGCGGGGGCGGGATGCGACGCGAACTGGACCCGCCGGGCGACCCCTTCGAGACGGTCACGGGCTCACTAGCCGCCGGCCCGACGGAGCTCGGACGGGGGCACCCGCCGGCCTGACGGAGCCCGCCGGGGCCACCCACCGGCCCGACGGAGCCCGCCGGGGCCACCCGGGGCCCGGCGGAGCCCGGACGGCGGGTGGCTCACGCCGCCTTGAAGCCCCGGTGCAGGGTCACGACGCCGCCGGTGAGGTTGCGCCAGGCCACCTCGGACCAGCCGGCCTTGCGCAGGTGCTCGGCGAGGGCGGGCTGGTCGGGCCAGGCGCGGATGGACTCGGCGAGATAGACGTAGGCGTCGGGGTTGGAGGAGACCGCGCGGGCGACCGGGGGCAGCGCACGCATCAGGTACTCGGTGTAGACCTGCCGGAACGGCGCCCAGGTCGGGTGCGAGAACTCGCAGATCACGACGCGTCCGCCGGGCCGCGTGACCCGGTGCATCTCCCGCAGGGCCGCGTCGAAGTCCTGCACGTTGCGCAGCCCGAAGGAGATGGTGACGGCGTCGAAGGTGTCGTCCTTGAACGGCAGCTTCGTCGCGTCGCCCGCGGTGAGCGGCAGCCAGGGGTGGTTCCGCTTGCCCACCTGGAGCATGCCGAGGGAGAAGTCGCAGGGGACGACGTAGGCGCCGGTCCGGGCGAAGGGCAGCGAGGAGGTGGCCGTGCCCGCGGCCAGGTCGAGGACCTTCTGCGCGGGACGGGCGTCCACCGCGCGCGCGACCTCCTTGCGCCATCTGCGGTCCTGGCCGAGCGAGAGGACGTCGTTGGTGAGGTCGTACCGTTCCGCCACGCGGTCGAACATCGAGGCGACTTCGTGGGGCTGCTTGTTCAGGGAAGCACGGGTCACCCGCCCATTGTGGCAGCAGGGGGTCGGCCGTCATGGCAGCAGCCTCGGCTTCTTCCGGGCGGCCACGTCCTCGACCCAGCCGCAGAGCAGCACGAACACCACGATCAGCAGCCAGCCCACGGCGAAGAGGAACCACTGGCTCTCCAGCGGCAGATACGCCTCGAAGGCGGGCACGTCCCAGAACCGGTCGATCAGCGGGACCGCCAGGATCAGGGCGATCTCGTGCCAGAGGTAGATCGTCACCGCCCGCGCGTTGAAGACGGTGACCAGGCGGTTCGTACGCCTCAGCCGGGTGAGCCCGGCGAAGTCGATCCGGAAGTACGCCTTCGCCCACATCAGCAGCATCACGAACCCGGCCGACCAGAAGGCCTGCGCGAGCGGGTTCTCGTCGAGGTCGTAGGTGCCGTACTCGGCCCGGTGGGAGAAGGCGTACCAGCCGCCGTACGCCATGGTGGCGAGCGAGAGGGCGACCAGCACGGCCGGCCTCGCGCGCTGGAGCACGCCGTCGCGGTGGGCGAAGCCGAGCATCCAGCAGAACAGGTACGTCGACAGGTCCCACAGGGCCGTGCCGACGCGGTTGTCCGGGCCCGCCCAGGCGAAGTTCAGGACCAGAACGGGTGCGAGGGACACGATCAGGACGGGGATCGGGGCCAGGCGGAACAGCCGGAGCAGCAGCGGGGAGAGCAGCACGAACCACAGGTAGGTCCGCAGGTACCAGAGGATCTCCCAGGCCTGCTCGCCCCAGGCGTTGCCCGGCGGGTCGCCGAGCGGCACGAGCCAGAAGACGATCCGCCGGTCCGGCATCCAGCCGTGGACCAGCATCGCCACGACCACGAAGGCGCCCCAGAACCAGAAGGGCGGCAGGAGCCGGCGGAGCCGGCCGCGCACCACCGTGAGCGCCGGGCGCTCCAGGGACCTCGCCATGAGGGTGCCGGCCAGGCCGAACATGACGCCCATGGAGGGGAAGACCAGGCCGGCCCAGGCCCAGCCGAAGGTGTGATAGGCCACGACCCGGACGAGGGCGAGGGCACGGAGACTGTCGAAGTAGCGGTCGCGTACGACCGCCCCGGGCCGCGCCACCGGCAACGCGGCCGTACCGGTGCCGGAACGGGGATCGGTGCCGGAACGGGGACCGTCGCCCGAGCGCATACCGGCGCCGGTACGGGGATCGCCGACCGGAGGGCTCTCAGGGCCGAAACCCGTACCGGTACCGAAACCGGTACCGGGTCCTGCGCCTGCGCCTGCGCCGGAAGCTGCGTCCGCGACGGCGGTCCGCCGGACCGGACCCTTGCTGTGCGCCCCCACTCAGCTCACCCCGGCCGGGGTGCCGACCTCGCCGGTCCTCTTCAGCTTCTGCCAGCGCAGGCGGCCGCCGGTGAGGGCCGTGATGCAGGAGTGGATGAGGACGAGGTACATCATCTGGCGGTAGGCGAGCTGCTGGAGCGGCAGCATCAGCAGGTAGCGGTACTTCTCGCGGTCCAGGCGGAAGGCGTACGCGGCGCAGACGAGCTGGACGCAGAGGACCGCGAGCCAGGCCAGCAGGGCCGCCCCGAAGTCGATGAAGATCATCGAGTAGGCGGTGAACACGTCGATCAGCGGGGCGAAGACCGGCGTGACGATCTGGAAGAGGACGACCAGCGGCATGCCGACGCGGCCGAAGCGCCCCGAGGGTCCCTTGTCCGTCAGGGACTTGCGGTGTTTCCAGAGGGCCTGCATGGTGCCGTACGACCAGCGGTAGCGCTGGGACCACAACTGCTTGAGGGAGCCGGGGGCCTCGGTCCAGGCGCGGGCGTGCTCCTGGTAGACGACGTTCCAGCCCGCGCGGTGCATGGCGATGGTGATGTCGGTGTCCTCGGCGAGGGTGTCCTCGCTCATGCCGCCGACCTCCAGCACGGCGTCCCTGCGGAAGGCGCCGATGGCGCCGGGGATGGTCGGCATGCAGCGCAGCAGGTCGTACATGCGGCGGTCGAGGTTGAAGCCCATCACGTACTCGATGTGCTGCCACGCGCCGATGATCGTGTCGCGGTTGCCGACCTTGGCGTTGCCGGCGACCGCGCCCACCTTCGGGTCGGCGAACGGCTGGACCAGTTGCCGTACGGTGTCGGGCTCGAAGACGGTGTCGCCGTCCATCATCACGACGAGGTCGCAACCGGCGTTGCGCACCCCGTTGTTGAGGGCGGCGGGCTTGCCGGCGTTCTCCTGGCGGATGACGCGGACGTTCGCCATGCCGAGCGCCTCGGCGGCCTCGCGGGAGATCTCGGAGGTGCCGTCCGTCGATCCGTCGTCGACGATGATGATCTCGATCGGATGGGTGCTCCGCGCCAGCGATGCGAGGGTGTTGGCGATGCACTCCTTCTCGTTGTACGCCGGGACGATCACGCTGACCGGCCGGGTGACGGTCGGTCCCCAGCTGAAGCGGCGTTTGTTGCGCTTTCTGTAGTGGCGGCGGGCGAGGATCAGCATCATCCCGAAACGGCCCATGACGGCCACGCCGACGACGGCCAGTCCGACGGAGAGCGTCGGCACCGTCCACTCGGCGACGGCGACCGCCGCCACGAGCGCCTTGCCCTCGTACAGGGTCAGGCCGGTGGCCTCACGGTGGGCGGCCTGAAGCCTGTCGGCGTTCCCCCCGGCCCCGCCGGTCCCAGGCGTCCCGCCGACCCCGCCGGTCGCACCGGTTCCCTCGGCCCCGCTGCCCGCGCCGCCCCCGTCGGTCTGCCCGCTGGGCGCCGTGCCGGCGGCCTGCTGCCCGGACGCCTCGCGCGCGGCCGCGGTGTCCTGCTGCATCACGCCGCTGATGGTGGTGAACGTGTAGCCGGCCGCCTTCATCTTCTTGATGTACGTGGGCAGCGCCGCGATCGTCTGGGAGCGCTCGCCGCCCGCGTCGTGGAAGAGGACCGACGCGCCCTCGCCGTCCTTCGGTGTGGCCCACTTGACGATGTTGGAGACGCCCGGCTTCTTCCAGTCGTCGCTGTCGGTGTCGACGAAGACGCTGGTGTAGCCGTCCTCACCGAGCCGCTGGTAGACGGGCCAGCTGTAGTTGTCGATGGCGTCCGTCTCCGAGGAGTACGGCGCGCGGAACAGCGTGGTGGTGATGCCGGCCGCGCCCGCGAGCGCCAGTTGGGTCTGCTCCATCTCGCGTGCCACGCGGGCGTCGCTCTGGTAGGAGAGGTCGACGTGGGTGAAGGTGTGGATGCCCACCTCGTTTCCCTGTTCGACCAGGTCCTTCACGATGTCCGGGTAGCGGGAGACCATCGAGCCGACCAGGAAGAAGGTCGCGGGCACGTCGTACTTCTCGAGGATGTCCAGGACCTGGGGGGTCCAGGTGGGGTTGGGGCCGTCGTCGAAGGTGAGCGCGATCGTCTTGTCGGGCACCGAGACGGTGGTGGCCTGGCCGCCCCGGAAGGTGAGGATCGGGCCGCCGTCGAGGATGTCCTCGGGCACCTTGCTCGCGCTGGCCCCGGTGCGGACGCGCTGGTCGCCGCCGACCTCGGCGCGCAGATAGCCGTCGAGCAGCATCACGCTGGTGAGCGCGAGCAGCAGCAGCCCCGCCAGGATGACGCGGGGTTTCTGGAGGGCCGCGGCCTTGCCCGCCGCCCGTTCGATACGGGTGGGGGCGCGGCGCCGGCCGCGGGAGGGAGTGGTCGTCATGTGGGTGGCTGCGTTCCGGTCAGTTGGCGGCCGCGGAGGCGGAGACGGAGACGGACGGGGAGGGCACCGCGGACGGGGAGGCGGAGACGGACGGGGAAGCGCTGCCGGTGGGCGGGGAAGCGCTGCCGGTGGGCGGTGTGCCGCCCGGCAGGCCGATCTGGTTGCCGAGACCGCCGTCCGGGCGGACACCGCCGGGGCCCTGACCTCCCTGGCCGTTTCCGCCGAACGGCAGGAGTGAGGACGGGGTCAGCGAGGTGCCCCAGCCCATGAAGGCGGCGCCCAGGCCGACCGCGTAGACGAGGCAGCCGACGCCCAGGAGGAGACCGATCCGGCGCAGCAGCTTGGACCGGCGTCCGGAGTTGTCAACGAACACGGGGCCCTCGGCGGCGGACTCGTCGCCGCGTTTGCGACGGCGACCGCGAGCGGCGGCACGGCTTTCGATGGCAGGCTCGGAATGCATTCCCCGGATATTAGGGAGCCTTTATGTGACCTGAACTCCGGTCTTCTTGTGAGAGAGCCATGAAGAACGGCCGAACCTGTCTCCTGCCTGAGAGAAAGGGAAAACAACTGCGCGATCCACCTTCGAAAGAGCCGGACCAATCACCCCTTTTGGGCGCCCTATCGCCCTGTTTTGGCAGCAATTGTCCGTGCAATGTCCTGGTGTTCGCCGCCCCGGCACGGGCCGCCCGAATGTGAGACATTTCGAGTTCGGGAGCGGTCTTTGTTCCCGTTCTGAGACAGAAATCACGAGAGCGGGTGCATGCGCAATGAGGAGTTTCCTGAGGCCGGCGGCCGGGCTCACCTGCCTGTTCGCCCTGGCCGTGGCGGGATGCTCCGCGGGGTCCGGCGGCACGTCGGACGCCGCGCCCGCGACACCGCGAGCGAGCACCGGCGGGGCCAGTGCCAGTGCCGGTTCCGGCACCGCGTCCGGTACGGCGTACGCCCCCTACGTCAACGCGGCGGAGGCGTCCGCCGACGACGCGGCGGGTTCCCCGGCGGCGTACAACCTGGCCTTCGTCATCTCCGACGGGAGCGCTTGCACGCCGGAGTGGAACGGCGCGTACGCGATCGACGACGCGACCGTGGCCGCGCGCGTCTCCGCGCTGACCGGGACGGAGGCATCGGTGCGGGTCTCCTTCGGCGGGGCCTCCGGGAAGGAACTGGCGGCCACCTGCGACAGCGTGGCGGAGCTGGCCGAGGCCTACGGCGCCGCGCTCGACGCGGCCGGCTCCACGCAGGCCGACTTCGACATCGAGGGCGAGGAGCTGACCGACGCCGACTCGGTCGCCCTGCGCTCCCGGGCGATAGCCGCGCTCCAGGAGGAACGCCCGGATCTGGAGGTCTCGTTCACCCTTCCGGTGATGCCGTCGGGGCTGGACGGCGACAGTCTGGCGCTGCTGACCTCGGCGAACAAGTACGACGTCCAGGTGTCCGCCGTCAACCTGATGACGATGAACTACGGGGAGTCGTACGCCGGTGACATGGGCGGGTACGCGATCACCTCGGCCACCGCCGCGCACGCCCAGCTGAAGGGGATCTTCGGCACGGCGGACGCCGACGCCTGGAAGGGCATGGCGCTCACCTCGATGATCGGCGTCAACGACGTCGCCAACGAGACGTTCACGCTCGCGGACGCGGCGCAGGTGCGGGCGTTCGCGGAGGAGAAGGGCATCGCCTGGGTGTCGATGTGGTCGTCGTTCCGGGACCGGCAGTGCGACGAGGGCACCGCCACGGACGACGCGCTGACCAATTGCAGTGGGGTGGAGCAGAGCGCGGGGGCGTTCGCGGAGGCGTTCTCCGGGTAGCCCGTGCCGCCGGCCCGGTCAGCGCCGCCGGTGCACCAGCCGTCCCGCGCACACCGTGGCGACGCACGCGCCGGCCTCGTCGAAGACGGCGAGGTCGGCGCGGCCGTTCTGGATGATCGCGGTGGGCCGGGCCCGCGCCAGCACCACCACGTCGTTGCGCTCGGCGGCGGCCCGGAGTTCGGGTGAGCCGGCGTGCTCGGCGAGGACGGCCACCGCGCCGAGCTTGAGCACCGCGTGGACGCGCTCGCGCGGGCTGGGGGCGTCCGGCAGGGGGGCCTGGTGGATGTGCGCGGGGCCGAGCACACCGGGCCAGCGCCGGACCCGCGCGCCCGGGAACCGCCGCTCCAGCTCCGCGAGGGGTCCCACGCCCGCCACCCGGATGCCCTGGACGGCGACGGCACCGCCCTCGATGGGCTCCGGGTCGCCGTCCCAGACGTGGCGGACCTCGTGGGCCGCGTGGATCGTCAGCACCGGGAGGTCAGTTGGAGGCCAGCAGCTTCAGCTCGGGGTGCGCGGTGCCGCCCTCGATCGCGGTGGACGAGATGTGGGAGACGACCCGCTCGTCGACGGGGTCGTTCGCCGGGTCGTCGTGCACGACGAGGTGCTCGTACGTCGTCGCGCGCTGCGCCGGGACGCGGCCCGCCTTGCGGATCAGGTCGATGATCTCCAGGCGGTTGGAGCGGTGCTTGGCGCCGGCCGAGGAGACGACGTTCTCCTCCAGCATGATCGAGCCGAGGTCGTCCGCGCCGTAGTGCAGCGACAGTTGGCCGACCTCCTTGCCCGTGGTCAGCCAGGAGCCCTGGATGTGACGGACGTTGTCGAGGAAGAGGCGGGCGATCGCGATCATCCGCAGGTACTCGAAGAGGGTCGCCTGGGTGCGGCCCTTGAGGTGGTTGTTCTCGGGCTGGTAGGTGTACGGGATGAAGGCGCGGAAGCCGCCCGTCCGGTCCTGTACGTCGCGGATCATCCGCAGGTGCTCGATGCGTTCGGCGTTGGTCTCGCCGGTGCCCATCAGCATGGTCGACGTGGACTCCACGCCGAGGTTGTGCGCGGTCTCCATGATCTCCAGCCAGCGTTCGCCGGACTCCTTGAGCGGAGCGATCGCCTTGCGCGGGCGGGCGGGGAGCAGTTCGGCGCCGGCCCCGGCGAAGGAGTCGAGACCCGCGGCGTGGATGCGCTGGATCGCCTCCTCGACGGTGACCTTCGAGATCCGCGCCATGTGCTCGACCTCGCTCGCCCCCAGGCTGTGGATGACGAGCTGCGGGTACTCCTTCTTGATGGCGGAGAAGTGCTGCTCGTAGTACTCGACGCCGAAGTCGGGGTGGTGTCCGCCCTGGAACATGATCTGGGTGCCGCCGAGTTCGACGGTCTCCGCGCACCGGCGCAGGATGTCGTCCAGGTCGCGGGTCCAGCCCTTGGCCGTGTCCTTCGGCGCCGCGTAGAAGGCGCAGAACTTGCACGCCGTGACGCACACGTTCGTGTAGTTGATGTTGCGCTCGATGATGTACGTCGCGATGTGCTCGATGCCGGCGTACTGACGGCGGCGTACGGCGTCGGCGGCGGAGCCGAGTGCGTGCAGGGGCGCGTCGCGGTAGAGGTCGAGCGCTTCCTCGGGGGTGATCCGCCCACCCTCGGCGGCACGGTCGAGGACGGACTGAAGGTCGGCCTTCTCGGTCACCGGGGCGTCCCTTTCGTCAAGGGTTGTGGACGGACCCGGCCAGCCTACGCCAGCGCCTCCGACCGGCTCACGTCAGGCCGCGTACGCGCCCATCAGCACACCGGCGTACACGCCGGCGATCAGGAACGGCCCGAAGGGGATCGCCGTCTTGCGTCCGGCCCGGCGCGCGAGCAGCAGCAGGCCGCCGTAGAGCGCGCCGAACAGGAACCCGGCGAAGGTGCCCAGCATGACCGTCGCCCAGCCGTACCAGCCGAGGGCCGCGCCCGCGCCGAGGGCGAGTTTCGCGTCGCCGAAGCCCATGCCGCCCGGGTTGACGAGGTGCAGCACGAGGTAGCCGGCGGCGAGCGCGAGCGAGCCCAGCAGGGCCGTCGTCCAGTCACCGGCGTGCTCGGGCAGCAGCGCGGCCACGCCGAGCAGGGCGAGGGCGGCGGCCGCGAGCGGCAGGGTGAGGGGGTCGGGCAGCCGCTTCACCCGCAGATCGACGGCCGCGAGCAGCACCCCGACGGGCGCGAGCGCCAGCCATACGGCCAGCTCGGGCCGGATCCCGGTGGCGAGCGCCAGGCCGGCGCAGACGAGCGCGGTGACCAGGGCGAAGCGGAGGGCGCCGGGGCCGTACGGCGGGTTCGGGCCGGCGCACCGCGGGCAGCGGGCGGGGCCGAGCCAGCCGCGCAGGGGGTGACCGGCGGGGCAGGTGCGACGCCAGCCGGGCCCCGTCCCCTCTTCCTCGTCCGCCTCCGGCGCCACCGAGAACCGGTACGCCGCCCGTGGCAGCACCGCTCCCGTCGCCGCGCCCCACCCCACGGCGAGGGCGACCGGCAGTACGTCGATCGGTGCGACGGTCAAGGAACCGGCCTCTCTTCGCTGTCTCGCCGGCGCCTCGGCGCCCGCGCCTTCGTGGCCCGAGCCTGCGTGGCCCGCTAGCCGACCCTCGTCATCCGCGCCACCGGATCGCCCTCGGCCGAACTCTCCGACCGGTACGTCAGGTCGTCGCCCGTGCGCGTCAACCGGACGGTGTGCGGCGCCGGGTTGCAGCCGCTGTGGTTGGTCCCGGCGCCGACCGAGGTGGCGGTCAGTTCCTTCGGGGTCGCCTTCTTCAGGGTCAGGACGTCGAGACAGACCCCGCCGAGCACGTCCGTCTGGCGCATCCGCCCCAGTTCCTGGCCTACGGCGGCCTGTCGTACCGTCAGGCGGAAGGTGCCCATCGGCAGCTGACCGCCGAGGCCGCTGCCCTGGCCCTCCCAGGTGCCGACGTAGGCAGCGGGGACCGCTCCGCTGACGGCCGGGGACGCGGTGGCCGCCGGGGGCCGGGAGGACGCGTCGCCACCCGCGGCGCTGTCGTCGTCGGAGCCCGAGCCCGGCAGCAGGTCGAGGACGAACACCGAGCCCACGGTCACCGCCGCGAGCGCGCCCGCGACCGCCAGTGCCAGGGTGCAGCTCAACCGCCGCCCGCGGCCGCCCTCGCCGGGTGTCGCGGCCGCCGCGAGGGAGAGGGACACCTTGCCGGGGCCGTCGGGCCGCTCATCGCCGTCGGCGTCCCGCGGCGCCGGCACCGCCGCCGTCGCACCCGGCATCACCGGCGCCGGCCCGAACTCCCCCACTGTGGCCGCCGGCGGCACCTCGCCCACCGAGGCGCTGCTGAAGCCCACCGGCCCGGACGCCGGGCCCGCCCCGGTCCCCGCCCCCGTCGCCTCCAGGTTCAGCAGGTGTACGGCGCTCCGCCCCACCTGCTCCACCAGCCTCCCCGGCAGCCAGCCGGAGGCGACCAGCCGGGCCGCGCCCTGCGGAGCGAGCCGGTGGGCGACCTGCGCGGGGGTCGGCCGGTCGGCCGGGTCCTTGGCCAGGCAGGCCTCGGCCAGGTCACGCAGGTCGCCTTCCAGTGACCCCAGTTCGGGTTGCTCGTGGACGACCTTGTAGAGCAGGGCGGCCGAGGAGTCGCCGGGGAACGGGGGTTCGCCGGTCGCCGCGTAGGCCAGTACCGCGCCGAGGGAGAAGACGTCGGCCGCGCCGGAGACGCCGCCGCCGAGGATCTGCTCGGGGGCCATGTAGCCGGGGGAGCCGACCGAGACGCCGGTGGCGGTGAGGGACGCGGTGCCGGCCGTCGCGCGGGCGATGCCGAAGTCGATGAGCAGGGGGCCGTCGACGGTGAGCAGGACGTTGGACGGTTTCACGTCCCGGTGCACGAGGCCCAGTCCGTGGACGGCCGCGAGGGCTTCGCCGAGGCCCGCTCCCAGCACCCGTGCGGTGTGCTCGGGCAGGGCGCCGCCGTCCGCCACCGCCACGGCCAGCGAGGGTCCGGCCGCGTAGGCCGTGGCGACCCAGGGGACGTTCGCCGTCGGGTCGGCGTCCAGGACCGGGGCGGTCCAGGCGCCGCCCACGCGCCGGGCGGCGTCGACCTCGCGGCGGAACCGGGCGCGGAACTCCTCGTCGAGCGCGAGGTGGGGGTGCACGATCTTCACGGCGACCGTGCGGCCTCCGGCGCTGCGGCCCAGGTAGACGCGCCCCATCCCGCCGGAGCCGAGCCGGCCGAGCAGCCGGTAGGGCCCCACCTCGGTGGGTTCGTCGGCACCGAGTGGCTGCATGAGGTCCGCCCCTCCCCCGTGGGCCCCCGTGGCCCGGCAGCAGCCTAGGCCCTGTCGTCGCGTTCCCGCCTGCCGCGCGACGCCCGGCCCGCCCGCTCGCCGCATCGGACGCACCCACCGGCGCACGCACCGGAGCTGCCGCCCGGCCCGCTCTCCGGGCGGACGACGGGAAGGGAAAGGGGACGGGGACGGGGACGGGGACGGGAGGGGGAAGGGAAAGGGGACGGGACGACAGGACCCGGTGCCGTCGCTACGGCCGGAGCAGCTCCACGTTCACGTCGGCCGGGAAGCCCGTGGTCGGGCCGACGCGGCGGGCGAACTCGGTGACGGCCGCGAGCTGGGCGGGGCCGAAGCGGAAGTCCAGCGTGGTGAAGTACCGCTCCAGGACCTGCTCGTCGAAGTCCTCCCAACGTGCCGCCTGCTCGGCGACCTTGGCGACCTCTTCGAGGGAGACGTTGCGCGAGGCGAGGAACGCCTCGTGCACCTTGCGGGTGATGACCGGCTCGCGCTCGAGGTAGTCCCGGCGGGCCGCCCACACCGCGAAGACGAACGGCAGGCCGGTCCACTCCTTCCAGAGCGCGCCGAGGTCGTGCACCTGGAGGCCGTACTTCGGGCCGTCCAGCAGGTTCGCCCGCAGGGCCGCGTCCCCGATGAGGACGGCCGCCTCGGCCTCCTGCATCATCAGGCTCAGGTCGGGCGGGCAGGTGTAGTAGTCCGGCCGGACGCCGTAGCGGTCGGAGAGCAGGAGCTGGGCCAGGCGCACGGAGGTGCGTGAGGTGGAGCCCAGGGCGACGCGGGCGCCGTCCAGTTCCTCCAGCGGCACCTGCGAGACGATCACGCAGGACATGACGGGGCCGTCGCAGCCGACGGCGATGTCGGGGAAGGCGACCAGGTCGTCGGCGTTCTTCAGGAACTCGACGAGGGTGATGGGCCCGATGTCGAGGTCCCCCCGCACCAACTGCTCGCTGAGCCGCTCCGGGGTGTCCTTGGTCAGCTCGAAGTCGAGGAGGGTGCCGGTTCTCGCGAGCCCCCAGTACAGGGGCAGGCAGTTGAGGAACTGGATGTGGCCGACGCGCGGCCGGGTGCGAGAATTGTCCACATCGCGACGATAGACCCCGCCCTGCGGCCTCCCGAGTCCGGCCCCTGGCCGCCCCGCGTCAACCCCCTTTCCCGGATCTTCAAACATCCGGGTGACGTGATCTTGACCTCTATTGCTTTCGGGTGCTCGCATGCTAGGCTCGCCGCAAGTTGCAGTTTGGTTTCCCTTGCAGTACAGAGCCTGCGGAGCATGTAACCGCGGGCTCTCGTCGTTTTCAGACGTATGCAGTTGTGCGGCACTTGCTTTCACGCTTGCAGGGTTCTGGAGCAGGGCAACCCTTTGGGCCCAAGGAGGGCTTATGGCTACCGGAACCGTGAAGTGGTTCAACGCCGAAAAGGGCTTTGGCTTCATCGCCCAAGAAGGCGGCGGCCCCGACGTCTTCGTCCACTACTCCGCGATCAACGCGCAGGGTTTTCGTTCGCTCGAGGAGAACCAAGCGGTCTCCTTCGACGTGACCCAGGGCCCGAAGGGCCCGCAGGCGGAGAACGTCACCCCCGTCTGATCGCACCACACCCTGAGATCGCAAGTCTCTGAGAGCAGTACCCAAGGAGCCCCGCGCCGCAAGGCGACGGGGCTCCTGCCTTTGCCCGCCGCACTGTTTTCCGTACGGCCGGGAGCGGGCCGCCGTACGAGCGTGTCGGGCGTCGCGCCCCGGTGCCGGGGGTGATCCTGCGCGGCGGCGGGGACCGAGCCGCCACAATGTGGGTCCTGGGTCCGCCAGGTGAGGAGCGCTCCACGCAACACGACAGGGCGGAACGGGATCGGAAAGCAAAACGGGGGATCACATGACGAAAAGTGACGAAGCAGGCGGCACGGCCGACGGCTCCGAGCAGGCTGCCGCCGTGTCCGTCGGCCTCGCGGCCGGGATCGGGGCCGGTACGGCCGTCGGCATCACGCTCGGACTGACCGTCTTCCACAATCTGGGACTCGGGCTGTCCCTGGGCCTGGCCGTCGGCGCCGGGATCGGTGCGGGCCTCGCGCGCGCGAAGATCGGGGCGACCGGGAAGGCGGGGGAAGCCGGGGAGACCGGGGAAGCCGGGGAGACCGGGGAAGCCGGGGAGACCGGGGAAGCCGGGGAGACCGGGGAAGCCGGGGAAGCCGGGGAAGCCGGGGCATCCCGGGAGTAACCGGATGCCCGACTCCCCCGCGCCGACCTACCGGTGTCAGTGGTACCGGTTACGGTCCCGCGCATGACCGAAGCCTCCGATTTCCTCACGGCCACCCGCACCTTCTACGACGCCGTCGCCGAGGACTACTACGACCAGTTCCGGGACCTGTACACGAAGCTGCCGTGGGACCGGGCCGTGCTCGCGGTGTACGCCGAACTCGTCGGAGCGGGCGCGAAGGTGGCCGACCTGGGGTGCGGGCCGGGCCGGGTCACCGGGCAGCTCGCGGCGCTGGGCCTGTCGGTGTCCGGGCTGGACCTGTCGGAGTCGATGCTGAGGGTGGCCCGGCGGGAGAATCCGGGGATCCGGTTCGAGCAGGGCTCCATGCTGGAGCTGGACCACGACGACGCCTCGCTGGACGGGGTCGTCTCCTGGTACTCCTCCATTCACACGCCTGCGGAGCAACTGCCCCGTCTTCTCGCCGAGTTCCGGCGCGTCCTGAAACCCGGTGGCCACGCCCTCCTCGCCTTCCAGGTCGGCGACGAGCCCAAGCACCACGACCGGCCGTGGGGTCACCCGGTGTCCCTGGACTTCCACCGCCGCAGGCCGGAGGCGATGGCCGAGCTGCTCGCCGAAGCCGGCTTCTCCGTACGCTCCCGGACGGTCCGGGAACCGGAGCCCGACCTCGGCGAGAAGGTGCCGCAGGCCTACGTGGTGGCCCGCGCCTGACCGCCTTCCCCGCGAGGTCCGGGGCGGCGAGGCGACAGGGCGATCTCCGCCCACACCGTCTTGCCCACCTCCCGCTCGTCGACGCCCCACGTCGTCGCGAGTACGGCGACCAGCACCAGGCCCCGGCCGCCCTCCGCGTCGGGGTCCGTCACGATCCGCAGCTTCCGCTCGCCTCTCGCGTCGCTCACCTCGACACGCAGTGTGCCCTCCGGGAGCAGCAGCAGCCGAAGCGCGAAGTCCCGTCCCGGCAACCGGCCGTGCGTCACGGCGTTCGCCGCCAGCTCCGCGACCACGTGCTGCGCGGTGTCGTTGGCATCCCCGCCGTGCGGGTGTCCCCAGGCGTCGAGCTGCTGCGCCGTCATCCGCCGGGCCAGCCGGGCACCCCTCGGCGTGGAGCTGAGGCGGAGGGTCAGTTCCCCGAGGGGGGTCGGGATCTGGGTGGAGATTTCGGAGTTCACGTCACTGAGCGTGGCCTGTTGTCTCTACCCTGACCAGGGGCGACTTCGCGACTCTCCGTAGTTGTACGGCTGCGGCGAGCTGCGCGTACGGGGCGTCGGCGCGACCACGGGCAAGTCCGAGGGCGGTGGGGTGACATGCAGGAAGAACACGAGCGGAGGCCGGAGACACCGGCGGAGTCCGACGGGACGACGGGGTTGTTCACGGCGCTGGGGAAGATGCTGAAGCGACTCCGTGAGCGGAAGGGGCTCACGCAGAAGGAGTTCGGGGTTCTGGTCGGCTACGGCCCGGATGCCATCTCGTCGATGGAGCGGGGGGTACGCCTGATCCGGCCGGAGGTGCTGGAGAAGGCTGACGCTCTGCTGGACGCCGGGGGGATGCTGCTGGACGCGATCCCTGAGGTGCGGGAGGCGATGAGCCGCGTGCGGACGAGGCATCCGGAGTGGTACCGGGGGTACGCCGCTCTGGAAGCGCAGTCCAAGGCGCTTCACGTCTACAGCAATCAGCTCGTTCCGGGGCTGCTCCAGACCGAGGGATACGCCCGCGCGGTCTTCTCTCAGTGGCGCCCACTACTGGGCGAAGAAGCCATCGAGAAGCGTGTGGTCGACCGAATGGCGCGCCAGCAGGTCTTCCAGCCCGGTGGACCGTCGCCGACACTCAGCTTCGTGCTGGATGAGAGCGTGCTGCTGCGACCCATCGGTGGAGCAGAGGTGCACGCAGCACAGTTGCAGAACCTCGTACACATCGGCAGTTTCCGAGCCGTTGAGCTTCAGGTGATGCCGATGGAGCGCGAGGAACAACCCAGTATGGACGGCCCGTTCAACCTACTGACAGTCCGGAAGGGGGAGCAGGTAGCGTACGTGGAGATCCACACGTATCCACGACTCATCACAGACGCGGAAGAAGTTCGCGTTTTGAGCGAGCGCTACGGGCTCCTCAGGGCGCAGGCCCTCAGACCCAGCGAGTCGCTGGACCTGATCGACAAACTGCGGGGAAGTCTATGAGTACCCAGGAACTCAGCTGGTTCAAGAGCAGCTACAGCGACGGCGGCGGCGGCGAATGCCTGGAAGCCGCCTACACCTGGCGCAAGTCGACCCACAGCAGCGGCGGTGGCGGCGAATGCCTCGAACTCGCCGCCTGCCCCCACGCCATCCACATCCGTGACTCCAAGGACCCCGCCGGTCCCACCCTGGCCCTCTCCCCCGCCGCGTGGGCCCACTTCCTCCCCTACGGCAGCGGGTCCTCGCCCCGCACCGGCGGAGCGTCCAGCGCCGCCTCGTAGGCATCGCGGGGGAACTCGTAGGGCCCCATCGGGAGTTCCCCCCACTCCTCCTCGCGGTTCGGCTGGCGGAAGGCCGACCAGGTCACCGTCGTGGGGGTGATGCCGACCTCGGCCATGAGGGGCCAGCAGACCCAGATGCCGCAGGGGCAGCCGAGCAGGGGGACGGTGTTCCCGGCGGTGCGGAAGTGGTGGGCGAACTCGGAGACGCCGAGGCCGTCGTGCTGTACGCGGATCTGCTCGGCGGTCTCCTTCTCCAGTTCGGCCTCGTCGTCGTCGAACTCTCCCGCCAGCTCGGTCCGCCACAGCGGGTAGGTCGCCTCGCCCACGAGTGTCCGCAGGTCCGTCCCGTCGACGCGGATGCCCCACACCAGGTGGTGCGGGCTGTCGGCCCAGGGGTACTGGAAGAACTCGATGGCGTTCACGGGCGGCATCCTCCCGGTCGCCGGCCTGTCCCGCGAACCGTTTACTACGGGTACAGGCCCTCCACCTCGTCGGTGAAGTCCCGCAGGACCGCCTCCCGGCGGAGCTTCATGGACGGGGTGAGGTGGCCCTGCGCCTCGGTGAAGTCGCGGGGCAGGACGGCAAACCGGCGGATCGACTCGGGGCGGGAGACGAGCTTGTTGGCCTCGTCGATCGCGCGCTGGAGGACGTCGTTCAACTCCTCGTCGCCTATGAGGAGTTCGACGGGAACCGGGTGCTTGCCGTTCATCTGGCGCCAGTGGGTGAGGCCGTCGGGATCGAGGGTGAGCAGGGCGGACACGTAGGGGCGGCCGTCGCCGAGGACCATCGCCTGGGAGATCAGGGGGTGTGAGCGCAGCCAGTTCTCCAGCGGGGCGGGCGCGACGCTCTTGCCGCCGGCAGTGATGATCAGCTCCTTCTTGCGGCCGGTGATCGTGAGGTAGCCCTCGTCGTCGAGTTCGCCGATGTCGCCGGTGGCGAGCCAGCCGTCGGGGGCGGCGGGGACGACTCCGCCGGCCGCCGGGTCCCAGTAGCCGCGCAGGACGTGGTCGCCGGCGACGAGTATCTCGCCGTCGGCCGCTATCCGGATCCGGGTGCCGGGCAGCGGCCAGCCGACCGTGCCCAGGCGGGGCTTCATCGGCGGGGTGACGGTGGAGGCACCGGTGGTCTCGGTGAGGCCGTAGCCCTCGTAGATCTCGATGCCCGCGCCGGCGTAGAACGCGGCGAGGCGGCGGCCCAGCGGGGAGCCGCCGCAGATGGCGTGCCGGACCCGGCCGCCCATGGCGTTGCGGATGCGGCGGTAGACCAGTGGGTCGTAGAGCGCGCGGCCCGCCCGGAGGGTGGCGCCGGGGCCGCCTCCGGTGCCGGCGTTGAGGGCCTCGACGGCCTCGCCGTAGCGGATGGCCGTGTTCACCGCCCGGTCGAAGGTGGCCATTTTGCCGCCCGCCTCCGCCTTCGCGCGGGCCGTGTTGAAGATCTTCTCCAACATGTACGGGATGGCGAGCAGGCAGGTGGGTCTGAACGCGGCCAGGTCGGGCAGGAGTTGGTCGGCCTTGAGGCTGGGGGCGTGGCCGAGGCGGACGCGGGCGCGGACGCAGGCGATGGCGACCATCCGGCCGAAGACGTGGGACATGGGGAGGAAGAGGAGCACGGAGAGGTCGTCGGTGGACGACTTGAAGACCGGGTAGAGCAGCTCGATCGCGTTGTCGACCTCGGCGAAGAAGTTGCCGTGGGTGAGCGCGCAGCCCTTGGGCCGGCCGGTGGTGCCCGAGGTGTAGATGAGGGTGGCGAGGGTGTCGGGGACCAGCATGCCGCGCCGGACGTCGACCTCGGCCTCCGGGACGTGCTGCTCGCCGAGTTCGGCGAGGCGGTCCACGTGGCCCTTCTCGATGACCCAGATGTGGTGGAGGTCGGGGAGCCGGTCGCGTTCGGGGCCGACGGCCGCCGCCTGTCCGACCGTCTCGGTGACGAGGGCGACCGCGCCGGAGTCCTGGAGGATCCACCGGGTCTGGAAGACGGAGGAGGTGGGGTAGACGGGGACCGTGACCAGTCCGGCCGCCCAGGCGGCGAAGTCGAGCAGCGTCCACTCGTACGTCGTGCGGGCCATGATGGCGATCCGGTCACCGGGCATCAGCCCCTCCCCGACCAGGCCCTTGGCCACCGCGAGGACCTCGGCGGCGAACTGCCGTGCCGTCACGTCCGTCCACCGGCCCTCCGCGTCCCTGCGGCTGAGGACCACCGCGTCGGGGGCCGCCGCCGCGTTGTCGAACGGCAGCTCGGCGAGCGAGCCGTAGGTCACCGGGCGCGCGAACGCCGGCATCGACACCTCCCGTACGGCGCCGTCCAGCCGGCGGGTCTCGGGTTCCACGAGGGCGGGGGGAGCGTCGTAACCGGCGAAGGCCGGGGTGGAGGAAAGCGGGGTGGACACGGGGCGGCTCCCTGGGCGTGCAGCGACCGGACTGCTTGCTGCATGAGGTACGTGCCTCGTGTGCCGAGGCGTTCAACCGGGACGGAACCGCAGAAAGGGGTTACCCCCGGTCAGGAAGGGGATCGTACGGGGCGGACGTGTGGGGCCTGTGCGGGTTCGGGGGTGTTCGTGGGCCAGGGCTGTGCAACCTCCAAGGGTTGGTGAGTGACCCTCAGGTTCGGTGGCGGTCCGGGGGTTCGCGGGGGTCGTCGAGTGGCTCACGACGGTCCCGCGCGGGCCGCGGGGGTCCTCGATCAGGCTTCCAGGGGTCGGCGGGTGGGCTTGCGGAGGGCCCCGATCGGACTTGCCGGGGAACCTACCGGCGGTAACCTACTCCAGAGTAAGGACTTGGCGGAGGGTGGGCGAGAGGGTGGGACACATGGACATGGCTGACCGGAACGGGCCTCTCGTCGCCAGGGGGCGGACCCGGTGACGACCCCGCCGCTCTCCGCGCCCCCGGCCCTCGGGCCGCTGCTCGCCCGCGGCGCGCTCCTGTCACCCCTCAAGCGGCCCCGGCCCGGTGCCGTCTTCTCGGGCGGCCGACTCGTCCTGCCCGCCCTGCGCGCCGACCTGTCCCGGCTCGCCGCCTACGAGCGGGTGTGCGGCTTCGCCACCGGCGACGACGCCCTGCCGATCACCTATCCACACGTCCTGGGCTTCCCCCTGGCCATGCGCATCATGAGCGGCCGCGCCTTCCCCCTGCCGCTGCTCGGCCTGGTCCACACCTCGATCTCCCTGACCCGGCACCGTCCTCTCCCGGCCACGGGGTCGTACGAACTCGCCGTCCAGGTCGACCGGTTGGTCCCGCACCGGCGCGGCACCGAGGCCGTCGTCGTGACCGAGCTGCGGGAGAGCGGGGAGGTGGTGTGGGAGTCGGAGAGCACCTACCTGGCCCGGCACCGGACGCCGGGGACTGCGGGGACTGAGGGGACTGAGGAAACGGCGGGGACGGCGGCCGACCAGGCCGGGGGGAGCGCGGAGCCGCCGCCTCCCCTGGTCGACGAGTGGCGGCTCGGCGCCGACGTCGGGCGGCGGTACGGGGCCGTCTCCGGGGACCGCAACCCGATCCACCTCTCCCCGCTGACCGCCCGCCTCTTCGGCTTCCCCCGCGCCATCGCCCACGGCATGTGGACCGCGGCCCGCTGCCTCGCCGCCCACGGGACCCCGGCCGCGGCGCACGTCCGGGTCGAGTTCCGGGCACCGGTCCTGCTGCCGGGGACGGTGGCCTTCGCGGCGGACGGGGAGCGCTTCGAACTGCGCGGGACGGGGGCCGAGGGGCGAACGCACGTGAGGGGGCGGGTGGCGCCGGTGGCACCGGCCGGCTGAGGGACGCCGGTTCAGGACTCCGGCGGGGACCAGGAGCGGCCGGTCATCAGGGTGCCGAGACCCGCCCAGGCGAAGTTCATCAGGGTCGCCGCGGCCTGGCGGGGGGTGACCGACTCGGCGGTGTTGGCCCAGGCCGCCAGGGACTCGGCCGCGCCCACCAGCGCCTCGGCCAGGCCCGCCACCTCCCGTTCGGGGAGGTCCGGGTCGCGGTGCGCCTCGCGGGCGGCGACCGCGATCAGCTGGGTCACGAACGCCACGATCTCCGCGCGCATCGCCGTGACCTCGGCGGCGAAGGTCTCGCCGTGGGTGCGGGCCTGGATGTGCAGGACGGACCAGGCGTGCGGATGGCGGCCGGTGTGCGCGAAGAACGCCAGCAGACCGTCCCAGAGCTGGCGGTCCGCCGCCAGACCGGTGTCCACACCCGCGCGCACCGCCTCGACGAGCGCCTTGGCCTCGCGCCGGATGCACGCGGTGAACAGGTCTTCCTTGGAATTCAGGTACAGGTAGACCAGCGGCTTGGACACCCCCGCCAGTTCGGCGATCTCGTCCATCGACGCGGCCATGTACCCGTGCCGTCCGAAGGTCTCCACGGCGGCGTCCAGCATCTGCTGCTCACGGACCGCACGCGGCATCCGCTTGGTCTTCACGGCACCCATGGCCCCAAGCCTAGTTGGGGACGGCGCGGGCGAACTCCCTTACGAGGGCTGTCCCTGCGCCCGGGCGGCGTCGACCGCCTCGTCCTCCTGGGAGCGGTTGGACTCCAGGCCCGCCTTGATGCGGTCCACGCGGCGCACCACCGTCTCCGAGGCCCGGTCGCGCTCCTTGCGCAGCACCACGAAACTGATCGGCGCGGAGAGCAGCAGCGAGAGCAGGACGATCCACATGCCGTTGGAGTCGCCCAGGCCGCGCGGGAAGACACCGAGGCGGACGAGCCCCCAGACGGCGGCGAGGCAGCCTACGAAGACACCGAGGCGCATCAACGTGTAGCGAAGCATCCCAAAATCCACTCTTCCGTCTCTGGTCCCCCCTCTGGGGGAGGTCCGAAGGTCCCGAAGGTCCCAAAGGGGCACCGTCCAGTGAAGCACGCCCGGCCGCGGATCTCGTGGCCGGGGCGCGGACGGCCACCGGGGCGCGTCAGGTCAGCGGGGCGCGTCAGGTCAGCGGGAGGAGCATCGTGACGTCGTCCCGGTCGTCGCCCGGAGCCACCCTGATCGCGTCCGGCACCCGGCCGACCTCCTTGTACCCGCACGCCGCGTAGAAGCGCTCCAGGCCGAGGCCGCCCCGGCAGGTGAGCCGTATCGCGTCGATGCCGTCGAAGGTGCGGGCCGCGTCCGCGGCGGCGGCGAGCAGGGTGCGGCCGTAGCCCTTGCCCTGGTGGCGGGGGTGCACCATCACCGTGTACAGCCACAGCCAGTGGGTCATCAGGCGGTGCGTGTTGAACGTGAGGAACGCGGAGGCGGCCACCTCGCCCCTCTCGTCCCGGCCCAGGAGCAGACGGGTGCGGCCCTCGGCCATCTGCACCAGGTGGCGGACCAGCTCGGGGCGGACGGCCTCGCGGGTCACCGGCGGCACGAAACCCACGGCCCCGCCCGCGTTGGAGACGTCCGTCCACAGGTCCAGGAGGCCGTCCCGCAGGTCGGGGGTCATGGCGGGGTCGAGAGTGAAGGTAAGGGACACACTGGGATTCTAATCCTTACCGTCGTGAGGGTGCTGCTCGCCCTCACGGCAGGTGGGAGCAGGCGTCCGTGCTTGCCGGCAGGGCCCCACCTGGGGAGGTGTGGCGTCGGGCGCGGGCCCGGTGGGGGCTGGGTGCGCAGTTCCCCGCGCCCCTTGGGTGGGTGCAGTCCCCGTGCTTGCCGGCAGGGCCCCACCTGGGGAGGTGTGGCGTCGGGCGCGGGCCCGGTGGGGGCTGGGTGCGCAGTTCCCCGCGCCCCTTGGGTGGG
>NZ_JBIAHY010000004.1:7881-60007 GCF_042870975.1 Streptomyces sp. NPDC006259 | reverse complement strand
GTGCAGTCCCCGTGCTTGCCGGCAGGGGCCCCATCCGGGGAGGGGTGACGTCGGGTGCGGGCCGGTGGGGGCTGGGCGCGCAGTTCCCCGCGCCCCTTGGGTGGGAGCAGTCCCCGTGCTTGCCGGCAGGGCCCCCGGCCCCTTAGGTGGGAGCAGGTGCCCGTGCTTGCCGGCTGGGCCCCCACCCGGGGAGGTGTGGGTCGGTTTCCGGGCGGTGGGTGGGTCAGAGGCGCATGGGCTGGGGGGAGTCGCGGCGGGTGGGGTCCGGGGCGTCGTACTCGCGGATGATCTCGTAGCGGGTGTTGCGCTCCACCGGGCGGAAGCCCGCGTCCCGGATGAGGTCGAGGAGGTCCTCACGGGTCAGCTTGTTCGGGGTGCCGTAGTTGTCGGCATCGTGGGTGATCTTGTACTCGACGACCGAGCCGTCCATGTCGTCCGCGCCGTGCTGGAGGGCCAGTTGGGCGGTCTGGACGCCGTGCATGACCCAGAAGACCTTGACGTGCGGGACGTTGTCGAAGAGGAGGCGGGAGACCGCGAAGGTCTTGAGGGCCTCCGCGCCGGTCGCCATCTGGGTGCGGGCCTGGAGGCGGTTGCGGACCTTGCCGTCCTTCATGTCCACGAAGTCGTGCTGGTAGCGGAGCGGGATGAAGACCTGGAAGCCGCCGGTCTCGTCCTGGAGTTCACGCAGCCGCAGCACGTGGTCCACGCGGTGGCGGGGCTCCTCGATGTGGCCGTACAGCATGGTGCTCGGGGTCTTCAGCCCCTTCTCGTGGGCCAGGCGGTGGATCCGGGACCAGTCCTCCCAGTGGGTCCGGTGGTCCACGATGTGCTGGCGGACCTCCCAGTCGAAGATCTCCGCGCCGCCGCCGGTCAGCGACTCCAGGCCCGCGTCGATCAGCTCGTCCAGGATCTCCGACGCCGACAGACCCGAGATCGTCTCGAAGTGGTGGATCTCCGTCGCCGTGAAGGCCTTCAGGGAGACGTTCGGCAGGGCGGCCTTCAGCTCGCGCAGGGAGCGCGGGTAGTAGCGCCACGGCAGGTTCGGGTGCAGGCCGTTGACGATGTGCAGCTCGGTGAGGTTCTCGCCCTCCATCGCCTTGGCGAGCTTCACGGCCTCCTCGATGCGCATCGTGTACGCGTCCTTCTCCCCCGGCTTGCGCTGGAAGGAGCAGTACGCGCAGGAGGCGGTGCACACGTTGGTCATGTTGAGGTGGCGGTTGACGTTGAAGTGGACGACGTCGCCGTTCTTCCGCGTCCGCACCTCGTGGGCGAGTCCGCCCAGCCAGGCCAGGTCGTCCGACTCGTACAGCGCGATGCCGTCCTCACGGGTCAGCCGCTCACCGGCCCCGACCTTCTGCTCCAGCTCGCGCTTGAGCCCGACGTCCATTCCCCTACCTCTTCCCGTTCGCCCTGAGACAGACTTCGCCAACCGTACGCCCCCGCCCTTCGGACGGGAGACGCCCCCGAACGGCGCTGACCGCGCCTCCCCCGTCAGACCTCCTCCGGAAGCTCCCCGACCCGGTTCTCCCACTTCGTGGAGAGCACGATGGTCGTACGGGTGCGGGACACGCCCTTCGTCCCGGACAGCCGCCGGATGATCCTCTCCAGGCCGTCGACGTCGTTCGCCCGGACCTTGAGCATGAACGAGTCGTCGCCGGCGATGAACCAGCAGTCCTCGATCTCGCTGAGGTCCTTCATCCGCGCGGCCACGTCCTCGTGGTCGGCGGCGTCGGAGAGGGAGATGCCGATGAGGGCGGTGACCCCCAGGCCGAGCGAGGCGGCGTTCACCGTGGCCCGGTAGCCCGTGATGACGCCGGCCGCCTCCAGCCGGTTGATGCGGTCGGTGACGCTGGGTCCCGACAGGCCGACGAGACGCCCGAGCTCCGCGTACGAGGCCCGGCCGTTCTCCCTCAGGGCCTGGATGAGCTGCCTGTCCACCGCGTCCATGCGATCGAGCCTTCCGATGAAGAGGTCTGAGAGTGTGAGGGGTCCGAGAGTGACTGAGATCCTGAAGGTGATGCCGGTGCCGCCGTCCGGCGCCGCTCAGGCGGGACGGGCGCCGCCCCCCAGTTCGCCCTTCCACCGCCGGTACAGGCCGTGCGTCACACCCGCCGCGTCGAGGACGCGGCCGGCGACGAAGTCGACCAGGTCCTGGATGTGGGTGGCACCCGCGTAGAAGGCCGGTGAGGCGGGTACGACGCTCGCGCCCGCGTCGTCCAGGGCGACGAGGTGCCGCAGGGTCTGCCCGTTCAGCGGGGTCTCCCGGACGGCGACGACGAGCGTGCGGCGTTCCTTGAGCGTCACGCTCGCCGCCCGCTGGAGGAGATCCTTGGACAGCCCGAGCGCGACGCCCGCGACACAGGCCGTCGAAGCGGGCACGATCAGCATCCCCTTCGCCGGATACGACCCCGACGACGGCCCCGCCGCCAGGTCACCGGCGGGCCAGTACCGCACGGCGTCCGTGTCCACGTCGACGTCGAAGGTGTCCGGCTTTCCGTCGGCGCCCCGCGCGAGCCAGTCCCGCAGGTCGTCCCGCCAGTGGGCGTCCCGGAAGGAGATGCCCGTCTCGTCGAGCAGCGTGAGCCGCGAGGCCCGGCTGACGACCAGGTCCACGCTCTCGCCCCCGGCGAGCAGCGCGCGCAGCACGGCGGCGGCATAGGGCGTACCGGACGCCCCGGACACCCCCACGATCCAAGGCACGCGCTGCGTTTCTCCTGCGTTCACACCTTGAGCGTACCGGCGAACGGGAAGGTGCTTCGGACCGGACTACACCGTGAGGCCGCGCAGCAGCAGGTCGACGAGCGCGCACCCGAAGAGACTGATGCCGATGAAGCCGTTCGTGGAGAAGAACGCCCTGTTCAGGCGGGACAGGTCGTGCGGCCGGACGATGGTGTGCTCGTAGCCGAACGCGGCCGCGACGATCAGCAGACCCAGCCAGAAGAAGGCACCCGCGTCGGTGGCGAGGGCGTACCAGACGAACAGGGCCGTGGTGACGGCGTGGCAGGCGCGGGCGGCCCGGATCGCGGCCGGGACGCCGAAGCGGGCCGGGACCGACATGACGCCGGTCTCGCGGTCGGCGTCGACGTCCTGGCAGGCGTAGATCAGGTCGAAGCCGCCGATCCAGATGCCGACGGCCAGGCCCAGGATCACCGCGTCCCAGGACCACTCGCCGGTGATGGCGAGCCAGCCGCCGATCGGGCCCATGGCCTGGGCGAGTCCGAGGATGGCCTGCGGGAAGTTGGTGAAGCGTTTCCCGTAGGGGTAGACCACCATCGGGACCACGGCGACCGGGGCCAGGGCGAGGCAGAGCGGGTTGAGCAGGGCCGCCGCGCCGAGGAAGACCGCCAGGGCGATCAGCGCGCCGGTCCAGGCGTGCTTCACCGACATCGCGCCGGTGACGAGTTCGCGGTGGGCGGTGCGCGGGTTGCGCGCGTCGATCTCCCGGTCGATGATCCGGTTGACCGCCATGGCGAAGGTGCGCAGACCCACCATGCAGACGGTGACCAGCAGCAGCCGGCCCCAGTGGATGTTCCCGTCCAGCTCGAACATCGCGGTCAGTGCGGCGATGTAGGCGAACGGCAGGGCGAAGACCGAGTGCTCGATCATCACCAGCCGGAGGAAGGCCTTCGTGCGTCCCGGCTGCTGCGGGAGCGCTGCGGATGCCGAACTCACAGTCCGTACTCCTTCCACCGGCGGTCGACCGTCGCCGCCGTCTCCGGGTCCGGGAGGACCATCTCCGGCCACCCGCCGTCGCGCGTGTAACCCTCCTCGGGCCACTTCCTCGTCGCGTCGATGCCCGCCTTGCCGCCCCAGAACTGCTGGTAGGAGGCGTGGTCGAGGTGGTCGACGGGCCCCTCGACGATCGACAGGTCACGGGCGTAGTCGGTGTTGCCGAGCGCCCGCCAGGCGACCTCGTGCAGGTCGTGTACGTCGCAGTCGGAGTCGACGACCACGATCAGCTTGGTCAGGGACATCATGTGGGCGCCCCAGACCGCGTGCATGACCTTCTGCGCGTGCTTGGGGTACTTCTTGTCGATCGAGACGATCGCGCAGTTGTGGAACCCCCCGGCCTCGGGAAGGTGGTAGTCCACGATGTCCGGGACGATGATCTTGAGGAGCGGGAGGAAGAACCGCTCCGTCGCACGGCCCAGCGGTCCGTCCTCGGTCGGCGGTCGGCCCACCACGATCGACTGGAGCAGCGGACGCTTCCGCATCGTCACGCAGTCGATGGTCAGCGCCGGGAACGGCTCCTGCGGCGTGTAGAAACCGGTGTGGTCGCCGAACGGGCCCTCCGGGAGCATCTCGCCCGGCTCCAGCCAGCCCTCCAGGACGACCTCGGCCTGCGCCGGGACCTGGAGCGGGACCGACTTGCAGTCGACCATCTCGATCCGCTTGCCCGCGAGGAACCCGGCGAACAGGTACTCGTCGATGTCGCCGGGCAGCGGCGCGGTGGAGGCGTACGTGACGGCCGGCGGGCAGCCGAAGGCGATCGCGACCGGCAGCCTCTCGCCCCGGCGCGCCGCGACCTGGTAGTGGTTGCGGCTGTCCTTGTGGATCTGCCAGTGCATGCCGATGGTGCGCCTGTCGTGACGCTGGAGGCGGTAGAGACCGAGGTTGCGGACCCCGTTCTCCGGGTCCCTGGTGTGGGTCAGACCCAGGTTGAAGAACGACCCGCCGTCCTGCGGCCAGGTGAACAGCGCCGGCAGCCGGTCCAGGTCCACGTCGTCACAGTGCAGGACGACCTCCTGCACGGGACCGTCCTTCACCTTCTTCGGCGGGACGTGCGCCATCGCGCCCAGCTTGCCGAACGCCTCGCGGACCCCCACGAAACCGTGCGGCAGCTCCGGCTTCAGCAGCCCGCCGATCCGCTCGGAGATCTCCGCGTACGACTTGAGTCCGAGCGCCTTCAGCAGGCGGCGGTCGGTGCCGAACACGTTCATCGCGAGGGGCATCGCCGAGCCCTTCACGTTCTCGAAGAGGAGCGCGGGGCCGCCGGACTTCTGGACCCGGTCGACGATCTCCCCGACCTCCAGGTACGGGTCGACCTCGGCCTTGATGCGCTTGAGGTCGCCCTCACGCTCCAGGGCCCTGAGCAGGGAGCGAAGATCGTCGTAAGCCATGCGGTCAAGTATCCCCGAGGGGCTACCCTGGCCCCGTACCTGGGGCCGTACTCGTGGCCCCGCCGCCCTCTGCGCTGGAGAGACCCCATGCTGCGGGTACTGATGTTCCTGGTGCCGCTGGCGCTCAGCGTCTACGCGTTCATCGACTGCATCAGCACGAAGGACGACGAGATCCGCCACATGCCCAAGCCGCTGTGGGCGATCCTCGTCCTGCTGTTCCCGCTCGTCGGTTCGATCTCCTGGCTCGTCGCCGGCAAGAAGCGCAGCCCCGCCGCCGAAGGCTGGGCGGGCGTCCGCGAGAACCGCGCGCAGCAGCGGCGGTGGATCGCCCCGGACGACAACCCCGAGTTCCTGAAGTCGCTCGACGAGGACGAGAAGAACGACGAGCAGGGCAAGGGCGACGAGAGGTAGGAGCACCGGCCCGGGAAGCGGGGCGCCGGCCCGGCAAGCGAGGTGCTCGCCCGGGAAGCGGGGCGCCGGCCCGGGAAGCGAGGTGCTCGCCCGGGAAGCGGGGCGCCGGTCCTCTCCGCCGCCGTCCTCCCGGTCCGGGCCCCGCGACGTGCCCGACCCGCCGCCCGTTTCCCGCCCGGCTCCGGCCGGACCGGGACCGTCCCCTCCCCGACCCACCCGACCGGTTCCCGGCGACCGGTCGGAGCCCCGCGCCCCGCGCCCGATGCCGACGGCCCGGCCCCTCGCGCCGTCGATCCGCAGATCCGCGACCACCGGGAAACGGGACACCGGGACACCGGGAGAGCGAACGGGGCCTGCGGTCCCCGGCCGGGCGCACCGGCTCCGGCTGCCGCGCCCTTAGGGGCGTATGCCGGCGGGCCCCGCCGACGCACCGGGCGCGCTCGCCCTCGTGTCCGCCCTCGCGCCCGCCCTCGGGGAACGGCCCGCGGGTGAGGGCGGTGGGCGGCCACGCGAGGGGCGCGGCGCCATACCGGTACGCGGCTCCGTCGTCGCGCGGGGGCACGACCGCAGCCCGCCGCCCCGGACAACGGCGTCCGCGTCCGCGCTACCGCAGTCGCGAGGACGCCAGGATCGACAGCAGGTGCGCCGGCACCATCACCCACGTGATGACGGCGATCGCGCCCAGCGCCCAACGCGTCGGCCCCACCCCGCCGCTCACCGCGTCCGCGACCGCCACGACCAGCAGGACCAGCGAGGCCTCGATGCCGTTGGTGACCCGGTGGATCTTGAAGGCCGCCGCGAGCCGCCGTACCGAGGCGACCCCCCGCGACCGGGGCCGGGTCGCCTCGTCGTCGGCCACGGGCAGCCCGCGCCGCGCGCGGGCGACGTCCACCAGGTCGGTGGACGCCTTCAGCAGTACGACCCCGAGCGCGGTCGCGAGGCCGAGCGAGACCCAGCCGTTGAAGCCCGCCCAGCCGCCCACGACGCCGGACTCGGCGGCCCGGAAACCGAAGCCGATCATCAGCGCCGCGTCGGCCAGGTAGGCGCCGAGCCGGTCGACGTAGATGCCGGTCGCGCTGTTCTGCCCCTTCCAGCGGGCGACTTCGCCGTCGACGCAGTCGAAGAGGAGGAACAGCTGCATGAGGAGCGCGGCGAGGACGGCGCCGGTCAGCCCGGGGACGAGCAGCGCGGCACCGGACAGCACCCCGCACACCACCATCGTCCAGGTGAGCTGGTCGGGGGTGACCGGCGTCCGCACGAGCTGCCGGGTGAACCGCAGCGACACGCTCCGCATGTAGAGGCGGCCGGCCCAGTGCTCCCCGTTGCGGCTCGCCAGCTTGGCCTGCGGCTGACAGACCTCCCGCAGCTCCTCCAGAACCGGCGCAGCGCCCATGACCGTTCCTCTCACCCACCCGCGGACCCACAATGACCGGGCCAGGTTACAGAGTTGACGGAACGTCGGGCTCCGCGCGGCCGGGAGGGTACCTTGCGACCAGGTGACCCCCACGGACCAGGAGCCCTCGTGCGTCAGCCGATCCCCGAGCCGATCCCCGTGGACGCGGCGACCGCGCGGGCCTGGCTCGCCACCGCGGTGGCGGAGGCCCGTGCCGGGCTCGCCGAGGGCGGCATTCCGATCGGCGCCGCGCTGTACGGCGCCGACGGGACCCTTCTCGGCCGCGGGCGCAACCGGCGCGTCCAGGACGACGACCCCTCGACGCACGCGGAGACGGCGGCGTTCCGGGCGGCGGGGCGGCAGCGGACGTATCGCGGGACGACGATGGTGACGACGCTCTCGCCGTGCTGGTACTGCTCCGGGCTGGTCCGCCAGTTCGGCATCTCCCGTGTCGTGATCGGCGAGGCGGTCACCTTTCACGGTGGCCACGACTGGCTCGCCGGACACGGCGTGCGGATCGTGCTCCTGGACGACCCCGGGTGCGTCGCGATGATGCGCGACTTCGTCGAGAAGAACCCGGCGTTGTGGAACGAGGACATCGGCGAGTGAGTGACCCCCGCCGCGCTCCCGGTGCGCTGCGGCGAACGCGTTCGAGGGCACCGGTCATGACACCGGCGTGACCCTCGCGCACCGCTTCCGGACGGTCACGGCGACCGGCGGGCCCGTCCCGCCGGTCGCGAGGGGCTCAGAACCCGGCCGACCGGAGCACACCCAGGCCGACGTCGGCGTAGGAGTGCTTGCCGGAGACGAAGATGTTGACGCCGTAGTAGTTGAACAGCCAGCAGCCGAAGGCGGCCAGCGCCAGGTAGGCGGCCTTGCGGCCCTTCCAGCCGGCGGTGGCGCGGGCGTGCAGGTAGCAGGCGTAGGCGACCCAGGTGATGAAGGACCAGGTCTCCTTGGGGTCCCAGCCCCAGTAGCGGCCCCAGGCGTCGCCCGCCCAGATCGCGCCCGCGATGATCGTGAACGTCCACAGCGGGAAGACGGCCGCGTTGACGCGGTAGGCGAACTTGTCGAGGGTCGCCGCGGCGGGCAGCCGGTCGAGGACCGAGTTGGCGAAGGAGCCGGGCCTGCCGCCACTCGCCAGCTTGTTCTCGTAGGAGTCCTTGAACAGGTACAGGATCGTGGAGACCGCGCCGACGTAGAACACCGCGCCGCAGAAGATCGCGGTGGAGACGTGGATGTACAGCCAGTACGAGTGCAGTGCGGGGACCAGCTGGTCGCTCGCCGTGTACAGGACGGTGACCGCGAGGCCCAGGTCGAGCAGGACCGAGGTGATCAGGAACAGTCCGAGCCAGCGCACGTTCTTCCTGAGCGCCAGCAGCGCGAGGTACACGCCGACGGCCACCGTGGAGAAGGTGATGTTGAACTCGTACATGTTGCCCCACGGCGCCCGCTGCACCGAGAGCGCGCGGCTGAGCACCCCGCCGAACTCGATGGCGAAGGCGAGGACCGTGAGGGAGATGGCGATACGGCCGAAGAGGTCACCCTGTTCGTCCCCGCCGTGCGCCCCCGGACCGTCGGGCACGTCGCGGGCGCCGGCGGCGGCGCGTACGACGACCTTCGGCCGCTCCAGGACGGCGGTGCCGCCGGCCCTCTGCACGGTGACCGGCGGGGCCGCCTTCTTGGCCGCGGCCTGGGCGGTGAGCGCGGCGGCGGTCCGGCCGATCCTGCTGCGGCCGCCGAAGGTCCATTCGGCGATGTACGCGAAGAAGGCCAGGGTGTAGACGGCCATCGCGGAGTAGATCAGCGTGTTGCTGACGTTCGCGAGGTTCTCATTGGTCGCGGCGGCGAGATTCACCGCGCCGGCGAGTTCGGTTGCGGCGGCGAGAGTCACTTCTCAGCCCCTTCGGCAGGTACGGCTCGGAAGTCGGGATCGGGGTCGGGTTCGGCGGGGTCGGCGGCCCCGGCGGTGCTGTCGTAGAGGATCTCGGCGAGGTCGCCCAGCTCCTCGGGCACCTTCGCGGACTCGCTGCGGCCGAGGCCGGCCATCTCCACGACCGTCACCCCGTCGGCGCCCCGCACCGCCCGCACCCACACACGGCGGCGCTGGATGAACAGGGAGGCGGCCAGACCGAAGATCGCGGTGAACGCGCCGGCCAGCGCCCAGCCGCTGCCGGGCTGCTGGGTGACCTGGAAGTTCGCCCATTCCCTGGTGCCGTCATAGGTGATCGAGCCGGCGCCGTCGGGGAGCGTCAGGGTCTCGCCGGGCTTCAGGTTGTCCCGGAGCTGAAGGTCCTTGGAGTCCTTGAACGCCTTCATGTTCCGCTTGTCGAGCTGGTACACGCTCTGCGGGATGCCCGAGTCGACACCGAGGTCGCCGTGGTACGGCTCCAGGTTCAGCACCGGGTTCAGCAGGGCGGGGAAGGCGGAGGAGACCTCGTTGCCCTCGACGTAGCTGGGCAGGAAGAAGGCCTGGAAGGCGAGCTGCTCCTTGACGCCCTTGGCGTCGCGGTAGCCGTCGTACACCTTGATCACCCCGGAGGAGGTGACGTTGGAGTCGAGCGGCAGCAGCGGTACGGCGTCGTGGTAGACGACCTTGCCCTTGCCGTCCCTGACGGTGACGAGGGGGGCGTAGCCGTGGGCGGTGAGGTAGACCTTGGAGTCGCCGATCTCCAGCGGGTGGTTCACCTTGACCGTGGTCTTCCGCGCCTTTCCGTAGGCGCCCTCGGAGTAGGTGATGGCGGCCTCGTAGGTGCGCGGAGTGCCCTTGTTGGGGCCGGTGACCTCGTAGGTGCCGGTGAAGTCCTTCAGGGTGAAGCTGAACGGCGCCAGGTCGTCGGCGTCGAAGAGGGTGCCCGACTTGAAGTCGTCGTACTGGGTGAGGGTGTTGGAGAATCCGCCGCCCTCCAGCACCAGCTTGTTGCCCTCCATCTTGAACAGCTGACCCCAGGCGAAGGCCGTCAGCATCACGATCAGGGCGATGTGGAAGGCCAGGTTGCCGACCTCGCGCAGATAGCCCTTCTCGGCGGCGACCGCGTCACCGACGGGGTGCGCGCGGAAGCGACGCCTCTTCAGCAGGGCGAGCGCGGCCTCACGCACCCGCTCCGGCTCGGCCGTCGTCCGCCAGGTCGTGTACGCGGGCAGCCGGGTCAGCCGCTTGGGCGCGCCCGGCGGGCGACCTCGCAGCTGGCCCACGAACTGCCAGGTGCGGGGCACGATGCAGCCGATGAGGGAGACGAACAGCAGCAGGTAGATCGCCGAGAACCACACCGAGCTGTAGACGTGGAAGAGACCGAGCCGGTCGTAGACCGGCGCGAGCGTGGGGTGGTTCTTCTCGAACTCGGCGACCTTCGTGACGTCGGTGCCGGTCTGCGGGATCAGCGAACCGGGGATCGCGCCGAGCGCCAGCAGCAGGAGCAGCAGCAGGGCGACCCGCATCGAGGTCAGCTGCCGCCAGAACCAGCGGACCCAGCCGATGACGCCCAGGACCGGAACGCCCCCGAGCGACTCCGTGGGCGCGGTGGACAGCTGGGAGCCGGCGACGCCGAGGTCCTGGTCCTCCGGGGCGGCGGCTTGCGTGGGTTCGCCGGCGGTGGTCTTGCTCATCGATCAGATCCCCACAGTGAAGCCGTTGGACCAGGACTGAAGATCCTGCACCAGGTGGTCCCAGGCGCCGGTCAGCAGCAGCAGACCGGTCACGATCATCATCGAGCCGCCGATCCGCATCACCCAGACATAGTGCCGCTTGACCCAGGCGAAGGCGCCGAGCGCCTTGCGGAAGGCGACCGCGGCGAGCACGAAGGGGAGACCGAGGCCGAGGCAGTAGGCCACGGTGAGCAGGGCGCCGCGGCCCGCGCTGCCCTGCTGGGAGGAGAGGGTCAGCACGGACGCCAGCGTCGGGCCGATGCAGGGCGTCCAGCCGATGCCGAACAGCGCGCCGAGCACCGGGGCGCCGACGAGCCCGGCCACCGGCCGCCGGTGGAAGCGGAACTCGCGCTGGGTCAGCCAGGGCATCAGCCCCATGAAGAAGACGCCCATGAGGATCATGAGCACGCCCAGCACCTGGGACAGGACGCCCTTGTTGGCCTGGAGCGTGTCGCCGAAGTAGCCGAACAGGGCCCCGCTGGAGACGAACACGGCCGTGAAGCCGGCCACGAAGAGGGAGGCGCCGGCGACCATCCGGCCACGCCGGGCCTCGGCCAGGTCGGTGCCGGCCACGCCGGTGACGTACGACAGGTAGCCGGGGACGAGCGGCAGGACGCACGGGGAGAAGAAGGAGACGAGTCCGCCGAGCAGCGCGACGGGCAGCGCGACGAGCAGGGCGCCGTTGAGGACCGTGCCGTTGTAGCCGTCCGCGGCGAGCATCGTGACGGTGCTCACGTCACTTCTCCGCGAGGATCGGGTCGATCATCGCGCGCAGCTTCTCCTCGCTGAGCGCGGCCAGCGAGCGGGCCGCGATCTTCCCGTCCCGGTCGAGGACGAGCGTGGAGGGAATCGCCTGCGGGTTGAGGGTGCCCTTCTTGAAGCGGAGCATCAGCCGGCCGGTCGGGTCGTACAGGCTGGGGTAGGTGACGCCCTGCTCCTCCTCGAAGGCGCGGGCGTTGGAGGTGCTGGTGTCGCGGGTGTTGATCCCGACGAACTGCACGCCCCGGCCCTTCAGGTCGGTGGAGACCTTCTGGAAGTTGGGCGCCTCGGCACGGCAGGGCGCGCACCAGGAGCCCCACACGTTCACGACGACGATCTTGCCCTGGTACGAGGCGACGTCGAGCCGCTTGCCGTCGACGGTCTCGCCGGACAGGTCGGGAGCGGCGGTGCGCTCGCCCTTCTCGACGGTCGAGATGCCGTTCTCGCCCATCACGAAGTTGGTGTCACCGCCCCCGCCGGAGGTGCCTCCGGAGGTGCACGCGGACAACAGCAACGCCGTGGCGGCGGCGACGGCGACAGACAGAGGGGTGCGGCTGACGGCACTCATGTGAAAAGTTTCGCATGCCCGTTCCGGGGATCTTGCGCGCCCCCCTCGCGGGGAGAAATCCGCATTTCAGGTGGCGGATCCGGAACCCGTCGGGGTGCCCGCGCCGGCTGTCGGCGCCGCCGCGAGGAACTGCTTCCAGCCGCCGGCCGGCTCCTGCCCGACGTCCAGCGTGCGCAGCTTGGCGAGCACCTCCGGCTTCTGCACGTCGATCCAGTCGACGAACTGCCGGAAGGAGACCAGGCGTACGTCCGCGCCCTTCTCCTTCTCCCGCGCGATGTGCTTGAACGCCTCTTCCACGGCGTCCATGTAGATGCCGCCGTTCCACTGCTCGAAGTGGTTGCCGACGAAGAAGGGTGCCCGGTTCGTCTCGAATGCCCGCTTGAATCCCTGTATGTACGCCTGGGCCGACTGCCGTCGCCAGCCCGGGTAGTTGTGGCTGGGGGCCTTGGTCGAGTTGATCGACTGGTTGGCGAGCATGTTGTAGTCCATCGACAGGACCTCGAAGCCGCGTCCGGGGAACGGTATCTGCTGCAACGGCAGGTCCCATATGCCCTGCTTCCTGTCGGGCCAGACCTGGCGGCCGCCGGGCGAGGAGGCGTCGTAGCGCCAGCCGAGCGAGCGGGCGGTGGGCAGCAGGTTGTCCTGGCCGAGGAGGCAGGGCGTACGGCCGCCGACGAGTTCCTTGTCGTAGTCGAAGGGGAGCGTGGGCAGGTCGGTCCACCCGGTGTTCGTGCGCCACTCCTTCACGAACGACTTCGCCTGGTCGATCTCGTCGCGCCACTGGCGGGTGGTCCAGTTGCCGACGGACCCGGAGCCGGCACAGAAGTGCCCGTTGAAGTGGGTGCCGATCTCGTGCCCCTCCAGCCAGGCGCGGCGCACGTTGGCCAGGGTCGCCTTGACGTGGTCGTCGGTGAGGTAACCGATGTCGGAGGCCCCGCGGGGGTTGTTGGGCGGGTCGTACAGCCGCTTCTTCGATTCGGGCAGGAGGTAGACCCCGGAGAGGAAGAAGGTCATGGCCGCGCCGTGCTCCTTGGCGAGGTCCAGGAAACGCGGGAAGAGACCGTTTCCGACCTCGCCCGCCCCGTCCCAGGAGAAGACGACGAACTGCGGCGGCTCCTGCCCCGGCTCCAGCGGCTCGGGCTTGTCCGGCTGGTGCGGCTGCTTCCCGGTGAAGGAGGTGGAGCCGTCACCGATCGGCCGGACGGTGGCCGTCGGCTTCGGGGAGGCCGAACCGCCCTTGCCCGCCCCGCCGGAACCGCCGCCGGGGCTCGGGTCGTCCGACCCCGTGAAGGTGCCGCAGCCCGCGAGTCCGGCGGCGGCCGCGGCTCCCGCGCCCAGTCCGAGTGCTCCCCTGCGGGTGAGAGTGCGCATGGCATCCCCGTTCGTCGCGTGCTCTGGTGGTCACCCAGCAAGAGTCCGCATCGAACAGGGAGGTTCCGCTCATTTGTGCGTATTCAGTAACAGTGGGGAGGAACGGGGTCCGTGGGCCGGAGCGGCGTGGGCCCGCGGGCCCGCGCCCCGGAGGGAAGCGGGCCCGCGCCGCAGAGCGGCGTGGGCCCGCGCCCAGCGGGGTCCGCGCCCACGCGCCGGAGCGACGAGGGCTCAGGCCTCGCGGGGACGCGGGCTCAGTCCCCGGAGCGATGGAGGCTCGACCGGGAGGGACGCGGGCCCGCCCTCCGCCGGAACCCGGGCTCAGGCCCCGAAGGCCTTGCCCTTCACCGGCTTGGCACCGGCCAGCAGGTGCGGCGGCACCAGGTCGCGGGCGGGCTCGGAGTATCCGACGGACACGATCGTGTCGCCCTGGTACGTGAACGACGTCAGCGAGGCGAGCGTGCACTGCCGCTTGCGCGGATCGTGCCAGAGCCGCCGCCGCTCGACGTAGGACCGGACGATCCAGATCGGCAGCTGGTGGCTGACGAGCACGGCCTCGTGCCCGCGGGCCCTGTCCTTCGCCGCGTCCAGCGCGCCCATCATGCGCACCACCTGGTCGACGTACGGCTCGCCCCAGGACGGCTTGAACGGGTTGTGGACGTGCCGCCAGTTCTCGACCCGGCGCAACGCCCCGTCGCCGACGCCGAAGGTCTTGCCCTGGAAGACGTTGCCGGCCTCGATGAGCCGCGCGTCCGTGCCGACGTCGAGCCCGTGCGCCTTGGCGATCGGGGTGGCCGTCTCCTGCGCCCGCTCCAGCGGGGAGGCGCAGACGTACGTCACATCGCGGGAGGCGAGGTGCTCGGCGACCCGGTCGGCCATCCGCCGGCCCAGGTCGGAGAGGTGGTAGCCGGCGAGACGGCCGTAGAGGATGCCGTCCGGGTTGTGAACCTCGCCGTGCCGCATCAGGTGGACGACGGTGAGGTCCTTGCCGGTGCCGTCGGTGCCGTCGGTGCTGTGGGTGCTGTGGGTGCTGTTTCCGGTGCTCACGCGCGGGCCTCCGCAGCCGCTCGGGCCGCCGCCGGAAGGGCGTCGGCGATGCGCTGGACGGCCCGTTCGTCGTGGGCCGTGGACACGAACCAGGACTCGTAGGACGAGGGCGGCAGGTAGACGCCGTTCGCCAGCAACGAGTGGAAGAAGGCGGTGTAGCGGAACGACTCCTGCGCCTTGGCGTCCTCGTAGTCCCGCACGGGCCGGTCCGTGAAGAAGACGGAGAACATGTTGGAGGCGCTCTGGAGCGTGTGCGCGACGCCCTCCTTGGCGAGGGCCTCCGACACCAGCGCCTGGATCTGCTCGGACACGGCGTTGATCTTCGCGTACGCCGCGTCGTCGAGGAGCCGGAGCTGGGCGAGACCGGCGGCGGTGGCGACCGGGTTCCCGGAGAGCGTGCCGGCCTGGTAGACGGGCCCGGCGGGCGCGAGGTGCGCCATCACGTCGGCACGGCCGCCGAAGGCCGCGGCCGGGAAGCCGCCGCCCATGACCTTGCCGAAGGTCATCAGGTCGGGCTTGACCCCGTCGATCCCGAACCATCCGGCCCGGCTGGTCCTGAACCCGGTCATGACCTCGTCGGAGATGTAGAGGGCGCCGTTGTTCTGGCAGGCGTCCTTGAGCCCCTGGTTGAAGCCGGGGAGCGGCGGCACGACGCCCATGTTGCCCGGCGACGCCTCGGTGATGACACAGGCGATCTCGCCGGGATGCCGGTGGAAGGCCTCCTGCACGGCCTCCAGGTCGTTGTACGGCAGGACGATGGTGTCGCCGGCCTGGGCGCCCGTGACACCGGGCGTGTCGGGCAGGGCGAAGGTGGCGACGCCGGAGCCGGCGGCGGCGAGCAGCGAGTCGACGTGGCCGTGGTAGCAGCCGGCGAACTTGATCACCTTGGTCCGCCGGGTGAATCCGCGGGCGAGCCGGATGGCGGACATCGTGGCCTCGGTCCCGCTGGAGACCAGCCGCACCTGCTCGACCGGCTCCACCCGGGCGACGATCTCCTCGGCGAGCGTGACCTCGCCCTCGCCGGGCGTCCCGAAGGACGTACCGCGCGAGACCGCGTCCTGGACGGCGGCGATCACCTCCGGGTGCGAGTGCCCGAGGATCATGGGGCCCCAGGAACAGACGAGGTCGACGTACTCCCGGCCGTCCGCGTCGGTCAGGTACGGGCCGGTGCCGGACACCATGAACCGGGGCGTGCCGCCGACGGCGCGGAAGGCGCGCACCGGGGAGTTCACGCCACCCGGCGTGACGACGGCCGCACGGTCGAACAGTGCCTGTGAGGCAGGCGCTTCGTATGAATAGGGCAGTTCGCTCATGACCTGCGACTTCTCCGACTTCTCGGACTCCGGTTGCCAGTGACCTCCTCAGGGTAGGCCAGGGGCGCCCGGGGGCAGCGGGGCCTGTGCGCGCCCGCACGGACCGGGCGGGCCGGTCCGCGAACGTTTGTCATCTGCGAAACTGAGACGGACTGAGCCTGATAGACGTAGCTCACACCGACGGCGAGTCGAGGGGCTGCGAAGATCCTGCGGACAGGTGTTTCACCGCACGTTTCGGCGTGCGGCCGTGGGGGAGGTCACTGACACGATGATCGGGTTGCGCGGCGGGGCCTGCGCGTCCTAGAAAAGCAGTCGGGTGGAGATATGCATCGCGGTGGCGGACTGGGCGAGGGGACTGATGACCGGGGTCCTCGACGTGCCCGGCGGGGAAGGCACCGACGCGACGCGGAGGCAGCCGACGAAGCACGTCAGACACAGGGCGTCCCCGGCGTACCTGATGTACCGAGTGAGTCCGAGCGGCTCGACCGTACGGTCGACCGGCTCCGGGCCGGGAGCGGGAATGGTGGTCGGGTGGGGGTGACGTACAAGTACTTCGGCGCACCGGACGGCGCGACCGCGGCCCGGGTCCCGATCTCGATGCGCCCCGAGGAACTCGGCGGCGACGAACTCGGCATGAACGGCATGTTCACCAAGATCAAGCCCGAGACGATGGCCGCGATGGTCCTCACCGGCATCGAGGGCGTCCCCCTGCACAAGGTGCCCCCGCTGGAACTGGTCGTCCTCCACCCCGACTACGCCGTCGTGAAACTCCCCATGACGGTCGTCGACCCCCTCCGCGACATCGGCGAGGAGGCGGTGGGCGCGGCAGCCTTCATCTGGTCCACGGTCCCGGACCGAGGCGGCCCACGGGACGCGTTCAACGTGTACCAGCTCCTGCACGAGTGGCAGGACTTCTCCCACCGGCTGCACGAGGCGGGGCATCAGCCTTATTGCCTGGTGTGGCCCTGAGCTGGGATTTCCGTCATATCGGTCAGGGTCGGTCAGTGTGACCGAGGCCGGGGCGTCCGCTAGAAAAGGCCGGCGCGCATGTACTGCGTGAGGTTCTCGGGGATCTCGCGCAACCACGGACTGCGGACGGCCGGCAGCCGGACGAGGGTGTGCTGAAACGCGCCCCGATCGGCCCGGAACAAGTACCGGGGACGCGGGGCGGGCGGGTCGTCGCGGAGGACGCCGTCGGGCATGCCGCCCGACGCGGGAACTGGCAGGTGCGGTCTGGGAAAGGCCAGCCCCAGCCACACCCCGAACGGCACAGGCACCGGGTAGGCCGTAGTGGCAGGGCCGGTCGGGGTCCAGGTCTCTCCGGTCTGCGGATGGGTCGGCACAAGGAGGATGTCAGCGTCCGCCTCCGGCGTGGGCTGTCCTGGTCCGGCCAGGACGGCGTGCCGTGCCGGCGGACCCGAGGGCAGCAGGGCGTCGAGGGCGCGTTGGAACACTTCCGCACTCAGACCGTCCGGGACGGTCACCGGCCGGCCCCCCGAGGCCGCCAGCAGGTGAGCGAGTGCCCGGCCGACCGCGGCCTCCCACTGCGGGCTCCACGACCAGAAGTGGTTCAGCCCGACCCGCGACCCCCAGGTGGCGACCGGCTCGTACGGAGGCGTGTACTTCCCTTCCTCCAACAGCTCTGCCCAGGAGAGCGGTACGGGGTCGGCACCGTCGACGGGGAGGCGGCGCACGGCGTCGGGGGCGAGCCATACCGCCTGCCAGAGTGAGCAGTCGTCGATCCGGCTCGCCACGGGCAGGCCACACCCCTCGCATGCCATGTTGGGACCGTCTGCTCCGTCGAGGCCGCAGCAGTAGCCTCCGGCCCGCTCCGGAATCAGCAGGGTGCCGCGGGCGTCGCCAGGCGCGATGACGATGGAGCCGGGGACGCCGTCGGCGAGGGCGTGGATCGGCGCGTAGATGCCGCGGGCCACCGCCTCCTCCGGATGGATCTCCTCCCATCTCCGCCACGGCGGCCCCCAGGGCTCCGGATCCACGGCGAACGAGCCCGACTCCATCAGCACCGGGAGCTGGATCCCGTTCCCGTACTTCTGATGAGCGTGGGCCGGCAGGGCGACCCGGGACAGCGGGCTGGTCAGCTCAGCGCCACACCCCACACACACGAAAACGAACAAATGCCCTCCGCCGGGAACAGAGGGCATCGTCGCAGCTTCGCGTCAGACCGGCCAACGTGTATTGCATCCACCGCGGGCTGAAGCACAGTCACGACGTTGAGCACCACCGTTCGTCCTCGGCGACTCCGATCCCGCCGACGGGCCGGACCCTTCACCCTGGACGGGCACGCCGACCCCCTCACCGAAAGACGCCCACATGCCCCACGTTCTCAACCTCTGGCGTCGACAGCTGGACGCCGTACCGGAGTCGGTGTGGGAGCGCGTCGACCTCGACGTGTTGATCCTCGCGGACACCGGACTCACCGACCTGCCGGCCGAGATCGGGCGGCTCACCCGGCTCAGCACCCTCGACTTCGGCCACAACCGGCTCACCTCGCTGCCCGACGCCCTCGGCGACCTCACCGGGCTCGACGGGTACCTCTATCTCCACGACAACCAACTGCCCTCACTGCCCGCGGCCTTGGGGAACCTCACCCGGCTGCGTTACCTCAACGTCGGCGAGAACGCTCTCACCGCACTGCCGCAAACCCTCGGCCGGATGACCGGACTCGTCGAACTCCGCGCTCAGCACAACCGGTTGACCACCCTCCCCGACTCGCTCGGCGGCCTGCACCGGCTGCGCGAACTATGGCTGCGTGGCAACGCGGTCACCGGACTCCCCGCCTCCGCAGCGGAGTTGCACGACCTGCGCCATCTGGACCTGCGCGAGAACGACCTCACCGCCCTCCCGGAGCCGCTCGCCGCCCTCCCCCGGCTGCGCCACCTCGACGTACGGAGCAACCGGCTCACCCGCCTCCCCGACTGGCTGGCCCGCCTGCCCGCGCTGGAGAAGATCGACCTGCGCTGGAATCCCTGTGAGCCCTCGCGCGAGCTGTCGGCCGAGCTGGAGCGGCGTGGGTGCGTGGTCCTCACCTGAGGGGTCGGTCGGGACGCCGTCCGGGCCGTCGGGGGGGGCGGGTTCTCGTCAGCGGTGCGGAGCCGTGTCCGGAAACGTCCTGGTGAGACGTCGCGTGTCTTGGGCACGATGATCCCGTTCGGCGGCACCGCACGCGCACGACGCACGACGCACCACCGGGCCCACGGACACGGGGTGGCACCACCCGGCATGCCGGCATCACCCCGCACTCCGGCATTGCGGCACCACCCGGCACCCCGGCCCGCCCGGCACCACACGGGCACCATCCGCACCACATGGACACCACCCGGAACAACCCCACTGACGAAAAGGGTTCACCGATGTCCCTGCGCACGCGTACCCGAGCGATCACGACGACCGCGGCACTCGCCACCGCCACCGCCGCCCTCACGCTGTCCGGGGCCGCCCCGGCCTCCGCGAGCACCGCGGCCGGAACGACCGCCGCCGGTACGACCGCCGCCGCCACCGTCCCCTGGTCGGCCTCCCACGGCACCGCCTCGGCGGCCGGCGAGCGGTGGCTCGCGAACGGCAAGCTCGTCCTCGACGGCACCCTCACCAACACCGGCACCGGGTGCTACTCGGTCTGGACCCGCTTCGCGCACGACTTCGTCGTCCTGCCGTACACCAAGCACGCCGAGATCTGCGGCGCGGGCTCCGTGAACTTCACCGCCGACAAGAGCTACTCGTACACCGTCACCGGCACCCTCAGAGTGTGCCGGGGCACGACCGACACCACCGACTGCGGCCAAGCCGTGAGCATCACCTACTGGCCCATCGGGTAGCCCGGGGAGGCAGCCGGGCCGCCCGCCTCCCCGCTACCGACCGTCCGCAGCGCCGTGAGCACCACCGTCCGTGAGCACCACCGCCCGCGCGACCTCCGCGGCGTCGCGCACCGACGGGAGCCCACGGCCCTCACTCCGCCCCGCCCACCGTGAACCCGATCACCGCGCCGCCGCCCGCCCGCCGGGAGGCGAACGCCGCTCCCCCGTGCGCCAGCGCGACCTCCCGCACGATCGAGAGGCCGAGCCCGGAGCCGGGCAGGGAGCGGGCGTCCGCGGCGCGGTAGAAGCGGTCGAAGACGCGGGTGAGGTCGGTCTCCGTGATGCCGGGACCGCGGTCGAGGACCTCGACGCGGACGGTGCCGGGGCGGGCCGGGCCGGTCACCTTGATCTCGATGGGCTCCCCGCCCTGCCGGTCGAACTTGGCCGCGTTCTCGACCAGGTTGGACAGCGCCCGCTGGAGCATGCCGGGCCGTCCGTCGGTGGTGGTGTCGCCGCTCGCGCGGACCACGATCCGCCGGCCGGTACGGCGCCGCGCGACCCCCGCCACGTCCTCGGCCAGGTCGGCGAGGTCGATCCGCTGCGGCGGCTCGGTGTCCGACTGCCCGGCGGCGAGATCCACCAGCTCGTTGACCAGGTCGGTCAGCTCACGGGCCTCCTGGCCGAGATCGGCGACGAGTTCCTCCCGTGTGTCGGGCGGCAGCTCGTCGATGCGGCGCAGCAGCGAGATGTTGGTCCGCAGCGAGGTCAGCGGCGTACGCAGCTCGTGCCCGGCGTCCTGGACGAGCCGCCGCTGGTCCTCCTCGGACTGGGCGAGGCGCCCGAGCATGCGGTCGAAGGCGCGGCCCAGGCGTCCCACCTCGTCGTAGCCGGTGACGGGAACCTGGACGCCGAGGCGGCGGGTGCGGGCGACGTCCTCCGCGGCGGTGGTGAGGATGACCAGGGGGTGGGTGATGCGCCGGGCGAGCCACCAGCCGAACAGTCCGGCCGCCGTCACGACCGCGGCCATCAGGATCAGCGTGCGCTGCTGGAGCGCCCGCAGCAGGTCCTCGGTGTCGCTGAACTCCTGCGCGATCTGCACCGCGCCCCGGCCGCCGCCCAGCGCGACGGTGGCGACCCGGTAGACGTCGCTGCCGACGTCGACGTCCTCGTGCTCGACGATCGTGCCCGCGTCCGCCGCCGCGGCGATCTCCCGGTCGGCGTCCTTGACGGGCAGCCCGGGGTTGCCGGGGTCGAAGACCGTCCCGTCCGCCCCCAGCACCTGCACATCGGTGCGGGCCGGGCGCACGATGTCGTGGCCGGGCGCGGCGGAGGAGAAGTCGGCGGGGTCCATCGCCCGATCGCGCACCTCGTCGCGCAGGTCCTGCACGACCTCGTCGAAGACGGACTCCTGGTCCACCCGCACCAGCCGGGCGGCGGCGTTGTACGACAGGACGCCGACGAGGACGGTGACGGCCGCCGTCACCGCCGCGAAGGACACCGCGAACGTGGTGCGCAGCGAGCCGAGCTTCGGGCGCCGCCGGGACACCCACCGCCGTAGGCGGGCGGACACGGGTGCGCCTCAGTCTTCCCGCAGAACGTAGCCGACGCCCCGCACGGTGTGGATCAGCTGCGGGGCGCCGGGGCCGTCGAGCTTGCGGCGGAGGTAGCCGACGTAGACGGCGAGGTTCTTGGAGCCGGGGCCGAAGTCGTAGCCCCAGATGCGGTCGTAGATCGTGGCGTGGTCGAGGACGATGCCGGCGTTGCGCACCAGCAGTTCCAGCAGCTCGAACTCGGTGCGGGTCAGTTCCAGCTCGCGCTCCCCGCGCCAGGCCCGCCGCGCCTGCGGGTCCATGCGCAGCCCGGCCGCCTCCAGGTGGCGGGCGCCGGCCGCCGCCCTCGGCGGGTCGCCCCTGGGGGCGTCCGCCGCCGCGGCGTCCCTCCGCGCGTCGGCCGGTGTGCCGGGGCCGGTGCGGCGCAGCAGCGCGCGGAGCCGGGCGAACACCTCCTCGACGTCGAAGGGTTTGACCACGTAGTCGTCGGCGCCCGCGTCGAGGCCCGCGATCCGGTCGGCGGTCTCCACGAGCGCCGTCAGCATCAGGATCGGTGTGCGGTCGCCCTCGGCGCGCAGCACCCGGCAGACCTGGAGGCCGTCGATGCCGGGCATCATCACGTCGAGGACGAGGACGTCCGGCGGGGACTTGTGGGCGTGCGCCAGTGCCTCGACGCCGTCGGCGACCGCGGTGACCTGGTAGCCCTCCAGGGTCAGCGCACGTTCCAGGGCGTGACGGATGGCGCGGTCGTCTTCGGCGAGCAGCAGCTTCTGGGGCACGCGCCCAGTCTCCCAGCCGTCACGGTCCCCCGCCGTGACGAGCGGCTCACCGGGCGCCCTTCTTACGTGCCTCTCACCCGCTGTCTCAGCCGGCCGGCCGCAGCGCCGCGAGCTGCTCGGCGAACGGCACCACCGCGAACGCGTCCTTCACGGCCGGCCGCGCCGCCGCCAGGCCGCTCATCAGCGCGGCCAGTTCCGCGGCGGCCCGCTCGATCCGCTCGGGCAGGCCCTGCGCGCCCCAGTCCTCGGAGGCGGCGTACACGCCCGTCGGGACGACGACGGCCCGCAGGTGGGCGAAGAGGGGCCGCAGCGCGTGCTCCAGCACCAGCGAGTGCCGGGCCGTGCCGCCGGTGGCCGCGATCAGTACGGGCTTCCCGGCCAGCGCGTCCTTGTCGAGGACGTCGAAGAACGACTTGAACAGTCCGCTGTACGACGCCGAGAACACCGGCGTGACCACGATGAGCCCGTCCGCTTCCGTGACCGCGTCCTGCGCCGCGGCCAGCTCACGGCCCGGGAAGCCGTTGGTGAGGTTGTGGGCGATCTCCACGGCGAGGTCGCGCAGTTCCACGACCCGCACCTCCGCCGGGGCGCGCTCGGCGGTGGCCGCCGCCAGCCGGTCGGCCAGCAGGCGGGTGGACGACGGGACGCTCAGTCCCGCCGAGACGACGACGAGCTTCATGCGACGGTCTCCTTGTCCTGAGCGGTGGCCTCGTCCACGGCGTCGTTCGCGGCGACGTCGTTCGCGGCGGCCGTCCTGCGGGCCAGCAGGGACTGGTGGGTCGGGGCGTCCGGCACGTCGGCCGGGCGGCCCTTGGCGAACTCCTCGCGCAGCACCGGCACGACCTCCTCGCCGAGCATGTCGAGCTGCTCCAGCACGGTCTTCAGCGGCAGTCCGGCGTGGTCCAACAGGAACAGCTGGCGCTGGTAGTCGCCGGCGTACTCGCGGAAGGACAGCGTCTTCTCGATGACCTGCTGCGGGGAGCCGACGGTCAGCGGGGTCTGGTCGGTGAAGTCCTCCAGGGACGGCCCGTGCCCGTAGACCGGCGCGTTGTCGAAGTACGGCCGGAACTCGCGCACCGCGTCCTGCGAGTTCCTCCGCATGAACACCTGGCCGCCGAGGCCGACGATCGCCTGCTCGGGCGTGCCGTGCCCGTAGTGGGCGTAGCGGGCCCGGTACAGCTCGACCATCCGCCTGGTGTGGTCGGCCGGCCAGAAGATGTTGTTGTGGAAGAAGCCGTCGCCGTAGAACGCGGCCTGCTCGGCGATCTCCGGGGAGCGGATCGAGCCGTGCCAGACGAACGGTGGTACGTCGTCCAGGGGGCGGGGCGTCGAGGTGAAGCCCTGGAGCGGGGTGCGGAACGTGCCCTCCCAGTCCACGACGTCCTCGCGCCACAGCCGGTGCACCAGGTTGTAGTTCTCGACGGCGAGGTTGATGCCCTCGCGGATGTCCTTGCCGAACCAGGGGTAGACCGGGCCGGTGTTGCCGCGGCCCATCATCAGGTCCACCCGGCCGTCGGCCAGGTGCTGGAGCATCGCGAAGTCCTCGGCGATCTTCACCGGGTCGTTCGTGGTGATCAGCGTGGTCGAGGTGGACAGGATGAGCTTCTCGGTCCGGGCGGCGACGTAGCCGAGCATCGTGGTCGGGGACGACGGTACGAACGGCGGGTTGTGGTGCTCACCCGTGGCGAACACGTCGAGGCCGACCTCCTCGGCCTTCAGGGCGATGGCGACCATGGCCTTGATCCGCTCGCGCTCGGTCGGCGTACGCCCCGTGGTGGGGTCCGGCGTCACATCGCCGACCGTGAAGATACCGAACTGCATGGTCGCTCAACCTCCAAGTTGTTGACCGTTCAACCATACAGTCCCAACAGTGCCCCGACTCCCCCTATTCCGCCGCCCGCCAGCGCCCCGGCCCAGCCGTACGCCGCGCACAAGGTCCCCCACCCCACCCCACCCAGGGGCGCGAGGAACCGCGCACCCCACCGAAACCCACCCGCACAACCAAACGCACCCCCACCGAACCCACCCAGGGGCGCGAGGAACCGCGCACCCAGCCGAAACCCACCCGCACCCGAAACCAAGCCGCCCCCGACCCCCCTAAGAGCCCAGCGGCAGCGACAACGCATCGGTGTACCCGTTCACCGGCCGCTCGATCCGCTCCACGCCACGGCCGTCCAGCGCGACCGCCGCCGAGGACGTACCCAGCGTCCCCTGCGCGTGCCAGGTCCCCGTCACCGTGACCCAGGTGTCGGCCTTCGGCGCCGCGACGCCGTACACCCGTACCTTCACGGACTGCGCGTCCGCCGCACAGCACGACAGCATGATCCGCGTCAGATACCAGCCCCCGCCCCCGCCGGCGGGCGTGACGAACCCGGTCATCCGCACCGTGCGCCCCTGGATGGCCCGCGCCTCGTCCTGCTGCACCCGCTGCGTGAAGTCGGTCAGCGTGATCGGCAGCGGCGAGGTCGCGGGCAGGGGGTCGAAGCCGCCCTCGTCAACGACCGCGACCGCCTTGGGCGGCTCCCGCGAGGCGGTGTACGAACCGAGCGCGGGCGGGGCGTAGAACAGCAGGCTCAGCGCGGGCAGGAACAGCAGCCAGGCGACCCGCGGCACACCCGAGTGACCGTGATCGTGACCGTCACCGTCCTCCTCCGGCCCCTCCGCCGGCCCCTCCGCCGGCCGCCGGGCCGACCACGCCTCCGCCGCCCCCAGCAGGACCAGCAGCACGCCCGACGCGATCAGCAGCGGCCGCATGCCCTCCTTCACGTACCGCAGGTACGCCTCCGTGAACAGCGAGACCCGCAGCAGCCCGACACCGCTCAGCACCAGCAGCCCCGCCTGCGCGAACCGCCTCACAGCAGCACCCCTCCCACGATCACGCTGCACACGACCGCGACCACGGCCGTGGCGCTGGAGAACCGGACCGCGAAGGCCCGCCCGAAGGTGCCCGCCTGGAGAGCGATCAGCTTGAGGTCGACCATCGGGCCGACCACCATGAACGTCAGCCGCGCCGTCGGCGAGAACCCGCTGAGCGAGGCCGCCACGAACGCGTCCGCCTCCGAACACACCGCGAGGACGATCGCCAGCACCGCCAGGAACAGCACCGACAGCCAGGGCGAGTCGGAGAAGGTGTCCACCACCGAGCGCGGCACGGCCACGTTGAAGGTCGCCGCCGCCATCGCGCCCACCACCAGGAAACCGCCCGCGTGCAGGAAGTCGTGCTGGAAGCCGTGCCGGAACTCCGTCCAGCGGCTCTGCCCCGGCCGGTGCCCGGTGTGCCGTACCGCCGGCTTCAGCCACTCCTCGCGGCCGCGCCACAGCCACAGCCAGCCCATGACCGCCGCCGTGACCAGGGAGGCCACCAGCCGGGCCAGCACCATCTCGGGGCTGCCGGGGAACGCGATCGCCGTGGCGGTCAGCACGACCGGGTTCACGGCGGGCGCCGACAGCAGGAAGGCGAACGCCGCGGCCGGATCGACGCCCCGCCCGATCAGGCTGTTCGCCACCGGCACCGACGCGCACTCACAACCCGGCAGCACCACCCCCGCCGCCCCCGCCACCGGCACCGCGAACGCGGCCCGCTTCGGCAGCAGCCGCTTGAAGACACTCGCCGGCACGAACGCGTTGATCGCCCCCGACAGCGCCGTACCCAGCAGCAGGAAGGGCAGCGCCTGCACGGTCACCGCGAGACAGACCGTCCGCCACGCCTGCACGGCCGGCTCGTCCAACGACCGCCCGACCAGCACCAGCACCGCACCCGGCAGCACCGCGGCGCCGACCAGGAGCAACGGCCAGTTCCGCGGCAGCGCCCGCCCGGAACCCGCCTCCGGCACCTCCCCGGCCGACGTGCGCGCGCCGCCCTCACCGTGCGGGTCCCCGCCGTGCGTCCGCTCCTCGGGCGCGGTGATGTGCGCGTCCTCGACCGCCCGCATGCCTAGACCAGCCCTCCCCGCAGCCGTACGACCTGCTCCCCGCTGAACTCCACCGTCCGCCTCATGTGCCGCACGATCACCGCCAGCTCCGCATCGTCCAGATCCTCGAAAAGAGGGCTCCAGTCGCCGCCCAGCCGCTCCCAGGTCCGCCCGAACTCGGCGATCCGCTCCGGCACCGTCGCCACCAGCACCCGCCGCCGGTCGACCGCGTCCCGCTCCCGCACGACGTACCCCGCCTTCTCCAGCCGGTCCACCAGCCGCGTCGCCGACCCCGTGGTCAGCCCCGTCAGCTCGGCGACCCGGCCCGCCGTCACCGGCTCCCGCTCCAGCGACAGCAGGTTCAGACATTGCAGGTCGGTGGGGTGCAGCCCCAGGCGGTCGGCGACGGCCTGATTGAACAGCGCGAACGCCGCGACGTACCGCCGGGAGACGACGGACAGCTCACCGAGCAACCGCGACCGCACGTTCCCGGACATCGCCCGCACACCCCTTCGTAGCGCCGTCCGCAGATCGTACGACGTGCCCGGACCCGGCCGGCCGGCAGCGACCACCGCCCCGGGTCCCCGGGGACGGCAGGCGCCCCGTGCGAAGCTGCCACCATGCTCGTGCTGCGTTCCGCCGCCCTCTTCGCCGTCGCCGCGCTCTTCGAGATCGGCGGCGCCTGGCTCGTCTGGCAAGGCGTCCGGGAACACCGCGGATGGCTGTGGATCGGCGCCGGCGTCATGGCCCTCGGCGCCTACGGATTCGTCGCCACCCTCCAGCCCGACGCGAACTTCGGCCGCATCCTCGCCGCGTACGGCGGTGTCTTCGTCGCCGGTTCACTGGCCTGGGGCATGGCCGCCGACGGCTTCCGCCCCGACCGCTGGGACCTCGCCGGCGCCCTCATCTGCCTCGTCGGGATGGCCGTGATCATGTGGGCACCGCGCGGACGGTGAGCGCCCGGGCCCGCCTATCCTGGCCGGACGGGCTTTCGCCCCACCGCACTTCCGCTTGTCCGCCCCGCCCGCTTGTCCGCCCCGCCCGAGGAACCGAGGAGCAGCCCCCATGGCCACCGCCGCCCCGTCCGCCGCCTCCCGCATCGCCGTCGTCACGGGTGCGAGCAGCGGCATCGGCGCCGCCACCGCCCGGCAGCTCGCCGCGGCCGGCTACCGCGTCGTCCTCACCGCCCGCCGCAAGGACCGCATCGAGGCGCTCGCCGAGGAGATCACCGCGACGGGCGGCTCCGCGACGGCGTACCAGCTGGACGTCACCGACCGCGCGGCCGTCGACGAGTTCGCGACGGCGTTCCGCGCCATCGGTGTCCTGGTCAACAACGCGGGCGGAGCACTGGGCGCCGACCCGGTCGCCACCGGCGACCCCGCCGACTGGCGCACCATGTACGAGACGAACGTCATCGGCACCCTCAACCTCACCCAGGCCCTGCTCCCCAAGCTGATCGCGAGCGGCGACGGCACGGTCGTGGTCGTCTCCTCCACCGCGGGCCACGGCACCTACGAGGGCGGCGGAGGCTACGTCGCCGCCAAGCACGGCGCCCACGTCCTCGCCGAGACGCTCCGCCTGGAGATCGTCGGACAGCCCGTCCGCGTCATCGAGATCGCCCCCGGCATGGTCAGGACGGAGGAGTTCGCCCTGACCCGCTTCGGCGGCGACGAGGACCGGGCCGCGAAGGTCTACGAGGGTGTGGCCGAGCCCCTCACCGCCGACGACGTCGCCGAGACGATCACCTGGGCCGTCACCCGCCCCAGCCACGTCAACGTCGACCTGCTGGTCCTGCGCCCGCGCGCCCAGGCCTCCAACACCAAGGTCCACCGCGAGTCGTGACGACCGACGACGGCGGGGCCGCCCACCCGGTGAGCCCCGAACGGCCGGCGGAACCGCGCCGCCTCGCCCAGGAGACCGGGGACGGGCCGGTCCGACGCATGCGGAGGGGTCCGAGCCGTCCGCCCGGACCCCTCACCCCGTCAACCCGGCCACCCGGCCGTCCGGCGGGGCTCAGCCCTTCACGCAGATGAACTGCTTGAGCTTCGCCACCACCTCGACAAGGTCCCGCTGCTGATCCATGACCTGCTCGATCGGCTTGTAGGCACCGGGAATCTCGTCCACGACGCCGGCGTCCTTGCGGCACTCCACGCCCCGCGTCTGCTCTTCCAGGTCCTTCGTCGTGAAGCGGCGCTTGGCCGCGCTCCGGCTCATCCGCCGGCCCGCCCCGTGGGAGGCGGAGTTGAAGGCCTTCTCGTTTCCGAGCCCCTTCACGATGTAGGAGCTCGTACCCATCGAACCGGGAATGATCCCGTACTCACCGGAGCCCGCCCGGATCGCGCCCTTCCGCGTGACCAGCAGGTCCATCCCCTCGTACCGTTCCTCAGCCACGTAGTTGTGGTGGCACGAGATCTCCTGCTCGAAGGTCGGCTTCGCCTTCTTGAACTCCTTGCGGACCACGTCCTTCAGGAGCGCCATCATGATCCGGCGGTTGTGCTTCGCGTACTCCTGCGCCCAGAACAGGTCGTTGCGGTAGGCCGCCATCTGCGGGGTGTCCGCGACGAAGACGGCGAGATCGCGGTCGATCAGGCCCTGGTTGTGCGGCAGCTTCTGCGCCACACCGATGTGGAACTCGGCGAGTTCCTTGCCGATGTTCCGGGAACCGGAGTGCAGCGTGAGCCACACCGAACCCTCGGTATCGAGCAACAGTTCGATGTAATGGTTGCCGCCGCCGAGCGTCCCCATCTGCTTCGCAGCCCGCTCCTCACGGAACCTGACCGCATCGGCGATCCCGTCGAACCGCCCCCAGAAGTCGTCCCACCCGGCAGTGGCCAAGCCATGGACCTGCCCGGGCCGAACCGCGGAGTCATGCATCCCCCGCCCCACCGGAATCGCCTGCTCGATCTTCGACCGGAGCCGGGACAGGTCCCCCGGCAGGTCGTTCGCCGTGAGGGACGTCTTGACCGCGGACATCCCGCAGCCGATGTCGACCCCGACCGCCGCCGGGCACACCGCGCCCTGCATGGCGATGACCGAACCGACCGTCGCCCCCTTGCCGTAGTGGACGTCCGGCATGACGGCCAGGCCCTTGATCCACGGCAGGGTGGCGACGTTGCGCAGCTGCTGGAGCGCGCCGTCCTCGACCGTCGCGGGGTCGGCCCACATGCGGATCGGGACCTTCGCGCCCGGCATCTCCACGTACGACATTTCGTCCTCATTCCCCCGGAACACAACAGAAGTCACAGATCGCAAAACCGGTGCCAAGGTCGGCAATGGGGACGGCGGACCGGCATCCACGGTGTTGCGTGCGATACACATTGTCTGCTGGGGCCGCCCCCGTCCGGCAAGCGATTAACCAGCGGGGACACTGGACCTGCCACCCACGATGTGACCGTCGAGAGGAGCCGACCGTGCAGCGGAAGGCGTACGTACCCGGCGTCGCCGCACTCCTCGCGGCCCTGCTGGCCGGCTGCACGAGCAGTTCGGACGACGGCGGCCCGACGGACAACTCCAATCCGGGTGACGCCGGCACGGTGACCGCCGCCGCCCAGCCGGGCCGTTACGACGCCCTCCCGGAGGCCTGCGGAGCGGTCGGTGACAGCACCCTCGACCTGCTCCTGCCCGGCATCCGCCAGATCGCCGACGAGGCCCTGCGCGAGACCGCCTACGAAGGCCAGGCGACGCTGACGTTCGACACCGACCGCAAGGCCGGCTGCCGTTGGAAGGTGGACTCCACGGACGCCATCGACCATCTCTACGTCGACTTCGAGCGCGTGGTGTCGTACTCCAACGCGGTCAGCGACGACAGCCAGGCGGAGACGCTGTTCGCCGGGAAGGTGACGGCGGCCGGCCTGCCCGCGCCCACGCCGTCCGGCACTCCGACGGCGACGCCCTCCTCGTCCGCCTCCGCTGCTGCCGCCCCGTCCCCGTCCTCCTCCGCATCGGCATCGGCGTCCGCCTCCGCTTCCGCCTCCGCCTCCGCCTCCGCCGACCTCCAGCCCCGGCTCCTGGACGATCTGGGTGACGAGGCCTTCATCGACGACGTGCTCGCCGGCTCCGGTTCGACGGCCGAACAGCGCACGGTGACTGTGGTGTTCCGCACGTCCAACGTCATCGTGACCATCGAGTACGAGGAGCAGGCGACGTCCCTCGGCGTCGTCCCGGACAGCAAGGAAATGCAGGACAGCGCCCGGAAACTGGCCGCGCAGCTCGCCGATTCCCTGGCCGGCTGAGGCCACTTCGGGCCGGCGGGTCCCGCATGCCCGATGCCCGGGAAGCGGAAACGCACCGCTTCCTCACCGCGTACCGTGGCCCCTCGGACCCCGATCCGACCGCAGGAACCACGAGCGTCATGAGTGAAGGAACCATGCAGCGACGAGCCCAGCGAGACGACCAGCGTGCCCAGCGAGACCGGCGAGCGACGCGTGCCGGAGGCGTGAACCGCCTCCTGGCGGCGGCAGCCGTGGTCCCCGTGATGCTGATCGCCGCGGGTTGCTCCTCGGACTCCGGCTCCGGCTCCGGTGACGACTCCGCCGCGCGGAAGGACGGCGGCGCGTCCGCCGGCACCTCCCGCAGTGCCGAGCCGACCGTGCAGGCCGCGGCGTACAAGACGCTGCCCGAGGCGTGCGGCGTGCTGTCGGGAAAGACGCTGACGTCCCTGGTGCCGAAGGCCCCCGCCAAGGGCAAGGAGGGCACGTCGGGCGATGTCGCGGCGCGGGCCTCGTGCTCCTGGTCCAGCCTGGACAACAACGGTGTGAAGGGCTCCCAGTTCCGCTGGCTGAACGTCTCCCTGGTCCGCTTCGAGACGGACGCCGCGAGCAGCGGTGAGCAGCAGGCGCAGGAGTACTACACCAAGCAGGTGCAGGGCGCCACGGCGACGACGGGCGCGAAGAACGCCACGTCGCAGCCGCTCGCCGGGACGGGCGACCAGGCGACCACCGTGCGCTACGACCTGAAGAAGTCCGAGGGCGCCTTCAAGCAGCAGACGGTCGTCTCACGGGTGGAGAACGTCGTCGTCACCGTGGACTACAACGGTGCGGGTCTGGCCGGCGAGAAGACGCCGGACGCGGCCGCGCTGGTGAAGTTGGCGGAGCTGGCGGCCAAGGAGGCGGTGGCGGCCGTCGAGGCGGCCAACGGCGAGGGCGGGAGCGGCGGTTCCTCGTCGCCCGCCCCGTCGAAGACGCCGTCGACGCCGTCGAAGACCGCGTCGGCGTCCCCGTCCGCTTCGCCGTCCGCTTCGGCCTCACCGTCGGCCTCCGCTTCGGTCTCGGCGGCGGCCGCCAAGAAGCGCTGACGTACCGGCAACACGTGGACCGCACACATGTGCCACCCTGTTGCGCGCAACAACACGCAAGGGGAGGGGAGTACGGGTGGCCGCGCCAATACAGCTGACCCGGATGCACCGCATTCTGATCGGTGTGGTCGTGACCGGTGCCGTGGTCATCGCCGCGATCGGCTTCGCCGGTTCCTACGCGGCCGTCCGTGAGCTGGCCCTACAGAAGGGCTTCGGGAACTTCGCGTACGTGTTCCCGATCGGCATCGACGCGGGCATCTGCGTCCTGCTGGCCCTGGACCTGCTGCTGACGTGGATCCGCATCCCCTTCCCGCTGCTCCGGCAGACGGCGTGGCTGCTGACGGCGTCGACGATCGCGTTCAACGGCGCCGCCGCCTGGCCGGACCCGCTGGGCGTCGGCATGCACGCGGTGATCCCGATCCTGTTCGTGGTGTCCGTCGAGGCGGCCCGCCACGCGATCGGCCGGATCGCGGACATCACGGCCGACAAGCACATGGAGGGCGTCCGGCTCACCCGCTGGCTGCTCTCGCCGGTGCCGACGTTCCTCCTCTGGCGCCGGATGAAGCTGTGGGAGCTGCGCTCCTACGAGCAGGTCATCAAGCTGGAGCAGGAACGTCTCGTCTACCAGGCCCGCCTGCGTTCCCGCTTCGGCCGGGCCTGGCGCCGCAAGGCCCCGGTGGAATCCCTGATGCCCCTGCGCCTGGCCCGCTACGGCGTCCCCCTGGCCGAGACGGCCCCCGCGGGCCTGGCGGCGGCAGGCATAGAGCCGGCCGTGCTGCCGCCCGCCCCGAGGCACGAGCTGCCGACTTCGCAGGAACCGGCGACGCCGCGGGAACCGCGGCCGGCCTCGCTGGCCGCGGGCGATCGTGCGGCCGGGGCGGCACCCCTCCAGCGGGAGGCGGAACCTTCCGGCGAGCAGCGCCCCGGCCGACCCGCGGACGCGGACGCGGAGCACCCGGCGGGCGAACCGGAGCCCGAACAGAGCCCGTGGTTCCGGCCGCCGCCCCAGGAGATCGCCTACCAGGGCGGCTACGACCCCACCTACGACCCGCAGGAACAGTACGAGCAGTGGTACCAGGAGCAGCTCCAGGCGGAGCAGTACCAGCAGCAGTACCAGCAGGAACCGCCGGCCCAGGAGCCCTCGCCGGAGGAGACGGGCAGCTTCCCCATCCCGGTGGCTCCCGGCCGCACCCGTGAACTGGGTGAGGGCGGCGGCCCCCGCGAGCCGGACGAGGAGGCGTACTACCAGGTCTTCCGTCAGTCGATCGACGGCAGCTACCCGACGCCCCGCGTGCTGGGCGACAACATCCAGGCGACGTACGGCACGACGCTGAGCCCGAGTGCGCTGAAGGCCCTCGCGGAACGCTTCCAGATGCGCCACGGCGCGGAACTGGAAGAGGACCACATCGCGTAACCGCGTCGCGCGACGGACAGGACACGAGGAGGGGGCGCCCGGTGATCACCGGGCGCCCCCTCCTCCGTGCACGCGTGGGGAAGGGCTACTCCCCGAGCAGGGCCCGGACCCTGTCCTGTCCCACCGCGAGCAGCAGCGTGGGCAGTCGCGGCCCCGTGTCGCGCCCGACGAGCAGGTGGTACAGCAGCGCGAAGAAGGTCCGCTGGGCGGTCTTGATCTCCGGCGGCAGCTCCTTGGGCGTCGCGTCCGCGGAGAATCCGGCCTGCACCTTGGGCACGCCGTACACGAGGTGGGTGAGGCCGTCGAGCGACCAGTGGTCGGCGAGGCCGTCGAGCAGGAGCCGCAGCGAGTGCTGGGAGGTCTCGTCGAGGGACTTCAGCAGTTCGGCGTCCGGCTCGTCGCGCACGATGGTCCGCTGGTCGGCGGGGACGTGCGTGTTGATCCAGGCCTCGGCCTTGTCGAAGCGGGGCCGTGCCTCGTCGAGGGAGCCGATCGGGTTGTCGGGGTCCAGTTCGCCGAGGATGCGCAGTGCCTGGTCCTGGTGTCCGGCGGTGATGTCGGCGACGGAGGCGAGGGTGCGGTACGGCAGCGGCCGGGGGGTGCGGGGCAGTTCGCCGCCGGCGGTGCGGACCGCTCGGGAGTGGGCGGCCACGTCGGCCGGGAGTGCGGAGCCTCCCCCAGAGCCGGCGTCCCCGGCGACCTTGGCGTCGAGCTTGTCCCACTCGTCGTAGAGGCGCTGGATCTCCTGGTCGAAGGAGATCTTGAAGGACTGGTTGGGGCGGCGGCGGGCGTAGAGCCAGCGCAGGAGCTGCGGTTCCATGATCTTCAGGGCGTCGGCCGGGGTCGGGACGCCGCCCTTGGAGGAGGACATCTTGGCCATGCCGCTGATGCCGACGAAGGCGTACATGGGGCCGATCGGCTGCTTGCCGCCGAAGATGCCGACGATCTGGCCGCCGACCTGGAAGGACGAGCCGGGCGAGGAGTGGTCGACGCCGCTGGGCTCGAAGACGACGCCCTCGTACGCCCATCGCATGGGCCAGTCGACCTTCCAGACCAGCTTGCCGCGGTTGAACTCGTTGAGCCGCACGGTCTCGGAGAAGCCGCAGGAGTCGCAGACGTAACCCAGCTCGGTGCTGTCGTCGTCGTAGGCGGTGACGGTGGTGAAGTCCTTCTCGCAGTTGCCGCAGTACGGCTTGTACGGGAAGTACCCGGCGGAGCCGGAGCTGCCGTCGTCCTCGGCGGCGGCGCCGGAGCCCTCCGCGGCCTCCAGCTCGGCCTCGTCGAGGGGCTTCTGCTGCTGCTTCCTGGCCGGGGCCTTCTTGGTGCGGTACTGGTCGAGGATCGCGTCGATGTCACCGCGGTGCCGCATGGCGTGCAGGATCTGCTCGCGGTACACGCCGGAGGTGTACTGCTCGGTCTGGCTGATGCCGTCGAACTCGACGCCCAGCTCCGCCAGCGCCTCGATCATGGCCGACTTGAAGTGCTCGGCCCAGTTCGGGTGCGGGGAGCCCTTCGGCGCGGGGACGGAGGTCAGCGGCTTGCCGATGTGGTCGGCCCAGGACTCGTCGACCCCGGGGACGCCGGCCGGCACCTTGCGGTAGCGGTCGTAGTCGTCCCAGGAGATCAGGTGGCGGACCCGGTACCCGCGCCGGCGGATCTCGTCGGCGACGAGGTGCGGCGTCATGACCTCGCGGAGGTTCCCGAGGTGGATGGGGCCGGAGGGGGAGAGTCCGGACGCGACGACGACCGGTGGAGCGGCAGCGAGCGATGTCGCTTTGCCCCCGGCCCGACGCTCCGACTCCTCGATGACCTCATCCGCGAAACGGGAGACCCAGTCGGTGGTCTCGGTGCTCTGAGCCACGATCGGCACGTCCTCTGGTGTGAAGGCTTGAAGGTGTGAAGTCCGTCCATTGTCCCAGGCCGGACCGCATCCGCGAAAACCGCTTTTCACCGCGTGGGATACTCGGTTCCCGCAGTACTTCCGGAACCCGAGCAGAACGGCAGCCACTCCATGGCCTCGGTCACGTCCCTCAGTCACTCCGTCGAACAGCGCCTCGCGTCCGCCCTCTCGGCTGCTCTGCCGGAGGCCGTCGGCGCGGACCCGCTGCTGCGACGCAGCGACCGGGCGGACTACCAGGCCAACGGGATCCTGGCGCTGGCGAAGAAGGCGAAGGCCAACCCGCGCGAGCTGGCGACACAGGTCGTCTCCGAGGTCGTCACCGGTGATCTGATCAAGGACATCGAGGTGTCCGGGCCCGGCTTCCTGAACGTGACGATCACCGACAGGGCGATCATCGACAACCTCGGCGCGCGGTACGCGGACGCCGACCGTCTCGGCGTTCCCCTCGCGGAAGCGCCGGGCACCACGGTGGTCGACTACGCCCAGCCGAACGTGGCGAAGGAGATGCACGTCGGCCATCTGCGGTCGGCGGTCATCGGCGCGGCGGTGGTGCAGATCCTGGAGTTCACCGGCGAGACCGTGGTGCGCCGGCACCACATCGGCGACTGGGGCACCCAGTTCGGCATGCTCATCCAGTACCTGGACGAGCACCCGCACGAGCTGGACCACAAGGACTCCCGGGTGAGCGGCGAGGAGGCGATGTCGAACCTCGACCGCCTCTACAAGTCCGCGCGCAGGCTGTTCGACGCGGACGAGGAGTTCAAGACCAGGGCCCGGCGCCGGGTGGTGGACCTCCAGGCCGGGGACCCCCACACCCTCGCCGTCTGGCAGAGGTTCGTCGACGAGTCGAAGATCTACTTCTTCTCCGTCTTCGAGAAGCTGGACATGGAGATCCGGGACGAGGACATCGTCGGCGAGTCGGGATACAACGACATGCTGGCCGAGACCTGCCGCCTCCTGGAGGAGTCGGGTGTGGCGGTCCGCTCGGAGGGCGCGCTGTGCGTCTTCTTCGACGACGTCAAGGGCCCGGACGGCAATCCGGTCCCGCTCATCGTGCAGAAGTCGGACGGCGGCTACGGCTACGCGGCGACCGACCTCTCCGCGATCCGGGACCGCGTCCTCCAGCTCAAGGCGGACACGCTCGTCTACGTCGTCGACGCCCGGCAGTCGCTGCACTTCAAGATGGTCTTCGAGACCGCGCGCAGGGCCGGCTGGCTGAACGGCTCCGCCACCGCGCACCAGTTGGCCTTCGGCACGGTCCTCGGCAAGGACGGCAAGCCGTTCAAGACCCGTGAGGGCGAGACGGTCAAGCTGGTCGACCTCCTCGACGAGGCGGTGGACCGTGCGACGGCCGTCGTCCGGGAGAAGGCGGAGAAGGTCGGCCTGAGCGAGCGGGAGATCGAGGAGAACGGCCGGTACGTCGGCATCGGCGCCGTCAAGTACGCGGACCTGTCGACCTCCGCCGTGCGGGACTACAAGTTCGACCTGGACCAGATGGTGTCGCTCAACGGCGACACGTCGGTCTACCTCCAGTACGCGTACGCCCGTGTCCAGTCGATCCTGCGCAAGGCGGGCGAGGCCCGCCCGGCCGCGCACCCCGAGCTGGAACTGGCCCCGGCGGAGCGGGCGCTGGGCCTGCACCTCGACCAGTTCGGCGAGACGGTCCAGGAGGTCGCGGCGGCCTACGAGCCCCACAAGCTCGCCGCGTACCTGTACCAGCTGGCCTCGCACCTGACGACGTTCTACGACCAGTGCCACGTGCTGTCCGCGGACAACGCGCCGGAGGTCGTCGAGAACCGTCTCTTCCTGGTGGACCTGACGGGCCGCACCCTCCACAAGGGCATGGCCCTGCTGGGCATCCGGACGCCGGACAGGCTCTGAGGGCGGGCCGGCGCCGGCCGGCCACAGCGACGATCGACGTACCGCGGCCCGTCCTCCACCAGGAGGACGGGCCGCGGCCGTGCCGGGGTCCGTCGGCCGGCGAACCCCTTGGACGCCGCCCGGATCCCCGTCCCGGCGCGGCCGTCGATCCCGCCCGCGCAGAGGTGACGGGCCGTCAGCCGCCGCCGGGGGGTGGTCCGGGACCGACGGCCACGGCGCCCGCCGGGCGCGCCGCCCCCGGCGCCGTGCCCTGACCGTCGCCGGTCCGGCCACCCCGCCCCGATGTCACTGCCTGCCCCTACAGTCACCGGTATGGCGACTCTTCCCAACCCGCTGCCCAAGCTGGCGTCCGATCCCAGCGGGCGTTCCCTCGGACTCCGGCTCCCGCCGGGCAGGCTGATCGACATGACGGACCAAGGCGTCTGGCACGAGCCGCTGTTGTGGCATGCCGAGCGGACCGCGGCGCCGGGCAACTGGGCGGCGCTGGGCGGGCCGGCGGGGCGGGCCGGACTGATCCCGGTCCTCGTCGACCTGGGCGGTTCGCAGGGCGGGCCCGAGCGATGGGACCTGGCGCCCGCCCGCATGTCGTATCCGGGGGACCACGACGCGGAAGAGGTGCTGGAGGACTTCTGGGAGGAGTGGGCGGCGGAGGACGAGGAGTGGCCCGGTCCGGCCGACGCCCCGACGCTCAACGCCGATCCGGACGCGCGGGCCGCGCAGATCGCCGACGCCCTCGCGGGTGAGGGGCCCTCGTGGTTCGAGGCGCCGCACCTGGCCCTGGTACCGGCCCGGCGCAGCGCGGACGTACCGGCCGCCATCGGCTGGTCGGGCCCGGTCAACCATGAGAACGACACGGCCCGGCTGTCCGCGGTCCTGCGTTCCTGGGAGGACCGCTTCGGCATACGGGTCGTCGGCATCGGCTTCGACGTCCTGGCCGTGTCCGTGGCGGCCCCGCCCACCACCGTGGCGGCGGCGGAGGCGGTGGCCGCCGAGCACTTCGCGTTCTGCCCGGACAACATCCTCCAGGGCTCCGGCACCCTGGAGGCGTACGCCAGCGGGCTGATCGGCGAGCACGTCTGGTCCTTCTGGTGGGACTGAGGCGTGGCCGGTCTCAGTCGCCGGCCCCGACCCCGCCGCCGAGCCCCCTGCCCAGCCTGCGCAGCCCCTCCGCGATCTCCTGCGGCGTCTGCGTCACGAAGCAGAGCCGGAGGGTGGAGCGGTCCGGGGCACCCGCGTAGAAGGGGGCGCCGGGCACGTAGGCCACGTCCTCCCGCACCACCCGCGGGAGCAGGGCGGCGGTGTCGTACGTCTCCGGCAGCCGGGCCCAGAGGAACATGCCGCCCTCGGGGCGGTCCCACACCGTGCCCTCCGGGAGGGCGTCCGGCAGGCCCGCCAGCATGGCGTCCCGTCGCTCGCGGTAGACGGCGGCGACCCGTGCCACATGGGCGTCGAGGTCGGAGACGGCCAAGTACCGTGCCGCGGCGAGCTGGTTGACGGTCGGGGTGTGCAGGTCGGCCGCCTGCTTGGCGACCACGCAGGCCCGGCGCAGTTCCGCCGGCGCGCGCAGCCAGCCCAGTCGCAGGCCGGGGGCCATGACCTTGGAGAAGGAACCGAGCAGGACGGTCCGGTCGCGGGCGTCGGGGTGGGCGGCGATCCAGGGGACGCGCTCGCCGTCGTAACGGAGTTCGCCGTAGGGATCGTCCTCGACGATCCACAGGCCGTGCCGGGCGGCGACGGAGGCGAGGGCGGCGCGGCGCTCGGCGGGCAGGGTGCGGCCGGTGGGGTTCTGGAAGGTGGGAACGGTGTAGAGCAGCTTGGGCCGTTCGCGGACGACCAGCTCGGCGAGGGCCTCGGGATCCGGTCCGTCCGCGTCGCCGGGCACGGCGACGATCCTGGCCCCGGCGAGGCCGAGGACCTGAAGGGCGGCCAGATAGCAGGGCTCCTCGACGAGGACGGTGTCACCGGGGTCGACGAGCGCGGTGGCGAGCAGAGACAGGCCCTGCTGGGAGCCGGTGGTGACGAGCAGGTCGTCGGCGTCCGTCGGCAGCCCGCGCACGGACATGCGGCGCGCCAGCCGCTCCCGCAGGACGGGCTCCCCCTCGGTGGTGGCGTACTGGAGCGCCCGCCCCGGCGTCTCCTCCAGCACGTGCCGGAAAGCGGCGGCGACACCTTCCCGGTCGAACAGCTCGGGGGCGGGAAGCCCACCCGCGAAGTTGATCACCTCGGGCCGCGCGGTGACGGCGAGGATGTCCCGTACGGCCGACCCCCCGACGGCACGCACCCGCCCGGCGAGCGGCGGCACGGAAGCGATCGGTGCGGCGGCAACGGTCATGGAACGGCTCCTTCAACCACGGGCACGGCAATCCCCCACGCCCTCGTCCTCACGCACCCGCAGCCTAGAGAGACAGCTGCTGTCTACACACGGTTTTCCAGGATGCGGACGCGGGGGCCCGGACGCGGGGTCGCGGGCCGGGGGCGCGGGCCGGGGGCGCGGGCCGGGGGCCCGGACGCGGGGTCGCGGGCCGGGGTCGCGGACGCGGGGTCGCGGGGTTCCGGCCGCCGTCTTCGGGCGTCGCCTACGGCGTGGGCGAGGACCCCGCCCGTTGCCAGGCCGATCCGCCGAGCGGGAACTCGTACGCGGGGCGTCCGTTGTTGCCGCTCGTGCGGAAGGGCCTGCCCCCGTCGTCGACGATCAGCGTGCCGTGCCGGGAGCCGCTGGACCAGGACAGCTCCAGCGTCCAGCTCACGTCGTACGCGGAGGCGTCGGCATCGATGTAGTAGATCTCGGGGTCGGACTCGCTGACCTTGAAGGGGAAGTCGTCATGTCCGGCCTCCGGCACGACCGCCGGCCGCGCGGCGTCGAGGGCGACGGTGAAGTAGTGGGTCGGCACGCCGCCCCCGCAGCCGACGCCCGGATAGCCCATGGCGTAGTCGTTCCAGGCGGGCGGGGTCCGCTTGCGGACCGTGCGGACCTTCAGCCCGTCGAGGACCACCGTCTCCTCGCCGGTCCCCTGCACGGTCACCTGGAGGAACTCGTTCCCCGAGGACACGGCCCCGTGCGCGGCCACCCACGCGGGCGCGTCCTGCTCGACAGGCGGCGGCGCGACCCGTCCCGGCTCACGGTCGATCAGGTAGTGCTGGCCGCAGGGGTCCAGCCAGGCGTTCGGGCGGACCTCCACCGTGAGCGGAGGAGCCCCGCCGCTGTCCTCGACGGCCGCGCCGGGCCGCCCGTCGCCGGAGGCCGAGGGGGACGGCGTACCCGAAGGAGAAGAAGAAGCGGACGCGGACGCGGACGGCGGGGCGGAGGGGGACCCGGTCCCTGACGGCGACGCGCTCACCGCCCCCTTCCCCTGCACGGACGAGACGGCCCCGGCCCTTCGCGCGCCCCCGGCGTCCTCGGAGCCATCGCCGGACAGCCGCACCCCGAGAACGGCGGCCCCGACCACGGCGGCGACGGCGACCCCGGCCGACACGGCCCGCCGACGCCGGCCGGCCGACGGCCGCGGTGCGCCGTCCCGCACGAGGTCGGTGACGCCGGCAGCCGGCCCCGGCCCGTGGTCGCCCGTCCCACCCTCCACCGGCGCCGGACCGGGTTCCTCCCGCCCGCCCGCCGCCGGAACCGCGTCCGGCTCGACCGCCGGCCCGCTCTCCTTCTTCCCCCGCGCCGCGTCCGGCTCGACCGCCGGCCCGCTCTCCTTCTTCCCCCGCGCCGCGTCCGCCAGGATCCAGCGCCGGTGCAGTTCGACCAGCTCCGCCGGCGAGGCCCTGCACAGCCGGGCGAGCCGTTCCACGGGCGCGTAGTCCGTGGGGACGGCGTCCCCGTTGCAGTAGCGGTGCAGCGTCGACGTACTCATGTGGAGCCGTTTCGCGAGCGTGCCGTAGCTCAGCCCGGACCGGTCCTTCAGTTCTCGCAGCAGTTCCGCGAACTCGGCCGCAGCCACCGTTCGTCCACCCCTCGTGTCCCATCCCGGCATTCCAGGGATGGCGTGTTTGCCCAGCTCAACGCGGTGCGGGCGTTCCAGCGTCCCGGATCGTCCACAGGTCGTGGCAGCCGGGACGAATCCCCCCACAAGCTGTGGCCATCCAAGCACGCCGCTCCCGGCCCCCGGTCGAGCGGCGTACGCCAACCGGCCGTCCCGAAAGAGGACTTCACCATGCGCATCCGCCGCACCCGCCGCACCGCCCACCTGTTCGCCCCGGCGATCGCCGCACTGGCCGCCCTCTCGCTGACCGCCTGCGAGGACGGAACGGGCACCCACGACGAGGGCGCGTCGGCCCCCGCGTCGTCGTCGGTCACCGCTCAGCCGCAGCGGACCGGGACCCCGGCGCCGGGCTCGCCCACGAAGCCGGCCGGCGGAACCGGCGCGTCCAGCCCGTCCACCCCCTCCGCCCCCCGGACTAGTGACGGAGGCGGCAAGGGCGACGACGCCACCGCCCCCGAGAACCGCGTCCTCTGCAACGGCTCGAACACGAAGGTCACCGCCCAGCCGGTCCCCCGCCCGCTCAACCACATGCTGCTCACGGTCACGAACACCGGCAGCAAGACGTGCGACCTGACCTACCACCCGGTGCTCCGCTTCGACGAGATGCAGTGGGCGCCGACGGCGGCGAAGGAGACCCGGCCGCAGGCGGTGACCACACTCGCGCCCGGCGAGTCCGGATACGCGGGCGTCCTGCTGTCGGCGGCCGACGGCAGCGGCGACGGCGGCACGACCGCCGAGAAGCTGACGGTCGCCTTCCAGGGCCGCACCCCGGACAGCGACGGCGGCGCCTCCGCGACGCCGCCGCTCCCGGCCGCGGGCGTCTACTACGACAGCTCGCTGACGGTGACGTACTGGCAGCAGAGCATGGACGACGCGCTCTCCTGGTAGGTCACCGGTTCACCGCAGAGTCCGGGCCACCTCGGTGGCCCAGTAGGTGAGGATGTTCCGCGCCCCGGCGCGCTTGATGCCGGTGAGCGCCTCCAGGATCGCCCGGTCGCGGTCGATCCAGCCCTTCTCGGCGGCGGCCTCGATCATCGAGTACTCGCCGGAGATCTGGTAGGCGGCGACGGGCACGTCCACCGCGTCGGCGACCCGCGCGAGGATGTCGAGGTAGGGCCCGGCCGGCTTGACCATCACCATGTCGGCGCCCTCCTCCAGGTCGAGGGCCAGCTCGCGCAGCGACTCACGGGCGTTGGCCGGGTCCTGCTGGTACGTCTTCCGGTCCCCCTGCAACGACGACCCGACGGCCTCCCGGAAGGGCCCGTAGAAGGCGGAGGAGTACTTCGCGGTGTAGGCGAGGATCGAGACGTCCTCCCGCCCGATCTGGTCGAGCGCGTCGCGGACGACGCCGATCTGCCCGTCCATCATCCCGCTGGGCCCGACCACATGGGCGCCCGCGTCGGCCTGCGCCTGGGCCATCTCGGCGTACCGCTCGAGGGTGGCGTCGTTGTCGACGCGCCCCTGCGCGTCGAGCACCCCGCAGTGTCCGTGATCGGTGAACTCGTCGAGGCAGAGGTCGGACATCACGATCAACTCGTCGCCGACCTCGGCCCGTACGTCCCGCAGCGCGACCTGGAGAATGCCGTCCGGGTCGGTTCCCACGGTCCCGAGGCCGTCCTTCTTCGCCTCCTCCGGCACGCCGAAGAGCATGATCCCGGAGACCCCGGCCTCCACGGCCTCCACGGCGGCCTTCTTCAGACTGTCCCGCGTGTGCTGCACGACCCCGGGCATCGCCCGGACCGGCACCGGCTCGCTCACGCCCTCCCGCACGAACGCGGGGAGGATGAAGTCGGCCGGATGCAGCCGGGTCTCGGCGACCATCCGCCGCATGACGGGGGTGGTCCGCAGCCGCCGCGGACGCGAACCGGGAAAGGATCCGTACGTCGTCATGCGTCCACGCTACGCCCGCCGGACCCACCCCTTTGCCGACGCCCCGTCGGCCGCGCGCCCGCCCCGTGTGCGCCGCGGACGCCCGGCGCGCATCCTGGAAGGAGGACCGCGACGGCCGCTCCTGCGCGCGAGGAGGCCGCGATGCCCGCCACCCACCACCCTCCCGATCTCTTCGCCCTCTCCGACGTGCGCGGCCCGGTGCTGCGCCCCGGCGACGACGGCTACGACGCCGAGGTCGCCGCCTTCAACCTGGCCGCCCGGCACGCCCCGGACGTCGTCGTGGGCGCCACCGGCACCGCCGACGTCGTGAACCTGCTCCGCCACGGCCACACGGTGCCCCTGGGATAGGGGGCCGCACCGGCGCGGCCGCTGCGGAGCCGCGGATACCGCTCGGGAGTACGGCGAACCGCGGTGGCCCCGGACCCGCTCGACGGGTCCGGGGCCACCGGTCACGACCATGTCCGCGGTCAGTCCGGGACCACCTCAGGTGGCCCGACGCCGCCGCGCCCCCGGCCGCCGCTCGCTGGGCCGGGTGACCGGACTCCCGGCCTCCGCCGCCGCGCCGCGCCGCCGCAGCCCGAACTCCGCCAGCGCCTCCGCCAGCTTGTGCACGGAAGGCTCCGGAGCCATCACGTCCACCCGGAGCCCGTGCTCCTCGGCCGTCTTGGCCGTGGCGGGCCCGATGCAGGCGATGACCGTGACGTTGTGCGGCTTCCCGGCGATCCCCACGAGGTTGCGCACCGTGGACGACGACGTGAACAGCACGGCGTCGAACCCGCCGCCCTTGATCGCCTCCCGCGTCTCGGCCGGCGGCGGCGAGGCCCGCACGGTCCGGTAGGCGGTGACGTCGTCGACCTCCCAGCCCAGCTCGATGAGCCCGGCGACGAGCGTCTCGGTGGCGATGTCGGCCCGCGGCAGGAAGATGCGGTCGATCGGGTCGAAGACGGGGTCGTAGGGAGGCCAGTCCTCCAGCAGCCCGGCGGCGGACTGCTCCCCGCTCGGCACCAGGTCGGGCTTCACGCCGAAGGCGATCAGCGCCTTGGCGGTCTGCTCCCCGACCGCGGCCACCTTGATCCCGGCGAAGGCGCGGGCGTCGAGCCCGTACTCCTCGAACTTCTCCCGCACGGCCTTGACCGCGTTCACCGAGGTGAAGGCGATCCACTCGTACCGCCCGGTCACCAGCCCCTTGACGGCCCGCTCCATCTGCTGGGGCGTCCGCGGCGGCTCGACCGCGATGGTCGGCACCTCGTGCGGCACGGCGCCGTAGGACCGCAGCTGGTCGGAGAGCGAGGCCGCCTGCTCCTTGGTGCGCGGTACGAGCACCTTCCAGCCGAACAGCGGCTTGGACTCGAACCAGGCGAGCTGGTCGCGCTGGGCGGGGGCGGAACGCTCACCGACCACGGCTATGACCGGCCGGCCGCCCTCGGGCGAGGGCAGCACCTTGGCCTGCTTCAACGTCTGCGCGATGGTGCCGAGCGTGGCGCTCCAGGTCCGCTGCCGGGTCGTCGTACCGGCGACGGTGACGGTCATCGGGGTGTCGGGCTTGCGCCCGGCCGCGACGAGTTCTCCGGCGGCCGCGGCCACGGAGTCCAGCGTCGTCGACACGACGACGGTCCCGTCGGACACGCCGACCTCGGTCCAGCACCGGTCGGAGGCCGTCCGTGCGTCGACGAAGCGGACGTCCGCGCCCTGCGCGTCGCGCAGCGGCACACCGGCGTACGCGGGCACGCCGACGGCGGCCGCGATACCGGGGACGACCTCGAAGGGAACACCGGCCGCCGCGCAGGCGAGCATTTCCTCGGCCGCGTACGTATCGAGTCCCGGGTCCCCGGACACCGCACGCACGACCCGCCTGCCGCCCCGCGCGGCCTCCATGACAAGATGTGCGGCATCCCGCACAGCGGGGCTCTGAGCGGTTGTTGACGTGCCGTCAACGGTCGCCGGGCGCGGTGCGCCCGTGCCCGGAAGAGGGTCCGAGAACGGACCGGCTTCCGTGTGCACGACGTGGACACCGGGCCTGGCGTGCGTCCGGACGACGTCGAGCACATCCTGCTCGGCGACGAGGACGTCCGCGTGTCCCAGCGCCTCCACGGCGCGCAGAGTCAGCAGTCCCGGATCCCCGGGTCCGGCACCCAGGAAGGTGACGTGCCCTTGTTCCGGACCGGCGGGAAGAGTGGTGGGGCTCACTGTGCTCGCTCCCCCATCAGACCGGCCGCGCCCTGGGCGAGCATCTCGGCGGCGAGTTCGCGGCCGAGCGCCATTGCCCGGTCGTACGTCTCGGGCACGGGACCGGTGGTGGACAGCTGCACCAGGTGGGAACCGTCGGTCGTGCCGACGACACCCCGCAGGCGCATCTCGTTGACAATCTGCCCGTCGGCCTGGGGGTCGCCCCAGGATCGAGCGAAGCCGAGGACCGGCGGAAGGTCGGCCAGCGCGCCCACGGGGGCGCTGCATCCGGCCTCCAGGGCGGCGAGCAGTGACCGTTCGGCGGTCACGGCGACCCGGGTGAACGGGTCGTCGAGTTCCCCGAGTGCGGCGATCAGGTCCGCGTCGGACGCGGCGCACTCGATCGCCAGTGCTCCCTGGCCGGGAGCGGGCAGAACCGTGTCGACCGACAGGAAGTCGGTCACCTCGTCGCCGCGGCCCATGCGGTTCAGTCCGGCCGCGGCCAGGACGACCGCGTCCAGTTCGCCGTCGCGCACGTACCCGATCCGGGTGTCGACGTTCCCCCGGATCGGCACGGTCTCGATGTCCAGTCCGTGGCCGCGCGCGTACGCGTTCAGCTGCGCGGTGCGGCGCGGCGAACCCGTGCCGATGCGCGCTCCGCGCGGCAGGTCGGCGAACTTCAGCGCGTCCCGGGCGACGAGGACGTCACGCGGGTCCTCCCGTTCCGGTACGGCGGCCAGGACCAGGTCCTCGGGCTGCCCGGTCGGGAGGTCCTTCAGCGAGTGAACCGCGAAATCGACCTCCCCCCGCAGCAGCGCGTCCCGCAGCGCGGTGACGAACACGCCCGTGCCGCCGATCTGGGCGAGGTGCTCACGGGAGGTGTCGCCGTACGTGGTGATCTCGACGAGTTCGACGGGCCGCCCGGTCACCTGGCTCACGGCGTCCGCCACCTGCCTCGACTGGGCCATGGCGAGCTTGCTGCGCCTGGTCCCCAGCCTCAGTGCCTTCGTAGTCATGCCGCTCATGCCGGCCCTCGGTTCTCTGCGTTCTTCTCGGTGCTGTCCTCGGCGCGGGAGACGGAGGCCACCGTCTCCTGGTCGAGGTCGAACAGGGTCCGCAGCGCGTCCGCGTATCCGGCGCCGCCGGGCTCGGCGGCGAGTTGCTTGACCCGTACGGTCGGCGCGTGCAGCAGTTTGTCGACGACGCGCCGCACGGTCTGGGTGATCTCCGCGCGGTGCTTGTCGTCCAGGCCGGGCAGCCGGCCGTCGAGCCGGGCGATCTCCCCGGCGACGACGTCGGCGGCCATGGCGCGCAGGGCGACCACCGTCGGGGTGATGTGCGCGGCGCGCTGCGCGGCGCCGAAGGCGGCGACCTCGTCGGAGACGATCCGCCGCACCTGGTCGACGTCGGCGGCCATCGGCGCGTCCGCGGAGGCCTCGGCGAGCGACTCGATGTCCACCAGCCGTACCCCGGCGAGCCGGTGCGCGGCCGCGTCGACGTCCCGCGGCATCGCCAGGTCCAGCAGGAACAGTACCGGCTCGGGCCGTGCGGGCACGGGGGCGGGTTCGGGAACGCGGCGCTCGGGGATGCGGCCGACGGTGGCGGCGGTCGCGGCGAGCGCGGTGATCAGCTCGGCTTCGGCCTCGGGGCGGCGCGCGGCCTCCCGGCGGTCGGCGGTGGGGCCGGCGGCCCAGGCCGCGTGCTGCTCGAGCGTGGCCGCGTCCATGCCGGCCACGGCGGCCTCCCCCATCACGGAGAAGCCCGGCCGCACGGCGGACAGGTCCAGCGGACACGCCTCGTCGGTACCGACGGAGGTCGGCGGCAGCGGTCGTACGTCCGCCGGTTCCGGCCGGTCCTCGGTGCGGGCGGCGGGTGTTCCGGTACGGCCCTCGACGGCGGCCGCGACCGCTGCCGCCGTGAGGACGAGTCCGGTCGCGCCGGTACAGGAGACGGCGACGTCGGTACGGGTCAGTTCCGCCGCCACCGACTCCATCGGCACGGCGCGGGAGACGATGTCCGGGTCGCCGTTCTCGGCGAGGATCTGCGCGAGGCGCTCGGCGCGGTCGAACGTGCGGTTGGCGACGACGATCTCGGCGACGCCGGCGCGCGCGAGCGTGGCCGCGGCCAGGGACGACATGGAGCCGGCGCCGATGACGAGGGCGCGCTTGCCCCGCGCCCACGCGGTGACGTCCCCGCCCGCGGCCAGCTGCTCCAGGCCGAAGGTGACCAGGGACTGTCCGGCGCGGTCGATGCCGGTCTCGGAGTGGGCGCGCTTGCCGACCCGCAGCGCCTGCTGGAACAGGTCGTTCAGCAGCCGTCCGGCGGTGTGCATTTCCTGGGCGCGGGCCAGGGAGTCCTTGATCTGGCCGAGGATCTGCCCCTCGCCGACGACCATCGAGTCCAGTCCGCAGGCCACCGAGAACAGGTGGTGGACGGCGCGGTCCTCGTAGTGCACGTAGAGGTAGGGGGTGAGTTCCTCCAGGCCGACGCCGCTGTGCTGGGCGAGCAGCGTGGACAGCTCGGCGACACCGGCGTGGAACTTGTCCACGTCGGCGTACAGCTCGATGCGGTTGCAGGTGGCGAGGACCCCGGCCTCGGTGGCCGGCTCGGCCGCGACCGTGTCCTGCACCAGCTTGAGCTGGGCGTCCGCGGAGAGCGAGGCCCGCTCCAGGACGCTCACGGGAGCGCTGCGGTGGCTCAGCCCGACGACGAGGAGACTCATGCCGGCATCACGGCGGGGACGTCCCCGTCGGGCCCCTGGTCGGTGGGGTCCACGCGGCGTACGGCGGGAGCGGGGACCGCGCCGTCCCGCGCCGCGGCCTCCTCACCGGCCTTGCGCTGCTCGTGGAAGGCGAGGATCTGCAGTTCGATGGAGAGATCGACCTTGCGTACGTCGACGCCGTCCGGCACGGACAGCACGGTCGGCGCGAAGTTCAGGATGGAGCTGACTCCGGCGGCGACGAGGCGCTCGCAGACCTGCTGGGCGACGCCCGGCGGGGTGGTGATGACCCCGATGGAGACGCCGTTGTCGGAGATGATCTTCTCGAGGTCGTCGCTGTGCTGGACCGGGATCCCGGCGACCTGGCGGCCGGTCATCTCGGGGTCGGCGTCGATGAGCGCCGCGACCCGGAAGCCACGGGAGGCGAACCCGCCGTAGTTGGCCAGCGCCGCGCCGAGGTTGCCGATACCGACGATCACAACCGGCCAGTCCTGGGTCAGGCCCAGTTCGCGGGAGATCTGGTAGACGAGATACTCGACGTCGTAGCCGACACCCCGGGTCCCGTAAGAACCCAGGTAAGAGAAGTCCTTGCGCAGCTTCGCGGAGTTCACGCCCGCCGCGGCCGCGAGTTCCTCGGAGGAGACCGTGGGAACCGAGCGTTCCGACAGTGCGGTCAGCGCGCGGAGGTACAGCGGAAGCCGGGCGACGGTGGCCTCGGGAATTCCTCGGCTACGGGTCGCCGGTCGGTGAGTTCGGCCAGTTGCCACGGTGCTCCTGCGGGTAGAGCGGGGCTGTAGGCGGTCACACGTCCCCGGACCGCCCCGTCGAAAGCAGGCTATGTCTTTGTGAACGCGTGCACAAAGATGGTGTCCGATTTGCCCGGCCAACGTGACCGGGGTCACGCGCCCCCGGCGCGTTCGCGGGGAACCGGCGCACGCGCGCCCGCGTTCCTTGGTTGTCGGGGGCAAAACCGCACACTCTCCTCACGAATCCCGCCCCCGAGATCTGGTCACCATCGATCCTAAGCGACTTTTCGCCACACTTGGACTGCCCGGTCAGTTGCCTGTGAGTTCCGCGCGCAGCCGTTCCTCGTTCACACGCCAGAAAGTGTGCTGCTCCCCGTCCACCAGGACGACCGGGATCTGCTCCCAGTACCGCTCGTGCAGCCGCGGGTCCTCGGTGATGTCCCGCCTCTCCCACGGCACGCCGAGATCACCGCACACCTTCTCGATCACCTCCTGCGCGTCGTCGCACAGATGACATCCGGGCTTGCCGATCAACGTCACGAGCCGGTCCTGCGGGGCGGGGCCCTTACGGCGGAAGAGGGGACTCATGTCAGCCATTCTCCCGCGCCCCCGCACGAATGCTCCCGGTCGTCCTCCTCCCCTCTTCCTCGACCACACGGCCGCGAAGAGTTCACACGCTTCGAACCTCCTGGCGGAGGGAACCGCGGAACGGACTGGCTATGCTCACGCCATGGCCGCTCTCGGATGGCTCACCCCCCGTAGGCGCTCCGCCACGGCGCGGAGCGTGTTGGCAGGCGAGGCCTCGGCGGAGGCCGCCCGCAAGGACGTCTCCGAACAGGAACCGCAGTTCCCCGTGCACGGGGACGACCTGGCCGCCGCGTTCTTCGACCTCGACAACACGGTGATGCAGGGCGCCGCCCTCTTCCACTTCGGCCGGGGCCTGTACAAGCGGAAGTTCTTCGAGACCCGCGAGCTGGCCCGGTTCGCCTGGCAGCAGGCGTGGTTCCGGCTGGCCGGCGTCGAGGACCCGGAGCACATGCAGGAGGCCCGCGACTCGGCGCTGTCGATCGTCAAGGGCCACCGCGTCGCCGAGTTGCAGTCGATCGGCGAGGAGATCTACGACGAGTACATGGCCGAGCGGATCTGGCCCGGCACCCGCGCCCTCGCCCAGGCCCACCTCGACGCGGGCCAGCGGGTGTGGCTGGTCACCGCGGCACCCGTGGAGATCGCCCAGGTGATCGCCCGCCGCCTCGGCCTCACCGGCGCCCTCGGCACGGTGGCCGAGTCGATCGACGGCATCTACACGGGCAAGCTGGTCGGCGAGCCCCTGCACGGCCCCGCGAAGGCGGAGGCGGTCCGCGCCCTGGCCGCGGCGGAGGGGCTGGACCTCTCCCGCTGCGCCGCCTACAGCGACTCCCACAACGACATCCCGATGCTCTCCCTCGTCGGCCACCCCTACGCGATCAACCCCGACGCCAAGCTCCGCAAGCACGCCCGCCGGCTCGACTGGCGGCTGCGCGACTACCGCACGGGCCGCAAGGCGGCGAAGGTCGGCATCCCGGCCGCCGCGGGAGTGGGCGCGGTGGCGGGCGGCACCGCGGCGGCCATCGCGCTGCACCGCCGCCGCCGATAGCGGACGCCGCCACCGTTCGACGCCGGGACCGTCCAACCCCGGTCACCGCGCTCACCCGGACGGGCAACCGCGGCGAAACGCGGCCAATCCCAGCGCCGCACCCCCGCACCCGCCTGGCCAGTCCCGTTGTCTGCGCACCGCCACAACACGCCCTCACCCGACCGGCAATGCGAACCCTTTCGGTCAACAAGCGATCACCCTGAGCAACTTGATTGGGCGTCAATAGGCTACGGAAGCGACGTAACCGGTGAATTGAGCAACTGGGTGTAGCAGGGCCTGTACGAAGCGTTATTCTCCTCAGACGCAATCCGGTACCCCTTCCGTCGCTACGACGGGTGAACGGTCCCGCACTGCACGTGATGGAAGCTCTGCCTCTGGGAGTCCCGTGTACCCACACGTCGGGGTTGACACCTCGGGCCTGGCTACGCTGCGCGCAACGGTCGCTACGGTCCAGGACCTGTTGCGCGGCTTCGTCCCCACCGCGTACGCCGTCCCCGCCTTCGCCACCGCCGCGCCCGTCGGCCCCTGCTACGCACTGGCCGACGGCCTCGAGCAGGTGCCGGCACGCGGCTCCGTCGTCGAGGGGCGGCGGTCGGGTGACGGCCGGGCTGTCGGCAGACGAGGACGTGCGACCGGCACGCCCACCGTCCGCCGGCCGGCCGCCGACAGCGACAGCGCCCGCATGATGGACCTCGTCGAGCGGGCCCAGGCCGGCGAGGCCGACGCGTTCGGGCGGCTCTACGACCAGTACAGCGACACGGTGTATCGGTACATCTACTACCGAGTGGGCAGCAAGGCGACCGCCGAGGACCTGACCAGCGAGACCTTTCTGCGAGCCCTGCGGCGGATCGGCACCTTCACCTGGCAGGGCCGCGACTTCGGCGCCTGGCTCGTCACCATCGCCCGCAACCTCGTCGCCGACCACTTCAAGTCCAGCCGCTTCCGGCTGGAGGTCACCACCGGCGAGATGCTCGACGCCAACGAGGTCGCGCGCTCCCCGGAGGACTCCGTCCTGGAGTCCCTCTCCAACGCCGCCCTGCTGGACGCCGTACGACGGCTCAACCCGCAGCAGCAGGAGTGCGTGACCCTGCGCTTCCTCCAGGGCCTCTCCGTCGCCGAGACCGCGCGGGTCATGGGCAAGAACGAAGGCGCCATCAAGACCCTCCAGTACCGGGCCGTCCGCACCCTCGCCCGGCTCCTCCCGGACGACGCCCGCTGACCCCGCCGTGACCCCGCCCCGCCACCGCCTACCGTCGGCGACGTCAACTCACGGTCAGTGAAAGTCCGTTGACTTCCCCATCCGATCATCCGCAGTCCGTAACCCAAGTGCCGCGCCAGTCGTTGTGCGGGATACAGGCTCCCTGCGGTCACGTCCTGGCCGGCCTCGATCACTCGTTCGCGTGGAAGCGATCGAGGACGTGCAACCCTCAGGACCCCCGGGGAGTCGACCGTCATGACGAGAGGAGGTGCCGCCAGTGATCGCGAACGTATCGGCGCACCGGCGGGCGAACGCCTTCGCCCAGGCCCTGGAGGAGCAGTCCGACCGGGGCACGGCGGCCGAGCAGACCGAAGGATCACCGCCGGCCCCGGCAGCCGCGGGCAAGACCGAGCAGGGCCCTCTCCTGGCCCTCGCGACGAGTCTCGCCGAGCTGCCCAAACCGGAGTTCGACCCCGAGGTCAAGGTCGTCCAGCGGGCGCAGTTGGTCGCCGCGATGGAGGCCATGCTTCAGGCGGGCGCCATGGGCGAGGCGGCGGACCCTTCGGTGCCCGAGCAGCGCACTCCGCGGACGCGGGGTGCGCATCGGGCGACACCGCTGGGCAAGTTCCGTCCACGCACACGGCTCGCCAAGGGACTCACCGCGGGCGGTCTGAGCGTCGGAGTGGCCGCCGGCGCCTTCGGCGGGGTCGCGGCCGCGAGTTCCGACGCCCTCCCCGGTGACTCGCTCTACGGCCTGAAGCGCGGCATAGAGGATTTCAAGCTGAACTACCTCGCCGAGAGCGACAGCGAGCGCGGCCAGGCCTACCTCGACCAGGCCTCCACCCGGCTCAGCGAAGCGCGCCGGCTCATGGAGCGCGCCCGCGGCGGGGTCCATCTCGACCACGAGTCCGTCGGCGAGATCCGCCGTGTCCTGTCCGGCATGCGGTACGACGCCTCCGAGGGTCACCGCCTGCTCCACCAGGCGTACGAGCGCGATCCGGACTCCCTCGGCCCCATGCAGGCCCTGTCCGCCTTCTCGCGCTCCCACCGAGAGGTCTGGGGCGCCCTGCGCGAACGGCTCCCGGTACAGCTCGGGGACGTCAGCCAACAGGTGTCGTCGGTGTTCGACGCCATAGACGAAGAAGTCGCCCCGCTGCGCTCCCTGCTGCCCCAGCCCCCGGCCCAGGGCGGCGGTCGGGGCAGCGGACAGGGTTCCGGTCCCACGTCCCCCGGCGCCTCGGGCACCGGCCGCTCGACCACGCCCAGCGCGGGCGGCGGCTCCCCGGCCACCGGCAGCCCCCACACCGGCGGCCCCAGCAAGTCGGCCGACACCGACGAGGACGGCCTCCTCGGTGGCAACACCGGCGGCCTGCTCGACCCGCCGCAGAACACCGGCACCTCGTCCCCGCCCACCGCGCCGACGACCGAGCCGGACGTCACCCTCCCGCCCCTCCTCCCCGGCCTCCTGCCGGGCCTGGGGATCGACAGCGAGGACGCGGACTAGAGGCCCCGCACGGACCCGTACGGCGGTGGGGGGGGCCGCCCCGGGGGGGCCCCCCCCCCCCCCGGCCGGGCAGTGCCCCGCCGGCCCCGCAGAGGGCCCGGCCCAAACGCCCGCGACCCG
>NZ_JBIAHY010000004.1:0-7871 GCF_042870975.1 Streptomyces sp. NPDC006259 | reverse complement strand
CGCCCCCCGGCGGGGCGGGGGTACCGACCGCGCGGCCCCGGACTCGCGCCCCCCCCCGGCCCCGTCCGGGGGGGGGGGGGCCCCCCCCGGCCGGCCCCCCCCACCGCCGTACGGGCATGTCCGCGCGCGGCTCGGAAGAGGACCGGGCAGAAGCGCGCGAGACCGTCGCCGCGCCAGTGATCCGGCCCCTCCCCCGGCCGCACCCGCACCGCTACGCGGGCTCGGCACAGCCGCACCGGTCTCCCGCCGGCGGCCTCCGGCGGCCCGGCCGGCGGCGGGGCGCCCCGCCGCGGCACCCGCCCGTCAGAAGAACACCGACCGCCGCTGCACCAGCAACTTGTAGAGGGTGTGCTGGATCTGTTCCCGCACCTGGTCCGTCAGGTTGAACATCAGCATCGGGTCCTCGGCCGCCTCCGGCGGATAACCGTCCGTGGGGATCGGCTCGCCGAACTGGATCGTCCACTTCGTGGGCAGCGGGATCGCGCCGAGCGGGCCGAGCCAGGGGAACGTCGGGGTGAGGGGGAAGTACGGGAAGCCCAGGACGCGGGCCAGCGTCTTGGCGTTGCCGATCATCGGGTAGATCTCCTCCGCCCCGACGATCGAGCAGGGGATGATCGGCGCACCCTGCCGCAGCGCCGTCGACACGAAGCCGCCCCGGCCGAACCGCTGGAGTTTGTAGCGCTCGCTGAACGGCTTCCCGATGCCCTTGAAACCCTCCGGCATGACGCCGACCAGCTCGCCCTGCGCCAGGAGCCGTTCGGCGTCCTCCGAGCAGGCCAGGGTGTGCCCCAGCTTGCGGGCCAGCTCGTTGACGACCGGGAGCACGAAAACCAGGTCGGCGGCGAGCAACCGCAGATGACGGCCCGTCGGATGATGGTCGTGGACGGCGACCTGCATCATCAGCCCGTCCAGCGGCAGCGTCCCGGAGTGGTTGGCGACGATCAGCGCACCGCCCTCGGCCGGAATGTTCTCGACGCCCTTCACCTCCACCCGGAAGTACTTCTCGTACACCGGGCGCAGCAGGGACATCAGGACCTGGTCGGTCAGCTCCCGGTCGTAGCCGAAGTCGTCGACGTCGTAGTCACCGGTCAGCCGGCGGCGCAGGAAGGACAGCCCGCCGGCGATACGCCGCTCCAGGCCACCGCCGCCGTCGTCCGGCTGCTGCCGCTGCTCCTCACCGGTCACAGACACATCATCCTGCGGAACGGCCCTGGTGGGCAGGGCCTGAACCGCGCCGACCTCACCGGCCTCACCGATCCCGGCAGCCTCACCGATCTCGCGGACCGGCGCCGGCTCGCCGTTCCGGCGCCGGCTCCCCACGCTCCGGCGCCGCGACGGCCGCTGCACGGCACTCCCGCGGGACCGGTCGTCGTCGAACGGAATGACCTTGGCGTCCGCCATCGTTGATGCGCTCCTCAGTTGGCGCTCTGCGTCGGGGGGTGGCCGCCGCCCGCGAGGGGCAGCGCGGCGATCCGGTCGACGGCCCCGGCAAGGGCCTCGGGGGGCAGGAGACCCGGCCCCTGGCTGCGTGCGAAGTCCGCGAACGTCTCCGCGGTGGTGTATCTCGGCGTGAACCCCAGCGTCTCGCGCATCTGGTCGGTCGCCACGACCCTGCCGTGCGTGAGCAGTCGGATCTGCTCGGGCGAGAAGTCCGTCATGCCCAGCGTACGCACGAGGGTGCCCGCCCACGTGACGGCCGGCAGCAGCAGCGGAACGGTGGGCCGGCCGAGCCGCCGCGAGCACTGCGACAGCAGCAGTACACCGTCACCGGCGATGTTGAAGGTGCCGCTGTTGAGCGTGCCCCGGCCGGGCTCGTGCGAGCCGATCCGCAGCACCTCGATCACGTCGTCCTCGTGCACGAACTGGAGCCGCGGGTCGTAGCCGAGGACGGTCGGCAGGACCGGCAGCGAGAAGTAGGAGGCGAGCGGTGTCTCCGCGGTCGGCCCGAGGATGTTGGCGAACCGCAGCACGCACACGGCGACGTCGGGACGGCGCCGGGCGAAGCCGCGGACGTACCCCTCGACCTCCACGGTGTCCTTGGCGAACCCGCCGCTGGGCAGCGACTTGGCCGCGGTCGTCTCGGTGAACACGGCGGGATCGCGGGGCGCGGAGCCGTACACGTTGGTACTGGACTTCACGACGAGGCGCTTCACGTTCGGCGACTTCTGACAGGCGCCGAGCAGCTGCATCGTCCCGATGACGTTGGTCTCCTTGACCGTGGTCCGGCTTCCGCTGCCGAGCGCGGTGGCCGTCACGTCCAGGTGTACGACCGTGTCGGCGCCGGTCTCGGCGAGCACCCGCGCGATGGCGGCCTGCCGGATGTCGGCCTGGATGAAGTCGGCACCGCCGAGATGGTGTTCGGGCCGCACGGCGTCCACCGCGATCACCCGTTCCACGTCCGGGTCACGCTGGATCCGTCGTACGAACCGGCCCCCCAGCTGACGGGCCACCCCGGTCACCAGCACGACCTTGCCCAAGATCAGCGCCTTCCTTCCGCACTAGGTCCCGTCCTGCCCCGCCGCGTTCCGCACGCCGCCGCGGTCCCTACCCTGCCGCGTTCCCCGCTCCGCGCCAACTTAGCGGGTCGGTGTTGCGCCGTGATGACCACCCGATGCACCACGCCACGGCACCGGTCGGCCGCACGACCGGATCAGCCACCCTGCCCGTCCGGGTCCGCGCACAGGGTCCAGCCCGTCGCACGGAGGGCGGACATGCGTGTGGCCCCCCAGCCGATCACCGGCTGGGGGGCCACACCGCGCTTTCGCGGTTCGCGCCGAACGAACTTACTTCTTGTTACGACGCTGAACGCGCGTGCGCTTGAGCAGCTTGCGGTGCTTCTTCTTGGCCATCCGCTTGCGCCGCTTCTTGATAACAGAGCCCACGACTACCCTCGCTCACTTCTCATCACTCGGTGCTGGGCGCCATGGGCCCATACGACCTACGAGGGGCTAGCCTACCCGCCCGAGCGCTGAGGTCGTAATCGAGGCGGCGGAGGGACCTGGAAGTCCCCTGTGGTGCGGGTCCCCCCACCCTGTCGTCAGGCGGTTTCCACCCCCACGTAGCTCTCGCGGAGGTACTCGTGAACCGCTTGTTCCGGGACGCGGAAGGACCTTCCGACCCGGATCGCGGGCAGATGACCGCTGTGCACCAGTCGGTACACGGTCATCTTCGACACTCGCATCACCGAGGCGACTTCCGCCACGGTAAGGAACTGAACCTCGTTCAGAGGCCTCTCGCCAGCTGCAGCCATGACACACCTGAACCTTCCGCACTCGACTCGACGGCCACCGGCTTCCCCTTCCGGTGACTCTTCGTCGTTGCGTGCTCACTCCCCAATGTAGGGGCGGGTGATGCGAGTGGGGAAGAGGTGCAGCCATCGGGGGCCTACGGTGAGAGACATGCCCGATGGAGTACGTAGCGGGTGAGCGGCAGGTAGCACTCGGCGCGTGCGCCGTCGTCAAGTGGAACGACCACGGACAGGGTTCCCTCGGCCTCCCCGACGAAGAGGGCGGGATCGTCGCTGTCCGCCAGCCCGATCGTCTCGAACCCCAGCTGACCTGCCCCGCAGGCCCAGCCGTGGTCCCCGATCACCAGGTCCGGCAAGGGTCCGCCGGCCTCCGCGGCCGCCGCCAGGGCCAGCCGAACCGGGAGCGGCGAGTGGGAGTGCGCGCCGGTCGCACCACCGGGGCGCTCGGGCCCGGGTTCCCGCACCAACCCGACACCCCTCACGTAGGCGAGTTCGAGCGTGCGTAGACCGAACCGGGTCGTTATGTCGACACGACGACCCTGCGCCGGGGTGAGAACAACACATCCCGCCGCCGACAAAGCGTCTGCGATCCCTGCGTAGAACCCGAGGAGCCGATGCGGATGTCCGGTCCCGAGCAGCACCGCCCCACCACGCTGGGCAACCACGGCGATCCGGTCCGCGAAGGCGTCCAGCGCGGAAAGGGTCAGCTCCGGGTCGATCACATCATGCCCCGAAGTGTGCTCCAGATCGGCCGAAACCCCACACTTCTCCGCCATCAGGGCGATCAACTCCCGCTGTCCCCACGCCCCTTCAGGGTCGATCCCGATCAACACCCGAGGATCCCGGGCCGCGAACAACCGGTACCGCCGAAGACTCCCCTCCCTCTGGGTCCCCACCACACCCGCAAGCCCCACGCGAACCACGTAGTCCGACATCCCGCCCCGACTCGACACCCTGAGATCGTGCCGGACCCCCCGCCCACCCCACCAGGCAAACGGGAGAAGGCTCCACGGTTGGCGTAAGACCACGGCCGAACGCAATCCGGCATCCCCGCACGACCGAGCCCCCAAGTCCGCCCGGCAGGCATTACCGGGGAGAGGCTGGGAGGGGAGGGGAGGAGGTGCAGCGCCGCGGCCGAAGCTTCGGGAACCACGGTGAGCGGCCCGCGCGGGGCCCACCGGAGTCCCCAGGCGAAGCCGCTGGTGGGGTCGAAGGGGCGAAGCCCCTGGGGCAGGGAATGGGTGAGGCCGGCGGGGGCTAACCCCTCAGAACCCGCACCCCCACAGCTCCGCCACCCGCACACCCACCCAACCCTCCCCCTCCCTCAGCCCCCTCCCCTACGCCCCTACGCCCCTACGCCCCTACTCCCCTACGCCCCTACGCCAACAACCCCCGCAACGGAAACACCGCCCGCCGAGTGGCCAACACCGCCTGGTCCAGCCGATCCGCGGGGTCGTACCCCGCCTCCCACTCCGCCCAGGACACCGGCCACCGCCCGTCGGTCATCCGCATCGGCCCCAACTGCCGCGTACGAGCGAACACCTCCTGCCGCCACCCCTGCGGAATCACCGTCTCCGGCGCGACGGGCCGCCCCGCCGCGATCCCCACCAGATGCGTCCAGGACCGCGGCACCACGTCCACCACCGCGTATCCACCCCCACCCAGGGCGACCCACTTCCCCCCGGCGTGTTCATGCGCCAGCTCATGGCAGGCGACCTGCACAGCCCGCTGCGCGTCCAACGACACCGCCAGATGGGCCAACGGATCCTCGAAGTGCGTATCCGCCCCGTGCTGAGTCACCAGCACGTCCGGCCGGAAGTCAGCGACCAGCTCCGGCACCACCGCGTGGAACGCCCGCAACCACCCCTCGTCCCCCGTCCCCGCCGGCAGGGCCACGTTCACCGCGGCGCCCTCCCCGTCGCCGGCCCCCGTCTCCTCCGGCCACCCGGTCTGCGGGAAGAGGGTCCGCGGATGCTCGTGGAGCGAGATCGTCAGCACCCGCGGGTCCTCCCAGAACGCCGCCTGCACCCCGTCCCCGTGGTGCACGTCGACATCCACGTACGCGACCCGCCGCGCGCCCAGCTCCAGCAACCGCGCGATGGCCAACGACGCGTCGTTGTAGACGCAGAACCCGGCCGCGCCCCCGGGCATCGCATGATGCAACCCGCCCGAGAAGTTCACCGCGTGCAGCGCGTCGCCCCGCCACACCGCCTCCGCCGCCCCGACCGACAGCCCGGCGATCAAGGACGACACCTCGTGCATCCCGGCGAACGCCGGATCGTCGACGGTCCCCAGCCCGTACGACGCGTCCGCCGCCCGCGGATCGGCGGACGCGGCCTTGACGGCCTCGATGTAGTCCTCGCGGTGGACGAGGCGCAGCGTCGACTCCCCGGCCGGTTTGGCGGACACGATCTCCACCTCCCGGTCGAGCCCGAGCGCGTCGACCAGTCGCCGGGTCAGGGCCAGCCGAACCGGATCCATCGGATGATCCGGACCGAAGTCATACCCGGTTACTGCCTCGTCCCACATCAGCTGTGCGCGGCCGCTCATGCCCGCCACCGTATCGGTCCGGTTGAGGAGCGAACGACCTGGCGTACACGAACGTCACCAGCACCAACACCATCGGGACCGCCATCGCGCCGCGGTAACTCCACGCGTCCCCCAGCGCCCCGACCAACGGCGAACCGACCAGGAAGCCGACGTAGTTGAAGACGTTGAGCCGGGCCACAGCCGCGTCCGAGGCCCCCGGGAACAGCCTCCCCGCCGCCGCGAACGTCTGCGGCACCAGCACACACAACCCCAGCCCCACCAGGGTGAACCCGCCCATCCCCGCCCAGGCCCCCGGCGCCACGGCCACCACCGCGAACCCCGCGGCCGCCACCAACGCCCCGACCCGTACGACCGCCACGGCCCCGAACCGCCGCACCCCGAGGTCCCCGATGGCCCGCCCGAGCAGCGTCGTCACCATGTAGACGTTGTACGGAACGGTCGCCAGCTGCTCGGAGCTCCCCAGCACGTCCTGGAGGTACTTCGCACTCCAGTTGGACACGGTCGAGTCCCCGATGTACGCGAAGGTCATCACCAGGCACAACGGCAGCAGGGCCTTGAAGACCACACCCCCGCTCCCGCCGTCCCCCGCCGAACCGGCCTCAGCGGCGGCGTCAGGCCCCTGCCCGTCGACGTACCACCGGCTCCCCACCAACACCGCCGGCACCAGCACCAGCACCACCGGCAGGTACGACACCCACAGCGCGAGATGCCAGTGCGCCCCGACCCAGGCCAGCGAGGCCCCGACGATCCCACCGAGGCTGTACACCGCGTGGAAACTGAGCATGATGCTCCGCCCGTACGCCCGCTGGAGGCTCACCCCGAGCATGTTCATCGAGGCGTCCAACGCGCCTACGGCGAGCCCGAACAGCGCGAGCGTGACACCCAGCACCGCCATCCGGTCTCCCGCTCCCACGCCGAGCAGCGCGAGCAGCACGACCGGCTGGGACCAACGCAGCAACCGACTGGGCGGTACCCGCTTCACGAGCCGCTCGGTGGCCACGCTGCCGATGCCGGCGAGGATCGGCACGGCGGCGAGGAAGGCGGGCAGCAGCGCGTCGGAGACCCCGTAACGGTCCTGGATGGCCGGGATCCGGGTCACGAGCAGCGCGAAGGCGACGCCCTGGGCGAAAAAGCCGAACGCCAGTGAGGCCCTACCGCGCCGCAGCACTTCTGTCATGGCGGCGAGCGTAGGGCCCCGGCGTACTCGTGGGTAGATCCAGCCAAAGATGAATATGGTTCAGCTTCGGCGCCCGACTCCCCGCAACAGGTCGGTCAGCTCCCCCATGTCGGCGAAGTGTCCCGTGGCACCGGCGAGCCTGGCCGCCGGCGTCATCGCGGTGAACCCGTACACATCCATCCCCGCCGCCACGGCCGCCCGCACCCCGAGCGGGCTGTCCTCGACGACGACGCACCTCTCCGGCGCCACCCCCATCCGCTCGGCCGCGTACAGGAAGAGGTCGGGCGCCGGTTTCCCCTTCCCCACGTCCTGCGCGCTGAAGATCCGCGCGTCCTCGAACCATCGGTCCAGCCCGGTCGCCCGATGCCCCACCCGTATCCGCTCATGACTCCCGGAAGAGGCGACGCAGTACGGCACCCCGTCCGCGGCGAGTTTCTCCAGCACGCCGGTCACCCCCGCCACGGGCCTCAACTCCCGCTCGAAGGCGGCGAACACCCGCGCGTGGAAGACATCGTCGAAGTCCGCCGGCAACCGCTCCCCGCTCCGTTCCCGCACCAGGTCGTGAATCCGGTGCATGGCGGACCCCATGTAGTCCCTGATCGAGTCCTCGTACGAGGTCGGGTGCCCGAGTTCGGTGAGATAGGCGGCCAGCAGCCGGTTGGAGATCGACTCACTGTCGACGAGCACACCGTCATTGTCGAAGACGACCAGGTCATAGCGCATAACCCGATCCTAGAACGTGAAGAGCTCCCGAACGCAGAAAACCCCCGTGCCTGAAGGCACGGGGGTTCTCCCAAAAATTGTTCGGCGGCGTCCTACTCTCCCACAGGGTCCCCCCTGCAGTACCATCGGCGCTGTAAGGCTTAGCTTCCGGGTTCGGAATGTGACCGGGCGTTT
>NZ_JBIAHY010000003.1:1194184-1204845 GCF_042870975.1 Streptomyces sp. NPDC006259 | reverse complement strand
CGGCCGTCCTCGCCTTCCTGCGCGAGTACGAGGACGACCTCGTCCTGTGCGTCCACAACTTCTCCCGCTTCGCCCAGCCCACCGAACTGGACCTGCGTCGCTTCGACGGCCGCCACCCGGTCGAACTCTTCGGCGGGGTCCGCTTCCCCGCGATCGGTGAACTGCCCTACCTGCTCACCCTCGCAGGACACGGTTTCTACTGGTTCCGGCTCGCCCGAGCCGCATCCCGCGTCGGCCGGCGCCTGTGAGCGTGCGCCGAGGGAAGGACGCGTCACCATGCAGAAGACCGCACCTCTGAGCCCGGGCAGTGCCGTCGGCGTCCGCTCCACGGGGACGCTGGGGTCACTGCTGCGCGAGTGGCTGCCCCTGCAGCGCTGGTTCGCGGGCAAGGACCGGCCCCTCAACGACCTGCGTCTGCTGTCCATGACGGAGCTGTATCCGGGCTGTCTGCACCTGCTGGTGCAGACCGGCCAGTCGGGCGTGCCCTCACCGGGCGGCACTCCCCCGCCCGGCGACTGCTACCAGCTGCTCCTCGGCATCCAGGAGCACCTGTCGCCGCGGCTGGGGCGGGCCCTCATCGGCAAGGTCGAGGAGGGGGCACTGGCCGGACTGACCGTGCACGACGCGCTCCAGGACCCGCGGTCGGCGCATCTGCTGCTGGAACGCATGCGGCATCCGGGGCCGCTCGGTCCGCTGTCCTTCGAGTCCGACCCGTCGGTCCACGTGCCGGCCGGCCTGGCTCCCCGACTGCTGGAGGCCGAGCAGTCGAACACGTCGCTGGTCTACGGCGACGCGTTCATCCTGAAGGTGTTCCGGCGCATCCAGCCGGGGGTCAACCCCGACCTGGAGGTGCCGGTCGCGCTGGCCGGGCAGGGGTGCGGCCGGGTGCCGGCCCCGGTGGCCTGGTACCGCACGACCCATCCGCAGGAGGCGACGCTCGGCGTCCTCCAGCCGTTCCTGCCGGACGCCTCCGACGGCTGGACGCTGGCCCTGGACGCGCTGGCCCGCGGGGACGACTTCACCCCGCAGGCCCACGCCCTGGGCGGCGCCACCGCGGAGGTGCATCTCGCGCTGGCCGCGGCCTTCCCCGCCGGACCGCTCGGCGACAACGCGCGGACGGCGGCCGGGATGACCGAGCGGCTGGAGGCCGCCGCCCACCACGTGCCGGCCCTTCGACCGTACGTACCGGGGCTCACCACCGCCTTCGGCGCGCTGGCCGCCTGCGACGCGGGCCCGCCGGCCCAGCGCATCCACGGCGACCTGCACCTCGGGCAGGTGCTGCATGCCGGACGGGAGTGGTTCGTCATCGACTTCGAGGGCGAGCCGTCCCGGCCGCTGGCCGAACGGCGCAGCGCGCACTCCCCGGTCCGCGACATCGCGGGCATGCTCCGCTCGTTCGACTACGCCGCCCGGCAGCGCCGCCCGTGGCGTCCCGAGTGGGCCCGCCGCTGCCGCGAGGCGTTCTGCGCCGGGTACGCGGAACGGGCCGGCTGGGATCCCCGCAAGAAGCACGCCCTGCTGCGTGCCTACGAAACCGACCGTGCCGTGTACGAGGTGCTGTACGAGGCGCGGCACCGTCCCGACTGGCTACCCGTACCCATGGCGGCGATCGAACGACTCGCCGTCCGAGGAGGCTGACCGATGGCTCTGCGTGACACTTCTCGGCCCGAGTCGGCCGGCCCCCGCCCGCCGGCGCCCACGCTCGACCCCGTCGACCGGGGACGCCTGCTGGCGGGCGCCCATCACGACCCGCACGCCCTGCTGGGCGCGCACCCGGTGCCCGGCGGCATCCTGTTCCGGGCGCTGCGCCCCTTCGCGCGTTCGGTCGCCGTCCTCGTGGACGGCCGCCGTACCCCGCTGGTGTCCGAGGGGGACGGTCTCTTCGCGGCCGTCCTGCCGCTGGCCGAGGTCCCGGCGTACACACTGCTGGTGGCGTACGAGGGGGACGAGTCGGAGGTGCACGATCCCTACCGTTTCCTGCCGTCGCTGGGCGATCTCGATCTGCACCTCATCCGGGAGGGCCGGCACGAGCAGTTGTGGAAGGCGCTCGGCGCCGAGCCGATGACCCACCAGGGCGTGGCCGGCACCCGGTTCACGGTGTGGGCGCCGAACGCCCAGGGGGTGCGGGTCGCCGCCGACTTCACGTACTGGGACGGCACCGCGTTCCCGATGCGTTCCCTCGGCTCGTCCGGGGTGTGGGAGCTGTTCCTGCCCGGGGTCGGCGAGGGCACCCGGTACAAGTTCGAGATCACCTCGCGCCACGGGCACCGCTTCCTCAGGGCCGACCCGATGGCCCGGTGCGCGGAGGTCCCGCCGGACACCGCGTCGATCGTGCACGCCTCGCACTACGAGTGGGACGACACCGAGTGGATGGCGCGCCGGGGGGAGGTGCCGGTGCACGCGGCGCCGTTCTCCGTGTACGAGGTGCACCTGCCCTCCTGGCGACCGGGTCTGACGTACCGTCAGTTGGCCGACGAGCTGCCGGCGTACGTCAACGACCTCGGCTTCACGCATGTGGAGTTGATGCCGGTCGCCCAGCACCCGTTCTCCGGGTCCTGGGGTTACCAGATCACCGGCTTCTACGCGCCGGCCTCCCGGCTCGGCACGCCGGACGACTTCAAGTACCTGGTCGACGCGCTGCACCGGGCCGGGATCGGCGTGATCGTGGACTGGGTGCCGGCCCACTTCCCCAAGGACGACTGGGCGCTGGCCCGCTTCGACGGGGACCCGCTGTACGAGCCCGGGAACGCCCAGCGGGCCGAGCACCCGGACTGGGGGACGTTCGAGTTCGACTTCGGGCGTACCGAGGTGCGCAACTTCCTCGTCGCCAACGCCGTGTACTGGTGCGAGGAGTTCCACATCGACGGGCTCCGGGTGGACGCCGTCGCCTCCATGCTCTACCTCGACTACTCGCGCGAACCGGGCCAGTGGACGCCCAACGGGTTCGGCGGCCGGGAGGACCTGGACGCGAAGGCGTTCCTCCAGGAGATGAACGCGACCGTGTACCGCCGCAACCCGGGTGTGGTGACCATCGCGGAGGAGTCCACGGCCTGGGAGGGGGTGACCCGGCCGACCGACAGCGGCGGCCTGGGCTTCGGCCTGAAGTGGAACATGGGCTGGATGCACGACTCGCTGGAGTACATCGCCAAGGAGCCGGTGCACCGCAAGTACCACCACCACGAGATGACCTTCTCCATGGTGTACGCCTACAGCGAGAACTACGTCCTGCCCATCTCGCACGACGAGGTCGTGCACGGCAAGAAGTCGCTCGTGTCGAAGATGCCGGGCGACTGGTGGCAGCGGCGGGCCAACCACCGCGCCTACCTCGCCTTCATGTGGGCCCACCCGGGCAAGCAACTCCTCTTCATGGGGCAGGAGTTCGCCCAGGGCGCGGAGTGGTCGGAGGAGCACGGCCCCGAGTGGTGGCTGCTCGACGAGGGGTACGGCGCCGCGGCCGACCACCGTGGCGTGCGGGACCTGGTCCGCGACCTCAACACGCGCTACCGCGCGACCCCGGCGCTGTGGCAGCGGGACACCGATCCGGGCGGCTTCCGCTGGGTGCTGTGCGACGCGGTCGAGGACAACGTCTTCGCGTTTCTGCGGTACGACGCCGAGGGCGTCCCCCTGCTCGCGGTCAGCAACTTCTCCCCCGTCGTCCGCCACGACTACCGGCTCGCCGTGCCGGACGACGTCCCCGTCTGGTACGAGGCCCTCAACACCGACGACATGCGGTACGGCGGCAGCGACGTGCGTCTGCTCGACGGGATCAAGCCGGAGAACGGGGAGATCGCCTTCACCCTGCCGCCCCTCGCCACGGTGTGGTTGACGCCCACCTCCGTGTGAACCGGCCCCGACGGGGCATTCGGGTGCGTACCAACTGCCGGAGAAGGGCTGCATCACGTGCGCACCGTCGGAGTCGAGGAGGAACTCCTCCTGGTCGATCCTGGGACCGGAGAACCGCAGGCGCTCTCCGCCGCGGTTCTCGCCCGCGCCTCGCGGGACGGGGACGAGCAGGATGTCTTCGAGAAGGAACTGCACAACCAGATGCTGGAGTTCGCCACCCACCCGCAGTCGGGGATGGACGAACTCGCGGAGGAGATCGTCCGCATCCGCGGGGACGCGGCCCGGCACGCCGGGGAGATCGGCTGCACGGTGGCGGCGCTGGCGACGTCGCCGCTGCCGGTGCGGCCCTCCGTCAGCATGAACCGGCGGTACCAGTGGATGGCGGAGCAGTACGGCATCGCCACCCGTGAACAGCTTGTCTGCGGCTGCCATGTCCATGTGTCGGTGGAGTCGGACGAGGAGGGCGTCGCCGTCCTCGACCGGATCCGTCCCTGGCTGTCGGTGCTGTTGGCGCTCAGCGCCAACTCCCCTTTCTGGCAGGGGAACGAGACGGGGTACGGCAGCTATCGCAGCAGGGTGTGGCACCGCTGGCCGTCGGCCGGTCCGACCGAGCTGTTCGGGTCGGCGGAGCGGTACCACCAGCGGGTCGCGGACCTGGTGGCCACCGGCACGATCCTCGACGACGGGATGGTCTACTTCGACGCTCGCCTGTCGGCGCGCTATCCGACGGTGGAGATCCGGGTCTCGGACGTCTGTCTGCGCGCGGAGACCGCCGTGCTCGTCGCCGCCCTGGTGCGCGGGCTCGTCGAGACGGCGGCCCGCGAGTGGAAGGCCGGCGGGGAGCCGACCGACCACAGCGTGAGCCTGCTGCGGCTGGCCGACTGGCGGGCCGCCAAGTCCGGACTGGCCGGCGATCTGCTGCATCCGGTGACCATGCGCCCGGCGCCCGCCGAGACGGTGGTGCGGGCCCTGGTCGACCATGTGGCGGAGGCGCTGGCCGACAGCGGTGACCTGGAGCGGGTCCGGACGACCTGTGCCGATCTGCTGCGGCACGGCAACGGCGCCGTGGAACAGCGCGCGCTGTGGGAGCGCACCGGGAGCCTGCGCGAGGTCGTCACCGGCTGCGTGCGGCTCACCCAGGGCTGACGTCTCCCTCCGGTCCCGCCGGGGCCGGAGGGCGAGCGGCCGTGGTCAGAAGATGAGGATCAGGGCATAGGCCAGGAAGAAGGCCGCGACCAGCACGGTGAGGACGATGATCAGGGTGAGCGGGGCCTTGGCCCAGCCCTTGGGGGGATTGTGGGTCTCCCGGGGTCCGGCCTCGGGCATGCTGCTCTCCGCGGGCGGGGTCTCGCCCGGCGGCACGCCGCCGCCCGGTTCCAGTCCTGTGCTGCGTTCCGGTTCGGGGTCGGGACTGATGTGAGTCATGTCTGCCGAGTCCCCCGAACCCGCGGTTCACCAACACGGTCCGCGGGCGAGATCGTCAACGCGGAATAGTTATCCGATCTCGGCCACAAGCCGTCCCGCCTGGGCTACATTCGACCACCGTCGATAACTGTCCTCATCGGCGGAGTCACACCCCGTACCTGTCAGGAGCAGCGCATGCGCGACGTCGCCCTCGCTCCCCCAGCCGCCTCGCCCCTGACCGGAGGTCTCGCCGACAGCGTTTTCGAGACAGCCGCCCGCACCCCCGCGCTGCCGGTGCTCGCGCGCCGCTCCGCTCCCTCGGGGGCGTGGGAGGAGGTGACGGCCGCGGAGTTGCGCGACGAGGTCGTGGCTCTCGCCAAGGGGCTCATCGCGTCCGGGATCTCGCCGGGCAACCGGGTGGCGGTCATGGCGCGCACCCGCTACGAGTGGACGGTGCTCGGCTACGCCCTCTGGGCGGTGGGCGCCGAGGTCGTCCCCGTCCATCCGACGTCCTCGCGCGACCAGGTCGAGTGGATCCTGCGGGACGCGGGCTGCGCGGGCGTGATCGTCGAGGACGAGCAGAGCGTCATGACGGTGGGCTCGGTGTGTGCGGCGATGCCGTCCCTGCGGCACGTCTGGCAGCTCGACGCGGGGGCGTTCGAGGAACTCGCCCGGCGCGGCGAGGTGATCCCGCAGACCACAGTGGACTCGCTGCGCCGGATCGTGCTCCCCGACTCCACCGCGGTGATCGCGTACACCTCCGGCACCTCGGGCCGTCCTCTGGGCTGCGCGCTCACCCACCGCAGCCTGGCCTCGCCCTGCGACACCCTGCTGGCCGGCTGGGGGCACACCGCGGGGCCGCCCGGACAGCAGCCGTCCGTCCTCGCCTTCCTGCCGTTCTCCCACGTGTACGGGCTGATGATCCAGGGGCTGTGCCTGCGCGGCGGCATCCTGATGGGTCACGAACCGGACCTGAACGGGGAGGCCCTCGCCGAGGCGCTCCGATCCTTCCGTCCGACCTACCTGTACGGGGTCCCGTCGGTCTTCGAGAAGATCTACAAGAACTTCCTGCGCGCGGCCCAGGAAGCCGGCCGCGGCGCGCTGTTCGAGCGGGCCGCCGACACCGCCCGGGACTTCGCTGCGGCCGTCGAACGCCAACGGCTCGGCCGGGGCTCGGGACCCGGCTTCGACCTGCGGCTCCAACACGCGCTGTACGAACGGACGGTGTACCGCAGGCTCCGCGCCGCCCTGGGCGGCCGTGTGCACCGCGCCACCTCGGGCGGCTCACCGCTCCACCGCGACCTGTCCCTCTTCTACGAGGGCATCGGGATCCACGTCCACGACGGCTACGGCCTGACGGAGACCAGCGGCGGAATCACCATGCAGCCCCTCGGCAGGGAGAAGACGGGGACCGTCGGTCAGGCCCTGCCGGGTACGGAGATCCAGGTGGCCGACGACGGGGAGATCCTGGTGCGCGGCCCGTCGCTGTTCCAGGGCTACGTCAACGACAACGCGTCCACCCGGGCCACCCTGTGGGGCGGCTGGCTGGCCACCGGTGATTTGGGTCACCTGGACTCCGACGGCTACCTGACGATCACCGGCCGCAAGAAGGACGTCATCATCACCAGCGGCGGCACGAGCGTGGCACCGACCGCGCTGGAGCAGCGGCTGCGGATGCACCCCCTCGTCCATCAGGCGGTGGTCGTCGGCGACAACCGGCCCTGTGTGGGCGCGCTGATCACGCTGGACCCGGAGTTCCTGGCGCACTGGCGCCGCAACCTGCCGCCGTACGGGGGCGACCGCTCCGACCGGGAGGCGCGGGAGGAGAACGCCCTGCGGGAGGAGGTGGGGCGGGCGGTGGCCGCGGCCAACAACGCGGTGTCCCGCTCGGAGTCGATCCGGGTGTTCCGGGTGCTGCCGGAGCCGTTCGACCACACCAACGGGCTGCTGACGCCGTCGATGAAGCTGCGCCGCGACTCGATCGTGCGGCACTACGCCGCCGAGATCGAGGCCATGTACCAGGCCCGTGTGCGGGTTCCCCGGGAGAGCGCCCCCGCGGAGGTGCTGAGTTGGGACGACGCGGACGACGTGTTCCGCTGACGCGGCGACGTGTTCCGCCGAACGCGCCGTGGTCGCCCCGTCGCCGTGCGTGGTAGGTGTCCGCCGCCCGGTGCCGGACGCGTAGACCGCGCCCGCCAGGGAACCCTGGGGAGTGGCGACGACCGAGCCGCACGAGAAAGGACGACGGTCCCGGCGACAGGGGGCCGCACGACGACATGGCAACCGAGCCCCGTGGTGACGACTCACCGGCCTCCTGGACGATTCCGAGCCGCACCGCCCGTTTCGCGGGTGAACCGCAGGACGTGACGGGTGCGCGCCTGGCCGCCGAGGAGTTCCTCCGCACCCTCGCCCGCGCGACCCCGCCCGTGGCGCCCGAGTGCTGGCACGACATCGTGCTGATCGTCACGGAGTTGGCGTCCAACGCGGTCCAGTACGCGCCGGGCCCCTTCGTGCTGCACCTGCGCTCCACCTTCGACGGGGTGCATGTGACGCTGCACGACACCAACCCGACGGCGCCGGCTCCGCGGCCCTTCCACCCCGACGCGGGGGGCGGGGGCATCGGCTGGCACCTGATCCACACGTTGTGCAGCCAGGTGAGCGTGGTGCCCGCGGGCGGGGGGAAGGACGTGCACGTCTTCCTGCCGTGGTGACCGCGGTCGTGGCTGTTCGCCGCTCCCGTGGCGGGCGTCTCGTCGCGTCGCTTCCCGTCGGGGACGACGTCGCTCCGTCGTGCGCGGTGGGCCGGGGCCGGGCGTATCACCTGTCGGTGTCGCCTCGGATCCGACCGTGCCGGCGCCGCGCCGTCGGCCCGCGGCAGGCGTGGATCATCCCCGCGGGCCCGGGGCGTGCCGGCCCGGGCCCGCGCGGGTCCGTCTCTCCTCGTGGCACGGTCACCGCTCGGTCACTCGTGGCACGGTCACCGCTCGGTCACGCCGTCGCGGTCCCGCGCGCGGCCAGCCGCCGGTAGTAGTCGGCGACGTCCGACAGGTACGCGGGGTCCATGGTCTCGCTGTCGGTCCGGAAGCGCGGCGCCTCCTTGACCTCGTCCACGGTGCAGGCGAGGGATATCTTGCGCTCCTCCGCGTCGACGGACGCCACGACGCCCACCGGGACGACGGCGCTCCTGCCGAACAGCCAGACGCCCGTGTCGACGACCAGGTGCCACATGCCGTGGTGGCCGTCCTCGCGTTCGACGTGCCCCAGTGTGCCGTCGGTCCCGACCACCCCGTACCCCGTGAGGTCCTGTCCTTCGGCATGCCCGCTGACCGACGGATAGGACCAGATGCTGTCGATGGTCACGCTGCTCCTCTCTCTTGTCCCCACCGCCCTGATACCCGGCCCAGGCGCCCGCATTCGGCCGGCCGCGTGCCGTCCGGGACTTCGGCTCGTTCACGCACGGGAGGCAGTGCTGCCCGCTTCCCGGCATGAGACGAATCCTCAGGGGCAGACGCAGTGGGTCATCGGAAGGCCCGCCGACCCCGGGGTGCGGCGGGCCCGGGCGAACGGAGTGAGCGGCATGAGGGCCGTGACAGCACAGGAACGAACGGCCACGGCAGGGCGGCGGGCCACCGACGGCCTGCTGGGAGGGGTTCCGCTCATCGACGTGCCCACCGACGTCAGCCCGAGGGACGCGCGGGAGCTGTCCCGCCCGTTCTTCGACCGGCTGGCCGTCCTGGAGGAGGGCACGCCCGAGCACCAGTACGTGCGCAACACGCTGATCGAGATGAATCTCTCCCTGGTCCGGTACGCGGCCTCCCGGTTCCGCGGCCGGGGCGACGCGATGGAGGACATCGTCCAGGTCGGGACGATCGGGCTGATCAAGGCGATCGACCGGTTCGAGCTGGCCCGCGAGGTCGAGTTCACCTCGTTCGCCGTGCCGTACATCGTCGGCGAGATCAAGCGGTTCTTCCGCGACACCAGCTGGGCGGTCCACGTGCCGCGCCGGCTCCAGGAGGCGCGGGTCGAGCTGGCCCGCGCGACCGACGAGTTGCGGTCACGGCTGGGACGCATGCCCACCACGCGGGAGCTGTCGCAGCTGATGTCCCTGTCGGAGGAGGAGGTCATCGAGGCGCGCAAGGCCTCGAACGGCTACACGTCCGCCTCGCTCGACGCGGCCCTCACCTCGGACGGCGGCCCGGACGGCGAGTCGGTCCTGGCCGACTTCATCGGCGTGGAGGAGCCCGCCCTCGAACTGGTCGAGGACTTCAACTCCCTGGCGCCTCTGATCGCCCAGCTCGACGCGCGGGAGCGGCGGATCCTGCATCTGCGGTTCGTCGAGGAGCGGACGCAGGCCGAGATCGGCGATGAGCTGGGCATCTCGCAGATGCATGTGTCCCGGCTCATCAGCCGCATGGTGGCGCGGCTGCGGCTCGGTCTGCTGGGCTCCGAGGTCGCCTGACGGGGGCGCCCGCGCCCTCGGGGAAAACTACGGCGAGTACCCCGTTTCCTTCCGTGTATGCAAGGTGCGCACCCAGTGGATCTCCTGTGCGGCCCACGTGACGCGACACTTTTGTTCCGCCGCAGGCGCATGGGTTAGCCTGCGGCGGATTTCTCTCATCGCGCACATCCGTGAACTGCGGAAATGGACGCACGACATGCGGTGCCGTCCCCACCGGGGCGGCCCGGTTCCGAGCCCCCGTCGGGGGCTCCTGGGGAGCGGAACGAGGGTACGCATGACCAGCAACGCCACCGAGGCCGCCGAGACGGTGCCGGGCGATCAGGAGCTGAGACAGCTCCTGGCCGGCCTGACCGCCGTTCGGGACGGGGATTTCGGCACCCGGCTGCCCGCCGACGGCGAAGGCCTCATGGGCGACATCGCGACCGTGTTCAACGGCATGGTCGACCAGTTGTCCGTCTTCACCTCCGAGGTCACGCGTGTGGCCCGCGAGGTGGGCACCGAGGGCACCCTGGGCGGCCAGGCCGAGGTGCCCGGCGTGTCGGGCACCTGGGCCGATCTCACGGACTCCGTGAACGCCATGGCGGGCAACCTGACGACCCAGGTGCGCGACATCGCACAGGTGGCGACGGCGGTGGCCAAGGGCGATCTCTCGCAGAAGATCGACGTCCCCGCTCGCGGCGAGATCCTTCAGCTGAAGGAGACCGTCAACACGATGGTCGACCAGCTCTCCGCCTTCGCCGACGAGGTCACCCGCGTCGCCCGCGAGGTGGGCACCGAGGGACGGCTCGGCGGGCAGGCGCAGGTGCCCGGCGTGGCGGGTGTCTGGCGGGACCTCACCGATTCGGTCAACTTCATGGCCGGAAACCTCACCGCTCAGGTTCGCAACGTCGCCCAGGTGACCACGGCGGTCGCCAAGGGCGACCTGTCGCAGAAGATCACCGTCGACGCCCGCGGC